>CAIKMJ010000029.1 GCA_903828455.1 uncultured Acidobacteriia bacterium | reverse complement strand
TCGGGCACGCCTCCACGCACGCCCCGCAAGACACGCATTCCGATTCCAGAAACGGCTTGCCGCCCGCCGACACCATCGACGCAAAGCCCCGCCCGTCGATCGTCAGCGCGAACGTTCCCTGCGTCTCCTCGCACGCCCGCACGCAGCGCGAGCAGACGATGCACTTCGCCGGATCGAACGTGAAATACGGATTCGATTCGTCCTTCACTTGATCGAAATGGTTCGCCCCTTCGTAGCCGTAGCGGACTTCGCGAAGACCCACCACGCCCGCCATGTCCTGCAGTTCGCAGTTGCCGTTGGCGGCGCACGTCAGGCAATCCAGCGGATGGTCCGAAATGTAGAGTTCCATCACGCCGCGCCGCAGTTTGGCCAGTCTCGGCGTCTGCGTGTGGACCTTCATCCCCGCTTCCACCGGCGTCGTGCAGGAGGCCGGCGTGCCCCGTCTGCCGTCGATCTCCACCAGGCACAGCCGGCACGATCCGAACGCCTTCAGGCTGTCGGTGGCGCACAGCTTCGGAACGGAAACCCCGGCCTGCGCCGCCGCCCGCATCACCGACGTCCCCGCCGGCACCGTCACCGGCTTGCCGTCGATCGACAGCGTCACCGTCGCTTCCCCTTCGGCGCCCGCCGCACACCCCGCCGCGCCGCGGGGGGCCGGCGTGCCGAAATCGGTTTCCTGCAGCAGTGCCATATTGATCGACTCCGGTCTTCAGCTCCGTTGAAAGTCTTCCGCGAAATGCCGCAGCGCGCTCTGCACCGGCAGCGGCGTCAGTCCGCCCAGCGCGCACAGTGATCCATCGGTCAGCAGTTCGCAGAGGTCGTTGAGAACCTGGAGATTGTTCGCGCGCTCCTGATTGCCGATGATCCGGTCGATCACCTCCACACCGCGCGTCGAGCCGATCCGGCACGGCGTACACTTGCCGCAGCTTTCCATGGCGCAGAACTCCATCGCATAGCGCGCCTGCCTCGCCAGATCCACCGTGTCATCGAAAACCACGATGCCTCCATGGCCCAGAATACCTCCGTTTGCCGCCAGCGCTTCGTAGTCGAGCGGCGTATCCAGCAGTGCTTCCGGGAAGTACGCGCCCAGCGGCCCGCCCACCTGCACGGCCCGCAACGGACGACCCGAAGCCGTCCCGCCGCCGAATCCGTAAATCGCGTCCCGCAGCGTCAGCCCGAAGGCCGTTTCCACCAGACCGCCGCGTCTCACGTTCCCGGCCAGCTGAATCGTCAGCGTTCCCCGCGAGCGCCCCGTGCCGAAATCCCGGTAGAACTCGGCGCCGCGATCCAGAATCACCGGCACCGTCGCCAGCGAGATCACATTGTTGACGACCGTCGGTCTGCCGAACAGCCCCTCGATCGCCGGCAGCGGCGGCTTAAAGCGTATCTGCCCGCGCCGTCCTTCCAGACTCTCCAGCAGCGCCGTCTCTTCTCCGCAAATGTATGCGCCCGCCCCGAGCCGCGCTTCCACGTCGAAGCTCTTTCCGCTTCCCGCCACATTCGCGCCCAGATATCCGCTGTCATAAGCGATCCGGATCGCCCGCTGCAGCATGCGAAATGCGTGCGGATACTCCGAGCGGCAATAGATGTAGCCACTCGTCGCGCCCGTCGCGAGTCCGGCAATCGTCATCCCTTCGAGCAGCACGAACGGATCGCCTTCCATGATCATCCGGTCCGCGTAAGTGCCGCTGTCGCCCTCATCGGCGTTGCACACGATGTACTTCCGGTCCGCCGCCGCATCCCGCACCGTCTGCCACTTGATCCCCGTCGGAAATCCCGCCCCGCCGCGCCCGCGCAGTCCCGATGCGGCGACTTCCGCGACGATGTCCTCGCCGGCCATCCCGAGCGCCCTCGCCAGACCCCGGTACCCGCCATGGCTCACGTAATCCGCTATCGAGAGCGGATCCGTCACGCCGCACCGCGCAAACGTCAGCCGCTCCTGCTGCTTCAGCCAGGCAATCTCTTCGGTCGGCCCGAGACACAGCGCGTGCGTCCGGCCCGCCACTGGCCCGGCATCGAGCATACCGGAATCGAACAGGCCAGACACTTCGCCCGCCGCAACCGGCCCGTACCCGATTCGCCCCTTCTCCGTCTCCACTTCGAGCAGCGGCTCCAGCCAGAACATTCCGCGCGACCCGTTCCGCACCAGTTCCGCATCGAGTCCGCGCGCCGCAATCTCCCGTGCCACTGCCTGCGCCACGGCATCGGCCCCCACCGACACTGCCGCCGAATCGCCCGGTACGAAGATCCGCCGCTTCATTCGGTCCCCCCGGCTTTCCTCCGGGCATCGTCGATCAAACTATCCACCATCTCCGCCGACACCCGCCCGTAAGGCCGCCCGTCCAGCATCAGCGCCGGCGACAGCGCGCAGTTGCCGAGGCAGTATACCGGCTCCACCGTGAACATCCCGTCGTCCGTCGTCCCGCCCGGCTTCACGCCGAGCCGCGCCTCCACGTGCGCCATCAGCCGCTCGCAGCCCATCGCCTGGCAGGCCTCTGCGCGGCACACCTGCAGACGGTGACGCCCGCCCGGGCTGCGCCGGAAGTCATGATAAAACCCGATCACGCCGTGAACTTCGGCCTGTGAAAGATTCAGCGCGTGTGCCACCAGCGGCACGGCCGCATCATCGATGTAGCCGAATTCCTCGTGCAGCGCCTGCAGAATCGGCAGCAGCGCCCCTGGCAGCTTCTCCAGCTCCCGGATCCTCGCCTCCGCCCGTCCCGCATTCCAGCTTCGTGCTTCGCTCAACGCTTCCCTCTTCGCCCGCCTGTCAGCGCCGCCTTTGCCTTCGTGCAAGCGCCCGGCCAAATCAATTCTATCCGGATTCGGCCCGCATTCCGGCTCGCGCCACCGCTGCTGCGCGGAGTGGCGCAGGCGGCCCGTATTTCGCGCAGGTCGCTCGCCCGAACCGCCAAAAACCTCGTAATTTCACCACTTGCCGATGGCCACTCGATTGCATATTCCCAAGCGCTATGTCAGCCCTTGCAACAGCATTACACCCCACTGGCAGTTTCGTGGACGCTCCGGCGCTGCCCAATATTGCCGTCTCAGCCGTGCAGGAAACGGGTTCTTCGGAAACTCCTGCGCCCCGCTGTATCCGCTTGGAGGTGCGTTTCGACCCCTCACAGTTCGGCAATGCCATTGAGCGCCGGGAAAGTGCTGTTTTCCTTGGACCTGGCGCAGCGCGGCGCATCGCCGCCGCCGTTGAGCGCGCGCTCGGACGCGGCTGCCGCATGGCTGCCGCCGAGCGCGGTGCGACGGACCGGCGCGTCATACCGGCCCTCTTTGCCAGCCTGACCGCCCGGGAAAAGGAAGTCCTCGGGCTGCTCGCGGCCGGCAGCACGGCGCGGGAATCCTCGGCGCAGTTGGGCATTTCCCCGCGCACCGTCGAGTTTCATCGCGAAAACCTGAAGGAGAAACTCGGCGTCCGCTCCATCGCCGAACTAACCCGCATCGCCATCGACGCCGGGCTCCTTCCCGCCGCCGCCGCATAACGCTCGGCGAACCGGTTCGGTTTCTCCCGGGGCACCCGGCGCGGCTGCGGCGCATCTTGCGCCCCTGTCTGCTTCAATGAGGAAGTGACACCCGCGCCGCTCGTCCTTGCCGTCACGGATCTTCGCAAGCAGTACGGCGACACCGTTGCGGTCGGCGGCGTCTCGTTTTCCGTCGGCCCGAATGAAATCGTCGGCCTTCTCGGCCCCAACGGGGCGGGCAAAACCACCACCATCAATATGATCCTCGGTGTCCTCGCGCCGGACGCCGGATCCGTCTTCATCGATGGCATCGACCTTGCCGCCCACCGCTCCCGCGCCCTCGAACGCACCAACTTCGCCGCCGTCTACTCGCCCCTGCCCGGCAACCTCACCGTCACCCAGAACCTTCACTTTTTTGGCCGAATCTACGGCGTGAAGCGCCTCGCCACGCGCGTCGAACAACTCCTCGAACAGTTCGATCTGCAGCGCTTCCGCGACACCAAATGCGGTGTTCTCTCCAGCGGCGAACAGACCCGCGTCAGCCTCGCCAAAGCCGTCATCAACCTGCCGCAACTGCTTCTGCTCGACGAACCCACCGCCTCGCTCGACCCCGCCACCGCCCGCGACATC
Source organism: uncultured Acidobacteriia bacterium (assembly GCA_903828455.1). Taxonomy (GTDB): domain Bacteria; phylum Acidobacteriota; class Terriglobia; order Bryobacterales; family Bryobacteraceae; genus BOG-234. The sequence continues at coordinate 9,067 of CAIKMJ010000029.1, read as the reverse complement.
CGCTCCTCCATCCGCGACTTCACCGCGCGCGGCTCCGGCGGCGTACTCTGGACCTCGCACAACATGTACGAAGTCGAAGAAGTCTGCGACCGCGTCCTCTTCCTCTCGCGCGGCCGCATTCTCCTCGAAGGCGACCCCAGGCGGCTGCCCGCCCAGCATGGCAAGGCCTCGCTCGAAGAGCTCTTCATCGCCGTCGCCCGCGAACCCCTCGCGCTGGAGACCGCCGGATGAATGGAATCGCGTCATGAGTCCGGCCCGCACCGTTGCCATCGCCCTGCGCCAGTTTTATCTGCTGCGCGGCAGCCCCGCCCGCGTCCTGCCGCTGTTCGCCTGGGTGACCATCGACATTCTGCTTTGGGGCTTCATCACCCGCTACCTCAGCACCGTCACCGTCCCCGGCGGCAGCTTCGTCCCCGCGCTGCTCGGCGCCGTGCTGCTCTGGGACTTCCTCGTCCGCGTCATGCACGGCGTCACCACGGCCTTTCTCGAAGACGTCTGGTCCCGCAACTTCCTCAACATCTTCGCCACTCCCCTCTCGCTCCCCGAATACATCGGCGGACTCGTCCTCACCGGCGCGGCCACCAGCGCCTTCGGCCTCCTCGCCATGCTGATCCTCGCCACCGCTGTCTTCGGTCTCCACTTCTTCGCCTATGGCCTTCTGCTGATCCCCTTCCTTCTGCTGCTCTTCCTGTTCGGCATCGCCCTCGGCATCGTCGGCAGCGGCATCGTGCTGCGCCTCGGCCCCGCCGCCGAATGGTTCATCTGGCCTCTGCCCGCCCTGCTCTCGCCCTTCGCCTGCGTCTTCTACCCGCTCTCCACTCTGCCCCGCTGGATGCAGTACGTTTCGCGCGCCATCCCGCCGTCCTACGTCTTCGAAGCCATGCGCGGCATCGCGATCGGCCGCCCCGCCGGCGATGCCGCGACCTTCGGCATGTTGCTTGCCGGTTCCGCCCTGGCGTTGCTCTATATCGTGCTCGCCGGATGGTTCTTTTCCCGCGTCTACCGCCACGCCGTCCGCACCGGCCTGATCCCGCGCTACAGCGCTGAAAGCGTCAGCTGAGGCGCTGACCGCACGCCGCGCAATGCGCTTATACTGATGAACGAGAACTTCCCCTCATGAAAACACTCCTCGTACTGTTTGCCGCCCTCCTCGCGGCACCCGCCTTCGCCCAAACCAGTCGCCTCCAGAACGTGGAGAATCCCACGCCCGCCGGCGCCACCCAGGCCAATCTCACCAACGGCGCCGCCGGCGATCTCCTCCTGAGCTGGCTCGAAGCCGACAAGGCCGGTGACTACTCCCTCCGCTATTCCGTGCGCCATGCCGGTGCCTGGTCGCCCGCCCGCACCATCGCCGCCAAACGTCCCTTCTTCCATCACCCCGCCGAACTCCCCGAAGTGATGGCCCTCAGCGACGGCTCCCTCGTCGCCCACTGGATCGAAACCGCCGCCAACTCCGATGCCGACGACGCCGAATTCGTCAACGTCTCCGCCTCCCGCGACGGCATCAAGTGGACCGCCCCCATCGTCGCCCACCGCGACCGTCACCCGGTCGAGCACGGTCTCGCCTCCATGACCGCCAGCGGCGACCACGAAGTCTCCATCGTCTGGCTCGAAGCCCTCAAAGGCCCCGACGCACCCACCGCCATGAAGCGCTCCGTCCTCACCTTCGACGGCACCGCGGTCAAGCTGATTAAGGAAGAAAGCCTCGTTCCCGACGTTTGCGAATGCTGCCCCACCTCGGTCATCCGCACCGCCAAAGGCCTGCTCGTCGCTTACCGCGCCCACACGAAGGCGGACATCCGCGACATCGCCGTTACGCGCCTTGAAGCCGGCAAGTGGACGCCCGGCAAGATCGTCGCCGCCGACAACTGGGAGATCGACGCCTGCCCCACCAACGCCGCCTCGGCCGCCATTGCCGGCAATAACGTCACCGTCTCCTGGTACACCGCCGCGGGTAACAAGGCGCGCGTGGAAGCGGCCGTTTCTGCCGATGGCGGAGCAACCTTCGGCAAAGCCATCACGGTCAGCACGGGCCAGGCCTACGGCTATGCCTCCTCCGCCGCCGATACGAGCGGTGCGTTCGTCTCCTGGCTGGAACGCAACGCCTCGGGCGGCGCCAGTGTCCTCGCCCGTTACGTGAAGACCTCGGGCGAACTCGGCCCCGTCATCGAAGTGGCGCAGGGCACCCGCCAGGCTCTCGGCTATCCGCGTCTGCTGCACGCGGGCAACGAAACCTGGATCACGTGGAATACGAAGGAAAAGGCACAGACCGCTCGCCTGCTCCAATAAAAATCTTCATCCGACACGAATAGTTCTGCTCGAATCTGCCGACTATCCGCCGATAAGCAGAACAAATGAATATTTCCGCGATCGCCCTGGGTGGGCTGGAACAAGCCCAGGCGGATCTGCTGCGCGCATCCCAGCACGCGGTGAATCCGGCTGAGCCGGTCGATGTTGTTTCTTTGTCGAGTGAAGCAGTAGCCGTGATTGCGGCGAAGAATCAGTTCGAGGCGGGGATCAGTGTCCTTCAGACTGCTGATCAAATGGAACAGAGCGCGCTGGCGCTCATCACTTCGGAAAATCTGTCTACAGAAAAGCCATCGTCTTGATGCCGGAGATGTCGAACCGCTTCCGGCACCGCATGTTCTTACACATGGTCTGATTGTCGATCAGCACCATGTAGCTCTGGGCCTTGGCAAACTTGGCCCGGTCGCGTTCGTCGGCTCCACCGGGCAGGCGGTCTTTTTTCTTCCGCACTGCCCAGTTGAGCTCATACGAATCCTGGGTCTTACACCAGGGGCAATTCAAAGGAACGGACTTCTTTTCCTGTGATTCGGTATAGTAAGCCCGTTCGTCCATCTTTGCTTACCGCGAAGCCATCGGGATCCACGGCATGCCGTCCGGGTTGCCTTTGTATTCGGCGCGCGGGCGGATGAGGCGGTTGTTCTTGTACTGTTCCAGCACGTGTGCCGTCCAGCCGGACATGCGGCTGACCGCAAAGATCGGCGTGAACAGGTCGATCGGAATCCGCAGCGAATAGTAGGTCGACGCCGAGTAGAAGTCCACGTTCGGGTTCAGCTTCTTCTCCGCCTTCACCATTTCTTCCACGCGGCTCGACATCAGATACAGATCTTCCTGACCCGTGCTCTTGCCCAGCTTTTCCGACATCACGCGCAGGTGCGTGGCGCGCGGATCTTCCGTGCGGTACACGCGGTGGCCGAAGCCCGGGATCTTGATCTTCTTCGCGAACATTTCCTGCACCCGCTCAACCGCCTTGTCCGCGGTGCCCACTTCGAGCAGCATCTTGATCACTTCTTCGTTGGCGCCGCCGTGCAGCGGTCCGCGCAGCGCGCCAATGCCGGAGGTCACGCAGGAATAAATGTCCGACAGCGTCGCGGCGGTCACGCGCGCGGCAAACGTGGAAGCGTTCAGTTCGTGATCGGCATGCAGCGTGAGCGCGATGTCGAAGGTCCGCTCCATCACGCTGTCGGGCTTGTCGCCGGTCAGGCAGTACAGGAAGTTGGCCGCGTAGCTCAGGGCCGGGTCGGGCGAAACCACCGCCGCGCCCGCGCGCAGGCGGCCGAAGCTGGTCACGATCGAGGACGTCTGCGACATCAGCTTGATCGCCTTCTTCTGGTTGGCCTCGGGCGACATGTCCTTCGCGATCGGATCGTACAGGCTGAGCATCGAAACCGCCGTGCGGAGCACATCCATCGGCGAGCCTTCCAGATTCGCCTTCAGGAACTCCAGCACCTGCGCGGGAAGCGGATAGGCGGCATACAGATCCGCTTTCAGCTGATCCAGTTCCGCCTGCTTCGGCAGCACACCTTTCCAGAGGAGCCAAATGACTTCCTCAAACGTGGCGTTCTGCGCCAGTGTATGAATGTTGTAGCCGCGGTAGCTGAGAACGCCCGCGTAGCCATCGATATAACAAATCTCGGATTCGCCGGCGACAACGCCTTCGAGTCCCGCGCCTGTGGATGTAGTCGACATAATTCTCTCTTTTAGTCTATTTCAGCAGTGGTTTTCTCAGCCATCCCAGTGAACGGTCCAGCAGGACGGCATAAGGATTCTTTCGCGGACAATTGGCATACGGCGCGAAACCGATCTCGTCGCTGCCCTGATTGACCCACAACTTTTCCTGGCGTTTCGCATTCACCGCCAGCGTAAATAGCACGGCATTGTTGCAGCCTTCGTCGGCAACGAGGCCGAATACCGCCGGATCGGGCGCCGACCCGTTCGGCCCCCAGTCCCGCAGGAAACTTTCCATCGAATACCCCCGGCACGGCTTCTCCGCCGTACAGCCCCAGTCCCGGTAAGCGGCTTCGTAGTCGCCCTTCCGGACCGCTGCAACGAAGGTCTTCACCACACTCTCCTCGTGGTGAAACTGAAACACGTACCACCCGAGCGCCCCCGCAATTCCCACGCCAATCAGGGCGCCGAACAACCGGCCAACGAGGCGATTTCTCTCTTCTTCGCCACTGCCGTATTGATCCAGATAGCCCGACATGGCGTCTGTCCGCTTCTCTCAGGTTTCGCTACTTCGCCGGGTAAGCTTTGTTGTAGGCCGCCGCAACCTCTGCCGTAATATCCAGCGAAGGCTTGGTGTAAAAGGCCTGGGATACGTCGATCACCACGTCGTAGCCTTTTTCATCGGCAATCTTCTTCACAACTTCCAGCATCTTCTGCGTCGATTTGCTGAGAATCTCCTGCCGGTCGCGGTCCGCATCCGCCTGCAGATCTTCCGAGATCCGCTGTGCGTCGCGCTGCTCGCGCGTACCGCGCAACTGCAGTTCGCTCGCCGCGGACTGCGACAGTTTGCCGCCCTGCAGCTGCGTCTGAATGCTTTCGAGGTCCTTCTGCAGCTTCAGCAGTTCATCCTGCCGGCTCTTGTATTTCGCTTCGAGAACCGTCTGCGCCTTCTTGATTTCGTCTGAATCGAGAATCGCTTTCTGAACGTTAACGACTGCAACCTTCGCCTGAGCGAAGGCGCTGCCAGCCAGCGGGACGAGGGCGACGCACAGCAGAGCCGTACGGGTGGCAATGGAACGCAACATAATAATGGGACTCCTCAGGTTGGAAAGCAATAGGTTATCACAGGGGTCCGTCCACCGGCCGCCCGGGCTCAGGCACCCCTCAACGCCGTCCGTCAGTGGCTTTTCGGCAGCGGAGACCACTCCGGCCGCGCCGTGCGCTGCGTGTCCACAACCACCAGGTAGCGGCCCGGCGAACCGACCGGTTCGCGGTCCGGACGAAGCACCCACAGGGATCGCCCCGCCGCTTCGGCCTGCTCGTAATCCACGTCCAGAATCCCGTGCCGGTCCAGAAACGCATCCATCGAAGCGTGGATTCGGATGCACCCCTTCGACTGCGCGCTCCCCAGCCGCGGCTCCAGATACTTCGGGTCCGTCGCATGCATCTGCAGCCGGATCGTGCTGAAGTACGGCCGACCCCAGCCGCGCAGCGCCTGCTGCCAGCCGAAATCGAACACCCGCATACCCTTCACCCCGTAGCCGCGGATGCCGTTCTCGTTCAGCGTTCCTTCGGCGCGAAAATCCGGGTTGTCGAGCGAGTGCGCGAAGACGCCGGTGGGAGTTGTAAAGTAATCCTCCCGTCCCGGTTTGCCGGTCGAAGCCGGCGACGCTCCGATCAGGCGCGTGCCCGAACGCTCCGGCTCAAACCCCGCTGGCTCAAACCCCGCTGGCTCAAACCTCGCTGGCTCAAAAAAGTAGACAAGAACAGCCTGAACGAACGGGCTGCGGTCCACCAGCACCACATACTGCGGCTCGGTAAGGTGCCTTGGAGCCAGCAGTGTTTCGAGCAGCCCGGCATAGCGCGCCTGCTCATCGTCCGGCGGAGTCAGCCGCGGCGTCACCTCCTGCGCGAAGACTTCAGTGAGCGCCCGCGCCCCGTCCGCCGCGGGCCGCGGCGCAGCAGCAGCCTTGCAGCACAAAGCAGCCGTCACGATCAGCAGCCACGGGTACTTCCGGATGAAAAAACGGGGAATTGGAAAACGCGAAACTTTCCCGGCGGCAGACCCCATCAGGCCCTGATGTTACAGGATTTGCCGGCGAGACTGGAGCGGGAGACGAGAATCGAACTCGCAACCAACAGCTTGGAAGATCGGGTGTAGATTGAGCGCGCTGAACTTAAAGCGTTCTTACCATCGCGCTGGGTCTTCCGGATGCACTGTGTTTCCAATGTTTTCATCGACCGCCACAATACGATGTCGTACCGTCGTACAACATTTTCCTGATTTCGCGTAGCCCAATATTTTTGACCTCGAAACACAGACGCCCTGGTGGCTGCCAGGGCGTCCGCGAGGTACTACGTGGGCTCTTTCAGAACCGAGTGTACGGGAGATTCTCCCGCTCGGTCAACAGTACGTTCGGCGCAAACGTGCCGACAGCAAACATCCACAGTGATTCAGGGGCCTCCGCAGGCTAGGGGAATACACCCGCCCCGCAAGATCAGAAGCGACGGCGCTGAGCCGGTTTGGTACTACGAAGCTCGGACGGTCTCAGAGACGGTCGATGCCGTACTTGCAGATACCGAACTGAATCCGACGGCGGCTCGTCTGCTGATCTACATACTGCGGAGAGCCGGGCTGAAGGGTGAAATGTGGTGGAGGCAGAAAACCATTGCCCGCGTTCTCAAAATATCGGTTGACCAGATTCAGCGGTATCTGAAGCTCTTCGATGAGACTGGTCGGCTGCAGAGCGTCCGGGTCGGGTTAGGCAGATCGAACCGCTATCGGTTTCCGTGGTTTCCCGCCTTTATGTGTGACAAGAAACCGTCTCTACGGCGGTGCTCCCCTTCGTTAGCCGACCAGCCGGAGCCCCCCGCTCAAAAAGAGCCCATAACCTCCCCCGAATCAAGCGCATCGGTGCGGTCTTCTGAAGCCGCACCGATGCGGCTTCCCATTGATAGAAAAGAAAATGGAGAAAAAGAACTAAAGCGAGCGTTACCAGAATCTACTGGTATTGTTGCGTCCCCGCCATCGCTCGCACGGAATTTCAGGCATCACCAAAAGGCCCGGCCGATCAAATGCTCGCTCGAGGAGTTCGCGCACCTCAGAGACTTGGTGTTTCTGTTTGTCACCACCGACCAGGACGGCAATCAGACGACGAAACCTTCGTGGGTCGAGGGACCTCCCGATGAAACGATCACGTGGGAGATCGCCGAAGCCGGTGGCTGGAATCTGCCCGCGATCAAGGCAGAACTCCTTCGGCTCAAGCGCCGGGGCAAAAAAGCGGAAATCTCCTACGGGTTCTTCGTGCAGCTGATCAGGATCGGAGTCGGGAACCGGCACTGGCTGGAAGCAGTCGGGGCAGCGGACCCCGCCGTCGAACACAAAAGTGGCGAAGACCACCTTGTGAGGCATGAAGAGACCTCGAACAAGTCGAAAAGCCGCGTCGAGGCCCTGGCACGTGCCTTGCGCGACGAGAAGGTTCCGGCGGCGTTCCTCCCCATAGCGGAGTCGCTCGACACCATCGCGGCTAAGATTCCCAGTGCCATCGTCGATTTGGAAGCACTTGAGCAACAGCTAACGCACCTCGACGAGCAGCAAATGGGAATTGCCCGTTCCCGACAGTCCGAACGCGAGCTATTCGACGCAGAACAAGCCGCCGAATCGCAACTCCGCCAGTTCTGCGGCCGTATGGCTGTTTGGCAGATCGCCCAACTCAAGTCTCAGTTCCTCGACCGCGCCCTTCGGGACGGTGCCAGGCTTCCACGAATCAGCCTTTTCGTGGCCGGATGAAGCTTTCGTGGCACAGTGCGAGGTGGCCCTCCCCCCGGATACTCGGCCCGCGCGGGCCGCGTCGGCCTTCTGGCGGCGACGCAGGGGCATTGCCGGTGTGGCGGATGCCCTCGAATGGCATCAGCGGCTTGCGGCGCGATTTTATGCCCAGTCCGCAGAGTCTTTGTGAACTGGCAAAAAACAGGGCAAAGCCAATGTAAAACCTAGGTACTGGCGGAGCTTCTATTCGATGAACCCTATGAACCGCGAGGAAACGGCTGTGAACGAGTTGTGGCGCTCCGGTCCGGCTACCGAATGTCCGTTGCATCTTGCCGATAATCGAGACCCCGCTCACCACGGAAACCTAGCCCAAACATGGCCAAAACCTGGCATTTGGCGAAACATCGATTCAATGAACCCCATGAACCGCGAGGAAACTGCCGCAACGGCGTTTTGCGGTGCTCCCATCCAGCTTCGGCTCGACTTGGTAGCCGTAGTTAAACCCGACAGGACGGATGCCTACCTACCCGGCCAACTCCGGAACGGCAACCGCTCGGGTGATCCCGCGACCGCTCCCCGCTGCGGCGCGAAGACGAGGGCCGGATCACCGTGCCAGTGCCCCGCCATTCGGGGTCGGCGTCGCTGTAGGCTGCATGGAGGGCTGTCGCGCGGGCCTACCACCGAGCATGGTCGGGAACGTTCCAGGCACGCCCGTCTGCTCCACGGCGGATATACGCCCGGGGCACGATTGGAAGCGCGGGAGCGGAGGCACGCGCTACGTGAAGGGCTCAAGGCATTAAAGCAAATGACAGCCTCCGTCGATGCCGAACGCCGGAGGCGTCAGCGCGCTAAGGACAGAGCATTCGAGTGGGAGTTGGTTGCAGAGGCGCGCGACTGCGGGATGTTTGTCGAACCGGATCAGCCTGGGCTGTGGGCCTTCCTGCACCATCAAAGCATCCGGCGGTCCCGTTCAAGACCAACGCCACGAAGAACCCGGTGAGGCGCTCGCCGACAATTTGTCATCGACGAGGACGCCGACTTCAATAATTCCGCTCCTTTTTGTGCCCCCACGCGGGTGGCGACTTCACATCGGTATTGATGCCGAAGACGCGGATCATGTTTCAATCCACGCCCCCACGCGGGGGGCGACTGCCGGGGACCGCTGTCTCCTGCTGGCGATTCGCGTGTTTCAATCCACGCCCCCACGCGGGGGGCGACACAGCTGCAGGGTCTGCGGATTGACGCTCCAGACGTTTCAATCCACGCCCCCACGCGGGGGGCGACACACCGCCGTTCCACGTCACACCGCCGGACAGAGTTTCAATC
>CAIKMJ010000028.1 GCA_903828455.1 uncultured Acidobacteriia bacterium | reverse complement strand
GTGTCGGGGTCGACGGTAACGCTGGTGGCCGTGGGGACTTGTTCGATAACGGCGAGCCAGGCCGGGAACGGCAACTACGCGGCGGCGACACCAGTGACGCAGACGTTCAGCGTGACGCAGGCGGCACAGACGATTGCGTTCGGGGCGTTGAGCAGTCAGGCGCTGGGGAGTGCGCCGTTCGGGTTGACGGCGACGGCGAGTTCGGGGCTGACGGTTGCGTACGCGTCGAACAGCACGGGGATCTGTACAGTGAGCGGAGCGACGGTGACGCTGGTCGCGGTGGGGACTTGTTCGATATCGGCGAGCCAGGCGGGTAATGCGAACTATGCAGCGGCGACGCCGGTGACGCAGACGTTCAGCGTGACGCAGGCGGCGCAGACGATTACGTTCGGAGCCTTGAGCAGTCAGGGGCTGGGGAGTGCACCGTTCGGCTTGACGGCGACGGCGAGTTCGGGACTGGCGGTTGCGTATGCGTCGAACAGCACGGGGATCTGTACAGTAAGCGGAGCGACGGTGACGCTGGTTGCGGTGGGGACTTGTTCGATCACGGCGAGCCAGGCGGGGAACGCCAACTACGCGGCGGCGACGCCTGTGACGCGGACGTTCAGTGTGACGCAGGCGACGCAGTCGATCACGTTCGGGGCGTTGTCGCCGGTGACGCTGCCGTCCTCGGCGATTGCGCTGACTGCGACGGCCAGTTCTGGGCTGCCGGTGACATATGCGTCGAACTCAACGGGCGTTTGTACGGTCAGCGGATCTTCCGTGACCCCGGTCGCGGGCGGGACATGTTCGATTACGGCGAGCCAGGCGGGGAATGCGACGTATGCGGCGGCGACGCCGGTGACGCAGACGTTTAGCGTGACGCAGGCGGTGCAGACGATTACGTTCGCCTCTCCGGGAAGTCAGCCGCTGGGTGGCGGCTATGTCACTCTGACGGCGACGGCGAGTTCGGGCTCACCAGTTACTTACACGTCCAACTCGACGTCGGTGTGTACGGTGGTGGGCAACTCTGTTGTGTTAGCAGCGCTGGGGACGTGTTCCATTACGGCGAGCCAGGCGGGCAACGCGAATTACGCGGCCGCGACGCCGGTGACGCAGACCTTCAGCGTCATCCTCACCACTTTCATCTATGGGGTGAACGGGGCCAGCTATGACAGCAACGAAGCTGTAACGACGGCCGGTCCATTGCCGGGCGCGGGATTGGCAGTGGACGGAACGGGCAATCTGTATACCGGGAATGGCGCCCAGGTCCTGAAAATGTCTCCGAACGGGACGATCACCCTGGTGGCCGGCAACGGCACATCTGGCTATGCGGGAGACGGCGGGCTGGCGACCAGCGCAGAGTTGGACGGCGCCAGCGCCGTGGCCCTGGACGCGACCGGCAATCTCTACATCGCCGATCAGTCGAACAACCGGATCCGGAAGGTGTCCACAGCCGGCGTGATCACGACAGTCGCCGGGGACGGCAACGGTGCGGACGGCGGCGACGGTGGCCCCGCGACGAGTGCGAGGCTGAATGTTCCGAGCAGCGTGGCGGTGGATACCGCGGGCAACCTCTATATTGCAGACAGCTACAGCCATCGCATCCGAAAGGTGTCGGCCGCGGGCGTGATCACGACGGTCGCCGGAAACGGAACCGGCGGTTACAGCGGAGACGGCGGTCCGGCAGTCAACGCGGAGTTGTTTTATCCCCATGGGGTAGCGCTGGACCAGGCGGGGATTCTTTACATCGCAGACAGCTACAACCAGCGCATCCGGGTGGTTTCACCGGCGGGCGTGATTACGACTGTTGCCGGAAATGGAACGCGCGGCTATGCCGGCGACAGCGGCCCTGCCACCAGCGCGGAGTTGTCTTTTCCCACGGCTGTCACGCTGGACGGAGCAGGTAATCTTTACATTGCCGACCGCACGAATGGCGTAGTCCGCAAGGTGTCGACGGCCGGCGTGATCACGACAGTCGCCGGAACCGGCGGCAGCGATATCGGCGGCATTGGCGGCCCGGCCACCAGGGCGACTATTCAGCCTCCGGTGAGTGTGGCGGCAGACGGTTCCGGCGACCTCTATATCGCAACGGAGGCGAGTGCAGGATACCCCGTGCTGAAGGTGGTCGCGACGCCGCAGACGCAAAGCATCTTTTTCCCGCCCGTGGCAAACCTTCAATTTAGTTCGTACCAGGGAGCAGGACTGAACGCGGTCGCCGCGTCGGGACTTGCGGTGCAGAACACAACCAACACCCCTTCGGTGTGCGCAGCAAATGGTGGCATGCACTCCGTGGGAGTTTGTTCCATTACGGCGAGCCAACCCGGTGACGTTTACTATTCGGCGGCGACGCCGGTAACGCAAACGTTCACCATCCTGCAGGGATCGCAGACGATCTCTTTTACCCAATTCAGCGAGCCGCTTGGCAACACTTTCGCCTTGTCGGCGATCACATCCTCGGGATTTGCGGTAACGTATACGTCGAACAGCCCCGGCGTTTGCACGGTGAACGGAAGTCTCGCAACTCCGGTGGCGCTGGGTACTTGTTCGATCACGGCCAGCCAGCCGGGCAACGAAAACTTTAGCGCAGCGACGCCGGTGACGGTGACGTTTAGTATCGTCCAGGGTTCGCAATACATTATTTTCGGCACTTTGCTGAGCCGACCGGTCTCCGCCCCGCCTTTTGCGCTGACGGCGACGACGAGTTCAGGGCTGCCCGTAACGTATACGTCGAATTCCCCGGCGGTCTGCACGGTGTCCGGCGCCACAGTAACGCTGGTGGCTGCCGGGACCTGTTCGATTACCGCCAGCCAGGCAGGGAATGCGAGTTACACGGCGGCGACGCCGGTGGTCCAGACGTTCCCCGTGACCGCAACGACAGTGCCCAATATTTATACGATTGCGGGCAACAGCTACCGTTCGACATATCTCGGAGGAGCCTACAGCGGAGATGGCGGCGCAGCGACGTTCGCGGAACTGTTCTGGCCGTATGGGGTGGCCGTGGACGGAGCAGGCAACGTTTATGTCGCAGACCGCAACAACAGCCGCATCCGTAAAGTTTCGCCGGCTGGAAGAATCACGACCGTCGCGGGGAACGGTACCGCTGGCTACAGCGGCGACGGCGGGCAGGCCACCAGCGCGGAATTGTTCGAACCGAGCGCCGTCGCGCTGGATGGCGCGGGCAATCTTTACGTCGCGGACTATTGGAACAACTGCATCCGCAAGGTATCCACGTCCGGCATCATCACGACCGTCGCGGGGAACGGTACCGCTGGCTACAGCGGCGACGGCGGTCCCGCGGCCAGTGCGGAACTGAGCTATCCGACCGACATCGCGCTGGACGGAGCGGGCAATTTGTACGTCGCGGATTTCGGCAACAATGTCCTGCGCAAGGTATCCACCAGCGGCGTCATCACCACCATCGCGGGGAACGGTACCGCTGGCTACAGCGGCGACGGCGGGCAGGCGGCAGCGGCGGAACTGAACGCACCGTCGGGCGTCGCGGTGGACGGAACAGGCAATTTATACATAGCGGATTTCCGCAACAACGTCATACGCAAGTTATCCGCCGGCGGCATCATCACGACTATTGCCGGAAATGGAACCGCAGGCTTTATCGGCGACGGCGGTCCCGCGGCCAGTGCGGAACTGACCAACCCATGGGGCGTCGCGGTGGATGGAACCGGGAATCTCTATATCGCGGATACCGGCAACTGTGCCGTGCGGTTCATTTCGGCGGGCGGCATCATTACGACGCTGGCAGGAGGCACTGGCTGTGGCTACAGCGGCGACGGCGGCCCGGCAACGGGCGCGGAAGTGAATCAGCCGCGTGGCGTGGCTCTGGATGGATCCGGCAGCGTTTACATCGCGGATACGATCAACAATGTCATCCGAAAAATTGTCTCCACTCCACAGACACAGAGCACGGTATTCGTCGCACCGACTGGTTTGGCGTTCGGCTCCGGATTGGTCACGCTGAATTCCGGCGCATCTTCCGGCCTGCCGCTGAGCTACGTGTCGAATACGCCTGCCGTTTGCACGGTGGGGCAGTACTTTCTGCTTCCTACCGTACCCGAGGAGCAGGCCATTCCGGTGGCGACCGGCACGTGTTCGATTACGGCAACGCAGGCGGGCGACGTGTACTTCAGCGCGGCCACGCCGGTGACGCAGTCGTTCACCATCTCGCAGGGTCCACAGACGATCACGTTCGGAGCGCAGAACAATCCCCCGCTCGGGATCGCGCCATTCGCGCTGGCGGCGACGGCGAGTTCGGGGCTTGCGGTCAGCTTCGCATCGAACACAACGGCGGTGTGTACGGTGAGCGGGACGATGCTCACGCTGGTGACCCTGGGCACCTGTTCCATCACGGCGAGCCAGGCAGGCAACGCGAACTACGCGGCGGCGACGCCGGTAACGCAGTCGTTTACGGTAACGCAGGGCATCCAGACCATTACTTTCGGAGCGCTGAGCGCGCAGACGCTCGGAGCAGCGCCGTTCGCACTGACGGCGACGGCGAGTTCGGGGCTCGCGGTGACGTACGTGTCGAACACGACTTCCGTCTGCACGGTGAGCGGGGCGACGGTGACGCTGCTGACGGCTGGAATCTGCGAGGTTACCGCGAACCAGGCCGGTAACGCGACCTACCTCGCGGCGACGCCGGTTTCTCAATCTTTCAGCGTGACCACGGGCCAGGGCACGCAAACGATCACATTCGGAACGCTGAGCAATCAACTTTACGGGTCAGGGCCGATCACACTGACCGCGACGGCGAATTCGGGGCTGGCGGTTACATACGCGTCGAACAGTACGGGGATCTGCACAGTGTCGGGGGCCACAGTCACGCTCGTTGCCGTGGGGACGTGTTCGATCACTGCGAGCCAGGCGGGGAATGCCAACTACGCGGCGGCGACGCCGGTGACGCAGACGTTCAGTGTTACGCAGGGTTCGCAGTCGATCACGTTCAACGCGCTGTCGCCGGTGACGCTGCCGTCCTCGGCGATTGCGCTGACTGCGACGGCCAGTTCGGGGCTGACGGTGACATATGCGTCGAACTCAACGGGCATTTGTACGGTCAGCGGGTCTTCCGTGACCCCGCTTGCGGCCGGGAATTGTTCGATCACGGCCAGCCAGGCGGGTAACGCGAACTATGCGGCGGCTGCGCCGGTCACACAAACGTTCACGATCAGTGCCGGTTCAACCGGTGGTGGTGGCAGTGGTGGTGGCGGGGGCGGAAGCAGTGGCGGAAGCAGTGGCGGCGGAGGTGGTGGCGGAGGAGGCGGGTCGGCGATCGTCGGCACGCTGGCGGCTGCGCCGACCAATCTGACCTACAGCGTTCCGGTGGGCACGGCGAGTTCTCAAACGGTGACGCTGACGTATCAGAACATGCTGGCCACGGGGCCGCTGCTGCAGGCCGCGGTCACAGGCACCAGCAATAACGGGATCACGTGGCTGACGGTGTCGCCGGCGTCGGTCAATATGAAGCAGACCGATTTCGACGGAACGACGTTCACGTATACGGCTACGGTGACGATTACGGCGGATGCGTCGCGATTCGGGTCGGGAAATATTCTGACGGGGGCGATTGGGTTCACGGCGGTGGATGGCTCGGTGCCGGCGCCGGCGGCGTCGGCGTCGATCACGATGACGGTGGCCGACCCGCCGAAGCTGACGGCAGCGCCGCAGTCGCTGAGCTTCACGTATCAGGCAGGCAGCGCGACGACGCCGAAGCCGCAGTCGATTGCGGTTACGGGCAATATCAGCGGACTGACGTACACGGCGACGGCGGGCACGGCGAGCGGCGGCAACTGGCTGACGGTGTCGACGGCGGGAGGGCAGACGCCGGGTTCCGTGCCGGTGGCCGTGAATGTGGCGAACCTTGCGGCAGGGACTTATTCGGGCACCGTGACGCTGGCGGCGGGCGTTGCATCGGCGAAGGTGCCGGTGACGCTGACGATTCTGCCGGCGAATGCGCCGGTCGTGAGCGCTGGCGGCATCGTGCCGGTGTACAGCACGCTGACTTCGATCGAAACTGGTTCGTGGATCTCGATTTATGGAACGAATCTGGCGGATTCGACGGTGACGTGGAACGGCGATTTCCCGACGACGCTGGGCGGGGTGAGCGTGACGATCAACGGCAAGGCGGCGTATCTGTGGTACGTGAGCCCGGGGCAGATCAATCTGCAGGCGCCCGACGATACGGCGACGGGCGTGGTGACTGTGGTTGTAACGACGCCGCACGGAAGTTTTTCAGCAACGGTGACGCTGGCGCCGGCCAGTCCTTCGTTCAGCCTGCTGGATGGCACGCATGCGGCGGGGGTGATTGTTACGCCGGCGGGCACGGGCGCGTACGGCGGCGGTACGTACGATCTGCTGGGGCCGGTGGGCGGTTTTGCCTTCAACACGCGACCGGTGAAAGCGGGCGAGGTGCTGGAGCTGTTTGGCGTGGGCTTCGGTCCGACGAATCCGGCGGTGCCCGCGGGGCGGGCTTTCGCGGGCGCGGCGCCGACGGTGAATCCGGTGACGATTACGATCGGCGGCGTGCCGGCGAGTGTGAGCTTTGCGGGAATCACCGGAGCGGGGCTGTATCAGTTCAATGTAATCGTGCCGGCGGTGCCGGCGGGCGACAAGGCGTTGCAGGCGACGGTGAACGGTGTGCAGACGCAACCGGGGCCGGTGGTTACGGTTCAGTAGCGACGCACGAAATCGCGGTTGTTAGACTACGGGCAATATGAAGCTGGTTACGTTTCGGCACAACGGGCACACGCACGCGGGAGTGGTTGCGGGCGAGAAGGTGATCAGTCTGAAGGCAGCCGGCTACATGGATATGCTTTCGGTGCTGCAGGGCGGCAGCGAGGCGATGAGCCGCGTGGCATCTTTCGTGCACAAGGCCCCGGGGGCGGCGACGTTTGCGCTGGAGAGCGTGACGCTGGGCGCGCCGGTGCCGAAGCCGCCGAAGATTCTGTGTCTGGGGCCGAACTATCGCGACCATGCGGCCGAAGCGAAGGTGGAGCCGCCGAAGGTGCCGATCATTTTCGCGAAATACGGGAATACGGTGAACGGGCCGCGGGATGCGATTGTACTGCCGAAGATGTCGGCAAAGAACGACTACGAGGGTGAGCTGGCCTTCGTGATTGGCAAGGGCGGACGACACATTGCGGCGGAAAACTGGCGCGAGCACGTGGCGGGTTTCATGAATGCCAACGACGTGAGCGCGCGCGATGTGCAGATTGCGACATCCCAGTGGACGATGGGTAAGAATTTCGATACGTTCCTCCCCATGGGCCCGTGGCTGGTGACGACGGATGAGGTGGCCGATCCGCACTGCCTCCGGCTGACGACGCATGTGAACGGCGAGAAGCGCCAGGATTCGAATACAGGCGAGCTGATTTTTAACATCCCGGCGATTGTTGAATTTCTGTCGAGTGTGATGACGCTGGAACCGGGCGACGTGGTGCTGACGGGGACGCCGGGCGGGGTGGGCTTTTCCTTCAAGCCGTCGAAGTGGCTGCGGGCGGGCGATGAAGTGGTGGTCGAGGTGGAGGGGCTGGGGCAGTTGCGGAACAGCTGCGTCGACGAGCAGGCGCAGGGTTAACGCAGCAGGCGGCGATCGATGGGGTGACGCTCCGGCGGGTGGACTTTCACTTTGGGAAAGTCCGGGTGGAGCGGGTTGATGAGCAGATTTCGCTCCGCGGGGAGCACGACGGAGGGGACGAGCAGGGCGGCGGATTTCCTGTCGCGCGCCCATTTGTCGCCGGCGTGGCGGCCGGAGTCGCTATACGGCAGGGCGTTCCAGTGACGCGGCGGAGAATCGAGTTCCGCGATGAGGCTGGCCGGGACATCGACGGGAATCAGTACGATGTCTTCCGGGATTGTGTCGCGCGTTACGTGGACCAGCATTTCCAGCACAGCCAGCGCGCGACTTGTGGATGTGTAAGCGATACGGACGCCGGCCGAATTCCAGCGATTTCCTGAGCGGGCGGCACCTTCTCCGGACAGCGGACTGGCGGCGTGAACGGACCGCGTTATGCGCCATACCCTCATTCGGGCAGGGCTCCCATTCTAAGCAAAATCTCCAAAATCGATCCGGATAATTTCCTGACTGACGGCATGTGCGCCGGCGTCGGTGCCCAGCCAGGCAAGCGGCGGCTGATTGTCGAAGTACGGGGCGGGCGTTTTGAGCCAGCGTGCAGCCTTTTCGTCCGAACCGAAGACGCGAACGGCCTCACCGAAGACGCGGGCGATGCGCTGGAGGCGGTCGGCCTCGTCGGGTTTGAGGGCCCCCTCGTGGCGGCGGCGCGCGCGGGTGCGTTCGGGGATGGCCATGAGATCGAGGAGTGTCGCCGGGTCGACGCCGAGTCGTTTGCCGAGGTCATCCACCGAGCAAAAAGGCAGCGGAGCAACAGGCACAGAGCGCAATCTAAGTTCGACCGGATGCCCGGTCGACCCAACGGCACTGGTCGCGGGAGATTCGAGCCTCGCGGTCAGGAGTGGCATGGTGGTGCTTGCTGAGGTCAGGATAGCACGGGCATCGGCAGATGGCACTGGAGAGATGCCATTTGGCAGATCAATGGGCCGGGGCGGATTGCGGTGCTCCACCCTTCGGACGGCGCATAAGCACGACGAACGGGACAAGGCACAGGGTGGCAACCGCCATGACCGAGATTATGTCCACGTAGGCGAGTGTTGCCGACTGGACGTCGATGGTTCGATCGAGCACAGCCAGCGCCTGCGAACGGGCCTGATTCGGAGCGAAGCCCTGACTGGTGAAGGCCTGCGTTAGCCCGGCGACGCGCTGGGTGAACGCGGGGTCTCCATTCGTGGCGTGGGCAACGAGGGTGACGCGGTGCTTCTGGCCGAGCCGGATCAGGAATGTGCTGAGCATGGAAATGCCGACGCTGCCGCCGAGGTTGCGCATCAAATTGTTGATGCCGGCCACCTGATTGCTTTTGTGGCGCGGGATGCCGATGTACGCCATGGTGGAAATCGGAATGAATATGAACGCCATGCCGACGGTCTGGTAGACGCGCATCATCACCGCGGTGTGGAAGTCGATGCCGAGGTTCAGGATCGTCATGTGCAGAAGCGCCAGGGAGACGCTGGTGAAGCCGCCGGCGATCAGAAAGCGCGGGTCGACTTTGGTGACGAGGCGACCGACAACGGGCATCATGAACATCAGCAAAAATGCGCCAAGGGAAAGTGCCTTGCCGGCATTTTCCGCCGTGTAGCCCATCAGGCCCTCAAGAAACTGGGGGATGAGCACGGTGGTGCCGTAGAGAACCGCGCCCAGCACGAACATGAAGAAAGCGGCGGTTGCGAAGTTGCGGTGGCGCAACATGCGGACGTCGACGACGGGATTGTCGTGCTTCCATTCGTTCCAGACAAACAGCACCAGACAGACGACACCGGTGACGAGCAGAGTGGTGATGAGGCGGGAGGCGAACCAGTCGTCCTCCTGGCCTTTATCGAGTACGTACTGCAGGCAGCCGATGCCGAAGAAGACGAGCGCGATGCCGCGGTAGTCGATGGGATTGCGGAGCACGCGCCGGCGCTCTTCCTCGATGTAGGGCGGGTCTTCGACGATCTTGTTCGTCAGGTAGAGAGAGAGGAGGCCCACGGGGACGTTGATATAGAAGATCCAGCGCCAGGAGAAGTTGTCGGTGATCCAGCCGCCCATGGTGGGGCCGATGGCGGGCGCAAGGACGATTGCCATACCGTACACGGCGAAGGCCATGCCGCGCTTTTCGAGAGAGAATGTGTCGGCCAGGATGGCTTGTTCACTGGTGGCGAGTCCGCCGCCGCCGAGGCCCTGCAGAATACGGAACAACACGAGAGCGCCGAGCGAGGGCGCGAGTCCGCAAAGAAATGAACTGGCGGTGAAAATCGCCACGCACGTCATATAGAAACGCTTGCGTCCCATGATGGTGGAAAGCCAGCCGCTGAGAGGGAGGATGACAGCGTTGGAGACGAGATAACTGGTGAGGACCCAGGTGGCTTCGTCGGGCGTGGCGGCGAGTCCGCCGGCGATGTGGGGGAGCGCGACGTTGGCGATCGAGGTGTCGAGAACTTCCATGAAGGTCGCCATCGTGACGGTGAGGGCGACGATCCAGGGGTTGAATTTCGGCTTCCAGTTGGCGTAGGCCGGGGCGGGAGCGGGAGCTTCGGAAGGTGGTGGAGACGGAGCCTCCGCGGTGGTTACTTCAGCCATGACCAGTTGTTTGAGGGGATGATCCGGAAGGCGGACCGGATGCAAGTCTGCAATTGCATTATGGCATGCAGAACTGCGATAGCCGCCATTGCGAATCAGGTCGATACAGTCGGCGCGGAGGAATGCGGGCGGGCGGCGAAGCCTGCGCAATGCAGAACCGGCAGGCGGGGATATTTGGGGAAGCGGGGATCGGCAAAGGCGAGTTGGCAGAGGAGGAAGGTGCTGCCGCGATCGCTGGTCATCGCTTTGCTGTGCAGGCAATCCGGGCAGAGACCGGCGGGATAGCTGAGCGATGGCGGCACGGCATCAATTTAGCATCTAAAGGAAGGCACTGCTGCTCACCCGAAGCGTGTCAGGCTAAGCGTGTAAGATTGCCTCATGCGGGCCGCGTGTCTTTGTCTCGTATTTGTAACAGTGCTGAGCGCACGGAGTCTGACGCCGGCGTGGGTCGAACTGGGGCCGGACGGGCGTAATGTGGCACGAGTCGTCGTCGAGACGGGCGATAGCTGCCCCTCGCTGCAGGCTGACGGGCATGCGATGGCGATGCAGCGCCGCGAACCGGTGCCGGAAGGATTTCCGCCTGCATGTGAGGCAGCGATTTCCGCAACGATCCGCACCCTCAGGCTCGGCACACAGAAACTGAAGTTGCCGGCGACGCCGAAATCGGTGATCGTGTTCGGCGATACCGGCTGCCGGGTGGCGGAGAAGGAACTGCAGGACTGCAACGACCCGGTGGCTTGGCCGTTTCTGCGCAATGCGCAGACGGTTGCGCGCGCCAGGCCGGATCTGATCGTGCATGTGGGGGACTATCTGTATCGCGAGACCGAGTGCCCTGACGCAAAAGCGGGCTGCACCGGACCGCATGGGGACAACTGGCCGGCGTGGAATGCCGATTTTTTCACGCCCGCCGCGGCTGCTCTGGCGGCCGCGCCGTGGGCATTTACCCGCGGCAATCACGAGAACTGTGAGAGGAGCTGGCGCGGGTGGTTCTACTATCTGGATCCGCGGCCTTTCGACGGCACATGCACCGAGCAGTCCGATGCGTGGATTGCTGCAAGCGGCACGCTGCGTATCGGCATGCTGGATTCCGCGATGGTAGCGGCCAAGGATAAAAAGAACGCCAGCTATGTGCCTCGCGTAGCGGAACAGCTTACACGGCTATCGGGACATGTGGACTGGATTTCGGTGCATCATCCGTTCTGGGCCTACCTGCCGGGCGCGACGCCGACTGCGCCGCTGGCCGCCGCATGGGACAAGGCAAAGCCGAAGGGAGTGCGGATGGTTGTATCGGGCCACATGCACGTATTCGAATTTCTGGGCTTCGGCGACGGGCGTCCCAGCCAGTTAGTGGCGGGGGATGGCGGCACGAGTCTGGAAAAGGTGCCGATCGGGCAGCGCCTGTCGGCGGAAACGGTTTTCGGCTCGATGGTGAATACGGGTGAAAGCCGGCACGACTTCGGGCATACGGAACTGCATCGCGTCGAGACGAATGCAGTGAAGGGCTGGTCGCTCGAATTGCACGAACTCGATGGATCGAAGGCCTTCGCCTGCATGCTTCCCGACAAGGGCGACGCAACGTGCGACAACGCGAAATAGCCGCTACCAGGTGACGGTGTGGCCCGGCTTCAGCTCCCAAATGGCAGTGTGGGGGGCCAGCTTGTGCAGGTCGCCCGGACGGCCGGTGAGCGGCGGGAATGTGCCGAAGTGCATGGGGATCACAGTGCCGGCGCCGAGCAGACGGCAGGCGACGGCGGCTTCGCGCGGGCCCATGGTGAACAAGTCTCCGATAGGGATGATGGCGAGATCCGGCTTGTAGAGTTCGGCGATCAGCGCCATGTCGGAGAAGACGTTGGTGTCACCGGCGAAGTAAATGGTGCGGCCGTCGGCAAATTTGAGGACGTAGCCGGCAGCCTCTCCGCCGTAGATGATGGAGCCGTCATCGTCCTGAATGCCGCAGCTGTGGACCGCGTGGGTCATGGTGACAGCTACCGAGCCGACCTGCTGTGAGCCGCCTTTATTCATCGGCAGAGACTTCTCAACGCCCTTTTTGCCCAGCCAGACGGCCGTTTCGTAAATGGCGACGACAGAGGAGCCGAATTTCTTCGCGATCGGCAAAGCGTCGTGGATGTGATCGAAGTGGCCGTGCGAGACGAGAATGGTGTCGCAACGTTTGATTTCGAAGCCCGCCGGATACGCCGGGTTGCCGTCCGTCCAGGGGTCGAGGATGAGGGTTTCGCCGTCGGGAAGAACAAGCTGAAAGGTTCCGTGACCGAGCCAGGTGATTTCCATATACCGGGAAATTATGCCACAGGATTATGGCCGAAGCCGGTTGGCTATCATAAATGGCACGATGTCTATCGCGCCGCTGCCTTCGGCCCTGCAACAGTTCGGCGGCCGCAGGTTCGCGTTTTATCCGGCGATCCGTAACATCGGGCCGAACGAGTGGCTTTACCGCAGAGCCACGTGGTCGGAATGCATTGTAATGAACACGCAGACGAGCGAGGAGATCTGCGTGCCGCGGATGTTCATCGGAGACGTGACCGACCAGGATGAGCCGGTCATGGCGGTGCAGCTTACGCGCGAACTGGTCTGGAAGGACGGCCTGGTTGCGCCGCGCGAAAACCGCGTCATTGAGTTTCCGCGGCCGCTGACGGAACTGGAGGCTTCGCCCAAAGGACCGGGCTCGCTGCGAAAGCCGGCTCCGGTGGTCAATATCCGGCTGGAACCCAGGGCCGAAGTCAAAATCTGGCGTTGGTTCGGCGTGGCGGCGATCCTGGGGGTGGTGGGGTTCGGGATTGTGGCCGACGTCACCAACCGCACGCAGATGCGGCAGCGGCAGGATCTGTTCCGCAATTACCGGGGGTACCTGCAACTGACGGCGTCGGACGATTATGCCTCGGTGGTGCGGCGACTGGGCCCGCCGACGACGGATCGCGGGGTCACAGACAGCGCTGGCCGGGTGTTTCGCGCTCTCACGTACAGCCAGCGGCGCTACGCCGTGGTGCTGATGGGCGCGACGGAGGAGAAGGCGCGCTACATCGGCGCAGTCGATCCCGGGGGACT
The DNA here is from genome assembly GCA_903828455.1 of uncultured Acidobacteriia bacterium. Taxonomy (GTDB): domain Bacteria; phylum Acidobacteriota; class Terriglobia; order Bryobacterales; family Bryobacteraceae; genus BOG-234. The sequence goes on along the minus strand of CAIKMJ010000028.1, from coordinate 13,119 downwards.
TGTGCTGGACGCAGTACGCCTGACAGACGGCGGATCGAGCGAATCGCTGTTGCATTCACTTGCCGCATTCTGACAATCTTTAAGGCTATGGGAATTGTGAAACGCCTGCTGTGGGCAGCGGTCGCGTGCGGCGCCGCGATTTCGCTCGGAGCCATCGCAACCAGCCGCGGCGAACAGATCAACAGCATGTGGCTGGTGATCGCGGCCGCGCTGAGCTACATGCTTGGATACCGCTTCTATGCGAAGTTCATCGCAACGAAGGTGATGATGCTCAATGACGAGCGGGCCACGCCGGCCGAACGCATGGAAAACGGCCACGATTACGTCATCACCAACAAGTGGATCGTATTCGGGCAGCATTTTGCGGCGATTGCAGGACCGGGTCCGCTGGTGGGGCCGGTGCTGGCGGCGCAGTTCGGCTTTCTGCCGGGCACGCTGTGGATCATCATCGGTGCCGTATTTGGCGGGGCGGTGCAGGACTTCGTGATTCTGTTCGCCTCGATGCGGCGGGATGGAAAATCGCTGGGGCAGATTGCGCGTGAGGAGGTCGGCAAGGTCGGCGGGATCGTGGCGCTGGTAACGGTGTTGCTGATCATGATCATCCTGCTGGCGGTGGTTTCGCTGGTGGTGGTGAATGCGCTGGCGGGCAGCCCGTGGGGAACCTTCACGATTGCGGCGACGATGCCGATTGCGGTCGTGATGGGGCTTTATCTGCGCTACTGGCGGCCGGGGCGGGTGCTGGAGATATCGGTAATCGGATTTCTGCTGGTGCTGGCGTCGGTGTTCGGCGGACAGTGGATTTCGACATCGTCGCTGGCGCCGATGTTCACGATGTCGGCAATGGCGCTGGCAATCTGGATCATTGTTTACGGCTTCTTCGCCAGTGCGCTGCCGGTGTGGCTGCTGCTGGCTCCACGCGGATATCTGAGCACGTTCGTCAAGCTGGGAGTGATTGTGCTGCTGGCGGTGGGAATTCTGCTGGTGCGGCCGGAACTGCAGATGCCGGCATTCACGCGCTTTATCGACGGCACGGGTCCGGTGTTTGCCGGCAAGGTGTTTCCGTTCTGCTTCATTACGATTGCGTGCGGCGCGGTGTCCGGTTTCCATTCGCTGATCTCAAGCGGTACGACGCCGAAGATGCTGTCGAAAGAGACACACGCCACTCCGGTGGGTTACGGCTGCATGATGCTGGAAAGCTTCGTGGCGATCATGGCGATGATCGCGGCCTGCGTGCTGGACCCGGGCGTTTATTTCGCGATCAACGCGCCAGGCGGAGTGGTGGGGAAGACGGCAGAGACGGCAGTTGCGACGATATCCGGCTGGGGATTCCCGGTGACGGCGGAGCAGATGGCGGCGCTGGCGCACAGCGTGGGCGAGGCGACGCTCTTCAGCCGAACGGGCGGCGCGCCATCGTTCGCGGTCGGCATGGCGCACATATTCGCGAAAGGCGGAGGCGGCGATGTGGTGCTGGGCTTCTGGTACCACTTCGCGATTATGTTCGAGGCGCTGTTCATCCTGACGATTCTCGATTCCGGCACGCGGGTGGGCCGTTTCATGCTGCAGGATCTGCTGGGCCAGGTGTGGAAGCCGCTGGGACGAACCGGATGGATGCCGGGGATCATCGGATTCAGCGCGGCGATTGTCGGCGCGTGGGGTTACTTTCTGGTGCAGGGAGTGCGCGATCCGCTGGGCGGGGTGAATTCGCTGTGGCCGCTGTTCGGCATTGCAAATCAGTTGCTGGCGGGGATTGCGCTGTCGGTGGCGACGACGATCATCCTGAAAATGCACGGGGCGAAATTCATGTGGATTACGTGCGGGCCGCTGCTGTGGCTGGTGGTGGTGACGTTCAGCGCGGGGTGGCAGAAGATCTTTTCACCGATCCCGGCGCTGGGGTTTCTGGCACAGGCGAATCAGTTGCAGGCGGGGCTGGATGCGGGCAAAGTAGCAGGCGCGGCAGTGGCCCAGACGCAGGCGGTGATCTTCAACGCGCGTCTGGACGCGGGAATTTGCGGGCTGTTTATGGTGCTGGTGGCGGTAGTACTGATCGATTCGCTGCGGATCTGGCTGGGGATTTTGCAGGGGACGCGGGAGAGGAACAGTATGGAATCGCCGTTCGTGCTTTCGCGACTCAGCGGGGAAGAGGCGTGATGCGGGGAATGGTGCGGGGCGTGGTGCGGGGAATGGTGCGGGGAGCGGTGCGGGGAGTGCTGCGGGGAGTGAAGCGGAGGGTGGGCGGGATCCTGGCGGGGATTCTGGAATTACTGCGGGAGATCGCCGATGAGAATGCTTACGCGCGGCATCTGGCCGAGCATGGCGCGGCGCATTCCGGGGCAGAGTGGCGGAAGTTCAGCGACGAGCGGTTCAGGCAGAAGTATCAGCAGGTGAAGTGCTGCTGAGGGGGGGCGTCGCGAGCCAACGTCAATGAGGGCGCCGGAACACGGTCGCCGTCGGGCCTGTCAACCGGCACGGTCAGTTTTCGCCCGCCAGCGAATGAGTGATTGTGTCAGCCCAGTCCCGGGAGACTTTGTCGATGTTCAGGTTCGAATCGAGGTGATGAGCATCGAGTCGCGCAAGCTCATTGCGCCAGTCCATGTCCGGCATGCGCTCACTGATGAAGCGGACCCACTCGTCGCTGCTGAGCGGCAATACTTCTGAGCGCTCATGAAGCATCTCCGCGATGAATACCTGATCGGAGATGGCGACGGGACAACCGACCGCAATGGCCTCAAGCACGGCGATCCCGAAATTTTCCTGCCGGGAAGGAAGAACGAACCAGTCCGCACGGTGCAGCAGATAAGCTTTTTCGGCTCCGGCAACGAAGCCGGTGAAATGGACGTTGCCCTCCAGCCCGTGCCGGGCGACCAACTTCTTCAACAAAGTAACCAGGCGCTCGTCACCCGAGCCTGCGATCACCAGGTGCCATTCGGCCGGCGGCCTGGCATCGGCCCATGCCTGAATAAGAAAGGCGATATTCTTCTTTTCGTGGATGCGGCCTAAATACAGCGCGACCCGCCAGTCCTGTGGAAGTTGTACCGCAGGCGAAGGCTCAGCCGAATCCATCAGCACCCCGGTTTCCATTCCGTAGGGGATGAGGATCAGGTGCGCGCCACCGATGCGAAAGGTTGTTTCCGCCAGCGATCGTTCCCGGTCCGTAGTGAAGAAGACGCATCTGGCTGACCGAAATATTCTCTCCTCGATCAGCCTCCAGTAAACGACTTTTTTCGAGAGCTTCCACGGCCCCTGCCGGAAGACCGCCCATGGCTCCAGCATGCCATGGGGAAAACAGGCATACGGGACGCCATGCCGGCGGCACGCCGAGGCAACCGCCCAGTTCGGATAAGTCCACATGCCATGAAGGACAACGCCATCGTACTGCGCGATGTTTTCCTCCAGCCAGCAGTTCAGGGCTGCCGAATAACAGAACCGGTTATTCCACGTTACAGGCAGGGCATGAATCGCATCCATGGCCAGAGGGTTGTCGGGGATGTCGATCGGCCCGAAGCCGAGAACGTGGCTGTCAAGCCCGAATTTCAAAGCTCGCGCCGAGAGGTCCAGCACGGCGCGCAAAGGGCCGCCGTAGCTTTGGCGCAATGACGGCATAACGTGCAGGACTTTCATGGTTGGGGACCTTGGTAATTACGCCGCGCGGCGCAACTGCATTTCAATGGCGGACCAGACTTCTTCGACGGAAATGCCGTTCATGCACGGGTGATCGGGCTTAGGGCAAGTGGTCTGGAGGCAGCCCTCGCAGGCGACTCTCTTGCGGATGACGGTGTGAGTGTCGCCGAGGGGTTCCCACATGCCCGGCGTGCTGCGGGCTCCCTGCGCAACGATGCACGGCGTGCCGACGGCGGCCGCGAGATGCGTTGTTCCCGTGTCCAGACCAACCGTGAAGTCGCACCGCGCGAGGACTGCAGCGGAACCCATCACGGAGAACTGCCCGGCTGCGACCAGACCTTCACCCCAGGCCCGAGTCAATTCGGCAGCGGCGTTCTGCTCCGCGGGCCCCCCGACTACGATCAGTTCGAATTCTTTCCGCGCCGCGAGACGGCTGCCGATCTCAAGAAAATTAGTCAGATTCCAGGAGTGCGCGGGTTGTTTGCACCCCGGACATATCGCAACAAGCTTTCGGTCAGGCTGCCGTCGATGAGTGCGCAGCCAGTTGTCGACGGTAAGTTGCTCGTGGGCCGGGACGGAAAGCAGAGGCAGTTTGTATGCTTCAGTTTCGGTAACCGGCAGACCGGAGTTCGCGAGGCGGCGCAAGCGGAACGTCGATTCGTTCAATGTACGGAGGAGAAAGCCGTGCTCGTCCCGGGGATAGAGGTCGTTGTCTGAGATTGCGTCGAAGCCGATCTGCGCCGGAATTCCGCAGATTCGAAAGAAGAATGCGTCCCTCGCCAGCGATTGCGCCGAACGTTCGCTGGGAAGCAGGCTGACCACAGCGTTGAATCGGAGGCTCCGCAGCTCAAGACATAAACGGATTGCCGTGGCAAGCTTGCGCAGCCGCGACCTCGAAAACTGGTAGCTGATGAAACGGTTGACTAATCCGGTTGCGCCCAGAACGGCTTCGGAGGTAACGCGTCCGGAATCCTGAAGATCGTGCAGGAGGCAGATGGTCGCGTCTGCACCGTAGTAGGCCCGAATGGTTCTCAACGCCGGGATTGAGACGATGTTGTCGCCGAGAGAGCCAATGGCGTAAATCAGGATTCTGTTATCGGAGGACGCCATCGGGACAGGGTTGAGTAATTGGGGGAAGCGATAATCGCGCGATGCTTACACTTGGGAATTCCGTACCACGAGGTGCCCCGGGGAGTTCAGGGCGACGCCGTGCTGTGTGCCTCAGTCCTCACCGATAATTTTCGGGTGCTCTTCCTGTCCTGCAGGACCATCGTGAAGAAAAGCCGGAAGGCGACCGTCAGTAGAATTTTCGACCCCACCATCAGGGAAAAATTCGATTCCTGGTAGAACAGGTCAAAGAGGATGGAGATCCCGACCATCAGCTCAAGGAGCGACAGGCGGTATGAGTTGAATTTGATATCCAGAAACGCGAACATAAAACCGACCAGAGTCGTGCCGACAAGTACGCCGAAGGTGCCGAAGTTGGCGTACATTTCCACGAGCCAGGGGACATTGATGGAAGTTGTTGCATCCTCTGTTCCCCTCAGGCCGTAGCGGCGGCTAAATTCGACACCCAGAGTTTCCGTCGGCTTATCCGGCCAGAAAAGGCGCGGAATCAATTTGTAGACGATGCTGGTATAGGTCGCACCATTCCAGTAAGGAACCTGGGATGGCGTCATCCTGATGATGTTATCCAAAAATATTGTCTGAGTAGCGCGATATACTTGGCTATCGGTGCGGAATGAGTCGTCGCCTGTAGCAACCGGGTCCGTCGCCGCGCGCCACGCGAGATCGGCAAAGAGTTGAGCTTTTTCGACTAAACCTGCACCGGAATGCAGTCCCGAAAACCACGTCTGCGCTCGGAATTCGACCTTGGCCTCGTTCAACGGCACGAATATAACGGCGCCACAGACCAGCGTGACCCATGGCAGACGCCGACGTTCAATCCAATAGACGATCGTGAAGAACAGAGCCCAAATCATGACGTTGGCGAGCAGCCCAGACGTGAACCGGTAGAGCAGTTCGATTGGCATGACAACGCCCCAGGCTACGAACTTTTCACCGGCGGTCAGGTAGCCGCGCAGGGTCCATATTAGGAGCATGCCCCACGCCGGATACGCAGAGGAAACTGCAAACTGGTCCAGCCCGACGGCTTTGACGACAGACGGGATGGCAAGCAAGAACAGGTGGATGCCGAGAAGGATCCACAGCGCCGTCATGGTACGGCTCTTATTCTGCTCCGCCGGGAGCCTGAGCGGTGTGGCAATTTGTCCCAGCGCTTTCGGCAGCAGGTAATAGCCGAAATACATGGAAACCAGGGCGCCGATTACCAGGAGCAGTGTTTCATCGCTTACGGAGTGCAGCCCCACGATCACGGTCGTATAGGTATAAAACATAGGGAGCCCATACGCGATGGCGTGAAACAGGCCGACGAGCGGCATGAGGGGGAAAGGCGGCCGGGGTGAAATCTGCAGGTACAAAAAGGTGGGAAGCAGGCAAAGTGCCACGATGATCGCGGAATAAATTGCCTGTAATTGAGATAATGCCTCCGGGGCGATCTGAACCAGCACAATCGGGATTACGACCAGTGCCACGCCGGATACGGCGCCCATTATCCGCAAGCGGCCTGTCCCGCGACCGGGAAGGGGCGCATCGAACAGCCCCGGTCTTCGACGCCTGGTGCGGGGCGGCGCCTCGCGCGGAGTGGCTACGATGCCAAGAGCAGTTGACATTGCTTTGCCGCCCTTTCTCCGTATTCGTGCCAGCCGCCGATTGACTGAACCCGCTTGAGCGCATTTTCACTCATATGGCGGAGGAGCGCAGGGTCGTCCATGAGTCGCTGGAGGCGATCCGCGATCGCTTCCGGGGATCGGATTGGGACGATATAGCCTTCCGATCCGTCTTCGAACAAATCCGCCGCGCCGGTGTTCGTGGTAGCGATGACCGGGATGCCGCAGGCCATGGCTTGCGCCTGAACGGTGGCAAGCCCTTCTTCTATGGATGGCAAAACCAGCACTGATCCCTGCGAATAGTACTCAGACAGCCGCAGTTGTGGGACCGGACCGATACGGCGGAATTGAGGCGGAAGTCCGCTCAAGAGCGGCAACATATTCGTTTCTGCTGCGCCAATCAGACTGACTTCCGCGGAACTGATTCCCAATTTCTTCACCGCACCGATTAAGTAATGTACCCCTTTGCGCAAACTGATATTGCCAACGAAAAGAATGCGAAACACGCTATCACGCTTCGGCTTGGGGCGGAAGGCGTTCAGTGAAACCCCGTAAGGATTCTTAAACACCTTTTTTAGGGGAACTCTCTGTATATCAAACGTGTCCGTAACAAACGTGGACGGGACGTTGATCTGATCGCAAAATTCGTATTCTTCCAACTCCTGCTCGACCACCCGTGGATTTATTGGGCGGTAAGGCAATCCCTGAAGTTCATGCTCCTCGCGAAGTATCCGGTCCTGGAACAGAATGTGACTCGACCCCCGCTCGCACACAATACGGGCTCCAAGTTCCTTAGCCCTGCGGAATGAACGAATCGACTGCCCGGAAAGGGCGATAAAAACGTCGTGCGGCTTGAGCGCCCGCGCGGCAGCAGCATCAAAAGCACAGGTGGACGCCCGAAAAAGATCCCCCTGAAGCGCAGGGAATGCGCTGCACCGCCGGGCAGCCGCAATGCCCATGAGGGGAAGAGGCCTGCAGACCGATTGTTTACGCAGTGATTCCGGGAGCCTTGACTTCGGGTAGCCAGTGTAGAGATTGCCGAGAAGCCCGCGAGCTTCCATTTCACTCGCGAGATCAAACATATGAAACCGGGTCAATGCGGAGATGCCGATATTCATCTTTCGCTGCGCCACGAGATCATGCTGGAGAGTCGATCTTTGTATTGATTGCCGCCCGCCACGATTCGCTCGTGGCAGCGACGGCGCAAATCGGCTTGCAAATGCGGACTGGCGATTAGTCGGCGAACTTTTGCCACAAGTTCTTCCGGCTCACGGAAGTAGAGGACGTTTTCGCCCTCCTCGCCGAAGATGGTGCGGTGTTCCGGCGTATCGTCGGCTACAATGCAGGCGCCCATCGCCGGGAGTTCAAACGTTCGCATGCAATGGCCGTCGCGGTTGGCGCGCCTGACCATGCAGACGCTGACTTTTGCAGTGCGCGCAAGCTGCCGCGCCACTTCGGGCGAAGCCAGACCTAAAGCATGCACACGAGTTGCCGGGTAACGGTCCCAATAGCCGCCGTAAAGGGCTACGTTCATTCCGGCTTTGAGAAGAGCATCGGCGAAAGGCACTCGGTCGGCATCGCCCCCCCCGACGAATGCAACATCGGGGCCGTTCGGGGGCTCGTCGAGACTTCGGGCCAGTTCCGGAAAATGGATCTCCGGGGCGTAGGCAAACGGGAGACGTTCGACGTGCTGGCAGCCATGCCGGAGCAAATCATCCCGGTTGGCCGTGCGTGGAGAGAAAATGCAGTCGTACTCCCGAAGCGACTCCATGAACCATGGTGCCCGATGGGCGGGATTCCATGGATCGTCGGTCAGAAAATTGACCCTCTTCACACCCGCAGCGCCGATGCGCCGCAGGTCGGAGGCCGTCACGGCGGCAAGCCCGGTGCAGATCAGGACTGAGGGCCTGGCCTCCTCGCAATGCTGGCGCACGTAACGGCTAAAAGAATTCATACGGAGGGGACGATGCCCCCGAAGGCGCCAGGAGAGGGACGTGAGAATCCGCGGCCCCTCGCTGGCCCTGCGCAGATCAAGCAACTTGTGCTCGACCTGGAGGCTTTCTGCGGCTGAAACCAGATGCCTGCCTACGTGGACCGGATCTCCGTTTCCGACGATGCTGATCATGCCCGAGTCATTCGTTTCGTCGGCTTTATTGGCCCCACAGTTGCTCTACCAAGCATCTCAAGAGCTTCGCTGAGGAAGAACCGCGACGTATGTCTCGCGCCACCCGGATTACAGTTAATCCTGTCCAAGGAAAACCGTGCAGAGTAGGGGGCCGGGATTCGATTGCGTTCGATCATGCAGGTAAATTCTTTTTTCCACTGGAGAGGCATGCCTTCATCGCGGCCTCAACGCCATCTGCGGCAGCCCGGACACTATGGCGCGCCGCGACACTTGCCAATTCGGCGGCGGAAGGCGGAAATTTCAATAGTTGATTTATGGCGGCGGCGAGCGATTCGACATTTCCAGTTGGGTACGTGAGGCCGGCGGTCCCATCGGCTAAGTCGGGAGAACAACCGCAAGCATCAGACACAACAACCGGCGTCCCGCTAGCGATTGCCTCGTTGACCACCAGCCCCCACGTCTCGCTGTCGGAGGGCAGCGCGAGCACATCCGCAGCCGCATACGCGCCCGGCATTTGGCTTTGGTTGCAGAACCCGAGTTGTACCAAACGTGTGCCAATTGCGGCTGCAGCAGCGGCTATTTCGTTCTCCAGCGGCCCAGAACCCGCGAGCATGATGGTCAGGTTTATGCCCCTTTTCTTCAGAAGTTCGGCAGCTGCTAAAAGGTCGAAGATCCTCTTTAAGGCAACCACCCTTCCGGCGAAAAGCACAACTTTTGCAGAGGCAGGAATGGAATAAGTTGCGCGGAGCGCAGCCCGAGCGTCCGGCGTAGCGCGAGAGGCGAACCACTGGTTGTCCACACAGTGGGGGGACGCAAACAGGCGCTGTCTCGGATAACCATAATGCTCCCAATATCGTCGAGAATGCGTGCCTACGTAGAGTGCAGCATCGAAAACGCGCAGTCCAACCGGGTAGATAAATGATTTGACGGCCCGTTTGATTGCGGTGCGAGGTGTTTGAAGCTGGCTGTCCCCCCGTACCAGCACAGGAATGCGGGCTCGCTTGCCTGCCCAAATGGCTTGCCAATAAGATTTCAGGTTCCAGCCCAGCACAAGGACCGCATCCGGTCGGTACTGTGCAAGCTCAGCTGCAACCGAGGGCGTGTCACAGCCGAAAAAATGCTTCAACCCGGGGCGGAAGGATTTATTTTCGACAAACGTAAACGGGTAGCCGGAAAGCAAGTCGTTATCCCACTCGAACTCGACTCCATAACCGGCTGCGGCCTGATCGCGCGGAGTTGCTCGGTAGGCGAAGAAAACCTTCACATCGAAGCGCCCGGCCAACTCGCGAAATAAAGGCGTCTGATACTGAATTGGATGCGAAGCTACTATGGCGAGGCGCATCGACCTTGATTGAACTATCGAACAACGCGGCGATTAGAGATTTCACCCAATCTGCCCGCGTTTCCTTTCAAATGAATCAGTTGACAGCCAACAGGGCCAATGTAACCATGGAATTTCGCCTCAGCCTGGGGAGCGACCGGACGGTGTCATCCGGTCCGTAGAGTGCAGCAGCCGAAAGCCGGCAAATTAGTTGGTATGTAGGTGAACTCGCTCGACATTGGGCGGTGCGGGTTCCACTACTTCAACCGATTCTCCGCCCGGTGGAATCGGCCAGGGCGTCAAGGACCGGCTGGAATTGTTTCTCATAATTCCATTCTTCTATAATTCGGTGCCGGCCTCTCTCTGCCATCCCATTGATCTGCGCGCTCTTCTCCAACATGCAGCGGAGCGCCTGCGCAATACTGGCTGATTCGTTGCTGTCGCAGGCGACTGCCAATCCGCTATCGACAAGAAGTTCGCGGTAATCCGGAAGGTCGGACACCAGCACGGCGAGGCCGCATGCGAGGTAGTCAAAAACTTTGTTCGATGCACCCGCCATACTTTTTTCGTTGACATCCGTGCTGGTCTGCGGCATGAAGGCGAGGCCGACATGACAGCGCGAGCACGCGGCGAGAATGTCCGCCCGCGTCTCCAGCGAGCCAAGATAATCCACCCGATGGCGGATGCCCAGGACCTCTGCCTCAGCCATAAATTTCTCCATGTAGCCCGGGTGCCCGTTCGTTTCGTAACCAGCGATCTGGAGGTCTATACCCTGAGGGAAGGCTGCCATCGCGTGCAACAGAGCCAACGGGAGTCGCGCGGGAACAAGCGACCCGTGGTAACAAAGACGAATTGGCGTGCCTTCTGCGACTGGGACTGGTGTCGGGCGGACCTCGTTCAGCGACGGGCAATTCAGGACCGTGAGCACTTTGGCTGCGCCACTCAGGGTCTCTTTAAAATAGGCCGCTCGTTGGGGACCAGGGAGCACACAAAAGAGCGCACGACGCGCCATCGACTGCCGGGATCTCATCACAAATTTGCCGATCAGGTCTTTTGCCGGTCCCGGCGAATCGTGCTCGTGATAGATGATCAGCGCCTTCGTGAGGCGAGTGAGCAGCACGCCGACGGGCGTGGCGCGCGGATCGGAGATATAGATAATCCGGGGGCTTTCCAGCAGTGCACGGGCGGTAGCCCAGCCAAGGAAAGCAGCGTAGCCCAACACCCTCGTGAACCTGTTTCGCCGCCACTGACGCAGAAGGTGTACCCGGGCGATGTCCGGGCGGGAGAAGCTGAAGGTATTGGCCGCACCCTCGGCGCGAACGCCCAGAAACGTGACGGACGCCCCACGCGAGGCAAATATGCCGGCGCTATGTTCCAGTGGAGGATACGCCGCAGGACCGGTGTTCTGAATGTAGACAACCCTGAGGCTCATGGGAACGATCGGCCGGGACTTCGGCAGGTATTTCGACCGGATCAGAAGTGTTTGTAGAAGTCATAATTCGGCTCCCACGTTTCGAGCTTTTCGAGGAAGATGAGGCTGGGGCGGCGGTCGGCGTAGGGGCGAAGTTTTGGCTTCCCTCGTTTGATGCTCGCGGCGATTTCCTTCGCTGCCCGAAACGCCGGCACCTTCTGGTACGGGAGCAGCCTGTATTTCCGGTGTGAAAGTATAAAACTTACAACTCTCCGTTTCGGAATTCCGTACGAATCGTGAAATGCCATTACTCCGCCGGGGCGGAGGAGTTTGTCCATCAAAAAGAAATCGATGAAAGTGTAGTCAAACGTGTGCCAGCCGTCGATAAAGGCGAAGTCGAGGGAAACGCCCTCGCTGATCAGCTTCGGAGCTTCGATATGCGCGGGGCCCTCCATCAGCCGGCAATATTTTTCAAGGCCGTATTGCCGTAAGAGGGCCAGCGCGGCGCCACCGTATTCCGACGACTGGTTCGGGTCAATCGCGACATGGCTTGCGACGTCAGTGCCGAGGCTTCTGAGTGCGGCGCAAATTGCCAAAGAAGAGATGCCATAAGCCATACCGGTTTCGGCGGTGGAGCGGCAGCCCAGGCGTTGGACCGTCGCCGCGAGTTGGAGCGCTTCGGGGAACGTGACGTTGTGGGTGATTGCGCGGGACTCGCCGTTGAGCAACTGAATCGAGCCGCGTCCGAGTGCGTCCGAAAGGATGTCAACTACGCCACCATACTCGTTGGCATTCATAGAATTTCGCCGGTCGATTTCTGGTTGCTACTCCGCCGGTCTGAGCGGAGTTGCGGCGGACAAGAAGCGGTCAAGAGCGATCAGCCCGCTGCTCGTCCAATTGACTCCCGGCCGCCATGCAATGCCCCCGTCACGCACCTTATTGGATGCGCGCGATCGCAAGCACATTTCCATATTCGCTGATCGTTTCAACTCTTTCGCCCTGAAGCGTCCTGACGTCGTAGCCGTAATCCTCAAGAAGCGTTATCAGGCTATGGCTCGTCGTGCCGGCGGATGGCCAAGCAAACGGATGCACCTCAATATAGATGCGACCGGGCCGCCTTCGGGGATCTCGCAACAGCCGGGCGGCACCCATGAGAACCTTCTCTTCGAACCCCTCCACATCGATTTTGGCAATATCAACTTTGAGTTGCCCGATAACTGAATCGAGGCAGACGCAACGGACTGTCAGTGCATTCAAGGTGCCGGCGGCGCACACCCCCGACTCCATTGACTTATCGGCACGAAACGAAACCTCGCCATCACGATCGGACACGGCGGAATCAATCACAGTGACCCGTGCCGATAGCCCATTCACTTTGACGTTGTTCCTGAGCAGTTTTGCGTTTGCAGGGTCGGGCTCAAACGCGATGACACGGCCAGCGGCACCGATTCGCTTCGCCGCAGCGATCGCATAGATTCCCCAATAGGAGCCGACATCCACGAATGTGTCACCCGGACGCAAAGAAGACAGCAAATGTTTCCAGAATTCCGGCTCGTACGTTTCCGACAACCCCCTGCATTCAGGTGCAACGAGGACGGCATCCGTGCCATTGATGTTCCGCTTCAACCCACGGCGTCCAACAAGACTCACCGCCGAATTGTACACAGGACGAACGGCGTCCCACAGGCCCTGGTTCTTGCCGAGAAGGCGGCTATGCCGTATTTGCGCGGCCGCAGACTCGAAAATGTTCACGCGCTGACACCGCTTCCGTCGTTGATGGTGACATTCCCGCGTCGCTCAAGCCGTTCATAAATAGCGCTCATTTCCATAGCCACATCTTTCATCGTCCTGGGAGGAATGACACCGGAGCGCAACCGGTCGAGCAATCCACGTTCACAGGCAACCCGGCGGAAGG
>CAIKMJ010000027.1 GCA_903828455.1 uncultured Acidobacteriia bacterium | reverse complement strand
GATACGGATTGTTCTCGAAGTACCGCTGATGATAATCCTCGGCCACGTAGAACGTCGACGCCGGCTCCACCGCCGTCACAATCGGCGCATCGAACACACCTTCCGCTCCGAACTTGCCCATCGTCTCCGCCGCGGCCGCCTGCTGCTCCGGCGAATGATAAAAAATCACCGACCGGTACTGCGTCCCCACATCGTTGCCCTGCCGGTTCAGCGTCGTCGGATCGTGAATCGCAAAAAAGATTTCAAGGATTTCTCGATACGCAATCACGGCCGGATCGAACCGAACCTGCACCACTTCCACATGCCCCGTCTTCCCCCCGCACACTTCGCTGTACGTGGGATTCGCCTTCGCCCCGCCCATGTACCCCGACAGCGCCGACTCCACTCCCTGCGTCTGCTGATAAACCGCCTCCAGACACCAGAAGCATCCCCCGCCCAGCGTTGCCGTTTCCATCTTCGTCGTCTGATTTTCCATATGCGTCCGCTGTTAGATGTCAGCAGCCCACAAATGGATGCCGGCGAGTGCGGCGTGCCCCGCCCCGGCCCCGTCTGTCGGATTACGGTGCCGTTGCCGAGGCCCGCCGCTCCTCGCCGGTCGGCTTACGCTTCCATATACGAAGCGAACCGAACTGGAAGCGAAACGAACTGGAAGCGAAACGAACTACTTCGCCGGCGCGGCGGCCGGGCTGTTCGTATTAGCCGCCGTAGCCGTAGCCGCCGTCGACGCCGCCACCTTCTTTGCGTGATGCTGCTTCTTCGCGACCTTCTTCGTCGCCGCCGGCGCGGCGCTGCTGGTCGGATTGCTGTTCGTCGTGGCCGTCGCCGCCGCCGGCGCCTGCGCCAACATTGCGCTCGCCGCGATCGTCATGCTCAGAACTGCTGCTGTGATGGTTTTCATTGTTTTGTCCGGTTCCTTTTCTTTTTTTGCTGCTCTTTGCTTACTGCTCTTTTGTTTTCGGAAGCGTTCTCTTTTCGCTTCCACTGACAAAGACGAAAGCAACCATTAACCGGCCGTGAACGCACCATTAAATGCAGTTCACCCGGCAGGAATCGTGCCCCCGCCCGGCGCACCAGCATCCGGCGCGGTCCAGTTCGCCTCCACGCCACTCGCCCGCAGCACGATGCTGCTCCGCCCCGGCGCATCAGCAACCGGCTGCCGTCCAGATCGCCGCCCCGTCACTCGCTCGCAGCGCGATTCTGCTCCGCCCCGGCGCATCAGCAACCGGCCGCGTTCAATTCGCCGCCCCGCCACTCGCCCGCAGCACGATTCTGCTCCGCCCCGGCGCACCAGCAACCGGCCGCGTTCAATTCGCCGCCACGCCACTCGCCCGCAGCGCGATTCTGCTCCGCCCCGGCGCACCAGCAACCGGCTGCCGTCCAGATCGCCGCCCCGCCAATCGCCCGCCGCCACGGCCACGCGCTCCCGCCGCGATTCGCTCCGGCCCGGCCCGGCAACCCGCCAGCCTCCCCCTATACCTCTGGTTAATAAAGGCTTATATATCTTGGACAGTTTGACCGAAGACGGCATGGATTCGGGCTCCGGACGTGGTATCTTTTGGATAGTTGCGAGTCCACCGGTCGATCTTCCTTTTTGCTCTCTTCCTGTTCCTCACGAGCGGGGCATTCTCTCAGGCGCTCTTCGTGAAACCTGTAAAGGTGCTCGGCGATCCCGATTTTATTGGCACCGCCAGCAACCCGCTGCTCGCCTCCTCGCTCGGACCCAACCTCGTCGAAGGCCGCGAACTGAACGCCCCGCAGGGCATCGCCCTCGATACCACCGTCAGTCCGCCCATCGTGTATATCGCCGATACCGGCAATAACCGCGTGCTGGCCTTCCAGTACAGCAGCCAGCTCGTCCCGGGCTCCTTCGCCGATCTCGTGCTTGGCCAGACCGACCGCTTCAGCAACATCCCGGTCGGTCCCGGCACCGGCCTCACCACCGGATTGAAGTACCCCACCGGCCTCGCCGTCGACAGCGCCGGCAATCTCTACGTCGCCGATACCGGCAACAATCGCGTGGTGCGCTATCCGCGGCCGTTCTTCCAGCCCGCCGGCTACCAGTTCCCCGACCTCGTCATCGGGCAAACATCGTTTTCCGGCGGCAGTTCCAACCAGGGCGGTACCACCAAAGCCAGCACGCTCTCGCTTTACCCCGGCGCCTTTCAGGGGCGAACCGGCCTGGCCTTCGACCCGGCGGGCAATTTGTGGGTCGCCGATATCGGCAACAACCGCGTCGTGCGCTTCCCGAAGGCCACGCTCCAGGCGGGCAAGAATGGTCCCTCCGCCGACGTCGTGGTCGGCCAACCGGACCTGATCTCCTCGGCTCCAACCTTCTCCGCTACCTCTACCACTTCGCTCGTGCGCCCCGGCGGCATCAATTTCGACGGCGCCGGCAACCTCTACGTGGCCGACGCGGCGGCGCGCGTCCTCGTGTTCCCGCCGAACCCGGGGCCGAATGCCTCGGCGCTGCGAATCCTCGGAATCGTGACGCAGGCCGATCAACCCATCGCCCCGGTCAACGCCATCAGCCTCGCCAGCGCGCCCGCCGTGGTCGCCGCCGGCGCCAACCTGATCGTCGCCGACGGCGGAAACAGCCGCCTCATGGTTTACCAGTCGTTCCCCCAGTGGCTGCCGCAATCCACCCAGTTCTCGCCCATCGCGGTCAGCGTTGTCGGCCAGGCCAACTTTTCCAGCCACTCCGCCAACCAGGGCAACGGCGATGCTTCCGCCTCCAGCCTCAACACCCCGGTCGATATGGCGGTCTCCGGCAACGAGCTTTATGTTGTCGACAGCGGCAACAACCGCGTGCTGGTCTTCCCCATCAGCCCCTCCGGACCGCAGTTGACTGCCTCGCGCCTCATCGGCCAGCTCGATTATCCTTACACTGCGCCCAATCTGATCGAAGGCAAGGAATTCGCCACCGCCGCCTCGTCCGCCGCCGCGGCTTCCGGTTCCGTCGTCCTCGATCAAAGCGTCTCCCCGCCGCGCGTCTACGTGGCCGACACCGGCAATAACCGCATCCTCGGCTACGCCAATCTCAACACCCTGAAGAACGGCCAGAAGCCGGATCTCGTCATCGGCCAGCCGGACTTTTATCGCAACGTGATTAATTACCCGACCGGCAGCGGTACCACGCCGAACTCGAAGAGTCTTTACGGACCCACCGCTCTGCTGGTAGACTCGGCCGGCAACCTGTACGTCGCCGATACGTTCAATTCCCGCGTCCTGCGCTTCCCCGCCCCCTTCGCCTCCGGCGTCAAGGCCCTCGAAGCCGCCGACCTCGTCATCGGCCAGTCCGACTTCAACACCATCGTCACCGACCCGACGCAGCGCACCATGAGCGCTCCCATCTCGCTGGCCTTCACCGCGGATGGCTTCAACGCCGCCGTCACCGGCAGCGGCTTTCTGCTCGCCGCCGACGCCAATCACAACCGCGTGCTCCTGTTCGCCAAGCCGTTCTCGAACGGCATGTCGGCGAGCAAAGTGCTCGGCCAGATCGATTTCGTCTCCACCTCCGGCAGCGCCAATACCCAGCGCCTGAACTCTCCGCGCGGTATCGCGGTCGACCCGAAAGATCGTCCTCTCGTCGCCGACTTCGGCAACGCCCGCGTGCAGGTTTACGCCCCGGCCTCGACGCTTTCCAACTTCGCCACGCCCTCTTTCTCGCTGACCGGCTTTAACCAGCCGCTGGCGATCGCCATGGCTTCGAGCGGCCAGTTCTGGATTGCCGACGCCAGCGCCAACCAGCTTCTCCACTACACCACCGTCGATCAGCTGCCCGTCGTCAAATACGCCTCCGACGCCTCCGTGCCGGCGAATTCGCCCCGCTCCGCCGCCGTCGATTCCTACGGCAATCTGGTGGTTGCCGATGGCATCAATCGCATTCTCTACTTCGTTCCCGGCCTCGGCATCGTCAACGCGGCGAACTACCTGACCGGCCGCCCGCTCGCTCCCGGCGCATTCGCCGCCGTCTTCCCCGCCGCCAGTTCTTCCGCCACCGCCACCACGGGCACAGGCTCCACCACGGCGCCAGGCCCGGTGATCGCCTCCGGCACCGGAACCGCCACCACCCTGCCCCTTCCCACCACGCTCGCCGACACCCAGGTGATCGTCAACGGAACGCCCTCCACGCTCTTTTTCGTCTCGCCCGGCCAGATCAATCTGCCGCTTTCCATGAATCTTCCCACCGGCGGCACCGTCGACGTTCAGGTGGTTCGCGCCTCCACCGGCCAGATCTACGGTGGCGCGGAAATGCAGCTCTCCTCCGCCTCCCCCGGTCTGTTCGTCCTCGGCGGAACCCAGTCCGGCCAGGTCGCGGCGCTGAATGAAGACGGCACCGTGAATTCCGCCACCAATCCCGCCCTGCGCGGTCACGTGGTTCAGCTGTTCGGCACCGGCCAGGGCCAGGTCTCCGGCGCGCCGCCCGATGGCCAGGCCGCCTCCGGCGCCGTTCCCACCCCGCTGAATCCGCAGGTCCTGCTCGGCAGCAGCTTCATTCCCGACGCCAATATCCTGTACTCCGGCCTCGCCCCGTCACTTGTCGGGGTCTGGCAGATCAATATCCAGATTCCAACCACCGCCTCGAGCAATAACTACCTGCCCGTTACGGTGTTTATGAACAGCATCCCCAGTAACAATCCGTCCCAGCCGACTCAGATTGTTACGACTATCGCCGTCAAGTAGATTATTCTCCAGTACTTTGGGTACGGGCCAGGGCAGGTGATATCCCTTGCTTTCCTCGGGTAACCTGGCAATAATAACTTTAGTAGTTTTAATCTTTCGGTACCTCGGAGCTTACCATTGGCCGTTGTCGCCTCACGCTCTTCCCTGGTTGCTGCACTGCTCCGCACTCCCGTCCCTTCCGACCGCCATTCCGTTCTCAATTTCCTTCGCGGCCTTTCCCGCAACGAACTGGAATGCCTGGCCGATTTCAACGGGGCCTGGCTCATCGAGTCGGAGTATTCGCAAAACGTTAACCCGTACCGTCTGATGGCAGACTTTTTCGATCCGGCCGTTTCCGAATCCTGGCAAAATCCGGACGTCCGCTCACACCGCACCTTCGTCGTTCTTGCCTGGCTCGACCAGCTTCATTGCCGCAAGGGCCTTCGGGTCCAGCAGGCCGATCGCACCGATGACAGTTTGACCAACGCGGCCGCCTAGGCCTTTTTTTTTGCCCGCCAGCCTGTCGAATCCCCCGCTGCCCTGAGAATCGCAGCCCGCCGCCGCACTATCTTCCGTGCGGCTCCGTGAACCCCTCCTTCTCCCTTTCGCCGCCGTCGCCGCCGGCCTCGTCTGTGCCCGCTTCGCCCCCATCCCCCCCGCCCACGCCCTCGGCGCCTCCGCCTCCGTCGCCGTCCTCGCCGCCACCGCCTGGCAGATCCGTTCCCGCCGCCTCGCCCGCGCCTCCGCCCTCATCGCCCTCGCCCTCCTCGCCACCGCCACCCCCGGCGCAAGCCCCCGCGACCGCTTCCCCCGCCTCACCGTCCCCGACCTCCAGACCGCCATCTTCGCCGGCTGCGTCACCGACCCCGCCCTCCTCGCCGCCGACCGCGAGCAGTTCACCCTCGAACTCGCCCCCTCCGCCCGCGCCCGCGTCTCCCTCTTCTCCAAATCCGGCGACTTCCCCTCTCTCCCCTACGGCACCCTCCTCGAAATCACCGGCAAGGCCCGCCAGACCCACAATTTCCAGAATCCCGGCGCATTCGACAACGTCCACTTCCTCGCCCGCCAGCACATCTTCTGGAACCTCTCCGCCAACGCCGCCGACCTTCGCATCACCGGCTCCGGCTGCGGCAACCCCCTCCTCGCCGCCATCTTCGCCCTCCGCTCCGCCGCCCTCGAACGCCTCGACCGCCTCTACTCCGCCGACGACTACTCCAACGGCATGATGCAGGCCGTCCTCCTCGGCGTCACCGCCAAACTCGACCACCTCTGGACCGTCGACTACCGCTCCACCGGCACCTTCCACGCCCTCGTCATCTCCGGCAGCCACGTCGCCGTCCTCGCCGCCGTCCTGCTCTTCTTCCTCCGCATCTGCGCCGTCCCCGGCGGCCTCGCCGTCGCCGCCACCATCGCCGCCGCCTGGCTCTACGCCGGCGTCACCGGCTGGCAGGCCCCCGTTCTCCGCTCCGCCGCCGGCATGTCCCTCTACGGCATCGCCCGCTGCTTTTACCGCGAAGGCCGCATCCTCAACATCCTCGCCGCCGTCGCCCTCCTCTTTGTCCTCGCCGACCCCGAACAGCTCTTCGACCCCAGCTTCCAGCTCTCCTTCCTCGCCGTCGCCATCATAGGCGCCTTCGTCGTCCCCGCCCTCAACGCCACCTCCGCCCCCCTCGCCCGCGGCCTCTCCGACCTCCACGACCTCGCCCCCGACCCCCGCCTCCCTCCCCGCGCCGCCCAGTTCCGCGTCGAACTCCGCCTCCTCGCCGAAACCGCCCGCCTCGTCCTCCACATCCCCGAACGCCTCGCCCTCGCCGCCCTCGCTCTCGCGGCCCGCCTCTGCCTCTACTTCTGGGAAATCTTCGTCACTTCTTTTTTCATCCAGCTCGGCCTCGCCCTGCCCATGGTCATCTACTTCCACCGCCTCTCCGCCTCGGGCCTCTCCGCCAATGCGCTCGTCGTCCCCATCCTGAGCGCCGTCGTGCCGCTCGGCTTCCTCGCCATCGCCCTCAACTCGCTGCCCCTCGCCCACCTCTGCGCCTCGCTCCTCGGCCTCTCCCGCGCCGCCGTCGCCTACCACGTCCGCTGGGAACCGGACTGGCGCATCCCCGCCCCGCCCCTCTGGCTCGCCGCTCTCTTCGCCGCCGCGCTGCTCTGCGCCGCCCTCCGCACAATCCCGCCCCGCGCGCGCGCCGCCGCCTGGCTGGCCGCCGCCCTCTCGCTCGCCGCCATCGTCGCCCACCCCTTCGCGCCGCAACTCAACCCCGGCAAATTCGAACTCTCCATGCTCGACGTCGGCCAGGGCGACAGCCTCTTCGCCGCCTTCCCCGACGGCACCCTCATGCTCATCGACGCCGGCGGCATCCCCACCTTCAACCGCCTCCGCAAATCCGGCCTCGACATCGGCGAAGACGTCGTCTCCCCGTGGCTCTGGTCCCGCTCCATCAAACACCTCGACATCGTCGCCATGACCCACGCCCACGAAGACCACATGGGCGGCATGAGCGCCGTTCTCCGCAACTTCCACCCGCGCGAACTCTGGACCGGCGCCATCCCCGTCCAAAGCCCCGAATGGCGCGAACTCAGCGCCACCGCCAACCAGCTGCACATCCGCATCCGCCCCCTCCGCCAGGCCCCGCCCGTCCCCTTCGCCGGCGCCTCGCTCGAAGTCCTCGCCCCCCTCCCCGGCTACCTCCCGCTCGATAAGCCGCAGAACGACGATTCCCTCGTCCTCCGCATCCGCTACGGCCTCACCTCCTTCCTCCTCACCGGCGACATGGAACGCCGCACCGAAACCGAACTCGCCCGCGCCGGCCTCCTGCTGCATGACGACGTCCTCAAAGTCGCCCACCACGGCAGCCGCACCTCCAGCACCCCGCTCTTCCTCGGCCTCGAACGCCCCGCCTTCGCCCTCATCTCCGCCGGCTTCGACAACTCCTACGGCCATCCCGCCCCCGCCACCCTCGCCGCCCTCGCCGACCGCAACATCCCCGCCTTCCGCACCGACCGCCAGGGCCTCCTCACCGTCGTCAGCGACGGCCGCCGCATTCGCCTCGACACCGCCGCCCCCCCGCGCTAACCTGTATCTGATCCCATTTCCGTCAGGAGCCTCACATGACCGCACGCCGCCTTCTCGCCGCCGCCGCTCTCGCGCTGACCTGCTCGGTCCTCGCCCTCGCCCACATCCGCATCGCCCCCACCGAGTCCACCACCGGCGCCCGCGAAAAATACACCATGCGCGTGCCCAACGAAAAGCAGGTCAACTGTTCGAAAATCGAAGGCGAATTCCCCGCCGGCCTCGACATCTACGACTTCGAATTCAAACCCGGCTGGAACATCGAGTTCAAAAAGAACGACAAAGGCAAAATCGTCGGCGCCACCTGGACCGGCACCCTCCACCCCTACGAATTCATCGAATTCGGCATGCTCGGCCTCAACCCCAAAGAGCCCGCCGACCTCGTCTGGAAATTCGTCCAGTACTACGACGACGGCAATAAAGAGGAGTTCACCGGCCCCATCGGCTCCAAACTGCCCTCGCCCGTGACCACCCTCAAAGCCGCCGCCCCCGCCCCGGCCAAATAGTTACACCGGAGCGACGTTTCCCGGAGCGAAGCCCCACCCCGCTCCACAATGACGATAAACTAGCTGCCAGCGAGCCGCGCCGGCGACGTGCGCCCAATTGGAGCGCAATTCTCGGATCGCAATTTAAGGAGTGTCCCTATGAAGCCCGCCCTCTGTCTGCTCCTCGCCGCCGCCTCCCTCTCCGCCCAGTGGCTCGGCCACCCCACCCCCGGCCTGCCCCGCACCGCCGACGGCAAACCCAACCTCTCCGCCCCCGCCCCGCGCGCCGCCGACGGCCACCCCGACCTCTCCGGCCTCTGGGGCATGAACTCCGGCCCCTACTCCAACATCGCCACCGACCTCAAGCCCGAAGACATCCAGCCCTGGGCCGACGCCCTCTTCAAAAAACGCGCCCCCGAACTCGGCCGCGGCGACCCCGCCAACATCAGCTGCCTCCCCCAGGGCCCGCGCGCCAACCTCTTCGGCCCTTTGATGGAGAAGTTCATCCAGACCCCCGGCATCCTCGTCATCCTCATCGAAGACCTCTCCTACCGCCAGGTCTATCTCGACGGCCGCAAGCTTGCCGACGACCCCGAACCCAGCTTCATGGGCTACTCAGTCGGCCACTGGGACGGCGACACCCTCGTCGTCGACAGCAACGGCTACAAAGACCGCACCTGGCTCGACATGCCCGGCCATCCCCACTCCGAAGCCCTGCACGTCACCGAGCGCTTCCACCGCGCCGACTTCGGCCACATGGAAATCGCCGAAACCATCGACGACCCCAAAGTCTTCAACAAAAAATTCACCATCACGATCAAAGCCGAACTCGTGCCCGACACCGAGATGCTCGAATACGTCTGCGCCGAAAATGAAAAGGATGGCGGCCACCTCGTCGGCACCGCCGGCGACAACAAACTCCCCGCCGTGAAAGTCGCGCCCGAGGTCCTTACGAAATACACCGGCGCCTACGGCTTTAGCTATCCGGAAAATCCCACGGTCGCCGTGATCTCGCACGTCACAATCAAGGATGGTCAGTTGTTCCTGGATACCGAAGGCAAAGGCGCCACCCCGATGGTCCCGGTCTCGGAAACGGCTTTCTTCGCCGGCCCTGACCGCGTGGATTTTGTCCTCAACGCCAAAGGCGAAGTCACCCACTTCACAACGGCGTTTGCGGAAGGCGATCTGAAATCCTTCCGGATTCCGGATCGCAAATAACCAGCCGCCTCAGCGCGCGATCAGCGCCAGCGCCGCTTGCGGCGTAACCGCCGGCGGCTTTGACGAGGCAAAGCCCTTCGGATCGCGTGTCACGATCCAGTCGCATCCGGCACTTCGCGCAGCCGCCGCGCTCACTGCGTCCTCGAAGTCCTCTGCCCTGCTTTGCCGCGCATCCTGAATCGCCGCCTGATCCACGGCCGCTACCGCAAATACGCGCAGCAATCGTGACAGAACGCGCCTCGTCGCCGTCCGCCCCAGTTGCCGCGCAACAAGGTATTCGATGGTCGTCACCGCATGCGCGGCAAGAAAGCCTTCCGCCGCGCGGTCCTCAATCGCGGCCCATAAACCCGCGCTGGCCGCAACATGCGGATGCCGGTCCAGCAGGACATCCAGCACGACGTTGGTGTCAACCAGCAGCCGGCTCAAAGGTATTTCCGCACCAAATGCTTCTTGTACGCAAGCTCGTCGTAAGGTTTGGCGCCGGCCTTCTTCAGCACTCCGCGCAGTGAACGCAGCACCGGCGGCTCCGGCTTCGTACTACCTGTCCCCGCCGCGCCCCCCGACGTGAGCGACGACAAATAGACTTCCACCAGATGAGACACCGACGTCCCTCTTCGTTGCGCCCACTTCTTCGCATCGGAGACAACGGCCGTATCGACACTGAGCGTTAGCTTCGACATCCTGTACGTATTGTACCAAGATTTTTCATACGTACCGCCCGTCCCCCTCTACTGCTTCAGCGCCGCCTCAATCGCCGCCGTCAGCTCCTTCGACTGCGGCTCCACATCCGGCTCGAACCGCCCAATCACCTTCCCGCTCCGGTCCACCAGAAACTTCGTGAAGTTCCACTGAATCTCCCCGCCCGTCTTCGGATTCGCCGTCTTATCCGTCAGAAACCGGTACAGCGCCGCCTGATCCTTCCCCCTTCACCGAAATCTTGGCAAACATCGGAAACGTCACGCCGTACTTCGACCGGCAAAACGCCCCGATCTCCTCATTCGTCCCCGGCTCCTGCCCGCCGAAATTATTCGCCGGAAACCCCGCCACCACCAGCCCGCGGTCTTTGTACTTCACATACAGCGCCTGCAGACCCTCATACTGCGGCGTATACCCGCACTGGCTCGCCACATTCACCACCAGCATCACCTTGCCCTTGAAATTTCCCAGCGGCGTCGGCGTGCCGTTCAGCGCAGCCATCGTGTACTCATGCACGCCGCTCGCGGCAAACGCAGTCATCGCCATCGCAAGCAGGCCTGTAGTCAGTGCTCTCATGCCGGAAGTTTAGCAGGATTTCCCCGCCTCCCCCGCGGTCACAACTCCGCCGAATTTATTTCCCCTCGCCGCTCAACCATTTAGCCCGCCCGCCCCGCTCCACGCCCGCCTCCTCGTGCTATCTCTTCGGACGCAGCCACACGGCATTCTTCACGGCCGGCATCGCAGCCTGCACACAGACCGCCGCAAGAAAAAGGCCGCCGCAAGAAAAGGAAACAAAAGGAGCCATCTCATGGAATCGCTCTCCGACGCTCAATTCCCGACCGAAGCCGAACTCTCGGACGCCCGCCTCGCCGCCAACCGCGCCAACGCCCGTCGCAGCACCGGCCCGCGCACTCCCGAAGGCCGCGCCCGCTCCAGTGCCAACTCCTTTAAGCACGGCCTCACCGCCCGTAAAGTCCACCTCGCCGCCGCCGACAAGGACGACTACGAAGCCCACACCGCCGCCCTCCTCGCCGAACTCCGCCCCTCCGGCGTCATCGAACTCTCCATCGCCCAAATCATCTCCGACGCCTACTGGCGTCTCAGCCGCGTCCGCTCCATCGAAGAGATCATGCACACCCTCGCGCCCCCCGATCCCATCCCCGCCCCCGAACCCTTCGACCCCCGCGCACCCTACCGCCCCGAGCCCATCGACCCCCGCACCATCGCCGTCGAATCTCCCTACCCGCCCACTCCGCCCCCCGACCCCGACCTCCTCGACGCCGCCCGCGCCTGGCTCCAAAAACCCAACGCCTTCGCCAACATCGCCCTCTACGAAGGCCGCCTCCAGCGCCAGATCAAACTCCAGACCGAGGAACTCCTCCGCCTCCGCCGCGAACGCCAGCTCAACCTCGAACGCCGCTTCTCCGACGCCACCGACCACCATCGCTTCTGCCGCATGAAGAGCCTCCCCTTCAACCCCGCCGATCTTGGCTTCGTTTTTTCAAAGGAGGATTTCGAACGCGCCCGGCTCCTTGAACTCCGCCGCCACGAAGTCTCCCGTGCCAAAAAACTCGGCTTCAACCTCGCCGAATACGAAAAACTCCCCGTGCCGAATGCCGCATGAAGCCCCGTATGAAGCCCCGCCCGCCCTCCATCCCGGCACCGCCGCTCCCGCGTACGCCACACGTGTCTCTCCGCCCCCGCGCCGCTTCTGCTCACAACATTTTCGTGTTATCGTGTTTCTTACCCCGTCCCCGGCAGGAGGCCCGTCCGATGCGTAAGCTCGCCGTCGTCAACATGAAAGGCGGAGTCGGCAAAACCACCACCGCCGTCCACCTCGCCGCCGGCCTCGCCCGGCGCGGCGCCCGCGTTCTCCTCATCGACGCCGACCCGCAGGGCAACGTCGCCCACACCCTTCGCCTCCGCCCCACCCGCTCTTTTGAACACCTCATGACCGGCGAAGCCACCCTCGCCGACGTCACGCTCCCCGCCGTCCGCCCCAACCTCGACGTCGTCGCCGCCACCCCCGCCGCCTTCGCTCTCGAACGCCGCCTCGGCGGAGAAACCCAGCGCGAAACCATCCTCGCCCGCCGCCTCCGCCATCTCCATACCGCCGGCGCCGCCAGCCCCTCCGACTCCCCGCGCTACGACGCCGTCGTCGTCGATTGCTCCCCCGCCATGAACCTGCTCACCTACAACGCGCTCCTGTTCGCCGAAGAAATCGTCGTCCCCGTCTCCATGGACCTCATGGCCGTCATCGGCGCGCGCCAGACCCTGCAGGGCGTCGAACAGGTCCGCGAACTCTGGCCCGAACGCCGCCTCGATCTGCTCGCCGTCCTCCCCACTTTCGTCCACTCCGGCAACCACGCCACCCGCGCCACCTTCGACGCCCTCGAACAGGACGCCGGCATCGCCTCGCGCCTCATCCGCCCCGGCATCCGCCAGTGCATCGATCTCAACTACTCGACGGCCAGCCACCAGACCATCTGGGAATACGCGCCCAAAAGCCGCGCCGCCGCCGATTACTCGAATTTCATTGACTTTGTGGAAGGAACAGGTACATCATCCGCTTATGCCCAAGCTTCCCGGCGAGAAACCGCATCGACATTCCGATCCGAAGGCGTCTCCACGCCCGCGGACGGCACGCAAACCCAAGCCGAAATTTGAGATACCGGCCACCGTCGCCGGGCCCGCGGACGCCGCCGCCGTCGATGTCGGCTGGGTCTATCGCGCCGATCAGCCCCTCGCGCCCGTAGAAGCGCAGGACATCAAGGCCGCCGTTGCCGAAGTCGCCGCCGAAGTTCGTCACGTTCCGCCCGCCGAACTCGCCGCCGACGCCGTTCTTGCCGCCGGCCGCCCTGCCGCCCCGCTTCCCCCGCTGCCGCCGCCGGCCCAACCGGCCCCGAGCGCCGCCAGCTTCGCCGTTGTCGCCGGCCTCGGCGTCATCGCCATCGGCGCCATCACCACGGGCCTCGCCTCCCTCGTCGCCCTCAGCTTTATCGCAGCCCCCTTTCGCATGGTCCGCGGCCTCTTTTCCCGCGACTAGAAAGGACACGGATCCGGCGCGCCCGCTTTGACCCGCGCGCCCTCCCATCACACCGCACGAATGAAGCCAGCCCTGCTCCCCATCGGAGCTATCGCGAAGAAGCTTGCCATCGACGACGCTTACTTCGAACCGCTCGGCCGTCACGCCGGCAAAATCCAGCTCGAACTGCTCTCAGACCCGCGCTACCCTCTTCGCGGCAAGCTGATCCTCGTCACCGCCACCACCCCCACCACGGCGGGCGAAGGCAAAACCGTGACCTCCATCGGTCTCGTCCAGGGCCTCGAACGCATCGGCAAAAGCTGCGTCCTTACCACCCGTGAGCCCTCCATCGGCCCCGTCTTCGGCATCAAGGGCGGCGGAGCCGGCGGCGGCCTCGCCTCCGTCGAGCCCAGCGAGAAGATCAACCTCCACTTCACCGGCGACTTCCACGCCATCACCGCCGCCCACAACCTGCTCGCCGCCTCGCTCGATGCCCACATCCACCACGGCAACGCGCTCGATCTCGACCCCGGGCAGCTCGTCTGGCCGCGCGCCATCGACATGTGCGACCGCGCGCTCCGCCGCATCACCGTCGGCCACGGCAAATCCAACGGCCCCGAACACCCCGGCGGCTTCGTCATCACCTCCGCTTCGGAAATCATGGCCATCATGGCCCTCGCCGCCGGCCGCGCCGACCTCCGCCAGCGTCTCGGCCGCATCGCCCTCGGCTACACCCGCGCCGGCAGACTCGTGACCGCCGCCGAACTCGGCATCACCGGCTCGCTCATGGCGCTGCTCAACGACGCCATCCTGCCCAACCTCGCCCAGACCACCGAAGGCACTCCCGCCATCGTCCACATCGGCCCGTTCGCCAATATCGCTACCGGCACCAGCAGCATCCTCGCGCACCGCATGGGTCTGCATCTGGCCGATTACGTGGTCAACGAGGTTGGCTTCGCCAGCGACCTCGGCGGCGAAAAGTACTTCGACGTCGTCATGCGAACCTCCGGCATCGCCCCCTCCGCCGCCGTCCTCGTCACCACCGTGCGCAGCGTGCGCGAGCAGGGCCAGGGCGACCTCGCGGCCGGCCTCGCCAACTTCGACCGCCATATCCGTATCCTGCAGCGCTTCGGCGTCCCCGTCGTCGTCGCCATCAATCGCTTTGCCGATGACGCGGCCGCCGACCTCGACCGGCTCGCCCGCCACGCCGCCTCGCTCGGCGTGCCCAGCGCGCTCTCGGAAGCCTACACGCGCGGCGGCGCCGGCTGCACCGAACTCGCTCAGGCCGTCGTCGACCTCATCGCCGCCCGCCCCGGCGCAACTCCGCAGCCGGTCTACTCACTCGACGACTCGCTCGAAGACAAAATCCGCTCGGTCGCCCGCGAAGTTTACGGCGCCGCCGGCGTTGCCTTCAGCGAAACGGCGCAGCGCAGCCTCGCCCGCATTGCAGCTGGCGGCTTCAGCGGCCTGCCCGTCTGCATCGCAAAAACGCAGTATTCGCTCTCCGACGATCCCAAACTCTCCGGCGCGCCCACCGACTGGACCCTGCAGGTCACCGACGCCTCGGTCAACGCCGGCGCCGGCTTCGTCGTCGTCCTCGCCGGCAGGATGCTCCTCATGCCCGGCCTGCCGCTGAAATCGCGCGCCCAGCTGATCGACGTCGATGCCTCCGGCAACATCACGGGGTTGGTGTGATGCGCCCGCCCTCGCGCCATCTCCCCCCCATCACACCCCACATGGCCGACCGTAATTTTATCCGCCCGGTCGATCTGTCGCCGGCCGCCTCCGGCACTCTGGATCTGATCCGCAGCCTCGCCGCACTGGCGGTGATGCTTGGGCACGCGCGCGGACTTTTTTTCGTCGATTACGGACATATCGCACCGGCCCTCACGACGATCCCGGTCAAACTGCTCTATTTCCTGACCGGTTTCGGCCATCAGTCCGTCATGGTATTTTTCGTCCTCAGCGGCCTGCTCATTTCCTCGTCTATTTTCCGGAATTTCAACCGCCAGACGTGGTCGTGGCGAAATTACGCTGTTGACCGGTGCGTTCGTCTCTATCTGGTCTTGCTCCCCGGACTGCTGCTCGGTGCCTTCTGGGATCACCTGGGCATACGTTTTTTCAACGCGAACGGACTTTACTCGGCCCCGCTTGTACCGTTCGGCGACGGTATACCGGACAGACAACTGGCCGCATCGATTTTTCTTGGCAACCTCGCGTTTTTGCAAACTCGTTTTACTCCCATCCTTGGTTCGAATGGCCCGCTCTGGAGCCTCTTCAACGAATTCTGGTACTACGCGCTGTTTCCGCTTCTGCTCTGCGCAGTCTTGTCTGCCCGGCGCCGCTCCGCCAAATTCATGGCTTACGCCGCGATGGCCGCATTCGTGGCCTGGATCCTGAACGAAGCGCTGTCCGGATTCCTCATTTGGGTCGCCGGCGCGTGCGTCGGGCTGACGGCCCGCCAATATCCCTTTCCGGAGACCCGGAAATTGCGGGCTCGGATCTATGCGGCCTGCACCCTGGCGCTGACCGTAATCTGCCTTCTCGCCTCCCGTGAGAATGGCGGTTGGCTGGGATCAGATCTGGCCATCGGCATAAGCTTCGCACTCCTCGTTCATCGCCTGGCGCAACTTCGCGGATCCAAACTTAGCGGATCCACGGCAGAATTCGGCTTGCGGTTTGCGCGGACCTTCGCCAGCTTCTCGTACAGCCTATACGTGCTCCATTTTCCTCTCTTGTTATTGATTCGGGCATCGCAACTCCCGTTCGCGGCCACACGCTGGCAACCCGATTCAACGCATTTACTGTTGCTCTGCGCCATTACCGGCGGCGTGACCGTGTATGCCTTTGCCGTGGCACAAGTTACAGAGCGAAGAACGTCCGACGTGCGTGCATGGGTCTACCGGCAGTTCGGGTCGGGCGCTCGATGATTCCATTCCGGCAGCCTCCAACCCGGACCTCACCCGGTTGCGCCTCCGCAGAATGCCACCCGTGCTGCGATCTGGTAAGGCATCGGGCAACCACCCAATTCGCCCCGGTGTGCGAAGATCCCTCTGCCGGGACATCGGCGACGGCTTCGCTTCACCCGGACCAGGCCATGCATGCCTTTGATTTCAAACCACTTCCGCCTCGATTCGCCTTTCCCCTCCAGCCGTGCTATCATTGTCATGTCAACCATTCCGCTTTATCTTCGCTATCGCTCACGAGGCTCATCGAGTCCGGGGTGAGCAATTCCCAGGCAGGACAAAACGGTCGGAAAAAATCAGTCTCGGCGCCTTGGCTGCGCCGTAACCGGAAACGAATTGCCGTTCCGGTGCATCCAGGAAATAGCCGGCACGCCCATCATACGGCAGGCCCCTTTTCTTTAAACCCCGCTGCGCGGCAGTATCGCGCCGCACCAACTTCGAGGAGGCAATCATGGCAGGACGCGGTCCCCAATCATTCCAGAAGCGCCAGAAGGAACAACAGCGCAAAGAACGTCAGGACGAAAAAAAGGCCAGAAAAGAGCAGCGTAAGCTCAATCCGGATCAGCCTGAAACCGATGAAGACCTCATCGCCCAGGCTCGTGAACGCGTCAACATGTTGTCGGAAGAAGTACCTGTGGAGCATTTTCAAAATTCTTAAGCATCACCCCAGCAGATTCCGTCCCGGCGGCCTGACGCCGCCGGGCAACTTAATCCCGCCTGAAAATTCTCCCTCCATCAACCCTCTGCTATTTGTTCCCCTCTCAACCAACGTATAGAAAAAACGAAAACAACGAATGAACCAATTTTCAGAATTAAACCTTTGTGCCCCTCTGCGGGACAATCTCCGCCGGAACTGTTTCACCACGCCGACGCCCGTACAGGCTGAAGCCATTCCCCCGGCCATGGCCGGCCGCGACGTCGTCGCCACCGCCCAGACCGGCACCGGCAAGACCCTTGCCTTCGCCATTCCGCTGCTCGAAGCCCTCGTGGCCCAGCCGCGCGGCAAGTCCATCCGTGCGCTCATTCTGAGCCCCACCCGTGAACTCGCCATCCAGATCGAAGAAACCTTCGCCAAACTCATCCCCGGCACGCGCATCAAAACCGCCGTCGTCGTCGGCGGCATGAGCGAAAACAATCAGCTCCGCGCCATCAAGAGCGGCGCCGAAGTCGTCATCGCCACGCCCGGCCGCCTCTGCGATTTTCTGCAGCGCCGCCTCGTGGATCTCTCGAAGGTCTCCAGCATCGTTCTCGATGAAGCCGACCGCATGCTCGACATGGGCTTCCTGCCCTCGCTGCGCCAGATCCTCAAAACTCTGCCCACCGAGCGCCAGACCATGCTCTTCTCGGCCACCATCGAAACTTCGGTTGCCCACCTCATTCAGGACTACGTGAACAACCCGGTGCGCGTCGCCATCGGCCACGCCACCAAGCCCTGCGAACAGGTCGACCTGCACCTTTTCGAAATCGACCAGCACCACAAGTTCGACCTCCTCAGCATCCTGCTCAAGGAACAAAAAGGCTCGGTCCTCGTCTTCTCGCGCACCAAGCATGGCGCCGACCGCCTCGCCAACAACCTCTCGCGCGCCGGCTTCAAGACCACGCGCATCCACGGCGATCGTTCGCAGAGCCAGCGCAACCAGGCGCTGCAGGGCTTTAAGGACGGCGACTACCGCGTCCTCGTCGCCACCGACGTCGCCGCCCGCGGCATCCACGTCGACGGCATCGCCCACGTCGTCAACTATGATCTCCCGCAGGTCTCGGAAGACTTCATCCACCGCGTCGGCCGCACCGGCCGGGCCGGAGCCCGCGGCACCGCGTGGACCTTCGCCTCGCCCATGGAGCGCTCGGAAATCCGCCAGATCGAAAAAGGCATCGGCCTCAAGATGAAGGTGCTCGATCTGCCCGCCGGCATGCCGGAAGGCAGCAAGATCGTCGTCATCCCCGTCGCCCGCAAAGTGCGCAGCTTCTCGCCGCGCCGCCGCGGCTTCGGCGGCCGCTAGCACCCGGCTCCGGCCACAATATACCACGGCAAAACAAGAAAGGGCGTCGATCACTCGACGCCCT
The DNA here is from genome assembly GCA_903828455.1 of uncultured Acidobacteriia bacterium. GTDB lineage: Bacteria > Acidobacteriota > Terriglobia > Bryobacterales > Bryobacteraceae > BOG-234. The sequence goes on along the minus strand of CAIKMJ010000027.1, from coordinate 190,952 downwards.
TTTTCTGTTTCCCGCGAGCCTCTTTTATTTCGCGCGCGCCGGATTTAAGTCCAGCGCGTAATGAAGTTGGTGTCGAAGTTCCCGTCGACGAAATCCTTCTCGTTCAGAATCCGCTTATGCAGCGGAATCGACGTATGGATTCCCTCCACCACGAACAGATCGAGCGCGCGCTTCATCCGCTGAATCGCCTCATCGCGGTCCCGCCCGTGGGCGATCAGCTTGGCCACCAGCGAATCGTAATACGGCGGAATCACGCCGTCCTGATGCGCATGCGTATCCACGCGGATCCCGATGCCGCCCGGCAGATTGAAACCCGTAATGCGGCCCGGCGACGGCTGAAAATTCTCCGGATTTTCCGCATTGATGCGGCACTCGATGGCGTGCCCGCGCCGCTCCACCTTGCCGCCCAGAATCTCCGGCAGCTTCTCGCCCGCCGCGATCCGGATCTGCGCCTTCACCAGATCGACGCCCGTCACCATCTCGGTCACCGGATGCTCCACCTGAATCCGCGCATTCACTTCGATGAAGAAAAGGTCGCCCTTCTCATCCATCAGAAACTCAACCGTGCCCGCGTTCGAATAGCCAATGGCCTTGATCGCGTCCTTCAGCTTGGTCTCGACGCGCTTGCGAACCTCGGCCCGCAGCGCCGGCGAGGGCGACTCTTCGAGCAGCTTCTGATGCCGCCGCTGAATCGAGCACTCGCGCTCGCCGAGGATCTCCACGTTGCCGTGCTCATCGGCCAGCAGCTGAAACTCAATGTGCCGCGGCGCGCGAATGTACTTTTCCAGATACACATCGGCCGAGGAAAACGCCGCGCCCGCTTCGTTCTGCGCCTGCGCCAGAAGATTGGGCAGCTCTTCGGCGGAATTGCAGACGCGCATGCCGCGCCCGCCGCCGCCCGCCGAGGCCTTCAGGATGACCGGGTAGCCGATCCTGTTCGCCGTCCCGATCGCTTCTTCCGCGCTGCTCAGCACGCCTTCCGAACCCGGCAGAATCGGCACGCCGTGCTCCTTCATGATGGCGCGCGCCCGTTCCTTGATCCCCATGGAAGAGATCACTTCCGGATCCGGACCGATGAACTTGATTCCCGATACGCGGCACACTTCGGCGAAGCCCGCGTTCTCGCTGAGGAAGCCGTAGCCCGGATGGATCGCGTCCACGTTGGTGATCTCCGCCGCGCTGATAATCGACGGGATATCCAGGTAGCTGCGCGCGCTCCGCGCCGGCCCGATGCAGATCGCCTGGTCGGCAAAACGCACCGGCAGCGAGTGACGGTCGGCCTCCGAATACACCGCCACCGTCTGGATGCCGAGATCCTTGCAGGCGCAGATGACGCGAAGCGCAATTTCGCCGCGATTGGCGATGAGAACTTTCTTAAACAGGCCGGATGCCAAAGAGCGCTTCTCCGTATTCGACCGGCTGGCCGTTCTGAACGAGGCACGATTCCACCACTCCGGCGATATCGGTTTCAATCTCGTTCATCAGTTTCATCGATTCAATGATGCAGAGCACCTTGCCCGCCGTCACATGCTCGCCGATGCGCACAAACGGCGGCGCCTCCGGCGAAGCGGCTGTATAGAAGGTGCCCACAATCGGCGACTTCACATAGAGCAGCGTCGCATCGGGCTTCGGCACCGCCGAATCGGCCTTGATCGTGGGAGCGGGCGCGGCAACAGGGGCGGGCGCGGCAACAGGGGCAGCCGGAGCCGCCACAATCACCTGCTCGGCCGGCGTGGAGCGGCGGATCCGAACACGGTTGTCGCCGCGTTCCACTTCCAGTTCGGCAATGCCCGTATCGTTCACCAGCTGGATGAGTTCGCGAATTTCGTCGTTAGTCATGCAATCCACTAGAGTATCAGGCGCAGCGGCTCTCCTGTGATGACCTCCGCCGCGTGCGCCGCCCGCGAACGCAAAACAGAATCGCGCGCGCGGGAAGCGGTGAATTCACGCCACGCGCGGCCGCCTCGAATCTGCCCCGCCGCACTCGTCGCACACAGGGGCCGTGTGCCACAATAGAGAACGAATCCTCATGTCCACTCCCATTTCGCCGCTTAGCGAAGACGACGTTCGCGAGCAGGAAAGGCAAAATCCGTCCGAAGCGGAAAGCTCTTTCGGCGACATTCTCAGTCAGTTCGAACAGGAACAGGCCCAGGCTCAGGCGCTGGCCAATGCACAGGCGAAAGCCCAGACGCAGGAAAAGGTCCGCAGCGATGCGCGGCGTGACGCCACTGTCGTTGCCGTGCGCGGCGACCAGGTCTTTTTCGACGTCGGCGAAAAGATGGAGGGCGTACTGCCCGCCGCCGTTCTGCGCGACGAACAGGGCCCCATCGAGGTCAAGCCCGGCGACAAGCTGCAGGTCAGCGTGTCCGGCCGCGACGAAGAAGGCTACCTCCAGCTTTCTCTCATCAAGATCGAGCGCCCGAAGGACTGGTCCGGTCTGCAGAAGGCCTTCGACGAAAAGCTCACCATCACGGGCACCGTCACGCAGGTGATCAAGGGCGGGCTTTCGGTCGATGTCGGCGTCCGCGCATTTATGCCGGCCTCCCGCAGCGGCGCGCGCGATGTGCCGGAGATGCAGACGCTGGTGGGCCAGCAGATCTCCTGCCGCGTGATTAAGCTCGATACGGAAAAAGAGGACGTGGTCGTCGATCGCCGCGCGGTGCTCGAAGAGGAGCGCAACAAGGCGAAGGAAGAAAAGTTCGCCACGCTCGAAGTGGGCTCGGTCGTCAGCGGCACGGTTCGCAGCCTGCTCGACTACGGCGCCTTCATCGATATTGGCGGCATTGACGGCATGTTGCACGTGGCCGATATTTCGCACGGCCGCGTCGCCAAGCCTGCCGACGCACTCACCGTCGGCCAGCAGCTCGACGTAAAAATCCTGAAGGTCGATCCGGCGAAGAAGCGCGTCTCGCTCGGTCTCAAACAGCTGCAGGTCGATCCGTGGAGCGCCGCCGCCGAGAAGTATCACGTCGGCGACCGCGTCAAAGGCACGGTGGCACGTACGACCGATTTCGGCGCATTCGTGGAACTCGAACCCGGCCTCGACGGCCTGGTGCATCTTTCGGAGATGTCGTGGTCGAAGAAGGTTCGCAAGCCTTCCGATGTCGTCAATCCCGGCGACAGCGTGGAAGTGGTGGTGCTCGGCGTGAACCCCGCCGACAAGCGCATCTCGCTCGGCCTGAAGCAGACGCTCGGCGACCCGTGGGCCGATGTGGAAGCGAAGTATCCGGTCGGCGCCGTTGTGGAGGGCCCGGTCACGCAGCTCAAGCAGTTCGGCGCGTTCGTGCAGGTGACCGAAGATGTGGAAGGCATGATCCACGTGGGCGACATCGTTCACGATAAGCGCATCAACCATCCGCAGGATGAACTGAAGGTCGGCCAGGTGGTGCGCGCGCAGGTGCTCGAAAACGACCGCGCCAAGCGCCGTCTGCGCCTCGGTCTGAAGCAACTGCAGCCCACTGCCGTGGATGAATACATCGCCGAGCACAAGGAAGGCGATTCGGTCACCGGCCGCGTGTCGGACGTGAAGGGCTCGCGCATCACCATCGAACTCGGCGAAGGCGTACATGCCGTTTTCACCAGCGCCGAGAAGGAACAGAAGCAGGAGCAGCGCTCCGGCCCGGTGGATCTTTCGGCTTTCTCCAGCATGCTGGCCAGCAAGTGGAAGGGCGCCGGCGGTCCGGCGGCGGCCGAAAGCGGTCCGCGCCGCGAGGTGCTCAAGGTCGGGCAGGTTCGCACTTTCCGCATCGCCAAACTGGATGCGGAAAAGAAGAAGATCGAAATCGAACCGGCCAGCTGATCGTTATCCGCGGGCAGCCGGTGCGAAATCGTCCGGCGCCCGCAACTCTCCTGCCCTGACGGCAGCGCGCATACTTTATAGTGAAGCTTGTCCGCATGCTCGAAGCCTGTGCGCTGACCGATCCCGGTAAAGTCCGCTCCTCTAACCAGGACTGTTTTCGAATTGTTCCCGAACTCGGCCTCTTCCTGCTGGCCGATGGCATGGGCGGAGCGAAGGGCGGCGCGCGCGCCTCGCGTCTGGCCGTGGATTCGGTGGCCGAAAGTCTGGCACGCTGCCAGCACCGCGACGCAGCCGCGCTGCTCTCCGCCGTGGAAGACGCCAACGCGCAGGTGCTTTCCGAAGCCACCAGCGATCCGCGCCTCGAAGGCATGGGCACCACGCTGGTTGCCGTACTCGAAACGCAGCCCGGCGATCTGGCCATCGCCAGCGTTGGCGACAGCCGCGCCTACGTGCTCGAAAACGAAACGCTGCGCGCCATCACCGAAGATCAGACCTGGGTGCAGGAGGTGGGCCGTCCGCTGGGCCTGAAGGAAGAGGCGCTTCGCACGCACCCGATGCGCCATGTGCTGACCCAGGCGGTGGGCGTGGGCAGCGCGCTGCGCATCCGCTATTACGCGGTGGCGCTTGAACCGGGCATGGTGATGATGCTGTCGAGCGACGGTCTGCACGGCGTGGTCCACGAGGACGAAATCCGCGGGATCCTCGCCGCGCCGGCGCCGCTCGAAGCGATGTGCCGCAACCTGATTGACGCGGCCCACAACGCCGGCAGCCCCGACAACGTCACCGTGCTGCTGATCCGCTCGTCGCAGGACTGAGGCCCGCGGTCATGGCATCGAAGCAGAGCACCGTGGACTTCATCGTGCGGCAGGCGGCCGCGGCGGGCGCTGTGCGGGCGCGGAAAATGTTCGGCGAGTATGCGGTCTACTGCGATGAGAAGCTGGTGGCACTGGTCGCCGACGATCAGTTGTTCCTCAAGCCAACCGCCGCCGGCAAAGCTCTGCTCGGCCCGTGCCCGGAGGCCAGCCCGTATCCCGGCGCAAAACCCTGCTTGGTGATTGCCGATGAGAAGTGGGCGGACCCGGTGTGGATGGCGAAGCTGGTTTCGCTCACCGCCGCTGAATTGCCGCCGCCGCAGCCGAAAGCCGCCGCGGGGGCGAAGACCAGGCCCGCCCCGCGCGCAAAGCAGAAGAAGACCGCCACGCGCCCGCGTTCCAGCTAAGCTTCGGCGTACGCTTCGGCCTATGCTTCTCGGCGTATGCTTCTCGGCCTAGGCTTCGGCCGTGCTCGCTTCGTGCGCCAGCCAGTTCTCCATCGCCTCGCGCTGCAGCAGAATGCCCTGGCGCGAATACTCCAGCAGCCCCTGCCTCCGGAACTGGTTCATGTAGTGCGTCACAATCTCGCGCGAGGTGCCCACGTACTGCGAAAGCAGTTCGTGCGTGAAGGGAATCATCCGCACCGCGCCGTCCGCGCCCTTCTCGCCCATCCGTTCGGAGAACCGGATGAGCGAACGCGCGAGGCGCCGCGCAATGTTATCGAGCGAAAAGCTTTCAATCCGCTCGCCGAATTCGGCCGTCCGCTTCGCCAGCAGCTGCAGCAGGGCCACGGCCAGCTTCGGACGCCGCGCCGCGATCTCCTCGATCTCGCCAATCCTCCAGCTCATCAGCTTGGTCCGCTCGGTTGCCACGGCGAACTCGGCTGCCGGCCGCGCCCCCAGAAACGCCGCCTCGCCGAAAAAGTCGTCCGTCTGGTAGATATCGATCACCACCGTCCGGCCGTCCCCCGTCTTGCGGCACACCCTCACCTTGCCCTCAATCACGAGGTAAATGCTGTCCGACGGCAGTTCGCCTGAATATATGGTCTGCCCCCTGCGGCACTCAATCTGCGTTGAGCACGGCAGATGCGCCAACGGATCTTCCATCACTCTCGGCTGCGGAGCCGACGAGATCAACCCTGGTGCCATCTCCATTGAACTTCCTCCCCGACCGACAAACTAAATAGTACTTCTAGTACTCTACATCCGACTTAATTCAGGTTCAAGAACTTTATTCTTTCTGTACTTTATTGTACGAACATGCGGTTTGACTCCAGCATGGCGCAGATCGATTCCAACAAATTGCTCCCCCCGTATTAATCCGATCCCGGTTTCCACAGTACCTGAGTTAGCGGTACAACAGCAGTAGGCCTCCGGGCCGACGACGATCTTGCTCCCGAACCGCGCCATACTCCTCGTCACAAGTGTGCTGCTCGCCGCCGCTTTTGTTTCAGCGGCGGAGTTCCACGCCCCCGCGGCCGAACGCTTCCCCACCGCCGGCGAATCCGCCGCCGTACTGCCGGGCGGCCGCATTCTGCTGCCCTGGGGCAAGCAACTGGAAACAGGCCCCGCTGCCGCCGCCATTGCCATCAGCCCGAAAGGCATTGCCGCCACCGCCGACACGGGCGCGGAACGGCCTGGCGTCACCGTCATTGAGCCGCCCGTCAGGCTGGTCTGGCGCGTCCACCACCTCTGGACTCGTAGTAGTGCGGGTTCGGCGCCGCTGAAGGGCGAAGCGGAGTGGCAATCGGTGGCTGCCGGCCTCGCCTTCGAATCGGAACGCGCGCTCTGGGTTTCGGAAGGCGCAAATGGCCGCATCCGCCTCATCGATACGCAGAGCGGCGACCGGCGCAAACTGATCCAGCTGCCGAGCGGCGCCACCAGCGGACCGCTCGCCCTCGACGGCGCGCGCCATCTGCTCTGCGCGCTCGACGCCGGCACAGCGGCCCTCCACATCATCGACACACGGACCGGGCGGCTCCTCGCCCGCCTCGCGCTCGATGCCCCGCCTGTTGCGCTGTCGCTCGATGCCGCGGCCGGCACGCTGTGGATCGCGCATGCGTCGCCCACGGGATCGGTGACGGCCGTGGATCTGCGCGATCCCGCCGCGCCCGCCATCGTTGACCGCACGGAGACGGGTGGCCGGCCCTCCGCAATTCTTGCCGCCGCGGGCCGCGTGTTCGTCTCCGACGCCGCGCCGGAGGCCGATGGCGACTCGGTGGTGGTGATCTCGCCCTCCACCCCCGCCTCCACCCCCGCCTCCACCCGCGCCTCCACCCCCGCCTCCACCCGCGCCATCGTCTCGCGCATCGCGCTGCGCATCCCGCAACTGCAGGAGCTGCGCGGCATCGCTCCCGCGGGGCTCGCCTTCGACCCCGCCGCCAAGTGGCTGCTGGTGGCCGAACCCGGCATCAACGCCGTGGCGGCGATCGACCTCGGCCCCGCAGACCCGGTCATCCTCGGACACATTCCCGCCGCCTGGATGCCGGTGGCCGTCTCCGTCTTCGGCGACCGCGTCTTCATCCTCAATCAGCGCGGGCGCGGCGGCGCGCCGAGCCTGCTGCGCCTGCCGATCTTCGACTATGGCGAGCCGCCCGTCACCGGCGGGGGGTCGGTGACGACGTTCGTGATGCCGCCAGCCGGCGAATTCGCGCGGCTCACCGCCACGGTGCTGGAGGCGAATGGCTTCACGTCGGATGTCCACACCGCTGGCACGCCGCCCGCGGCAATGCCCGCAAGCATGCCCGCAGCGCCGCGCCACGTCGTGCTCATCACCACCGAACCGCGCACGTACGACGAATACTTCGGCGACATCCTGCGGGTCGGCAACACGGAGGTCGCCGGCGCAGGCGCCCTTGCCCGCTTCGGCCTGCACGGCACGGTGAACGGCGCCGCGGGCCAGTTCAGTCTGCACGATGCGGGCGTCTCGCCCAATCTCCACCACATCGCTCAGTACGGCGCCTTCAGCGACAACTACTACTCCGATGACGAGCCGACCGCACGCGCGGAGGTCGCCGCGCTCGCCGCACATATCCAGCGCCACGGCATCCGCACCACCCGCTACGAATCCGCCGCGCGCTTCCTCGACGACTTCGCCGCTCTCTCCTCCACGGCTCGCTCCTCCACGGCTCTCTCCTCCTCCGATCACTCCTCCACGGCTCGCTCATTCACCACCATCGACCTGCCCCGCCCGACGGCCCTGTCCGGCCGCTTCCCCTGGGAGGCATCCTTCGCCGCCGACGCCGACCTCAACATTGGCCGCATTGTCGAAGCCCTGTCGCACGCGCCGGGCTGGGACGACACGGTTGTCTTCATCACCACCGCCGGCGCCTCGCGCGGCTACGATCACATCGATGCGAGCCGCACGCCGCTGCTCGTCGCCGGCCCGTCGGTCAAACGAACTTATCTTTCGCGCACCAATGCCGGCTTCGCGTCGGTGGAGCGCACGGTGCTTGAGCTGCTGGGGCTTCCGCCGCTTGGTCTGCGCGATGCCACCGCGTCGACGCTGCGCGACATGTTTCTCGCCCCCGGCGCGCGGCGGAATCCGACGGTCTTCACCGTCATGGAACCGGACAAGCGTTTGTTCGAAGCGCCGTAGACCGCGCCCGTTTAAAACGCCCGTTTAAACCGGCGTGCGGAGCAGGACCGCGGGGAGCGCCCCGTCGTCAGAGGCAGTCGCGAAGATTGTGTAGCCCAGCTTCCCGGCCACGCGGAATGACGGCAGATTGTCGCGGTGAATCAGGCACGCGGTGCGCTGCGCGCCAAACCGGCGATCGCCCCACGCCACCGCCGCCCGCAGCGCTTCGGTGGCATAGCCCCTGCCCTGCGCCCGTGGCAGCAGCGCCCAACCCAGCTCAGGCAGCCCTTCGATGGCAGGCAGGCCGTCGCGCCGGAAATCGGCAAAACCGAGTTCGCCGATGTAGCGCCCGGTGAGCTTCTCCTCCACCGCCCAGTAGCCGTAGCCCAGCAGGGCCCAGTGCCCGCGATAAGCCAGCAGGCGCATCCACGTCTTCTGGCGCGTCGAGGGAGTGCCGATGGTGTATCGAACAACCGCCGGGTCCGCCCACATCTCCGCGCAGGGGTCCAGATCGTCGGCGCGGTGGGCGCGCAGACGCAGCCGTTCGGTTTCGAGCGCCGGAGCGGCGGTCAGGTCGGGCGGCGGCGCGCCCGTCAGCGGCCGCTCCACTTCATGAGCCCCGATACGGGCCGCGTCATGGGATCCTCGCAATGGTTGGCGCTGACGCGCACCGCGTAGCCGAGGCGTCCGGTCTGCGCCGGCGTCACCTCGCGCGAGAAGTACGCCACGCCGCCATCCATCCCGGCAAAGGGCAGCAGCACGACTTCGGTCCCCTCCAGCCCGCCGCTCGCCCCGATGCGGCCCAGCACGCACTCCACCTTCACATCGCCCGGCACCAGTTCGCCCAGCCGCAGGCCCGCGTGGATCGACACCGCACCGCCCGCCGTCACCGGCCCGCCCGGGCTCGGGCTCACGTCGGCGAACTCCACCTCCGGCCACAACTTGTGGACGCGCGCATTCCACGCCGCCTTCTCCCGCGCTCCGGTGAAATTGTCCGCCTTCACCGCGCCCCACTGCTTGTGCGCCGGATCGTAGAGCCGCTGCGTGTAGTCATGCACCATGCGGCGCGCATCGAAGGCCGGCGTCAGGTTCGTCATCGACGTCTTCATGCGGCGCACCCACTCGCTCGATCCGCTGCCCTCGCTCTGGGCGTAGAACATCGGCACGATCTCGTTTTCGAGCAGATAGTAAATGCTCGAGGCGTGCAGCGCGTCCTGCTCCTCGTGATACTCTTCGCGATCCCCGATGGCCCAGCCGCCGGAGATTTCGTAGGCTTCGTCGAACCACCCGTCGAGCACCGACAGATTCAGCACGCCGTTCATCGCCGCCTTCATGCCGCTCGTCCCGCAGGCCTCTTCGCCGCGCCGCGGATTGTTCAGCCACACGTCGACGCCCTGCACCAGTTCGCGCGCCACCTTCATGTCGTAATCTTCCACGAACACGAGGCGCTTCCAGAGATCCTCATCGCGCGAAAGCTGCACGATTTCGCGAATGAACGCCTTGCCGGGCTGGTCCTTGGGATGCGCCTTGCCGGCAATCAGAATCTGCACGGGCCGCTCCCGGTCGCACAGAATCTTCTTCAGCCGCTCGGCATCGCGGAACAGCAGCGTGGCCCGTTTGTAAGTGGCAAAGCGCCGCGCAAAGCCGATGGTGAGCGCATGCGGATCGAGCACCTCGGCCGCGCGCCGCACCTCCGTCGCCGCCGCCTTCCGCCGGTACGCCGACGCAGTCTGGCGCTCCCGCACGAACGCAATCAGGCGCCGCTTGCGCCGCCGGTGCACTTCGAGCAACTCTTCATCCGGAATCTCCCGCACCTGATTCCACACCGCGGCATCGCCCCAGCGGCTGCGCCAGTCCGGCTCCAGATACTGGTCGTAGAGCGAAGCCAGATCGCCGTTCACCCAGCTCGGCATATGCACGCCGTTGGTGACCCATGTGATGGGCGTCTCGGCCACCGGCAGGGCGGGCCACAGCGGATGCCACATCTCCTGCGAAACATCCCGATGCAGCCGGCTCACGGCGTTGCGCCAGCACGAGGTGTTGAGCGCCAGGATCGCCATCGACAGCGGCTCGCCGGCATCGCGCGCGTTCTGCCGCCCGAGCGCCATGAAGCGGTCGAACTCAATCCCCGCATCGCGGCAGAACTGATTGAAGTAGTGATACACGAGGCCCGGATCGAACAGATCGATCCCCGCCGGCACCGGCGTATGCGTGGTGAACACGTTGTTCACGCGCGCCGCCTCCAGCGCTTCTTCGAACGTCAGACCCTGGCGTTCAATCAGCAGCCGGATGCGCTCGATCGCCAGAAACGCCGAGTGCCCCTCGTTCATGTGGAACACGGTTGGCTTGTAGCCCAGCTCTTCGAGCGCGCGCATGCCGCCGATGCCCAGCACGATCTCCTGCCGGATGCGCGTGTCGTTGTCGCCGCCATACAGCTGGCTGGCAATCGCGCGGTCTTCCGGGTTCGCATTCAGCGGCGTGTTGGTATCGAGGAACAGCATCTGAATCCGCCCCACGTGCATGATCCAGACGCGGATCGCGACCGGCCCGGTGGGGAACTGCACGTACACGACCTTCTGCTCGCCGTTGACATCGAGCGCCGGCTGAATCGGCAGCGAGTAGAAGTCGTTCTCCAGATACCGTTCCTGCTGCCAGCCGTCCGAATTCAGATACTGCCGGAAGTAGCCCAGCTGATAGAGCAGCGCCACGCCGACCAGCGGCAGATCGAGATCGCTCGACGACTTCATGTGGTCGCCCGAGAGAATGCCGAGGCCGCCCGAATATACCGGCAGACACTCGGTCAGCCCGTACTCGGCGGAAAAATAGGCGATCAGTTTGCCGTCCGCCGCGGGCAGCGACTGCGTTTCGGCATCGAACCGCTGGCAGGCAATCTGGTAGAGCGAGAGGTAGCGCGGATCGGCCGCGGCGCGCTCCAGCGTGGCCTGCGGCACCGTGCCCAGCATGACCACCGGATTGTAATTCGATTCCTTCCAAAGCTGCGGATCGAGCCGCCGGAAGATGACGCGGATCGCCGGCTCCCACGCCCACAAAATGTTGTACGCAAGCTCCTGCATGCGCCCGAGCGCCGCCGGCAACGACGGCCGGACCACAAATTCGCGACTTGGCTGAATGGTAAATGGCATTGGATATTTAGTGGCTGCGATACCGTATTGTATCGTCCAATGCCCGGTGCCAGTGTTCCGGTGAAACTGCTATTCCGCGGCCTTTTGCGGCAGCAGGCGGTCGACTTCATCCCACAACCGCCGTGCCGTAATCGTGCCGCCAGAATGCGCGCGGAATAATTTCAGCGCATATCCGACGCGTTCAGCGACTGCAGACATCGACCCGGTGTCGATTAATTCGGTCGGCGTACTTCCCGATAACTCGCATCCTCACACATCCACGCCCGCATCCACATCCAGATACTGCAACTCATGCAGCCGGTTGTAAATCCCCCCGTGATCGATCAGCTCCGCGTGGGTGCCGATCTCCACAATCCGCCCCTGATCCAGCACCACGATCTTGTCCGCCCGCCGGATTGTCGAAATGCGGTGCGCAATCACAATCACCGTCCGCCCCGCCATCAGATTCGCCAGCGCCTTCTGCACCAGCATCTCCGACTCCGTATCGAGATGCGACGTCGCCTCATCCAGAATCAAGATCGGTGAATTCCGGTAAATCGCCCGCGCAATCGCCAACCGCTGCCGCTGGCCGCCGGAAAGCTTCACGCCCCGGTCGCCGATCACGGTCTCGTAACCCTCCGGCAGCTTCTCGATAAACTCGTGCGCCAGCGCCGCTTCCGCCGCCTGCACTAACCTCGACTTATCCACTTTCTTTGCGCCGTACGCGATGTTACTCGCTACCGTGTCATTGAAAAGGAACGTATCCTGCGCCACCACCGAAATCATCGCGCGCAGCGATTCCAGCTCCAACTCCCGCACATCCACGCCGTCAATCGTCACAGCGCCTTCGGTCACATCGCGGAAGCGCGGCACCATTCCGGCCAGCGTCGTCTTCCCCGCCCCGCTCGAACCCACCAGCGCCACCACTTCGCCCGCCGGAATCTCCAGCGTCACATGATTCAGCTGTAACCCCTGCGCCGTGGGATAGCGGAAACATACATCCTCGAACTTCACTCCGCGCTCGAACTTAGTAAGTGACTTCGCCCCTGGCTGCTGCCGGATCTCCTCCGGCTCATCCAGATACTGGAATACCTTCTCCGCCGCGCCCATTGCCTGCTGGAAGATGTTATGCAGATTCGTCAGCCGCTTCACCGGCTCATACAGGAATAACAACGCCGCGAGGAAACTCATGAACTCCTCCGGCTTCAGCATCCCGGCTTTGATTTCCTCGCGACCGAACCACAGCAGTCCGGTGAACGTGATCGCGCCCGTCATCTCGATAAACGGCGACGGTATCCCCTGCAGCATGACGTATTTCAGGTTGTTCTTCAGCAGACGGTCGGCCGCCGCCCGGAAGCGCCGCCCTTCATACTCTTCGGCCCCGAAGGCCTTCACCACCTGGTGCCCCGCGATGGCTTCCTGCAGCACCTGATTCAGTTCGCCGGCCGAATCCTGGCTCTTGCGCGCCGTACGCCGGATCTTTTTTCCGAGCCGCGCCGTCGGCAGCAGCACAAACGGAAACAGCGTCAGACTAAATAACGCCAGCTTCCAGTCCGTGCCGAAGATCACGAGTAACAGCCCGATTACCGAAAAGAACTGCCGCAGCAGATCGGCGAACATATCGGAACAGGCCACCTGTATCTTTTCGATGTCGCTCATGATCGACGACATCAGCCGCCCGGTCGAGGTGTTCTCGAAAAAGTCCGCGCCGTGCCGCAGCACTTTATCGAACACTTCATTGCGCAGATCTTTCACCGCCGAAAAGCCCGCGTAACTCGTCAGCACGTCGCCTAAGTAATCGCAGATGCCGCGCAGAAAGAACACGACTAACAAAGAAATGGCGACCACAGTAAATACGTTGTGGATCCAGACCGGAAACAACTGTTCGAGGTAAATGGCTTTTTTAATTACCGGAACAACAAACAACGGTTCCTGCACCGCGTCGGCCGCCGGACGCAGCACGCGCCCCAGCACGGGCCGGATCAGCAGCGTGCGCAGCGCCGTCATCGCGCCCATCACCGCCATCAGGACGACGGAAATCGCCAGCAGCGCCCAGTAGCGGCGCGCGTATCGCAGCAGCCTCAGTCGTTCACTCACAACAGCCTCTCCTTCACAGCAATCTCCCTGCCGCCGCCGTCGCCGCTTCCACCGTGATCTCCGCGATTGCAGCCGATTTCAGTATTTCCGCGCGCGTGCGCCACGGCGCCCACACCGCTTCATCGCTGGGCCCGAAGATCACCAGCGACGGCACGCCGCACGCGGCCGCCACGTGGGCCGGCCCCGAATCGTTCCCCGCAAAAAACGCCGCACCGCGCATCAGCCGCGCCATTTCGCCAAGCGGCGCGCCCTGCACCACCGGCCACCCGGCGAAGGCGTTCAACTCATCTCCCGCCGCGCCGATGAACACGCTCTTCAGCCCGCGCTCCCGCTCCAGCCACCCGGCCAGCGCCGCAAAGCGCTCCGCCGGCCACGTCTTCTCCGGCGTCGCCGCCACCGCGTGAATCACCGCGTACGGCTGCTCCGGCGCATACCCGGACCGCCCCGCGAGGCCGGCCACCTGCGCGCGCGGCACCTCCCGCACAGGAACCCCCAGATAGAAGACGGCCGCCGCCGCATGCTCCGCCGTGTGGACGCCGCGCTCGACGCCGAGCACCTGCTGCGCCCGCGGAATCCGCACGTTGTAAATCCACGCCGGCCGGAAGATATCGAAGCCCGCCCGCCAGCGCGCGCCGGAAAGCGCCGTCAGCCGCGCACTCCGCGTGCCGCCGTGCAGATTCAGCGCCAGCGCCGCCCCGTAGCCGCGCACCGCATTGACGCGCGGCGGCAGCACCTTCTCAATATCCGGATTCCCTTCGAACACACCGGCGAACCGCTCTTCGGCCACCACGCCGATCCGCAGATCCGGCCGCGCCTGTTTCAGCAGCGTTATGGCCGGCGTGGCCAGCACGCAGTCCCCCAGCGACCGCAGCCGGATCACCGCCACGCGGCTGCCCGCCGGAAGTCTGTCGAGCGTGTCCGTTTGTTTATACAAGCGTGAGGGCCGACGCCGCGTTATTCGTCGATGCGGGCTTCATCCACCAGCATCACCGGAATCTCATCGCGAATCGGATACAGCCTGTGGCACGATACGCACCGCAGCCCGCTCCCGTCCGCCTTCATCTCCACGCGCGCGCGGCACGCGGGACAGATCAGAATCTCCAGCAATTCAGCGCTGATAGCCATAGATTTGGAAACCCCAGTTTAGCAGCGTTCGCCGCCGCCGATTTACGCCGCCGGTTTGCGCCGCCAGTTTAGCCGGCCGGCCGCGTTACGCGGATTCCGCCACTTTCTCCCCGAACTGCCGGATGTGGATGATGGCCCGCTGGTGCATTCCTTCGCCCACAACCTTCGCGCCCATTCGCGCCGCCACGCGAAACTCGGCGCGCCCGTTTTCGCTCACCGACAGCAGCTCTGCCGTCACCGACACGCGCGCCCCCATCGGCGCCGCCGCCTTGTGCGCCACGTTCACGTGTGTCCCCACGGACTGGAAGCCTTCGTCGAGCATGGGCAGCAACAGCGTCCGCGCGGCCCGCTCCATATGCAGGATCATCTGCGGCGTGGACAGCACGCGCGGCCCCTCCGGCCCGAGAAACGTGATCGCGCTCTCATCGCCCACCACCACCAGTTGCTCGTGCACCGCACCAATTTTGTAATCGGCCATCTTTACGCCGATTTTCCCATGGCCGCGCGGCGCTGCGCCGCCACCACGTCAGTCCCGGCGGAACTCCGCTCCCGGCGTGGCTTTTGTATTTGGATCCACCGGCTGAAACACGCAAGCCAGATAAGGGCGGACCTCTTCCCACTTCGCATACTTCAGCCGATACTGCAGCAACGCCTGGCCCACCTCATCGACCGGCGCGGCGTGGCCCACATACGCATTTCGCTCGTCTTCACGCCCATGCTTTTTCGGATCCTGATGCGCGTACGAATGGTATTCCTGAACTCTCCCGGGAACTCCGAGCCCGCCCGCTTCGGCACAGGTCCGCTCTTCCGGGAGCCGCTCGGTGTGTCCCGCCGCAAAACTATCTTCCACCATATGGAGCAGACTGCCGAAGGCCACCTGATCGACAAACGGCCTGAGATTCGGACTCCCCAGCGCGAACAAACTCTGCACATCCTTGCCGGCGACGCCAAAATATTTTTCGAATCCGGCAATATTCACCGAGGGCAAGAGTGTATTGAGAAAAAAGTCGCGATTGTAAACCTTCCACGTAAACTCTGCCCACATCAGGATCTTGTCCCGCGTCTCGCCCGCCGGCTCTCCGTCCTGCGACGCCATCGCATGCAGAAACTGCAGGTCTCCGTAGTGCGACCGAGCCATCAGCACCGCGTGGTGGGCGGCATCCGGCGCGTTGCCCGCCGCCACACTTTTCTGCGCCTCGCGAAAAAGATGGTCCCAGCAAAGCGGCTGTGTCGTGAACCGGATGGTCATCGGCCTTTCCATTCCGGTTTGCTTATCCACAACCACGGCGACGCACGGTGTGCCGGCCGCTTCCTGCTTCTGCATCTGGAATGGCGGATCGTCGTTCCAACGCACGCCGGCCATGGTGTAGGGCCCGGCGTAGCTGCTTCCCTCGGTCCGGCACAGCCCGGGCGCGGTGGCGCAATCGAATGCCCGCCGGGTAATTTCTTCGTGTACGGCCAGACGGCTGAAAATCTCCAGCCCCGCCAACGCGAGTTTGTCCACCGTCTGGTTGAACCAGGGCAAACTTTTCGCCTCTACCTTTTGATCCACGTCGGTTCCCATTGGCGACACCTTATACGACCAACCGCTCCCTGGCAGCAGCATGGCCATCACCGCGGCCGTCGCCGCGGCCGCCGCCAGCGAGCCGCGCGGGGAAAGGGACCGGCTCCGTGGGAAACTCACGCGATTATTTTGGGGCATTGCCGAACTCCCGTTTTTCTTCCCCGCTTATGGCGGATTATTCCCGACAATTCGGGTGCCGCTATTCTGTCACATATTTGACTTGCGACCGGTTTTACTTCTCGCCGGTTTTACTTCTCGCCCGTTTTACTACTCGCCGGTTTTACTTCTCGCAACACCGCGAATCCCGTCAAACGCAAGTCGGGGCCGCGCGGAACGAACGTCGTCCCGTTGCGGCCCCGGCTGCTCTCCGATGGACGCGGCTGCGATTGGCGCGGCTCCGATCGACGCCGCTCCGATTGGCTCCGCTCCGATTTGCTCGGCGCTCCGATTTGCGCGGCGCTCCGATTTGCTCGGCGCTCTTGCTACGCCCTCCTCTTCCTCCGCACCAGCCCGAGCATCACGCCGCCCGAACCCATCAGCAGCCATGTGCCCGGCTCCGGCGCCGTATCCGATTCGCCATAGGGCACGTCGATCGTCTGCGCCCCCGCCGCCGGTTTGAAGTCGAACTGCGCAAGGCCGGTCAGCGTAATCTGCCCCGGGATGATGCCGAACACCGGCCCTCCCGCCAGATTGAAAGTTCCGCCGCCGCCCGCATTCGGCACGGCCGTCGCGCACGTTCCGATGCCGAGCCCGTTGCCCGCCGCACCCAGCACCGGCAGCAGCGTGCCGTTTACCGACAGCGTGGCCTGCACCGAACTATCCGCCGCCACCGCCGCCGCGTTGCAGTTGCCCTGATTGAAATCCACCGCCGCGCCGATCAACCCCACGATGCCCGGATTCATGTTGTACGTCTGCGTCACGGTCACGTCGATCCACGTCTCCGCCGCCAGACCCGCCGGTGAAGTTGCCGTCCCGGTCCCGGTCAGGCTGATGAAGATTCCGTTTGTGTTGGTCGCCGTTCCCGTCAGCGGCAGCGTGAAGCCACCCACCGCCAGATTGGCATTCAGCCCCGCGTCGTTATCCTGCAAAAAATCATTTACGTTGACTGCCGCTCCGATAATATTCCCGTTCGGGCAGACAAATTGCGCCACCGAACACTCCACAATCGATATCGACATCGCCTTGGCCTGTTGTGGCTGACTTAAAAGCACCAGCGCCGCCAGATACAGGCCGTAAATCGGTACGAATCGTTTTGTCACACCGTTTACCTCCGCGCATTTAGTGCTATGCCCTCTCGCAACGTTGCAAATTTTAATGATTAAAACCGGCCGCCGCTCGACACGCTCCAAACGCCCGGCGTATAAATGTTCATGGCCACTTCCGCTTCAGCCGGCACCAAAGCCAACCCCTGGAAGCTGACAACTCCGCCCGGCTCTTCCGCCTTCGAAGCCTTTCGCGACGCCTCCGCTTCGCCGCCGGTGCTCGTGGTCACGGTCGGCAAAACCGTCCTCCACTATCACCTGAGCGCCATCGACGATCTCCACCGAATGCTCCTCGCCCACGGCGACTGGCTCCCGCTCGGCAGCGCCGACGAGCAAAAGCCCGCCGCTCCCGGCACCGTGGAGGCCTGGGGCCGCTCCGCCGACAACCCCATCGGGGGCTGGTACGGGATCAAAAAGGGGCTCCGCGGACGCTTTGGCATGTACCTCCCGCCGGTGCTGGAAGCGCTCGGCCTTGCCGAAGTGGAGCACAATCCGCGGAACAACCGGATGAGAGCCAAATAAGTCCGCCGGCTTTACAGCTTGCCCCGCAGAAACTCCACCACCACGTAACCGATCAGCCCCGCGCCCACGCCAATTATCAGGCTCTCCGGCGTCACCATATCGGCCACCGCCCACGCCAGGCCCATTTCGTGGGCGCGCCCGCTCCGCTCGTACTCTCCCATCAGCAGATTCGAGTAGAAAAGGAAGACAATAAACCCGACCTCAATCGCTGCCCGCATCATTGCGCTCTTCATGCCGTAAAGTTTACCAGGCCGGCAAAAGAAAAACGCCCCGCCGAATTCCTCCGGCGAGGCGTTTTAAAAATTCGAACTCCGCTGCCGAGCCGGCGCGCTAGCGCATCGCCCGCCGCCGCTTCACTTCCACCATCGCGGCCAGCCCGGTCCCCAGCATCAGCCACGTCCCCGGTTCCGGCGACACGACCGTGTATGTGACTCCGCTGAACCCGCCAGAATTCGATGTATTGTCACTGCCGGATGTTTCGAGGACCAACTTGTTATGGATCGCCTGGTAGTTCAGATCCAGGTAGTTATTGCCACCGGGTCCGCCAATAGCCAGATCGATGGCCGTGACGGCTCCTGAGCTGTTCGTCGTTATGGAATTGAAGTAGTGGGTCGAAAACAGCGTAAAGAGATCCAAAGGCGCGGCGCCATAGGGGCTGTTGAGTCCGGCCGGGAACGATGTGAGCACAACATCCGTGACGGACTGCGCCGTACACCCGGTATCGCATGCCGTCGGCAGCGTCAGCGTTCCGTTCACCACGCCGTCGATGTTGCCGTTATTGTTGGAAAACGAAAAACTCACCACCTCCGCCGCGCTCGTCCCCGCCATAGCGGCGGCCAAAATCGCGACTCCGGCCAGCGTCCTCAAAATATTCCTCATTCCCTGCCTCCTCCTGGCGCTCATGGCACACCACTTTGCCGAACAGCGTTGTCGGCACAAACAGCCACCGACCGGAAACGCCCAAGTGTTCCGATCGCAACGCGACACACCTGCTACGGGTGTCCACGCCAGCATTTTGTTTTGTTCATTTTGCAACGGATTATGTCTTTCGACAATCAGATAATTCCTAGATCTCGCGTATTGCCGCATCAAACCTGAAATAGCCATCGCCGCCTCCGGTTCCGTAACCTGCGATTTATTACCGCAACCGTAACAAGCACTTACGCGCGCAACGCCGCTGCAGCGCCGTATCGCCGTGCTACTGGTGTGTGACAGGAACAGCTATGCCGAAAGGATCAGACCTGATGAGCACCGCGAGGCCAATCGTCGCAGCCGGACTCATGCCGCCCACTCATCGGGCGCGCAGCGCAGTTCGAACGCAACCGGCATTGCGGCTTCAGATCGACAAGCGTAGTTTCTGTTCGGCGCGCATGCCTGAACGCCGCGCCGCGGAGCCGTGCTCAATGAGAGAAGCCGCTACCGCCTCGATTGGCTTCGTTTTTTCAAAATCCCCAACAGCGATTCTCACGATCCGGGTCTGCCGCGATTCCGGCCCGCGGCGGGCTACCAGCCGTCCGGGCGTCGCCAGGTTGCACAAAATCCCCGATCCGCCCGCCCGCGGGCGCCCGGTTGGCCAGCAGAAACCCCGCCGGATCCAGCCGCATTTCACCCGCCCGGCCGCTGCTCTGCCCGCGCGCGCCCGGATGATAAAATTATCTTGTTCCGGAAGCCTTTCGCCAAACTCGAAGACCTCGTCCCCGGCTTCCCGCCGGCGCGCTCCGGCCATCCGCCGGCGCCGGGTGCCGGCCCGGACCACAACCAACTTCTTTCTCTGAGGAGCTAAAACTTTGATGACCCGTCTCTCGCTGATTGCCACAGCCGCGTTCGTTCTCATCGGCTGCTCGACGTCCACCAAAACCGCGGAAGGCCAGCAACCCGCCGCCGCCCCCGCTCCCGCCGGGCCCACCAGCGAAAAGGCCCCCGATACCTACCGCGTCGCCATGGAACTTTCCACCGGCCCCGTGGTTCTGGAAATCACCCGCTCGGACGCCCCCATCGGCGCGGACCGTTTCTACAATCTGGTGAAAGCCAAATATTTCGACGGCGCGCGCTTCTTCCGCGTGGTTCCCGGCTTTGTGGTCCAGTTCGGCCTCGCCGCCAACCCGGCCATGAGCGCCGCCTGGAACGTGCCCATTCAGGACGACCCGGTCAAGCAGACCAACGCCCGCGGCACGCTGGTCTTCGCCGCCACCGGCATGCCCAACTCGCGCACCGAGCAGCTGTTTATCAACCTCGTCGATAACGGCTCGCGCCTCGACGCCCAGCGCTTCGCGCCCTTCGGCAAAGTCGTGAGCGGCATGGAAAACATCGATAAGATCACGTCTCAGTACGGCGAACAGCCCGACCAGGGCTCGATCACGAGCCAGGGCAACGCCTATCTGGAACAGTTCTTCCCCAAGCTGGACTTCATCAAGTCGGCCCATATCGAGTAGCTCTAATACATTTCCCGCATACAACCGATAAGAGAATTGCATGAAACGTAAAGGCGTCGCCGAGCAACTATAGATATATGAACGCTGCGCACCAATCTTCCGAAGCGGCCATGCCGGACATCGCGGCGAGTCCGGACATTGCGGCCATGCGCGCCGAAGCCATTGGCGCGGGCGCCCTCGATCCCGCCACGCTCCGCTTTCGCATCGTCGAGTTCGACAAGCAGAGCGGCGAACTGCTCGGCATCCCGGTGTCGGACATCGGCTTTTCGGACGCAATCGTGCATACCGCGAGCCTGATCGAGCAGCGCTTCGACTCGCATTTCTGTCTGGAGCCGGTAGGCTTTATCCAGTAACCGAACCAGCCCCGCCTCATTGCGGCGCGGCGCTGATAGAATATCGAAACCTCAGGCTATCCGCCGACACGGGTAGCCTTTTTTATTGCTCAGCATACTGACAACAATCCACGACGACCCGAACAAGATGCCGATGCCGACGCCGACCGCAACCCGCCCCACCCGAGCCCGCTACGTCGTCCTCGGCCTCACCGTCGCCGCCTACGCCATCACTTACATGGACCGGCAGATCCTCGCCGTCGCCCGCCCGGTGATCCGCGACGAACTCGGCATTTCGCTCGTCATGATGGGCTGGATCACCTTCTCCTTCCGCCTCGCCTACGCCCTCTTCCAGATTCCGGGCGGCTGGCTCGGCGACCGCTTTGGCGCGCGGCGCGCCCTCGCCGCGATCGTCGCCTGGTGGAGCCTCTTCACGGGCTTTACGGCGATGGCGTGGAGCGCTGTCTCCATGCTGGTCGTGCAGGTTTTCTTTGGACTTGGCGAATCCGGCGCCTTCCCCATCGCCACCCGCTCGCTCGCCCGCTGGATGCGCCCGGTGGAGCGCGGCTTCGCGCAGGGGATCACCCACGCCGGCTCGCGCCTCGGCGCCGCCCTGACGCCGCCGCTCGTCGTCATCATCATTGCCCG
Organism: uncultured Acidobacteriia bacterium; assembly: GCA_903828455.1. Lineage (GTDB taxonomy): Bacteria > Acidobacteriota > Terriglobia > Bryobacterales > Bryobacteraceae > BOG-234. The sequence continues at coordinate 169,661 of CAIKMJ010000027.1, read as the reverse complement.
CTACGGCTGGCGCGCCGCGTTCTGGGTGTTCGCCGTGCTCGGCGTTTCCTGGTCGGTGGCCTGGTTTCTCTACTACCGCGACACGCCCGAAGAGCACTCGGGCTGCAACCAGGCCGAGCGCGACCTGATCGGGTCGGGCCGCAAGCGCTCGTCGCACATCCCGTGGCGCAGCATCCTTTCGCACGGCAACCTGTGGATCCTCGCCGTGATGTACTTCTGCTACAACTTCAACCTCAACGTCTATAACGACTGGTTCCCCACCTACCTGCACGATTCGCGCGGCATGACGCTGGCAAAGATGGGGCTTTACGCCAGCATGCCGCTGTTTGCGGGTACGCTCGGCGATCTGGCCGGCGGCTCGTTTTCCGACCTCGTGCTGAAGCGCACCGGCAATGTGAACCTTGCCCGCCGCTGGGTCGCGATCGCGGGCTTCATCCTCTCCGCCGCCGCCACCATCCCCGCCATTCTGGCCCGCGATCCCGGGGTTTCGGTGGCGTTCTATTCGCTCGCCTTCTTCGGACTGGAATGGACCGTCGGCGTCTCGTGGGCGGTGCCGCTCGATATCGGCGGCGACTTCGCCGGCTCGGTCTCGGCCGTGATGAACATGCTCGGCAATATCGGCGGCGCCACGTCGGCCGCGGTCGTGACGTGGGCCGCCACGCGCTACGGCTGGAACTCGCCGTTCCTGATTACCAGCGGCCTGTCGATTGTTGCGGCTCTTCTCTATTTGAAGATCGACGCATCGAGGCGCATCGCGTGACCGCCGACGCGCGCACCGCACGGCGCAGGCGACCCGGCCCGGCCGCGAGCACCGGCGTCGCAACCGCCGCTTCGGGGCGCATCGCGTGACCGCCCGCGCCACGCGAGATGCGACGCCGGGCGCCTCACGTTCCGAGTTGGCACAACTGCATTTTTTCCTGCGAATTTTTCGTACTGGCCGTACTGACTGGGCAGACCGAAAATTCTGTGAAGACGATCCTGCTCGTTGCGGGCCTGCTGGGGTGCTGCAGCGTTGTCTCGGCGGACCACGTCGGCGACACATTCGTCAAAATGCGTGTTGCAGCCTACTTCCGGAACCCTTTGGCGTTCCCGGAGCCGGGCATCGATATTGTCTCCGGCGCCGACATGCTGGCCGTCGAGCAAAGTCAGACGCTGATGGCTGCCGACGTCCGCACGCAGATCACGCGCGGCGAGAACTGGTTCCGCGCCGGCGATCTCACGCCCTCCTCGGGCGCCGCATCGAACGGCATCGCGCTGTGGAGTCTGCTGGTCAGCACGTTTGCGTCACTGCTCTGCGGCGGCTGCCTCTCGATGGCCGGCACGTATGTGCCACACGTCTGCACGCGCAGCAAGCGACGCCGCGTCAAAGTGGAGATCCGCAAACTGGCCGGTCACTGACCGCCACGTCAAACGCGCGCGCGCCGCGTTTGCTCCGGACCCGCGCCGCGCGGCTCCCGCACCGCCACGACACCCCGGCAACCCGCGTCGCGCGCGCCGCGAGCCAACACCGCACCGGCAGCCCCGCGCGCCGCGCTGTTTCCGCCGCGCCCCGGTGTTTTACCATACGGGAGAAATCATGACTCACCGGACAGCGCTGGTAACCGGCGCAAGCAGAGGAATTGGACGCGCGTGCGCACTGGCGCTGGCGCGTTCCGGAGCGCGCGTCGCCGTAGCCGCGCGGCAACTCGACAGACTCGAAGAAGTGGCGGCGGAGATCCGCGCGCTGGGCGCCGAGGCCTTCGTCACCGCTATCGATCTCAGCTCGCAGGACTCCATCAAAGAAGCCACCGCGCATGTGGCGAAAGAGTTCGGCCGCATCGACATCCTGGTCAACAACGCCGGCGTCACCCGCGACGGCCTTGCCATGCGCATGAAGCGCGACGACTGGGACGCCGTCATCGGGACCAACCTCTCCGGCTCGTTCTTCGCCTGCCAGCAGGTGCTGCCGGGTATGATCCGCGAGCGCTGGGGCCGCATCGTCAGCATCACGTCGGTGGTCGGCGAATCGGGCAATGCGGGCCAGGCCAATTACGCGGCGTCGAAGGCGGGCCTCATCGGCGTGACCAAGTCGCTCGCGCTGGAGGTGGCCTCGCGCAACGTGACGGTCAACGCCGTCGCGCCCGGTTTCATCGAGACCGATATGACGGCCGCGCTGAAGGACGAGCAGAAGGAAAAAGTCATGCAGGCCATTCCGCTCGGCCGCATGGGCACGGCCGACGACATCGCCGCCGCGGTCCGCTTCCTCGCCAGCGAGGAGGCCGGCTACATCACCGGTCACGTGCTGGACGTGAACGGCGGAATGCTGATGCGCTGACGCGCCGGCGCCGCGCTTATTCGGGGAACAGCGTGCCTTGTCCCAGCAGCCAGCCGGGATCGAGCCGCCGCTTCACTGCCTTCATCTGTTCGATCTGCGCGGCGCTGAACTGCAGCGGCAACAGATGCCGCTTCAGCTTACCGAGCCCGTGCTCGGCCGAGACGGTGCCGCCAAAGGCCACCGCCTGGCGCGCAAAGCCGGTGAGCAACTCCTTCGCCTGCTCGCGCTCGGCCTCATCGGCGGGAAGGAGGTTGAGATGAAGGTGCGCGTCGCCGATGTGACCGAAGATCACGTAGCGGCCCGGCATCCGGCGGTCGAGCGTCTCGCGGTAGAGACGGAGCATCTGGCGGTTGTGCGCCACCGGGACGGCGAAATCGGAGGCCAGCTTCATGAGCCCGCGTGAACGCAGCAGGCCGTTCACCGCTTCGGGCAGCGCATGGCGGAAGCGGCGAAAGCGCTCGCGGTCGGCGGCGCCCATCGCGAACCAGGACGCGTCGGCTAAAGCATCGGCGGCTTCGAGACGTTCGAGCCACCGGTCTTCGGGATCGGCGGCATCGGCGGGATCGGCAATGCCGTCGGTCTCCTGCTCGATCAGCAGCGCCGCGGCGGCCTCGCGCGGGATCTCCGGAAACCTCGCCCGCAGCAGCGCGAGCGATGCGGCATCCAGATATTCGAGCATCCGCAGCCCCGACACGCCGCGCCACGCGTCCACCGCAGCGAGGGCCGCGTCGTCAGATGCAAAGAAGACCACGCCGCTGCAAAGCTGCTTCGGCGCCGCCAGCAGCGTCAGTTCGGCTTCGGTCACAATGCCGAGCGTGCCTTCCGAACCGATGAACAGATCGAGGAAATCGGCATCGGCCGGCAGAAAGTAACCGGCCGTGTTCTTGGTCGAGGCGGGCTGCGGCAACAGCGGCAACCCGAACGGCGCTTTTTCGCCGCGCCGCAGTACCAGCGTCTCGCCACTCATGAGCATCACCCGCAGGGCGCGCACGTAACGCCGCGTGGGCCCGTAGAGAAAGCTGCGCGAACCGCTGGCGTTGGTGACGATGGTGCCGCCGATGGAAGCGCTGGTCTCGGTGGGATCGGGCGGATACAGCTGGCCGCCTGCCGCCGCCGCGGCCTGCAGCTGGCGCAGCAGCACGCCCGCGCCGCAGAGGGCAAAGCCCGGGTGGACATCGAGCCGCCGGAACCGGTCCATCGAGATCAGCCAGCCCGACGAGGGCATGCCGCCGCCCGTCAAACCGGTGCGCGCGCCGCAGATGGTGACCGGCGTCCGCGCGCGCGACGCTTCACGCAGTATGGCCGCCAGCTCCGCTTCCGACTCCGGCAGGCAGATCCGCTCGGCCTGTCCGCGAAAGCCGGAAGCATCGGCCAGCTCGGTGGACATGGTCTCGGGCGACATTACCGTAATGCCAGCCGCACGCCCTGCTGCAACAGCGCCGCACCCGCCGCGCCGGCCAGCGCCGGAATCAGCGCCGTTGAGGCGCCGCGCCGCTTCCAGTCGCCATGGATGGCATGAATCCCGAGGAACAGGAACGTGCCGCCCGCCAGCGCTAACGGATAGTTGACCCAGGCGGCCGGCGTGAGCCACAGCCCGACCGCGCCGCCGGCAACCGTCGCCATCTCGGCCAGCGCAACCAGTGCGACGGCGCGCAGCGGTCTGCCGACGGCGGCGCGCACAATGGTCCCGAGCGCCAGACCTTCGGGCACCTTGTGCAGCAAGACCGCGGCCGTCACCGCGGAGCCGGCAGCCGGCAGGTCCTTCGCCGCCAGCCCCACGGTGACGAGGCCCCAGCCATCGAGGAAGGCATGCACCGAGGCCGCGGCCAGCAGCGGTCCGGCGAAGCCGTGCAGCGTGGTGGCGCAGCCGGCATGATCGTGATCGTGCGCGCAGGAAGGGCAGATGGGATGCACCAGCCGGTCGAAGGCCATCAGCGCGCCGTAGCCGGCAACCACCAGCAGCAGGCCGTGCGCGGCGCCGAGTTCCCGCACGAGTTCCGGGATGAGCCCGAAGACCGCGATTCCGGCGAGCAGGCCGCCACCGAGCGGCACCAGCGTGCGGGCCGCGCCGCGGCGGCTCAGCAGCGCGATGCTTGCGATCGCCGCCACAATGGCGACAAGCGTGGCAAGGGCGGGGTTGACGAGTTCCGGGACCAAGTCCTACTTTACCGGGAGCCGCATGGCCGCAGCCAGGACCGCGCGCCGGGGCCCGAAACACGATACTTGACGCTCCGCCGCGATTCCCTGGTATCATAGTTTCGCTAAGAACAGAAATCTCCGCGGAATGGCGCACGGCACGTAACGTCTGGCTGCGTCGTCCGTCAAATATAAAACTTATGATTAAAGTCGAAGGGCTGACCAAGCGATACGCGCGCCATGTCGCGGTCCGCAACATTTCCTTCGAAGCAGGCAAGGGCGAAATCGTGGGCTTCCTCGGCAAGAACGGCGCCGGGAAGACCACCACGATGCGCGTCCTCACCTGCTTCCTCCCGCCCACCGAGGGCAAGGCGAGTATTGCCGGCTTCGATGTCGTCGAGCAGTCGCTCGAAGTCAAGAAGCGCATCGGCTATTTGCCGGAAACCCCGCCGGTTTATCCGGAAATGGATGTGGCGTCCTATCTGACCTTTGTCGCCAAACTGAAGGGCATCCCGGCGGGCGAAATCGCCGCGCGCGTGGACGAGGTTTGCAAGCGGACCTCCATCGACGACCGAAAGCGGACGCTCATCAGCAAGCTTTCCAAGGGCTACCGGCAGCGCGTCGGCATTGCGCAGGCCATCATCCACAATCCACCGGTGCTGATTCTCGATGAGCCCACCTCCGGCCTCGACCCCGAACAGCAGCGCGAGGCGCGGCAGCTGATCGCCAGCCTTTCCGGCGACCACACGATCATCCTCAGCACGCATATTCTTTCGGAAGTCGAGCAGTCGTGCAGCAAGGTTGTGATCATCGACAAGGGCAGCATCGTGGCCGTGGATTCGGTGGCCAACCTGCACAACCGCAAGAAGGCCGCCGAGACCGTGCTGATCGAAGTGGCCGGCGCCGAAAGCCTCGAAGTGAAGCGCCGCCTCGAACAGGTGGCGGGCGTGGCCAGCGTGGCCTCGCGCGAAAGCCGCGAAGGGACGGTCGCCTTCGACGTGCAGAGTCTGGAACATTATTCGCTGCGCCCGGAGCTGGCGCGCGCCGTCGTGCAGTCGGGCTGGAATCTCACCGAACTGCGGGCCACCGGTGAATCGCTCGAAGAGATCTTCCTCGAGCTGACGAAATCGGAAGAGCCGAAACCTGAGGGAGAAGTGGCAACCAAATGAGAAATGTGTTCACTATTTGCGGCAAGGAGCTCAGGGCGTACTTCACCTCGCCGGTGGCCTATCTGCTGATGGGCCTGTTCGGCCTGATCTTCGGCTTCTTTTTCTACAGCGCCACCGCGTACTTCGTGATGGCCGGCATGCGCGCCCAGATGAGCGGGCAGGCGCAGCCGATGAGCGTCAACGACTTCGTGATCGCGCCGCTGCTCGGCAACGCCAGCGTCGTCGGTCTGTTCCTGATTCCGCTGATCTCCATGCGGCTCTTCGCCGAAGAGAAGCGTTCGGGCACCATCGAACTGCTGATGACTTCGCCGATCAGCGACTGGGAGATTATTCTCGGCAAGTGGCTCGGCGCGATGTGCATGTACCTCAGCATTCTGGCGCTTTCGGCGGTCAACGTCGGAGTCCTGTTCATCTGGAGCAAGCCGGACTGGCGCCCGATTCTCACCGGTTTCCTCGGCCTGATCCTGCAGGGCGGAACGGTGCTGGCAATCGGCGGGTTTCTTTCCTCACTCACGAAAAACCAGATCATCGCCGGCGCGTCGACCTTCACTGTTTGCCTGCTGCTCTGGGTGCTGAGCTGGGTAAGTTCGTATAACGAAGCGCCGTGGGCACAGGCGATCGCTTACTGCTCGATCCTGACTCACTTCGAACCTTTCTCCAAAGGCATCATCGATACCAAGGATCTGGTGTATTACGCGTCGGCGATCTTCCTCGGACTGTTTCTGACCGCGCGGTCGCTCGATTCCATGAGGTGGAGGGCGTAATGGCTGACCTGATGCAGGCACGCAGAACCAAGTACGGTGTATTCGTCACCGTCTATCTCATCGTTATCCTCGCGGTGGTTGGAGCGGCTAACTGGCTCTCCAGTCAATACAACAAGACCGTCGACGTAACTGCCAACAAGCAGTTCACGCTGTCGGACGAGACGATGAAGGTCGCGAAGAATCTGAAGAGCGACGTCAACGTTTATTACTTCAACAAGAGCGACAGTTTCGAAAGCGCGCGCGACATGCTCGACCGCTATAAGAACCTGTCGTCGAAGATCAAAATCAATTACGTCGATCCCGATAAGAAGCCGGATGTGGCGCGCGTCGAAGGCGCACGCAATATCGGCGACATCATCATCGATAACGGCCAGAAGAAGGAAACCGCCAAGGCGCTCACCGAAGAAGAACTCACCGGCGCGCTGATCCGCGCCTCCAAGACCGGCTCGAAGACGATTTGTTTCGTCACCGGTTCGGGCGAGCACAGCCTCACCGATACGGAGCGCGAAGGTTACTCCTCCGCGAAGGAAGCGATCGAAAAGAGCAACTACCGGACGCAGGCGATTTCGCTGATCGAGAAGCCCGAAGTGCCGAAGGCCTGCAGCGTGCTGGTGGTCGGCGGTCCGAAGAGCGATTATCTGGATCCGGCGATCGACGGCATCCGCAAGTTTGTGCAGGAGGGCGGGCGCGTCGTGCTGAATTTCGATCCGCTGCTCAATCTGCCGCAGCAGAAGATGGGCGATACGCCGAAGCTGGCCGCGCTGGCCACCGAGTGGGGCATCACACCGAAGGGCGATGTGATTCTCGACCTGAGTTCGGCGAGCCGCGTCTTCGGGCAGCTTTCGCCCGTGGCCGCCAGCTACGAGCAGCACCCGATTGTGCGCGTGATGTCAGACATCGCAACGGTGTTCCCGCTGGCGCGCAGCGTGGAAGCCAGGAGCCCGGCGCAGAAGCTGTTCTCGAGTTCGCAGGAGAGCTTCGGCATGACCAATCCGAAACTGCCGATCAAAGAAGAGGACCTCGGCAAGGCCGACAAGGGACCGTTCGCGCTGGGAGCGGCGGCCACAGTCGGCACCGGAGCCAGTCAGGGCCGCGTGGTGGTGGTGGGCAGTTCGAACTGGATGTCGAATTCCATTCTTGCCGCGCCCATCGGCAACCGCGATCTGATGCTGAATGTGATGAACTGGCTGACGTCGGATGAAGACCTGATCTCCATCCGTCCCAAAGCGCCCGAAGACCGGCGTCTGAATGTCACCGGCAACGGCATGCGCTGGATATTTGCCACGAGCCTGATCTTCCTGCCGCTGATTGTCATCACGTCGGGACTTTTGGTCTGGTGGAACCGGAGATAGCGGCGGCATGAAACCAGGGGGATTGATCGCAGCGGTTTGTGTTCTGGCCGTGCTGAGCGGGCTGCTCGTCTATACGAAGAAGCACCCGCCGGAGGACCCGAAGAAGGCGGCTGCCGCGCCGAAGATTATCTCGGCCGACGTCAAAACTATTGAAAGTCTTTCGCTCGGTAAGTCGGGTGAAGAACCGGTGGTCCTGAATAAGTCGGCGGATAAGTGGGAAGTTACTAAGCCCGCGCATTACCCGGCGGATCAGGATGCTGTCAGCGCGATCGCAAATGCCATGGCGGATCTGACCTCCGACCGGCTGATCGAGGAGAATGCGACCGATCTGAATCCTTTCGGACTGGCAACGCCGGCCCTCGAAGTCAGCATCACGCTGAAGGGCGGCAAGAACCAGAAGCTGCTGATCGGCGCGGATAATCCCGCGGGCAATGCAACCTATGTGAAGCTGGACGGCGAGCCGAAGGTTTATACAATCGCTTCGGCCACTAAGACGAATCTGACGAAGTCACTCGGCGATGTACGCGATAAGCGGCTGCTGACCTTCGATCAGGAGAAGCTCACGGCGGCAACGCTGACCGCGAAGGGCACGACAACAGAATTCACGAAGAACAAGCTGAACGAGTGGTCCGTGGTGAAGCCGAAGGCGTTTCGGGCCGACGGACTGCAGGTCGACGACCTGATCCGCGCCCTGAAGGACGCGAAGATGGATCTTGCGAATGACGATCCGGCAGCGACTGCCAAAGCTTTCGCGGCGGCCGAAAAGGTGGCGACCGCGACGGTAACCGACAGCTCCGGCACGCAGACGATCGAGATCCACAAGACGAAAGACAACTCTTACTATGCGAAGAGTTCGGCGGTGGAAGGCACTTACAAACTCGCTGCCGCCATGGATGGTCTGACCAAGACCGCCGACGACTTCCGCAATAAGAAGCTGTTCGATTTCGGCTTCAACGATCCTTCGAAGGTGGAAATCTCCGGCAAGGCGTATCAGCGGAGCGGCGATAAGTGGACCGTGGGCACGGCGCAGTTCGATGCGCCCAGCATGCAGGCGGTCATCGATAAGCTGCGCGATCTGAGTGCCACGAAGTTTGCCGAAAAAACGCCCGGCGCGCCGGTGCTGACGCTGACGGTAACATCCAACTCGCTTTCCGCCGATAACGGACGGGTCGAGAAAGTGACCATCGCGAAGGAAGGCGATGCTTACGCGGCGCAACGTGACGGAGAGGCTTCGCTCTACATCATCGACGCCAAGTCGATCGATGAGTTACAGAAGGCGATTTCGGAGATCAAGCCGTACGTGGCTCCGAAGCCCGACACCGCGAAAAAGTAAGCCAAGAAGTAAGCGAAGAAGTAAGCGGCGCCGTTCAGAACATCGGCTCGTAAGCGCCGACTTCGCCGATCAGCGGCGCGGCGTATTCGCGGAACGCCGACAGCACGTCGTTACCATCGGGCGCAATCCAATCGAGTGGCAACGTGCGCTCGGCACGCGCCACCGATGAGAGCGGCGTCAGGAACGTACCGGCCGTGGCATGGAGCGCGACCATCACGTCGGTCTCTCCCGCCAGCGCGGCGCGCGCGGCAGCCAAGCCGCATTCGTAAGCATCGCGACGGTCTGATTCCCGCGTAAACGGGCCGCACGAACGGCCGAGCAAACCGGGCTTTTCGGCGCGCGCGCGAAGTCCGGTCATCTGCGTAATTCGCCGAGCGAGAGTGTGGCCGAGATTCGACGCCAGCGCATGCACGGCGCTGCCGGCGCGATCCACTTCGGCACCGAACGGCTGGCCGTGTTCGTCGCGCTGGCCTTCGCAGACCGCGATGACGACGCGCCCAAGGCGGCGATAGATGCGCTCCACGTCGGCGGCGATCCGATCAAGAGCGATGCGCCGTTCCGGCAGATAGATGAGATGCGGCGCGGCGTCGGGCTCGCGGCGCGCCAGCGACGTGGCCGCGGTAATCCAGCCCGAGTTGCGACCCAGCGTTTCGAGCACACAGACCGGCGAAGGCAGCGAGCGGTTGTCCATCCCGATGTCGCGCGCCGCGCAGGCGAAGAAGTACGCGGTGGAAGCGTAACCGGGCGTGCGGTGAGTGACGAGCAGGTCGTTATCGATGGTCTTCGGGATGCCGATCACCTGCAGATCGTAGCGGGCGGCGCGGGCGCGGGCGGCGATCTCACGGGCGGTATCCATGGAGCCATTGCCGCCGGTGTAGAACAGGATGTCAATGCGGTGGCGGCGCAGAGCGTCGAGCAGGAGATTGTAGCCAGCCTCGTCGAAGGCGCGGCGGCTCGATCCGATGGCCGAGCCGGGCTCACGGGCCGCGGCATCGACCGCCGATGGCGGAAGGAGCAGAAGATCGGTGACGTCGCCGGAGAGCAGTCCGCCGAGCCCGAAGCGCGCACCGAGCAGCGCAGCCATGCGATGGCGGCAACCGTCGATCACACCGGCGAGGCTGGCATTCAGGACGGCCGTGGGACCGCCGCCGTGGGCGACGGCAGCGCGCGGGCGCATCATGGCACTTCCTCTTCTTCAATGAAGTTCTCAGCCGCGACGCGCTCGAGTTCGGCGGCGCTCCACGCCTGCGCGATGCAGCCGCGCGGTTCGTGGGGCGGGTCGCCATCGAAGATCTCCGGCAGCAGACCGGTGCCGCGCGTGAGTACGAATTCGCTTATCGCGCTGAGGATTGCAGCGGCCTTTGCCTTGCCCTGCGCGCCGTTGAAGCCCGCCTCGGCAGTCAGGTACGGGCCGAGCAGCCAGGGCCAGACGGTGCCCTGATGATAGGCGCCGTCGCGCTGCGCGGGGCCGCCTTCGTAACGACCGCAGTAACGCGGATCGTCCGGCGCGAGCGTGCGAAGGCCGAAGGGCGTGACCAGCGATGCTTCCGCTACGCGAAGAATGCTGAGCGCCTGCCACGTTTCGAGCGCGCAGTAGCCGAGCGAAAGGGCAATGAGCTGATTGGGACGGACGGAGGCGTCGCGCTGGTTGCCGTTCACGACGTCGAAGAGGCAGCCGGCCGCCTCGTTCCAGAACGTGGCGCGGATGCTGGAGCGCGCCTGGTCCGCAAGCCGCGTGTATGAGCGCGAGGATTCCGCATCATCGAGTTCAGCGGCCAGCGCTGCGATGAAGCGCAGCGCGTTGTACCAGAGCGCCTGGATCTCGACCGCTTTGCCGTGGCGCGGCGTGACCGGACGGCCGTCGACGCGCGCATCCATCCACGTGAGCTGCGTGGAGGCGTCGCCGGCGAGCAGCAGGCCGTCGGCGTCCATCGCGATGCCGAAGCGTGTGCCGCGCACGTGCGAATCGATGACGTCCCGCAGCGGTGCGTAAAGCTGTTCGCGGAGGAAGGCGAGATCGCCGGTGCAATCGAGGAACTTTCGCGCGGCTTCGAACAACCAGAGCGTGGCGTCGACGGTGTTGTATTCGGGCGTGGCCGCGCCATCGGGGAAGCGATTCGGCAGCATGCCCCGGTCGAGCCACCGCACGGCTTCGCGCAGGATGGAGCGGGCCACGTCGAAGCGGCCGTTGATCAGCGTCAGGCCAGGCAGCGAAATCATGGTGTCGCGGCACCATTCGCCGAACCACGGATAGCCGGCGAGGATCGTCCAGCCGCCTGCGCGGCGCACGAGGAAGTGGTCGTCGAAGCGATCGGCGCCGGGGTTCAGAGCGGCGCGGCGGGAGCACTCGGCGGCGCGCAGGGCGGGCGCATCGGAGGCGCGGTGGCCGGGCGCGGTCGAGACCACCAGTTCGGCACGCTCACCGGGTTCGAGCCGGTAATCGAGCACGAACGGACAATACAGATCTTCGTGAAAATCGAAACCGCGCTCGCGCTCCACGGGGTATTCGAAGTTGAAGTACCAGTTCCCTTCCCTTGCGACGCGCTGCGCGGCGTGCGCGAAGTGCAGTTCGGGGTAACCGGCGCGCGGCTGCATCGCGATGGCATCGCCGGATTCGGTGAACGCTCCGTTCCACGTAACGCCGGAATGCATCAGTTCGTGATAGCCGCGGCAGGCCAGCAGCGGGCGCAGTTCGAGCCGGCAGGGCTTGCCCGTGACTTCGTAGCCGAGCGCCAGCGTGTCCTCGCCATTCACGAGGCAGAGACGTTTTTCGATCCGCACGCCGCCGGCTTCGAAGGTGAAGACGGGAAACGGATCGAGACGAAAGCCGGTCAGATAGCGATAACCGGCCGGATGCGTGACGCCGGGGTAGAGATTGGTGGAAAGTTCGAAGCGCTCATCGCCCACCACGAGCGTCTCTTCGATCTTCGAAAGCAGCACGGAGCGGCCGGAGGGCGGCGTGGCAGCGGCGATGAGGAGTCCGTGATAGCGCCGCGTGTTGGCGCCGCAAAGTGTGGATGAGGCAAAGCCGCCGATGCCGTTGGTTTCGAGCCATTCGCGCTCGAGGGCGCTGGCAGGATCCGAGCAAATGGATTGATCGAAGCGGATGCGCGGAGTCATCGTGAAGGCGGCGCGGCCGCGGCGGGGAGGCGGGTGCGTGGTACGTCTGCTGCCGATGCCGTCTTCAGGACGCGCGTTGCGAAGGGGCGCGGCTTTTCGCGATAAACATCTTCGGCGATCGCTTCGGCCTTTTCGCAAAGCGCGGCGCGGTCGGATGCGATCCATGCTTCGACGCGTTTTTGCCAGGCGGGGGTTTGCCCGGCGCGTGGCAGGCGTTCGGTCAGCATCGCCAGGTTGTGATCTTCGCCGAGACTTTCCTCCAGCGTCTTGAGGCGAGCCGGAAGTTCGCCGGTCCCGACCCAGACGCCTTCCAGCAAACGCAGGCAGTAGAAGAGATCCTTCGCGCGCATGCGCAGCCGATGGCCGAACTCGCCGGCGAAGCGGCCGCGCGCGGACTTCAGCGCCTTACGCCCGCGACGGAAGGTTCGTTCGAGACCCGCGCGGATGGCCGGTTCGCCCTCCGGCATCATGCGCCAGGCGGCGACGCGCGCGGCGGCTTCGGCGATTTCGGCAGTCACCAGACGCAGCGCCTCGGCCGCGCCATTTTCGTGGGCGGACTCGCGGCTGGCGACGAGCGATGCGCGGAACCGGTCAATATCTTTCGCCATACGCGCGCTGACGGGCGCGGCTGCGATGCCGCGGGCGACGACGCCGTCCAGCGTCTCGATGGCCACGGCGGAATCGCGCAACCCGGAAAGCCGGCGGGCCGCGCCGCGCAGCCGGTCCAGCTCAAGCCGCGACTGTTGGCGCATCACGGGAGCGAGAAAGCGCAGCAGCGCACGCAACCGCTTGAGCGCCTTGCGGGCTTCGTGGATGCCTTTATCGCGCCCGGCCGGCGGCAGCGCAAGGTTGCGGGTCACCAGACGCAGCTCTTCGCGCGCCACGCGCCTCACGCCGTCGGTTACCGGTTCGCCGCGTCTGAGCCGCCACGCCATAGCAGCCTTCAGTATGACGAACTGCACAAAAACGCGCCAGTTGCGACGAAAAAGCCCGATGCACTGCTAAACTGAAATTTCATCCGCAACAACCTCCACCAGCCGTGATCTCAGTCAGCAATGTAAGCATGCGCTACGGCGCCAAGATTTTGTTTGAAGACGTGTCGACGGCCTTCATCGACGGCCGCCGCTACGGCCTGACCGGGCCCAACGGGGCCGGTAAGTCGACCTTCATGAAGGTCCTGACGGGCGAACTCGAAGCGCAGAAGGGCACGGTCACAAGGCCGAAGCGCATGGGCGTTCTCAGCCAGGACCAGTTCGCGTTCGATGAATTCCGCGTGATCGACACGGTCATCATGGGCAACCGCCCTTTATGGGAAGCCCTCGCCGAGCGCGACCGGCTTTACGAAAAGGCCGATCTCACCGATGAAGACGGCATGCGGCTCGGCGAACTGGAAGGCATTATTGCGGAAAACGACGGCTACACGGCCGAATCGGATGCCGCCATTCTGCTGGACGGTCTGGATATCCCCGAGCCTCTGCACGATAAAAAGATGGGCGAGATCCAGGGCGGCCAGAAGGTTCGCGTGCTGCTGGCGCAGGCTCTGTTCGGCAACCCGGGCGCGCTGCTGCTGGACGAACCGACCAACCATCTCGATCTGGAATCCATCCACTGGCTGCAGGATTTTCTGAACCGCTATACGGGAACGCTGGTGGTGATCTCGCACGATCGCCACTTCCTGAACAGCGTGACGACGCACACGGCGGATATCGATTACCAGACGATCATCACCTACACCGGCGGCTATGACGACATGGTGCTGGCGAAGACGCAGATCCGTTCGCGCATTGAAGCGCAGAACGCGCAGCGCGAGAAGAAGATCGAACAGCTGAACGAATTCATTGCGCGCTTTTCGGCCGGCACGCGTTCGAGCCAGGTGACGTCGCGCAAGAAGGAAGTCGAGCGGCTGCAGACGAGCGATCTGGCGAAGTCGAACATCGCGCGGCCATTCATTCGTTTCCAGATGAAGCGGCCTTCGGGGCGGCATCCGCTGGAGATCAAGGGGCTGTCGAAGTCGTACGGCGATGTGGCTGTGATTCGCGACTTCACGGCGAGCATTTCGCGCGGCGAGAAGATCGGCCTGACGGGACGCAACGGCGTCGGCAAGACGACCCTGCTCCGCTGTCTGGTGGCGAACGGACCGGGCGTGACCGACGAGCCGCTCGAATTCAATGCCGGCACGGTGGAATGGGGCCACGAGGTGGCGATCGGCTACTTCGCGCAGGATCACCGCGCCACCATTCAGCCCGGGACGACGGTCATCGACTGGCTGCGCGACTTCGACCCGACGGCGGGCGAAGAGGAACTCCGCGGCCTGCTCGGCCAGATGCTGTTTGCGCGCGATGAAGCGATGAAGCCGACCGAGGCGCTTTCGGGCGGCGAAGCGGCGCGGCTGATCTTCTGCCGCCTGATGCTGCAGAAGCCGAACGTGCTGGTGCTGGACGAACCGACCAACCACCTCGATCTGGAATCGATCAACGCGCTCAACTTCGCGCTGCAGAAGTACGAAGGCACGGTGTTTCTGGTCACGCACGATCACGATCTGCTGGATGAAGTCGCCACGCGCATCTGGCGCTTCGACCACGACAGCCTTGAAGACTTCAAGGGCACGTACGAAGAGTGCCAGGCGGCGCACGCCGGCTAGAAACGGACGCGGCAACGCGCCGGCGGCCCGGGGCATGGCGGCCTGATAGGCTGACCACAATGGCCGGCACGCTCGTCATCTGCGTTTCCACGGAACTGGAAGGTTCACTGCTCGAGGCCGAACTGCGCGACGCGGCGGCGGCGGGCACGGTGGATGTGCTGCGGACCGGCGTCGGCGCGGTCAACGCGGCCATCGCGCTGACGCGGTACCTCGAACGGAACGGCGCGGGTCTGGTGTCCGGCGTGGTGGTTTGCGGCATTGGCGGGGCGTATCCCGACAGCGGCTTCGGGATCGGCGACGTGGCCTGCGCCGAAAGCGAGTGCTACGGCGATCTGGGCGCGGCCTCGCCCGAGGGCTTTCTCGACATGCAGAAGCTGGGCTTCCCGGTGGTGGCCGGTGAGACGCCGCTCTACAACGAATTCCCTCTGCAGATTTTTCCGTCAGCGCGCAGAGCGCGGTTCGTCACAATCAACACATGCACCGGGAGCGACGAGGCGGCGGCGGCGCTGGTGGCACGCACGGGCGGCGCGGTGGAGAACATGGAAGGCGCGGCCATTGCACACGTGGCGGCGGTTTACGGACTGCCGGCGGGAGCGATCCGCGGCGTCAGCAATCTGGCGGGAAGGCGCGACCGCGCTTCGTGGCGTGTGAAAGACGCCGCCGTGGCGGCGCAGCAGGCGTTGCTCGGGTGGCTGCGCGATCAGAACCGGTAGAACTTGTGGCGGCAGGAGCGGCAGCGGAACGGCGCCACGAAGAATAAGCGCAGCATCTCGTCGAGGAACCCGTGCCGGTAGGCGCGGCGCACGTGAGGTGAAGTGCAGCTGGGGCAGAAGCCGTGGCGGCTCGCCGGAATCGTCTCGAGCGCAGTGCATCGTGACGAGTCCATGTCATCGGGCGAGGCCAGCTGCGGGTAAAAGCCAGGATAGTGCGGATCGAGACGGAAGCCGCCGGGCACTGCCTCCGACAAGGCGTGCTCGATGCTGTTCACCACCGAACTCACTTTTTGTTCGGCGACGCGCGAGGAGTTCCGCAGCTTCAGGATGGTGCCGGTCTGGAACGACGACATTCGCTCCAGCGATTCGATCCGCTCGTCGAGCTGTTCACTGAGGGCGGCGGTGCCTTTTTCCACCACCTTTTCGCCCATTTCGCGGAAGTCATCGAGGAGCCGGTTTTCCAGCTTCTCCATCTGCGCGCCGACCTGGGATTCGATGATGGAAGGGAGATCTCTTTGCAGCCGTTGGTCGCGCGCGCGGCTGCGCTGCGCTTCAGCGACCCGGCGCTGTTCGGTGGCGAGATCGCGCAGGGGGTTCTGCCTGCGTCCGGAGGTTGTACGCGTGCTCCGGCGCATGGAGAACAAGGGTCCTCGGGAGGAGTTATACCTTGGGAATATCGCCGCGTTCGTAGTCATCGGATTTTTATCTCAGGTAACTCCTATACGTTAACGCGGACCGCTCATCCATTCCCAGAGGTCCAGTACTAGCTTCGAACAGGCCGCCCGACAATACTCATTTGTTATCAATGCTATTAAAGTATTGATTCTAAAAGATCTTTCCGCGCTTTCCTTGGACTGCAGCGAAAGTATGACTTCTGGCCAGAAATTCTGACCACCCCGAAAAATTCGGTCCGTGCGGCGAGAGCGACCTCGGGCGGGAAGAATTTATCGGATAAATCTTATGCGACTAGCAAGCAGGCGAGAGGGTTGGAAAAGGGGAACTACCGGGGTGAAACTGGGGCGGCTGGAGGGATTTGAACCCTCGACATCCAGAACCACAATCTGGCGCTACTACCAACTGAGCTACAGCCGCCGTGAGGAGTAAAACAAGTATAGCACCCGGCTGCGATGAGTTCCGTTCGAGGCGAACAGAACACATCGCAGCCGTGCGTGGCACACCACTCCGGAGCCATTTCGGTGCGGTGCGCAGACTATTTACCGCCGCCCGCGAGCAGCCGACGAAGCATGTCCGCTGCTGTGAGGCACGCTGCCGGAGCGCGGCGCACCGGACTGCGGCGCGGAATATTGCGGCACGGTTTCACGCTGACGCACGATAGGCGGCGCTACCTGAACCGGCTGGCTTCCGTAGCTGCCACCGGGAATCTGCCGCTGCGGCGCCGCCTGGTAGCGCTGCACCGCGGCCCCCTGCGGCGGCGCGCCGAAGCTGCCCCATCCGCCGCCTGGCGCCGGAGCGCCGGTTACCGGTCGGCCTGTCGCCGCACCACCTGTCGCAGGGCGTGGCGCGAAGCCGGCCGCCGGATTGCCGAAGCGGTTCCAGCCCGCGCCGCCGGACGAAGCGGTGCCAGCCTGCGGTACACCGCCGCTGAACGAACGCCCTGCGCCGCCAACTGCACCGGGCTGCGCGAACGCGCGGCTCGCGCCTGATTGAAATCCACCTGATTGAAACCCACCTGATTGAAACCCGCCGGACTGGAAGCCGGCCGAAGAACTGAAGAAGCGCTGCGAACCGAAATTGGTCCGCGGAGTCACCGCCGCCGGACGAGCACTGAAGCGCGCACTGGCCGCGCCGGGCGATACCGGCAGCGCGCCGTGTACCGCCGAGGCCCGCTGCAGTTCTCCCGCTCCTGCCGGCGCCACGGCGTGGAACGCTCCGCGCTGGAAGTCCGCCGTGGAAACGGCCATCACGCCGCCCGCCACGCGCGCGTTGCGATAGATTCCGACAACGCCCGCACCCGCGCCGAAGCCGGCCACAACTCCGGCGCGCGCACCGGGTCCATACCACGGGTGGAAAACTTCAAACGGCGCCAGCGGCACCCAGCCGATGCGGCCAAAGCCAACTCCCACGCCGCCGCCGAAGCCCACGAAGCTCACCAGTGCCGGCCGGTAAAAGGCGCGACCGTAGCGCGCGCCGGGGAACCAGCTCCAGCCGAATCCCGTGCGGAAATACCAGGCGCCGTAATGGAAGGGAGCCCAGCCCCACGGGGCCGTATCGACCCAGGTCCAGCCATAGTAGTCTTCCCAAACCCACTGCCCCGTGCTGTAGGGCGCCCAGCCCGCGGGCACGTTCGAAGGCGTCCAGACGTTGCCATAGGCGGGGTCATAACCCCAGCGGCCCGCGGCATCCAGGTCTTCGGCGCCGTACGTACCCTGGGTCACGTAGCGATTCGACTGCGCCTTTTCAAGAAACGCATCGCGCTGCTCGTTCCAGCTGTCCCAGCCGTCGCGCGCCGGGGCCTGCACGATCTGAAACTCCGGATCGTCGGCCGCTCCGCGCACCATCATCATGGATCCTTCGCGCAGGCGCTCGGTGCCTTTCGGCGTGTAGACGTCGGCCTCGCCCTTGCGCATGGTGATGCGCGTCGAGCCGTCGGCGGCGACCTCCACCCGCACGGCCGAGAGCCGCAGCGGATGCACCGCAACCGAAGGCGTGCTGATCTCGGTCTGCACCGCGGAGTCGCGAAGTGCGCGGTACAGGATGAGGCCGCGGCCGACCTGCAGCTGACCGCGCCCGTCGGACAGATTGGCGAGGCGCACTTCTGTGTCGCCGGCGAGGCGCAGGAAATCGGCATAATCGAGCTGGACTTCCACCTGACCGCTGGATGCGGTGGCAATGCCATCGCCGGCCATCAGCGGAGCGTTGACGACGGCGGGCATCCACTCGGCGGAGGTGTCATGTTTGACCGATGCTTCGCCGTTCATGACGCTGAGGCGCGCCACGGCCGGGCCGGCCTGATCGGAAATCGACGGCGCAGCCGCTGGGTTTGAGCCGATGGGATAGCCGCCGCCCGGGTAGACGCCGGATTGGGTGGCCTGAGCGCCGGGATAAGCGGCGCCGGGGTAAGCTTGGCCGGGATAAGTCTGGCCGGGATAAGTCTGGCCGGGATAAGTCTGGCCGGGATAAGCCTGGCTCGGATAACCCACGCCCTGCGCATAACCATCCATCGCGGCGAGGCATCCGGCGGCGAAGGCGGCAGCGGCGAAAAGGATCGTGCGACGTTTCATGGCCATTCAGCTCCGGCCGTTGGAGTGCAATCCGGCACCCAAATCCTAATTGCTTGATTTCGTGGCACTTCTCGCTATCATAGAGACTTCCGCGATGGTTGAAAACCACCACCCTGCATCCTTTCGCCCAACTGCGGCGGCAATGTGCCGGGTTTTCATTGGTTTGACGCTGCTCGCGATGCTCATCAAACCAGCCATGCTCGAAGCTCAAAACGCCGCCGCAAGCGCCCCATCGATCCGCTACACCGTCCGGTTTCCCGATCCGGCGAGCCATTACGCATCGGTGGAAGCCGTGGTGCCGGCCGGCGGCCGGAGCTCCGTGGAACTCTTCATGGCGGTGTGGACGCCGGGCTCCTATCTGGTTCGCGAATTCGCGCGAAACGTGGAGGGCGTGCGGGCCACCGATGCGGCGGGCCATCCGCTGGCCGTCGAAAAGAGCCGGAAGAATCGCTGGCGCGTGGAGACCGGCGGCGCGGCGGAGATCCACTTTTCTTACCGCCTGTACTGCCGGGAAATGTCGGTGCGGACGAATTGGGTGGAGGACAAATTCGCGCTGCTGAACGGGGCGGCAACATTCGTGAGTCTGGTGGGCGGGCTGAAGCTGCAACATGATGTGCGGCTGGAACTGCCCGCGGCGTGGAAGTCCAGCATTACCGCCATGCCGGACGCGCCGGATGGCGCGGCGCACCACTACCTTGCGCCCGACTACGACACGCTGGTGGATTCGCCGATCCTTCTCGGCAACCCCGCCGTGCACCGGTTCGACGTCGATGGCATCCCGCACCTGCTGGTGGATGAAGGCGAGGCGGGCGTCTTCGATGGCGCGCGCGCCGCGGCCGACGTGGAGAAACTGGTTCGCGCATATCGCCAGATGTGGGGGGCGCTGCCCTACAGCGGCAGGTACGTGTTCCTCAATCTGCTGGTGGAAACCGGCGGCGGGCTGGAGCACAGGAACTCGGTCTGCATGATGGCCAGCCGCTTTGCCACGCGCACGCGCCGCGCGTATCTGAGCTGGCTCGATCTGGCATCGCACGAATACTTCCACGCGTGGAACATCAAGCGGCTGCGGCCGGTGGAACTGGGGCCGTTCGACTACGAAAACGAAACGCCCACGCGCAGTTTGTGGATCGCCGAGGGGTTCACCGATTACTACGGGTCGCTCGCGTTGCGGCGCACGGGACTGGCAAGCGAGGCGGAGTATGTGGGGTCGGAGACGCCGCCGGCGGCGTGGTCGCTTTCGGGCATGATCGGCACGGTGCAGAGTGCGCCGGGGCGGCTCGAACAATCGCTGGAGGAGGCCTCCTACGACGCGTGGATCAAGTTCTACCGGCCGGATGAAAACTCAGCGAACAGTTCCATCAGCTATTACACGAAGGGCGCGCTGGTGGGCTGGCTGCTGGACGCGCGAGTCCGGAAAGCGACGGCAGGGAAGAAGTCGCTCGACGATGTGATGCGGCTGGCGTTCGCGCGCTTTTCCGGCGAGCGTGGTTTTACCACGGAGGCGTTCAAGCAACTGGCCGCGGAAGTGGCCGGCGTGCCGCTCGGGGAGTTTTTCCGGCAGAACGTGGAAGCGGCGGGGGAACTGGATTACAACGAGGCGCTGGACTGGTTCGGGCTGCGCTTCCGGCCGGCGGCCGCGGCGGCGTCGAACGGCAACGGCGGAAAGAAAGCCAATCTCGGGATTCTGACGAAAGTGGATAGCGGGCGGCTGGTGGTCACTCGCGTGCCGCGCGCGACGGCCGCATTCGCGGCGGGGCTGGCGGTGGATGACGAGATCGTGGCCATCGACGATTTCCGCGTGCGCGCCGAGCAATTCGCGCAGCGCCTCGAAAACTATCACGCGGGCGACAAGGTGACGCTGCTGGTGGCGCGCCGCGATCAGATGATGCGGCTCAATGTGACGCTGGGCGAGGAAGCGGGCGGGTGGCAACTGGAAGTCCGGCCCGACGCATCGGCGGAGCAGAAGAAGCGGTTAGAGGCCTGGACCGGGAAGTAAAGCGACCGGGAAATAAAGTGACCGGGAAATAAAGTGACCGGCAACCGACGTCAGCCATTCAGTATTTCGCGAGCCGCGTTGAAGCCCGGCGCACCCATGACGCCGCCGCCGGGATGCGCGCCGGAGCCGCATAAATACAGGCCTTCCAGCGGCGTCTTATACCGCGCAAAGCCCGCCACGGGCCGCATGACAAACATCTGATCCAGACTCATTTCGCCGTGGAAGATATTGCCGCCGGCGATACCGAAGCGGCGTTCCAGATCGAGGGGACTCAGGACCTGACGCTCGCGAACAATTGACTTCATGTTCGGCGCATACTCGGAGATCACTTCGAGGATGCGGTCGCCGTACGGCTCGCGGATCTCATCCCACGTCGCGCCCTTCAGCGTGTAGGGCGCGTACTGCAGGAAGATGCCCATGATGTGCCTGCCGGCGGGCGCCAGCGCGGCATCGTAAATCGTGGGGCATGTCATTTCGATCAGCGGATGCTGCGACGGCCGTCCGTATTTTGCATCGTCCCAGGCTCGCTCCACGTATTCGATCGAAGGACAAATGTGCATCGTGGCGCCGTGCTGCGGGCCCGGTGCGCCGGGCAGCGCGAGGAAATCGGGCAGGCCGTCGAGCGCCAGATTCATTTTCAGCGATGTGCCTTCCACACGGAAATGTTCGATGGACCGGCGGAAGTCCGGTTCGAGTAAGTCAGGCTCCAGCATCCGCAGAAACGTTGCTTTCGGATCTAAGTTGGACACCACGACCGGCGCTTCATACTCGTCTCCGTTCTCCAGCACCACGCCGCGCGCGCGTCCGTTGCGCACGAGTACGCGCTTCACCGGCGCGTTCATGCGGATATCGGCACCATGAGCGCGCGCCGACGCCGCAATCGCTTCCGCAACCATCCCCATGCCGCCCTGCACAAAGCCCCACAGTCCGCGCTTGCCGGCCACGCCGCCCATACAGTGGTGCATCAGGATGTAAGCCGTGCCGGCCGACCGGGGGCCGCCGTTGGCGCCAATCACGCCGTCGGTCGCGAGAGTAACTTTGATTTCCGGCGATTCAAACCATTCGTCAAGTAAGTCGGCGGCGCTCTGGGTGAAGATTTTGACTAATCCGGTGATCTCACGCGGCGATAAGTGGCGAAAGCGGCCGAGTAACTTCACATAATCGATGAAGTCCGCTATCGTTTTCGGCGGTAACTCGGGCGGCGTGACCAGCAGGAGCGATTCGACGACCTCGGCAAGCCGCTCCAGATACGCTTCATACTTCGGGAATGCCTCGGCATCGCGCCGCGAGAATTTAGCGATTTCGGCCAGCGTCTTCGCTTCATCCTGCCAGAAGAAGAGGTGCCGTCCGTCGGGATAGGGCGAAAAGAACGCCGGGTCTTTCGGCAGGACTTTGTAACCGTAACGCGCCAGATCGAGTTCGCGCACAATGCGCTCCTGCAGCAGGCTGACCAGATAGGCGCCGGTTGAAACCTTGTAACCTGGCCAGATTTCTTCGGTAACAGCGCAGCCGCCGGGAAGTTCACGCCGTTCCAGAACCAGCACGCGCTTCCCCGCCCTCGCCAGATAGGCGGCGGTAACTAAGCCGTTGTGACCGGCGCCGATGAGAATGGCGTCGTAGCGGGATGGCTGCGGCGCTCCCACTTACGCCTTCCGGAACGCCACCACGGCGAGCGGCGGAAGGGTAATGGAAATGCTGT
The DNA here is from genome assembly GCA_903828455.1 of uncultured Acidobacteriia bacterium. Lineage (GTDB taxonomy): Bacteria > Acidobacteriota > Terriglobia > Bryobacterales > Bryobacteraceae > BOG-234. Next base: position 147,182 of record CAIKMJ010000027.1, on the reverse strand, counting down.
GCGGTTTCCCGTGGGCCGGCTTCTCCTGCGACTCCACGCCGCCGAGATTGCCCATCCCGCTGCCGCCGAACTCGCCGGCATCGGAATTGAGAATTTCGGCATAGAATCCGGCTTCCGGCACGCCGACCGCATAATGATGCCGCGGCACGGGCGTGAAGTTACACGCCACAATGACGCAATCCTTCGGATCCGACCCGCGGCGCAGGAATGAGATGACCGACTGATCCACATCGGCAATATCGATCCACTCAAAGCCGTGGTGTTCATAATCCACGTCATAGAGCGCGGGTTGCGACTTATACAGGCGATTCAGTTCCGCCACGAATCGCTGCAGACCCGAGTGAAGCGGATAGTCGAGAACCTCCCACGGCACGGTCCCGTGGCTCTTCCACTCTTCCCAGTCACCGATCTCCGACCCCATGAACAATAACTTTTTGCCGGGATGCGCGTACATATACGCCAGAAATGCGCGAACGTTGGCGAACTTCTGCCACGCATCGCCAGGCATCTTATTCAGGAGAGATCCCTTGCCGTGAACGACTTCATCGTGCGAGATCGGCAGCACGAAGTTTTCCGTAAAAGCGTAGAGCAGGCTGAAAGTAATGTTGTTCTGGTGGAACTTACGATGCACCGGATCCTGCCCGAAGTAATGCAGCATGTCGTGCATCCAGCCCATGTTCCACTTCATGGTGAAGCCGAGCCCGCCGGTGTAGACCGGGCGCGAGACACCGGTGAAGGATGTCGATTCTTCCGCGATCGTGATGGCGCCGGGCACCTCGTGCGCCAGCTCATTGAAGCGGCGAAGGAACCCGATGGCTTCCAGATTTTCGCGGCCGCCGTAACGGTTGGGCACCCACTCGCCGTCCTTGCGCGAGTAATCGAGATAGAGCATGGACGCCACGGCATCCACGCGCAGGCCGTCCACGTGATACTCCTTCAGCCAGAACAGCGCGCTCGAAATGAGAAACTCACGCACTTCGTTCCGGCCGAAGTTGAAGATCAGGGTGCCCCAGTCGCGGTGCTCGCCCTGGCGCGGGTCGGCGTGTTCGTAGAGCGCCGTGCCGTCGAACCAGGCGAGGCCGTGGGCGTCGCGCGGGAAGTGCGCGGGCACCCAGTCCACGATAACGCCGATTCCCGCGGCATGGCAGGAATCGACAAAGAACATGAAGTCTTCCGGCGTGCCGAATCTTGCGGTGGGTGCAAAGTGCCCGATCACCTGATAACCCCAGGATCCGGAAAACGGATGTTCCATGATCGGCAGTAACTCAACATGCGTGTAACCCATGCGCTGCACGTACGCGACTAACTTCACCGCCAGTTCGCGATAAGTCAGCGGCTCGCCTGCCGGGCCGCGCATCCAGCTTTCCAGATGCACTTCGTAAATGGACACAGGCTCGCGCAGCCAGTTACGTTGCGCGCGCTGCTTCAGCCACTCGGCGTCCTGCCATTCATAGCGATCGAGCGATGCCACCACGGATGCCGATTTCGGCGGCACTTCGCTGGCGAATCCATACGGGTCCGACTTCAGCTGCCGGTAGCCGCCAACCTTCGAGCGAACGTAATACTTGTACGCCGCGCCCGCGGCGACGCCGGGCAGGAAGATCTCCCAGACGCCCGCATTGCGGAGTCGCATGGGATGCCGGCGCGTGTCCCAGTCATTGAAATCGGCCGCGACCGAAACGCATTCGGCATTGGGCGCCCAGACGGCGAAGCGCACGCCCGCCACTCCGTCCATTTCCGTCAGATGCGCGCCATAGGTATGCCAGGCCTCGTAGAGCGTGCCTTCGCCGTGCAGGTGAAGATCGAATTCGCTCATCACGGGCGGGAAGCGGTACGGGTCTTCGGCTTCCGAGGTGGCGCCGTTCCAGTGCTCGATGCGGAACCGGTAGGCCGCCGGTTCCCGGTCGGTGCGCGCCACGAAGAAGCCCTCGCGATGGCGGCGCTCCATGTCGATGCGGCTGCCGTCACCGCTGACGACCTGCACGGATTTCGCCTGCGGCAGAAACGCGCGAATCTCCCAGGCCGGCCCGCCCGCGGCCGCGCTGACCGGATGCGGCCCCAGAATGCTGAAGGCATCGCCGTGATAGCCGCCTGCAATTGCTTCAACCTGATGCGCTTCAGGCTGCTGCGCTTCGACCGTCGCTTGCGCTTCCGGCCCTCCTGCTTCCATCGCTGTTGGTGCCGCGCCTGGATTTTCCGCGTCGTTCATGAGACCTTCGATTATATGGTTCTGCACGAATTACACCTCCATCTGGAAGGCACCGTTGACCCGGCAACGGTCCGGATGCTCGACCCGTCGCTTTCCCGCGAACTCGTCGATGAAGTGTGGCGATTCAGCAGTTTCGGCGGCTTTCTGGACTGCTTTAAGTTTATCGCGCAACGGCTGCGCGGACCGGAAGATTATGCGCTGATCACCACGCGGATGATGGAATCGCTGGCAAGCCAGGGGATCGGCTACGCCGAAGTGACGCTCGGGGCGGGCGTGGTGCAGTGGCTCGGATTCGATTTCGATGCCGTTTGGCGGGCCATTCGCGCGGCGCAGAAGGCCGCGCAGGCGCGCCTGCCGGTGGAGATCCACTGGAATCTGGACGGCATTCGCCAACTCGGCGCCGATCATGTTTTGGCGATGGCGCAACTGGCCGCGCGATACGTGGGCGACGGCGTCCTCTCATTCGGCATCGGCGGCGATGAGGTGCGGGGTCCGGCGGCGGACTTTCGGGCCGCGTATCAATATGCGAAAGATGCCGGCCTTCGGCTCACGGCGCATGCCGGCGAAACAGCGGGGCCGGCTTCCATTCGCGCGGCGCTCGACATCGGCGCGGAACGGATCGGCCACGGCATCCGCGCGGCGGACGATCCGGAACTGATGCGGCGTCTGCGGGACGAACAAATCCCGCTGGAGGTCTGCATCACGAGCAACGTGAAGACCGGCGCGGTAGCGGATCTGGCGAGCCATCCGGTGCGGCGGCTGTTCGATGCGGGCGTGCCGCTGACGCTGAATACGGACGATCCCGGCATCTTCGGCTGCACACTGGAGGGCGAATTCGCGCTGGCCCGCCAAGTGTTTGGTTTCACCGAAACGGAACTCGGGCAAATTCGGGAAAACGCGCGGCAGTTCCGATTCGCGCGGTAACCATCTTTTCATGCGGCGCGCACGGGCTCACGGATAAACTATTTTCATGACCTATTATTCCGGTAAAGAACTTGCCGCGAGCTATCGCACCGTTCGCGGTAACACGATCGCCGCAGCCACGGAGATCCCCGAAGACAAGTACAGCTTCCGCGCCACGCCCGACACGCGCTCGGTCGCCGAAATGCTGGTGCATATCGCGATGGCATCGCGCATTCAGGAAGAGATTCAGCAGGTGAAGCGCGCCACCACGCTGCAGGGCTTCAACTTCCCTGCCCTGGTGGGTGAAATCATTGCGGAAGAAAAGAAGCCGCGCACGAAGGACGAAATTCTGGCGTTTCTGAAAGAGCGCGGCGAGTCGTTCGCTTCCTGGCTGGAAACGCTCAGCGACGATTTCCTGGCCGAACAGGTGGAAATGCCCGCCGGTGCCACGCCCGCCACGAAGAGCCGCTTTGAAATGATCCTGAGCGCCAAGGAGCACGAAATGCACCACCGCGCACAGGTCATGCTGCTGCAGCGCATGATCGGCATTGTTCCGCACGGCACGCGCGCGATGCAGGAGCGCATGGCGCAGATGCAGAAACAAGCGTAGGCGGCGAACCATCGCAGCTTGATTCGACGGCCGGCGCGCTCTGCTCCGGCCGTTTTCTTTTCCCCCCGCGTTACCCATGCGGCGCGGCTCCACGCGATTTTCCTTTTCTGCTGAGAAATTCTTCCCGCCGGACCACATCTTTCCAGTACGCCACGGTCGTTACGGAAAGGTTCGCTATGACGGAACTGGAAAAGCGCAAGGCTATCGATCTCGCCCTTCTGGCGATGGACAAGCAGTTCGGCAAGGGCAGCGTGCTTCGTCTGGGCGCCGATAACGTGGTGCCGGTTTCGGTTATCCCGTCGGGTTGCCTGTCGGTCGATGCCGCGCTCGGTGTCGGCGGCTTCCCGCGCGGCCGGGTCATTGAAGTGTTCGGCCCCGAATCTTCCGGCAAGACCACTCTCGCCCTCCAGGTTGTCGCGCAGGCGCAAAAAAAGGGCGGCGTTGCTGCATTCATCGACGCCGAACACGCCCTCGATCCCGGCTACGCCCGCAAGCTCGGCGTCGACGTGGACAACCTTCTCGTTTCTCAGCCCGATACCGGCGAACAGGCCCTCGAAATCGCCGCGGCGCTCATACAGACCAGCGCCATCGACATCGTGATTGTGGATTCGGTGGCCGCTCTGGTCCCCAAGGCCGAACTCGAAGGCGAGATGGGGGACAATCACGTGGGTCTGCACGCGCGCCTGATGTCGCAGGCGCTGCGCAAACTGACCGGCGTGGTGGCCCGCACCGGCACGTGCCTGATCTTTATCAACCAGATTCGCGAAAAGATCGGCGTGATGTTCGGCAGCCCGGAAACCACCACCGGCGGCCGCGCGCTCAAGTTCTATTCGTCGGTGCGGATCGACGTGCGGCGCACGGCGGCGATTAAAGACGGGGAAGCGGTGGTCGGCAACCGGACGCGCGTGAAGGTGGTGAAGAACAAGGTCGCCTCACCGTTTCGGGAAGCGGAGTTCGACATACTCTACGGCGAAGGCGCATCGCGCGAAGGCGATCTCATCGACCTCGGCGTGGCAAGGAATCTGGTGGAAAAATCCGGCTCCTGGTTCAGCTACAAGGGAGAGCGAATCGGGCAGGGCCGCGACAATTCGCGTGCCTTCCTGAAGGAGCATCCGGAGACCGCCGCGCGACTCGAAGACGAACTGCGGGTAGCGCTGGGCATTGGCCAGAAGGCACAGAGCGCCGCCGTAGCGTAACGGGCAGACAGCAGGCGAGCCATAACGGGCAAGCGATAACGGGCGAGCCATAACAGGCAAGCGATGACACTCGACGAACGACTGGTCAACCTCGCCACCATCCAGCAGAGTCTCGACGAGCAGATCGCAAAGCTGGCGGAGCAGCGCCAGCAGGCCGACCAACGCATCGCCGCTCTCACGCAATGCGTCGAAGCTCTCAACGAGCGCTCTGCTCAGTTGCCGGACTCAATGAACCGACTCACGCATATCGAGTGACGTGACAAAAAAAAGAGGCGAGCCCGAAGGCCCGCCTCTCTTGTTTGCCTGAATGCGGTTTTGATTACGCTTCCTTGCCCTTCAGCTTTTCGCGCTGTTCGCGCAGCACGGCTTTGCGGCTCAGCTTAATCTTGTTGCCTTCGAGACCGAGGACCTTGACCAGAATCTGGTCGCCTTCCTTCAGTTCGTCGCGCACATCTTTGATTCGCGTTTCGGCGATTTCGCTGATGTGCAGCAGGCCGTCGGTGCCGGGGAAGATTTCGACGAAGGCGCCGAAGTCGACGATCCGCACCACGGTTCCGAGGTAGGTCTTGCCCACTTCGGCGGTGGCGGTGAGGTCGGCGATGATCTGCAGCGCTTTGTTGGCCGCAATCGGATCGTTCGACGCCACGTGAATGGTGCCATCGTCTTCCACGTCGATCTTGACGCCGGTCTGCTCGATGATCCCGCGAATCACCTTGCCGCCCGGTCCGATGACGTCGCGGATCTTATCCTGCGGAATCTTGGTGGTGTAGATGCGCGGTGCGTAGGGCGACATCTCGGCAGCCGTCTGCGAGATGGTCTCGGCCATCTTGTCGAGGATGTGCAACCGGCCGCGCTTGGCCTGATCGAGCGCTTCCTTCATCAGCGCGATGCCGACGTTGGGAACCTTGATGTCCATCTGGAGCGCGGTGATGCCTTCGCGCGTACCGGCCACCTTGAAGTCCATATCGCCGTAGTGATCTTCAGCGCCCGCGATGTCGGTCAGGATGGCGTACTTGTCGCCTTCCTTCACCAGACCCATCGCCACACCGCCCACCGGAGCCGTGAGCGGCACACCGGCATTCATCAGCGCCATGCTGGCGCCGCAGATGGAGGCCATCGAGCTGGAACCGTTCGATTCCAGAATGTCGCTGACCACGCGAAGCGTGTAGGGGAACACCGTTTCATCCGGAACCACCGCCAGAACGGCCCGCTCGGCGAGCGCGCCGTGGCCGATTTCGCGACGGCCGGGACCGCGCATGAAGCCGACTTCACCAACGCTGAACGGCGGGAAGTTGTAGTGCAGCATGAAGCGCTTGAACGTTTCGCTGCCCGGTTCCAGCATCTCGATCCGCTGCTCATCGTCCTTGGTGCCGAGCGTCACGGTGACCAGCGCCTGCGTCTCGCCGCGGGTGAAGATCGCCGAACCGTGCGTGCGCGGCAGAGCGCCGACTTCGCTCCAGATCGGACGAATTTCTTCGAAACCACGGCCATCGGGGCGGCGGCGGGCATCGAGCATCTGATCGCGGAAGATCTTTTCCTTCAGCGCATCGAACAGCTTACCGGCTTCGGCCTTCTGATCCTCCGCCGCTTCTTCTTCGCAACGGGCATGCAGGGCATCGACGCGGGCGTAGCTTTCCAGCTTCTCGTACTTCTTGGTATCGAGCGCATCGGTCAGTTCGGCGCGGAACTTCTTGTCGATCTCCGCGGCCAGCGTCTCGTTGATGACGTGCGGCGTGAACTCGCGCTTGGTCTTGCCGGCGGCAGCCACAAGCTGCTTGACGACCTCAATAATCTTCTTGCAGGAATTGTGGCCAAACTCCAGAGCGCCGAGCACTTCTTCTTCGGAAGCCTGCTGCGCGCCGGCCTCCACCATGACGATGCCGGCTTCGGTGGCCGCAACCAGAATGTTCAGTTTGGAAGCGCGGGTATCGCTGTAGCTGGGGTTCGCAACGTACTTGCCATCCACCATGCCGACTCGCACCGCGCTCACCAGGTGGTGGAACGGGATGTCGGAAATGGCGAGCGCGGCGCCGGCGCCGACCAGAGCGAGCGTGCTCGGGTCCTGCTCCGGATCGGCCGAAAGCACCATCGCGATGATCTGGGTTTCGTTCAGGTAGCCTTCGGGGAACAACGGCCGCATGGGCCGGTCCATCATTCGGCTGGTGAGGGTTTCCTTTTCGGACTGGCGCCCTTCACGCTTGATGTAGCCGCCGGGGATCTTGCCGGCTGCATACGTGTACTCGCGGTAATCGCAAGTGAGGGGGAAAAAACTCTGGTTGGGTTTGGGCTTGGCAGCCGTGGTGGCCGTGACGAGGACGACCGAGTCGCCGCAGCGGACAACTACCGAACCGCCCGCCTGCTTGGCTATCTTACCCGTCTCGATGGAGATTTTGCGTCCATCGAGATCAATCTCGAATGTGTGTACTTTCATTTATGTTGCGCCGGGTTACGTTCCCCGGCAGCTCCTTATCTGCCGACAATGCGGCCTGATATGCGAGGGAGTTGACAGGAAGGGAACAGCGCGCAAAATAAATGCGTACTGCTTTTCGCAGCCCGGAAAGGACCACGAAGGCGAGTGAACCACACTCCCGCCAACATCGGCGGGAACCACTGCTTCGAGTAAGGACCCCTGAAAAAACTAGTGGCGGATCGAAAGCTTGGCCAGAACGCTCTTGTACCGTTCCGGGCTGTTGACTTTGAGGTACGTCAACAGACGACGACGCCGCGCCACGAGGCTCAACAGGCCGCGCCGCGACGAATGATCCTTCTGGTGTGTCTTGAAATGCTGAGTCAGCTGTGAGATACGGTCCGTCAACAGCGCGATCTGCACTTCCGGCGACCCGGTATCCGTCTTATGATTCTGATTCCGGGCAACAATCTGCCGTTTAACTTCTGCCACCAATGCCATCTGAAGGGTTGCTACTCCTTGTCTTCTCTATCTCGTTGTCTATCAAAAGCAGTGTAGCACAACCGTAAGGTTCCGCGCAGCGCGAATTCACGCACGCCACTTTAATACACCGTGAAACAGAAGACATCGTTCGTTCCGTCCGGCGTCAGAGCGTACTCGCCGTTCGGCAGGCTTTCGGCGGCCTCGATCCGATAAACCCCGCCCGAAACGGGATAGACGTTGATTCGAAAGGCTTTCGCACCGCCACGCCCCCGCCGCTGCACGGCCAGCTCGCGGTGCCCTGCCCCGGCTTCGAGGCGATACAACTGAAATTTGCCGGCATCGATACGGCCGGCGTCGAAAACGAATATCGGGCTGGCGAGCGGTGTTCTTGCCGCCGCAGCCTCGCCGGGCACCGCGAAGACGGTGTCGAAACGGCGCTCGCGCGACTCGGCCACGCGGGCTTCGGTGGCGACCAGATTATCCCCGTGTACCAGATACGGCAGATCCTTTTGCGGCGGCAGCGGGACCGGGTACGGCAACTGCGCAAGCAGCCCGCAGACCGGCAGGAGCACGCAGAAAAACTTCCGGCGGAACATGTTTTACTTCCATTGAACTGCGACTGGCGTTTCGTTTCAATTGACCCTGCCGCGGCGCGGGGAGACGCGGGGCGCGAAACTCTAAGCCCGCGCGGCCAGCCACGCGGCCAGCGCCGGATCTTCGAAATCCGGAATCAGCAACTCCACGCCGGGAAGCTCATCGTGCGTTGTCGAGATGCCGATGACCGGCATGCCCGCGGCGCGGCCCGCCTCGACGCCGGCGAGCGAATCTTCAAAGACCACGCACGCCGCCGGTTCGGCCCCAAGCATCTGCGCCGCCTTCAGATAAATCTCCGGATCCGGCTTGGGCCGCGAAACCTGGTGGCCGTCGACAGCCACGCGAAAAAACGAAGCCAGGCCGGTTGCGCCGAGGACCAGATCGATATTCGCCCTCTCGGCATTCGTAGCCACGGCGAGCCCGAACGCGCCGGCCCCTTCGAGAAAGCGGCGAATGCCGGGCACGAGCAACTCTTCCACGCGGGGCCGGACGAGCTCGCGATAGAGCGCCTCCTTGGCCGCACCGTGGGCGAAGACTTCGGCATCGCTAAGATGTTCGCCGAGCCAGCCGCGGATGATCTGGTCATTCCGCATGCCGTACATGGCGTCGATCATCGCCTGCGTGGTCTCCACTCCATGCCGCCGGTTGTAGACGACCCAGGTTTCCCGATGCGCCGGATTGGAATCGATAATCACGCCGTCCATATCGAACAGCAGCGCGCGCACCGGTTTTTCAGGCACCCCATTCTCAGGCAACGGAATTCTCCTCCGGCGCGCCGCCTTCCCCGGCCAACTCACCTGCGAGCCACGCAAGATAGTTCGGCGAGCCCTCGACGACAGGCAGCGCCAGCACTTCCGGCAGCTCGTAGGAGTGCGCGGCTTCCAGTTCCGCACGCACCCGGTCAAACTTCGCGCGGGAAGTCTTCACCACAAGCAGCCATTCTTCGGCCTGCTCGATGACGCCCTTCCAGCGGTAGATACTCCTCACGGGCGCAACGATATTTACGCAGGCAGCGGCGCGCGCTTCCACCAGACGGCGCGCGAGGCGCTCTGCTTCGGCAGCCGACCCGCATGTGCTCAAAACAACGATTTTATCGGTCATTTTCAGAGTTTTTCGCTGGAACCAGACTATCCACCGATGTTACTATGAGGTGTCATAACGCTCTTCATCCTTACAGCCCAATGAGAGTCTCCGGAGTGAAAGTTGTGTACGCGATGGTCCTGATGGTGGGGGTCGTGTACGCGTTTGTTTCGTTGCGCGGTCCGAACGGAATTTCCGGCATGCTGGAAAAGCAGCGGATGGTTCGCGAGTACGAACGCGGCAACGCGGAACTGCAGCGCGACATCGCGGCGCGCCAGCAGCGCATACTGCAACTGGAGAGCGATCCGGCGGCGCAGGAGTCGGCGATCCGCGAAAGATGGAAGCTGTCGGCGCCGGGCGAGAAGGTTTACATCATCGACGAGCACGCCAAATAACGGCGAAGCGAAGGCCCGGAATGCAGCGGTCCGTCCACGTTTGCAGCCGCGGAACGTCGCGCGTGCTATAAGAAAAAGAGCGGTTCCAAGCCACCCTAGCTCAGTTGGTAGAGCGGCTGATTCGTAATCAGCAGGTCGCCGGTTCGATCCCGGCGGGTGGCTCCAGTTTATCTCCCCTGCAATCCAACTCTTAGCGGCGATTCCGTCAACCTTCGGCGGCTCGGCGGTTTTCCCGGTGTGCCCGGATTTGTGCCCACCACCAAACGCCGTTCGCAGCAGCCATTTCACTCAGAAAAGCGATGCTGCCTCAGCTCAGCTCAGCTCAGCGCCACGTCCGGTGCGGAACGTCCGGCACGGCCACGTCGCGCGATGAAAACTGCGCCGCACTCCCGCCGGCGCTCAGCGCGCGCCTGCTTCCTCCATCGCGCGCGGAACACTGTTCCCCGCCGCGATCGATCCTGCCTGCCGCGCCGACTCGAAAAACCGCCGGGAGTGGCCACGCACGCTGCCTTCGAGGTTCTCCAGAAATCTTTTCCCGCGGATTATCGCGTACGATTCCGTGGTCGCCGGTTCCGGATTGACGCCTGTAACATCCGCAGTATTCGTTCGCACCGGTGAATCCTCAGGAAGAAAGCGTCCAGATAACAAACCCCAGTCCAAGCGTCATGCCGACCAGGAACAGAGTAATACTAAGTAAGCTTTTTTGGAGAAACAGCGTAAACCGTGTCTGACGCCGGCGCCAATGACGCCTGCTGCCAAGGGTAGCCGCTCCATCGTTTCCAGGTAACATACGATAACGTTACGGTCGGCTATCCAATTCCGGCAAGTTCCAGAACCGGGTTTACTCCGGGCCGGAGTTCCCGTACTACCTGATGGGTAGATATTTTCCGAATTGACTGAAGAGTAGTATCCGGTTAATTACCGGCTGCGCGGCAGTTCGGCAGACGATCGCGTCCGCAGTCACTCGCTCCGGAAGCCGTGATACGAGCACCATGAATCAACTTCCCGCTCACACCGTGGAACATCTTATAACCAATCGTCCTATCTCCTGCTAACTTTTCCGAACTCATCGGATATCCACGCGGTAATGGAACGCGCCGGAGCGGCAACAGTACCCGCGCGGCCGCCAAAGTGGTTATTAGTCAACAAAATCATGCTAACTTTTGCTTGGCTACTGCGAACAGCGGCGTGCGCCGATGGTAGCCAGGAGAGGAGTTAATACGGTTCGATGCGACTAAAACAAGAAGACTGCCGCACATTTGTCCGTGCGCGCAGCCGAACACTCACAACACTCGCGACGCTTGCTGTCGCAATAGGAGGATTAACAACTACGGCGTGGGCGGGTTCTGTCACGATCGTCCCGCCATCACTCGCGGTTGGCCAAACATACAGGTTGGTATTTGTTACTGCCGAGACTTACACCGCCACGGACACCAATATCAACGACTACAACACCGCGGTACTAAACGACGCCAACAACAATCCGCTTCTGCAGGGATTGAACACCACATGGGATGCTATCGCTTCCACCCAAAGCGTAGCGGCGATCACCAATGTCGGACAGGATGCCGGGGTACCGATCTATAACCTCGGCGGGCAGTTCGTTGCGGCTGATGCTACAACCACTTTGCCCAGCGGTCTGTTCTCGGGAAATACACTGGCGAATCCCATTTTTTTTGATGAGAATGGCAATTCGTCAGCTTCTCCCGTCTGGACCGGATCGTTTTCAAATGGCTTGAACGTGCCTGGATGCGTCGGGCTGGGGTGCGCTACGCCGATTGTCGGAATGGCAAACAGCAGTTCTTCATTCTGGATCACCGAAACTACGGCGGGGAGCGCAAACACTGCGGCACTCTATGCATTGTCCGGCGTGCTGACAGTAGCTGCGCCGGAACCGGCTACGAATGGAATGCTGGCCCTCGGGCTGGTCACTCTGTGTCTGGCCGCGCGCCGGAAGCAACGGACTGCTCAGGTCAGCAGTTCAAAGGCATAACGCGGGATTTTCGTTCGGCAATCACGGCTCAAACCGCCGAACGTACGCAAGAACGGCTCGCCGATTCCTCCCGGCCAGTCGTTCTTGCGTTTCTGCGTTTCTGCGTTCCTGCGTTTTTCAGCGCAATCCCACGCCGGCGCCGCACACGCGCCATCGTCACAACTTACTTCGCCTTCGCGCTCGGCCAGGACTCCTGCCACAACGATTTGTAATCGTACGTCGTGTAGAACTCAGTCCTGAATCCACCCCATGCCCCGGTTTCGATGCTGCGATTCACATCGCGCAGCCGGTCCGGCGGCACCCGCAGCGTAACGACCTGCCCGATCCCCATCATCGTGTACCAGGAAATCACATCGATGCCCTTGGGCGGAAAGTTCTCGCGGAAGCCGTTCTTGCCGACGATTTCGTTAATCTGGGTCGAGTTCTTCGTCTGATCGTGGCGCAGGAAGATCGTGAGCAGGATCGACTTTGCCGGGTCCACCGTCGGCGTCGCAGTCGCGGCGCGCAGTTCATAAGTCGGATAAAACTCGGTGTGGTAGCCGCCCCACGCGCCGCTTTCGATGGTGCGATTCACTTCCCGCAACCGGCTGGGCGGGACTTTCAGCGTCACCACCTGGCCGATGCCCATCATGACGTACCAGGATGCGACCTCAATCCCCTTCGGCGGAAAATTGTCGCGGAAACCGTTCTTGCCGACGATTTCGTTGATCTGGTCTACGTTCTTGGTCTGGTCGTGGCGCAGGAAAACGGTGAGCAGAATCGCATTCGGGTCGCCGGCCGGTGCCGGGGCCGCAGTGGGTGCCGCGGGCGCCGGAGTGGCCGGCTGCTGGCAGTTGGCGGCGAGCGCGCCGGCAACAAGGAGAATAATCAGTTTGCGTAACATGTGAATTCGATTCTAGCCCAACCGGGATCCGCGCAGCGGACGGGCCGCACCGGACAGGGCCGCACCGGGTGTTCCGCCCCGGCCGGCGAATGGGCGGACGATTGCGGTAGCGTTTGTGTTGAGTTCAATCCAATGAAGCCGTCGATGAAGGCCGCCGTCCTGCACAAGCCGCTGCGAGCGGGAACGCAGCGCCTCGTCATCGAAGAGATTCCGCGGCCGGAATGCCCGCCCGGCTACGTGCTGCTGCGGGTGCGCGCCTGCGGCGTGTGCCGCACCGACCTGCATATCGTTGCCGGCGATCTCCCGTCTCTGCGCTCTCCGCTGGTCCCGGGTCACCAGATCGTCGGCGAGGTCGCGGAAGGCGCCACGCCTGACCTTCCGCTCGGCGCCAGAGTCGGCGTTTCCTGGATGGGCGGCGTGGACGGAACGTGCCCGTATTGCGAGCGCGGACTGGAGAATCTGTGCGACTCTCCCACCTTCACCGGCTATTCGGTCGACGGCGGCTACGCGGAATATGCGCTGGCCCGTACCGACTTCGTTTTCCCGCTGCCGGACGCACTCGACGACACACACGCCGCGCCGTTGCTGTGCGCGGGTATCATCGGCTTCCGCAGTCTGCGCGTTGCCGGCGTGGAACCGGGCGACCGCGTGGGCCTTTTTGGCTTCGGCGCGTCGGCGCATCTGGCGATTTCGGTATTGCAGGCCTGGGGCTGCGGCGTCTATGTGGCGACGCGCGGCGAATCCCACCGGCGGCTGGCCGCCGCGCTTGGTGCCGTCTGGGTCGGGAGCGAACAGGACAAGCCGCCTGTGGCGCTGGACCGAGCGATCACCTTTGCGCCGAGCGGCGACGTCGTGATTGCAGCGCTTGGCAGCCTGCGAAAAGGCGGCGTGGTGGCAATCAACGCCATCCATCTGGACAGGATTCCGGCCTTCGATTACGATCGCCTGCTGTGGGGCGAGCGCCAGATTCGCAGCGTCACCAATATGACGCGGGCCGACGCGCGCGATTTTCTGGCGATCGCCGCGCGCATCGGGCTTCGGCCGCAAGCCACCACCTTCACGCTCGCCGAAGCGAATGAAGCGCTGCGGGCGATTGAGAACGATTCGGTCGACGGCGCCGCCGTCATTCTGCCGGGGCACTGAGCGGCCTCGCCGCCGACCGCCCGCGCCGCATATATTATTGAGGGGTTTCACCATGATGGATACACCATGATGGATACACCACGACCGTTTCACCACGACGGACACACCACGACGGATAAACAACGATGGATAAACCACGAACCGCACGAATGACCGGCATCGGAGCGGCGTGCTTCGCCCTGATACTGGCCGCTTCCCTGGCCCGGGGCGCCGGCGCGCAATCGGCGACGGCGGCGATGACGATCACGCTCGCCGGACAATCAATGCTCCGTTCGGATCTTCGCGCCACCGCGCCCTCGGCAATCCCGGCCATGAAAGGGCTGCTGCGCGGCGACGTGGTGTTCACCAATCTCGAAGCCGCGATTGCCGAACCGGGCGAGGCCGTTCAGGAGGGCCGCGGCTTTCTCACGCCGCCCGAAGCTCTCGACGCGCTCGGCGCGCTCGGCGTGAATCTGCTGTCGCTCTCCGGCAATCACGCCTTCGATCTCAAGGCGACCGGCATTCAGAACACGCTCCGTGAAGCCGACAAACGGAAGATCGCTCACGCCGGCACCGGCAACAATCTGGCCGAGGCCAGCGCGCCAGGCTATCTTCACACGCCGAATGGAACGATTGCGCTGATCGCCAGCGCCTCCGGTCTGATTACCGCGGGCGGCAGCGCAACCGCGGACCGGCCCGGCGTGAATGAACTGCGCGTCGAAGCGGGCGGCAGAGCAAATGAGGCGACCGAAGATCTGCCGGGCGCGCCAGCCAACACGCCGAACCAGGAAGACTCCCGCCGCATCCTGCAAAGCATCCGCGAAGCGCGCGGCCGCGCCGATGTCGTGATCGTCTATCAGCACAATCACGTCTTCGGCAACCGCTCGTTCTCGACCATCTTCACCGAAGGCATGGAGGAGCGACTGGCCCCGAACGAGTGGCTCCGCAAGTGGACTCACGCGGAAGTTGACGCGGGCGCCGACATCGTTGTCATGCATGGCGCGCCGCTGCTGCATGGCGTCGAGATCTATCGCGGCCGGCCCATCTTTTACGACCTCGGAAACTTTATCTACAACGTGCCGCCGGTCCTGACTTATATCGATGAACCGATGAGCTGGGAGAGCGTGGTGGCGCAGGTCGCGTGGCAGGGGAAAAGCGTGAAAGCGATCTCGTTCCGGCCGATCGTGATGAACAATATTGGCGACGGCGTGCCGGAGGTTCACAACGCATTCACCAACAATCAGTTTCTCGATACGCGCGGCTTACCTGCGCCGGCAACCGGGGCGCGGGCAGGCTACATTCTGCAGCGGCTGGCCGAGGCGTCGAAGCGGTTCGGCACGAAGATTGAGGTGAGCGGTGAGACGGCGGAGATCCGGCTGAAGCCGAGCAGGTAGCGCGCGGCTACTTTCCGAAAACTTCCTTAGCCACCGCAGCCGCCGAGACGGCCGCCGGCCATCCTGTATAGAAAGCGAGGTGCGTGATGACTTCCACGATTTCGCTTTCCGACAGACCGTTGGCCCGCCCGAGCTCCAGATGATAAGGCATCTGCTGGGCACGCCCCATCGCCACCAGCGCGGCGATCGTGATCAGGCTTCGCTCCCGCTTCGATAGCTCGGGACGCTCCCACATGTCGCCGTAGATGACCTGCTGGGCCAGTTCAATCAGCTTCGGCGCAAAATCGCCGAGCAGTTCCTGCGCGCCGGGAACAGACAGAGTGGGGATGGCAGAGTTCGGATCCATTGAGTTTCTCCGTAACGCAGCGCGGGCGCAGACAGGTAGCCTGCGCCCGCGTCGTCAGTTCATTATCGTCACTTACTGATAGTCGCTTACTTGTCGGTGAGCGCCGCCACGCCGGGCAGTTCCATGCCGGACAGGAACTCGAGCGAAGCGCCGCCGCCGGTGGAAACGTGCGTGATCCGGCTGGTGACGCCGGCCACCTTAATTGCCTTTTCCGAATCGCCGCCGCCCACTACCGAGACCGCGCCCGATTCGGCAACGGCCTTCGCCAGCGCCACCGTGCCCTTATCGAAGGGCGGCATTTCGAAGACGCCCATCGGCCCGTTCCAGATGATTGTCTTCGCCCCCGCGATGATGGCCGAATAGCTGGCCACGGTCTGCGCGCCGATGTCGAGAGCCATGAGTCCGTCCGGCACCTGCGTCACCGTCTGATTGTCCGCGCCGGCTTTGAACTCGGCAGACACCACGTGATCCACCGGGAGAACAATCTTGCCGGGATATTCGGCGAGTAACTTCTTCGCCAGATCGAGCTTGTCGTCTTCCACCAGCGACTTGCCCACCGGCTCGCCCTGCGACTTGAGGAACGTATACGCCATGGCGCCGCCGATCAGCACTTTATCGACAACCTTCGCCAGATTTTCGATGACTTCAATCTTGTCCGACACCTTGGCGCCGCCGAGAATAGCAACGCAGGGGCGCGCCGGATTCTTCGTCGCCATGGTGAGATACTTCAGTTCCTGATCCATCAGCAGTCCGGCGGCAGCCTGCTTCACGAACCGGATCATGCCGACCGTGGAGGCATGCGCGCGGTGCGCCGTGCCGAACGCGTCATTCACGTAAACATCGCAGAGCTTCGCCAGCTTTTCGGAAAACGCCGCGTCGTTGGCCTCTTCCTCGGCGTGGTAGCGCAGATTTTCCAGCAGCAGGATTTCGCCCGGCGCGGGGAGCATGGCTTCGACGGCGGGACCGATGCAGTCCGGCGCAAAGGCCACCGGCTTGCCAAGCAGTTCGGCGAGCTTCACCGCGACCGGCTTGAGGCTCATCTCAGGATTCGGCTTCCCTTTGGGGCGGCCGAGGTGCGAGGCCAGCACCAGCCCGGCGCCCTGTTCGAGCGCGTACTGGATGGTCGGCAAAGAAGCGCGGATGCGCTTGTCGCTGGTGATTTCCTGCCCACCCGGGGCGAGCGGGACGTTGAAGTCCACCCGGATGAAAACGCGTTTTCCCTTGAGATCGAGGTCTTTTATTGACAGTTTTGACATCGTGATTCCGAGCTTAGCAAGAGCCCGCGCGCCGGCAAACCGGGGGAGCTAGCGGACTTCGCTCATCAGACCCAGCAAATTGCCTTCGGAATCGCGGAAAAACGCCATCCAGACCTCATGGTCCGGGGTCTTCGCGATGGGCCGGGGAGGAGCTTCAAATTCCACGTGGCGGGCGCGCAGTTCGTCGGCGGAGGCCCGTATATCTTCGGTCCTGTAATAAATAATGGAGTTGTATCCGGAGTCCGCGCCCGCCGAGGCGCTCAGCATCAGACGGGTTCCGCCGCAGTCGAAAAACGCCATCGTCTCGGCTTCGAACAGGAACGTCAAGCCGAGGACGTCACGGTAAAAGCCGACGGCGCGCGGCAGATCGCGAACGGTGATGGCGATCTGACCGATGGAGGTCAGGGTCGCGATCTTCGCCGGCATCGTTACCGCAAGAGAACTCATTGGCGATGAGTATACCGCCTTTCGCCGTGCAAAACCTTCAATTCAGGCCTGTTTTGCGTATAAATCCGACTGCGGCACAGGAGCAATGCCGGCATTCTTCCATGCGATCAGCAGAGCGCCCTCGGCCGGACCGTGGAGCGGCGCAGCGCAGAGAGAACCGCCGTCGAGTTGAACCAGCATTCGGAACCGTTCGGACAGAATGGAACTGTTGAAGACGCCGCCGGCCCAGGAGACGTGAACGACATCGGTATCGGCCCACAACTGGCGGCGCACGGAGGCAGCCAGAACGGCCAGGTCCTGCGCGGCGCGGCGGAGAATGTCGCCGGCGGCGGGGTCGCCTGCTTCGGCCAGCGTATCGACCACGCGCGCGAGGCCGGCCACGCGCGAACGCGGCCATTCGGGCGTGTAGAAGCGGTGCAGCATGTCGTTGGCGTCGCACGCGCCGGTCGATTCGATAAGCACCGGAGTCAGAGTGGTGCGCGGACCCCAGCCTTCGTGTTCGCGGAGCACGGCGTGGACGGCCTTGCGGACGATGTCGAACGCGCCGCCTTCGTCGCCGAACAGGTGGCCCCAGCCGCCGGCGCGAGCCGTCTCGTCACGTTCATTGCGTCCGAACGCGATGGAGCCGGTGCCGGCAATGACGACAATGCCGGGTTCGCCGGCGGTGGCTCCGGCGAGTGCGATGGCGGCGTCATGAGTCACGGTGAGGTGATCGGCCTGAATCATTTCCCGCAGCAGCGAGTCCTTGTCGTCGGGGCCGCCGCTCATGCCGAGGCAGGCCGAGCGGAAGCGCCACGGGGCGCCACTGGCATCGGGCGCAAGTCCGGCGCACTGCGCGGCGTGGCCGATGCACTCTGCCATCACGCGCAGGAACTTGGCCTTCGCCTCCGAGGCCGCAACGTGGTTGCACGGTCCCGAACCGGCCCAGCCGACGATGCGTCCGGCGGCGTCGCCGATCAGTGCGGTGGTGCCGGACTGGCCGCCATCCACGCCGAGAAAGTATTCGTTCATCGACATTCGCTCATCAAAGAGGGAGGATAGCGCGAAAGTGAGCCGGGCGGCTGCGGTCAGATGACACGGCGGATACTTTCGCGAATGCTCTGCGCGACGCCGAGCGCGTCCCAGTCGGCCGGCTCGACCCACGCCACGCGCGGGGCTTCGTCGGTAATTTCGATTTCGTCCGACAGTGCGCGGAAGGCCCAGATCAGGTCGTGGTGCAGATGGAACGGCTCGTCACGCTTCGGCGGGATGCCATGGACATCGATGCCGGCGAGAACCGGCGCAATGGACTGATCGAGCCGGACGCGAGTTTCTTCTTCGGCTTCCCGGGCCGCCGCGGCGGCGAGCGACGCGTCGGACTTCTCCACATGACCGCCCGGCAGCAGCCAGCGATTGAGCCGGTGGTGGTACATGAAGAGCACGCGCGCATCGGCGGGATGCCGGACCAAAGCGGTGCAGGTGATGTGGCCGGGCGTGAACTGAGTGCGCGCGAACGGCTCCGCCGTGTGATGCAGCATGTCGAGCACGAGCGAGCGGCTCTTGGCGGCGAGTCCGTCGGCACCGGGGTCGAAGGCATCGACGATTTGCAGGGCAGCGTGTTTCACTGGGCGGGCGTCTTTTCGAGCTGATCCCTGGCCCAGATGCGATCGGGATCGATGGCCAGCGACCTGGTGAAGGCCTCGCGCGCCTCGGCGTTCTGCTTGAGCTTCTTGTGTGCCATGCCCAGCCACAGGTAGGCATCGGCGTTCTTCGCATCGAGCGAGATAGCCTGGCGGAAGTCCTTCATGGCGTTTTCGGCGCCGCCGCCGAAGTTGGCGGGCAGGTAGTAGTTGCCGACGCCGCGCGCAACGTACGCGCGGGCCGACTTCGGATCGAGCTCGATGGCCTTATCGAGAGATTCCTTGGCGCGTTTGCCGTACGCCAGCGCGCCCAGGATGGGATTGGCGGGAATGACCTGGCCGCAGAGCGTGCCGAGAACGCGATAATAATCGGCGACCTTGCCGTTGATGGCGATGGCCTTTTCGGCGTCTTTCACGCCGGTTTCGGCCGCGGTCTGAGCGTTGGCTTTGTCGCGCAGTTCGGTGGCGACTTCGGCGGCATAAGACCACGCAATGGCTGCGCGATACCAGCCATTGGCGTCATTCGGTGTCTTCGCCGCCGCGGCATCGAGAGCCGCCGCAGTCTTTTCCAGTGCTACGCGATCCTGACGGTCGCGGAGCTTTTCCAGATCGTCGGCAGCCAGAGCCAGCGAGGCGGCAATCGACATTGCAGCCAGGCTTCCCACGGCCAACCGGACCAAAGCAATTCTCATAAGTCTTCTATCGCCTGATTCGTTTTCCGCCTGATTCGTTTCTCGCCTGATTCGTTACAACTTCGCGACCTTCCGCTGGACGAGCAGGAAATAGGCTCCAAGTACGGCCAGCACCACGCCATTCACCAATAAGACGAACGGAGCAGTCAAAATCGGTACAAGCCGGCCGGTCAAAATGCTGCCGAACGGCATCCCGCCGCGGAACGCCACGTTGTAGACGCTCATGACGCGGCCGCGCATGTCGTTGGGTGTGATCAACTGCACAAGCGAGGCGATCATGGCGAACGCGCACATGAGAACCGCGCCGGTGACGAACAGCAGCGCGCAGCTGAGCACCACCGATGTCGATTGCGCGAAGGCGACGATGCCGAAGCCGAGAGCGATCAGCATGGCGAGAGCGATACGGCCTTTGTTGGCGATGTTGCCGAGCGTGGCCACGGTGAGCGCGCCGGTGATGGAGCCGAGGCCGGAGCAGACCAGGAAGAGCGTGTAGGTCATGGCGTTCTGGTGGAACACGTCCTTGGCGAAGACCGGGAGGAAGGTGATGGTCGGGACGGCGAGCAGCGTCATGAAGAAGGCGATGCCGATGAGGGTCTCCATGGCGCCCTGCTGACGGATGAACGAAATGCCCTGTTTGACGCCAGTCAGGATTGAATCCGAGGTGCGGGCCGGCTTGAAATCGATGTTCAGTTTCAGCAGCGAGAAGATGACGGCGACGAAGGAGAGAGCATTCAGGCCGAAGCACCAGGCGCCGCCGGCGTACTGCAGGGCGAGTCCGCCGAGCACCGGACCGACGACGCGCGCGAGGTTGAACTGGATGGAGTTGAGCGCGATGGCGTTGGGTAGATCTTCCTTATCGACGAGGCTTGGGACGAGCGCCGAGTAGGCGGGGCCGCCGAAGGCCTGGGCGGTGCCGACCACGAACGAGGAAAGCAGAATGTGCCAGACCTGAATATGGTGCGTGCCGATGAGGATGGCGAGCGTGAGAGCGCTCACCATCTGGACGAACTGCGAGCCGAGCAGCAGGATGCGGCGGTCCATGCGGTCGGAGAGGACGCCGCCGACGAGGGAGAACAGGAAGATCGGGATGTCGCCGAGGAAGGCATCGAGGCCGAGCAGGAAAGGCGACTTGGTCATTTCCAGGACGAGCCAGTTCTGGGCGATTTCCTGCATCCAGGTGCCGATGGACGAGGTGCAGGCTCCGGCCCAGAGGAGGCGGAAGTTGGGGTACTGGAAGGCTTTGAAGGTGCGGCTGAGCACGGGTCGGGTGGGGCCGCTACGGGAGCGGCGTCTCGCGTTGAATGAGATGGCAGAGGTTGCCGTCAGCGTCGTTAAAGAAGACGAGGCGATTGGCGCCGTTGAGGTATGGCTCGGAGACGAAGCGAACGTTCTTGCCGCGGAGTTCGGCGAGGGCGGAATCGAAGTCGTCGACGGCGATGGCGAAGTGGCGGATGCCGGCGCGGCGGTTATCGGCCATGGACTGAGGCGGAGGGGCGTCGTCGCTCTGGATGATTTCCATCATGGTGCCGTCGGCGGCGCGGACGAAGAAGGCGCCGGAGTTGGTGAAGTTGATGCGGAAACCGAGGTGATCGACGTACCACTGTGCCAGTTTTTGCGGGTTGGGAGATGAAATTGCGGTGTGTTCAACGCCCAGGAACATAAGAACTGATTGTAGCGCGGGGGCGTCGGAGAGGCGGCCGGGGAACGGGGCGGGCGGGAGGCGATTTGAAAAAACGAAGCCAGTTGCGGTGAGAGAGGCGGCGGGTTGCCGCCGCGCTTTCATCTTCCACGTCCATCTTCCACGTTCCCCGAATTTGCACGTTCGAACCCAAATGGCGGTATGGCGAATTTGAAAAAACGAACCCATTGTCAAAGAGCAACGTGCCGGGCGAGTCGTGAGGCACACGACGGGCGTGCCTGGTGTCGGCCCAGGCAAACGATAACACGCGGAGGGGGCGTTATCGGCGGCGTTCGGCGGTAAGTGGTTGAGCTATCTACAAATAGAAACAAGCAAGCGCTGAACTAACGACCGAGCCGGTTGTGACGTGGACCGCGTGTCGCGTTCAGGCAGCCTCTATTTCGACGCGAACACGGCAACCCAGCGCGGATGAGATGTTCACCAGCGCGTCGAGCGAGAATCGGGAGACGCGGCCACGAAGCAGATCGTTGATGCGAGGCTGGGGCACGCCGCAACAGGCCGCCGCCTCGACCTGTGTCCAAGCGTGACGCTTGACTATCGCCGCGATCTGTTCCATCAGTTCGGCACGCGCCCGCAGGTTTGCGGCCTGACCCGGCGTGTCCGCGATGGCGTCCCAAATACTTGCGAAGCTTTCGGATTTGCTCATACGGCACCTCTGGCAATCTGTGTAAAGCGTTTTCTTGCGGTCTCGATATCGCGCTGCGATGTAGCTTATGTCTTCTTCTGAAAAGCGTGGAGAAGGTAGACGGCTTCGGTTCGCCGGGCCACGTATGTGACGCGCCAGGCGCCGGTGTCATCGAAGATGCGAATCCCCTCGACTCCCGTGCCTATGGTGGGCAGGGGCTTGAAATCATCGGGCCGGGCACCGCGTTAGAGTTTGTCCCCGCCGCGCAGTGTGGATTGGCTAAACCTCAGCCAGCCAAATGCTTCACGAAGTGCAGTAAGTGCTGGTGAGCGACATCATCTTCCAAACCGGGCACGTCAATTGGCTGGATGTGAACTTCGGAAAACCCGACCGCTTCTGCCATCGCTATTATCCGCGCCGGCTCGCGACTAAAACAGTGCAGTCCGACAGCCCACTTGGCTCTGCCCTTTAAGCTCCGGTCTTCCCGCCAATCGTTCTCCGTTTTCCAACCGTAAGCACCGTTGAGAACAACGTGACACAATCCTCGGGCCCCGTTCCGCATGACGCGCCAAAGCTCGCACAATATTTGCTGAAAGACGGTGTCGTCAACATGCTGGATGACGGCGAACGAATAAACCAGGTCGACTGATTGGTCGCAAATCTTCAGGCCGCCATTTGGAGGCACAGGCAAGTACTGAATATTGTCCCGGCGGTTGAGAATTCCGGCGCAGGCCAACACCCCGCTGGATATGTCGCAAGCGATTACACTCCGTACCGACGCTGATACAGCAAAGGCAAGGTGGCCTGGACCACACCCATAATCGAGGACTGTAAACTCGGGTCTAAGAAAAGGACGTACCACACCGTCAATCAAGTGCTGGCGCGAACCGGTGTTTCGCGCCCTTTCGGATTGCAGGAACTCGAGGTGACCAAGATCCCGATTCGCTGATGTTCGATAAAAATAGTGAGGGCTCAAAGCGAGCAATTCGAGTGCAATACGCTCTTTCCAGGATTCAGGAGCGAGCCCCAGCAGAGTCGGAAGCCACGGCGCGCCGAGAAACACCTGAGACCCACCCATCATGGGCAGATTAAGGATCTGCCTGACAGCATTGCGCATTGCCATTATTCAGTCCTGTCCGAGGCGGCCAATAATCCGAACTGAGTCCAGAAGCATAAGGCCTCCTATCATTGCCATAGTGCCGAACCGTCTTTGAACGAGTTGTGCAGATTCCGGATCCCGTTCATGACCATAAGACGAATGGTACAGGCAATTAAGCTATGTAATCAACCGCGCCAACAAATCGAGAGCGTCGGGTTCGTGAAACCTGCAGACTAAATAGCACCGAACGAGCGGCTGAGGTTGGCGGTGGTCGGGCGCAACTGATTGTGAGGCTGCTGTACAAACTCGCCCACTCCGGATCACTGCGTAAGCTCGCCAATTGGCGAGGGCACTGGCGAAGGTCCCGCTTCCGGATTCATCGTCGTCATTCATCGTCGTCGAGGCCTTTGCCTGCCATGATCCGGTGGACGTGTTTCTCGATACGTGCCTCACGTGTCTTGCTTTGTTTGGCCGAGGAGAAGTGGATCAGGTAGGCGCGCTGGCGTCCCGGCGTCAGTGCTGCGAAGGCCTTCCTGAGGGCGGGTGCGGCGCTGAACTTCCGGGCAAGTTCCTCCGGCATCGGGAAGCCCGATGTCTTTTTCAACTCCACCCTGAGCCCGGCCTTTTCGATTTCGACGGCCTGGCGAAGGTAGGTTTTGAGCAGGCGCCGGCGTTTGACGATTTCGTGCGGGCCCGTGAAGCGGATTTGGCGCGGCGCCTGGACGGTAGGCGTCTGGCGGATCAGGATGCCGTGTTGGTCATTCAGAAGCGCACCCTTGTGAAAGAGGAGGGCGCAATAGCCTTTGAACCCGTGGATCAGGACGACGTTCTTCCCGTTGAGCGTGTAGCAGGGCCAGCCCCATTTCAGCTCTTCGGTGAGGCCGCAGCTGAGCACGATGGGGCGCAGCAGTTGGTAGCAGTCCTTCCAGGGAGTGTCGCTGGCGAAGAAGAAATCGACCTTTGGGTTCATGCGGCGGATGGGGAGGAGTTTAGCACGATATTTCGGGGACGCCTGGCGCGATTGCGGTCCACTGAGAATTCCCTGCCCCGGCGCGTTCCGGGCAGCGCCGCGCGGCCGACGAGTAATTGGCAAGGATTGCCAATCATGTTAGGCTGACTGCAGGAAACATATGCCGACGCGAAACATCAACCTCACGGAACATTTCGATCGCTTTGTGGAGGCGGAGGTCGGATCGGGCAGATTCGGCAACGCGAGCGAGGTGGTGAGGGAGGGGTTGCGGCTGATGGAGCGGCGCAATCGGGAGGATCAGGCGAGGCTGGCGTGGCTGCTGGGAGCCGTCAAGGAGGGCATCGCGCAACTGGAGCGGGGTGAGGGGATGGAGTTCGGCTCCATTGAGAGCCTGGACCGGGATCTTGACCAGATCGGCGAGGAAGTTAAGGCCAGGTCGGCAGGGAATGGCAAACGTGCCAAAGCCCGCTAAGCTGCCGGGGATCGTCCTTGCGCCGGCCGCGCGGGAGGATATTCGCGAGGCGCTGGTGTGGAGTCTGGAGCAGTTCGGGGAACGAGCGGCGGCGCGGTATCGGGAACTGGTGAAGCAGGCGATTCGGGATATTGCGAGCGATCCGATGCGGCCGGGGTCAGTGGCGCGGCCGGAGCTGGCAAAGGGAATTCGCACGTATCATTTGTTCTTCAGCCGGGGACGGGGACGGAATGAACAGGGACGGGTTGGGCGGCCGAGGCATTTTGTGGTGTATCGGCATCGCGGAGATGCGATTGAGGTGGTTCGGGTGCTGCATGATGCGCGCGAGCTAGAGCGGCATGTGCCGGGGGAAGTTGGGGAGGATGCGTCGGATTAGATCGGGCTCCCTTTTCTGGGGGGCGGCTTCCCCGTAGGCGAACAGAGCGTTGTCCAATTTCCTTAAGTCGGTCGACGATTTGAAAAAACGAAGCCAATTGTCAAAGAGCAACGTGCCGGGCGAGTCGCGAGGCACACGACGACCGTGCCTGGTGGCGGCCAGGCAAACGATAGCACGCGGAAGGGTCCATTTTGACCACCTCTGGCGATAAATGACTGACTGGCTTGGGAAGATCTTTCGAAAATGCAGTAACCGACACTTCAAGGCGTCAGCAGGGGAAGGGTCTCGATTCTTCCAAAATCCTTGTCTCGGCTCACCAATGTGGCGCCGATTGCGAGGGCAGTGGCGGCAATCCAGAGATCGTTTTCATCGAGCGAAAGCCCGTGGCGCTGCTGTGCCAGTTTCAATTCGGCATAGTGGTCGCCAGCGGAAGCCGGGACGGGCTCACAGGGTAATGCAGCGAACAGTTGCCGCGCCTTCATTTCGAGTTCGCGACGCCGTTGGCCCTGGGCCAACCTGGCAATTCCGAAGAGGATCTCGCCCCGGATGACGGGGCAAACAGCCAACCGGTCACCAGCCGTGACGGATGACAGCCAGCGAGCAATGCCGGCATCTTCGCGCATCAGCAGACTGACGATGTTCGTATCGAGGAGCCAGATCATTCGAATAAAGAGACCAGATCAGCGGGAATCTTCACTCGGGAAAGAGTTCGCTCTCGCGGATGGGCAAGCGGGCGGCAGCGATGGCTGCGTCGAGTTCGTCGACGAGAGAAGCGCTCAAGTGCGGCTGGCCGTGCATGGCCTGAAGGACCATTGCGGCGGAACCGGGCCCGGCTGCGGGGGCGGCAACGGCCAGTGAAGTCAGATGGTCGACGGCGAACTGCTGGAGGCTCTTCTGATGCGTCGCCGCGATTCCGGCGAGGCGGTGGGCGAGTTCGTCAGGCATTTCGATGGTCAGGTTCGCCATTGATGTGGACCTCCTCTTTTATTGTGCATCAGGATGGGCGGGCGTGGGTGGCACGTGCGTAATTCGAAAGCCGCGCAGCATTGGGACATGAAAAACCTGTGCACATGAAAGAACTGCGGACATGAAAAAAGTGCGCCGCACATTGCCTAACCTTCCAAACTGGTAGCCTTGTACCGAATGACTGCTACGGCTCTTGAATGGATAAAAGATTTAGCTTCGCCGGCGATCGCATTGGCCGTTTTATGCCTGACATGGTCCTTCAACAGCTGGCAAAAACGGCTCAGTACAGAAAAGTTGCGTCACGACCTGTATGACCGTCGTCTTGCCGTTTATGTTGCGTTCCGGGATCTCCTGCTCATTCTCCCGGAAGGACCCGACGACAAAATATACGCAGCACTCCGAAAGGCGGATGTTGCCCGTTTTGAAGTGCCGTTCCTATTCGGGGACGACCGGACGCTGCAAACGACTCTGGACGAGATCAGCAAACAAGTTGCCGATGATGTTATTTGCAATATCTGGTTTATCCGCACTACGAAGGAGCACCTCCCGGGCCAAGACGCTACGGCCGTTCAGCAGTTCAACAAACGATCCGAGCGCCTCGCCGGGGCGATACTGGAAATCCCAAACCGTTATCTTACAGAACTTCCGCAACTCTTCAAGCCCCATCTGGTACTCACCGACCTCAGATCGAAATAGGGAATTCGAGAAGTCATGCGAGCGATTCAGCCGAACGGTACAAACATCTACTACCGAACCGCACCGATCGTTGCGTTTCGTTGAAGTCGACCTTCAATTGTTCAAATTTCCGTGCGTTTTGTCAGCGGGGCCTGGCGGATTTCGAGGCAGCCCTGGCCGGTGGGCAGAACTTTGCCGGGGTTGAGGCGGCCGGCGGGATCGAAGAGGGCTTTGAAGCGGCCGATGTAGTCGAGCGTAGCGGCGGAGAACAGGCGGGGCATGAATTCGTTCTTCTCCATGCCGACGCCGTGTTCGCCGGTGATGGAGCCGCCGACGGAGATGCAGTAGTTGAGAATTTCTTCGCCGGCGGCGCGGGCGCGTTCGATCTCCTCCGGGACGTGGAGATTAAACGGGATGATGGGGTGCAGGTTGCCGTCGCCCGCGTGGAAGATGTTGCTGATGCGGAGATCGTACTTTTGAGCGACGCCGGCGATGAAACGCAGGGTGGGGGCGACCTGGGTGCGGGGGACGACGCCGTCCTGCACGTAGTACGACGGGCTGACGCGGCCGACGGCGCCGAAGGCGTTCTTGCGTCCCTTCCAGAGAAGCTCGCGTTCGGCGGCGGTTTTGGCGATGCGGAATTCGCGCGCGCCGCAGCGGAGGCAGACCTGTTCGATCTCGGCGGCCTGGGCTTCTACTTGTTCGGTGAGGCCTTCGAGTTCGATGAGCAGCACGGCGGCGGCATCCATGGGATAGCCGGCGTGGGTAGCCATTTCGACCATGCGGAGCATTTCGCCATCGAGCATTTCGACGGCAACGGGCGTGATGGCGCAGGCGGTGATTTCGGCGACGGTGTCGGCACAGTCGGAAGGCGAGTTGTAGACAGCGAGGAGGGTCTTCACCTTTTCCGGCGCGCGCATGAGGCGGACGATGATTTTGGTGACCAGGACGAGCGTGCCTTCCGAGCCGGTGAGGAGGCCGAGGAGGTCGAGGCCGGGGAGGTCGGACGCTTTGCCGCCGGTCCAGTGGACGGTGCCGTCGGGGAGGACGAATTCGAGGCCGAGGATGTGGTTGGTGGTGACGCCGTAGGCGAGCGTGTGGGGGCCGCCGGAGTTTTCAGCGACGTTGCCGCCGATGGTGCAGGCGCGCTGGCTGGAGGGATCGGGCGCATAGAAATAGCCGGAGCCCTGGACGGCGAGCGTGATGTCGAGATTGACGACGCCGGGCTGGACGATGGCGCGTTCGTTGGGGAGATCGATTTCGACGATCTGGTTCATGCGCGAGAAGCCGATGATGACGCCGCCGGCGCGGGGGATGGAGCCGCCGCTGAGTCCGGTGCCGGCGCCGCGGCCGACGATGGGGATGTTGTGTTCGGCGGTGATGCGGACGATGGCGGAGACTTCTTCGGTGGTGCGGGGGAAGAGGACGAGGTCGGGGCGGGCTTTGTCGATGCTGCCGTCGTATTCGTAGAGGGCGAGGTCTTCGGGTCGGTCAAGGCAGGAGCCTGGGCCGAGGGCGGCGAGAAGCGCCTGTTTGGCTTCGGCCGGGATCGCGGAGGGCGTGATGGCTGCGTCAGAGGAGCGACTTGACATGCGCGATCATTTGCTCGGAGGACCAGTCGGTGGAGCTGACGATTTTTTCCACGACGCGGCCGTTGGTATCGATGAGATAAGTTTCGGGAATCTGGACGGTGCCGTAACGGGTTTTGATTTCTTTGGACGGGTCGCGGGCGGTGAGGAAGGTGAGATGGTACTTGTCGATGAAAGCTTTGTAGGCGTTGGCATCCTCATCTTCACTGACGGCGAGGACGACGAGGCCATTGGGGCCGAGCGCGGCGGCGAGGTTCTGCATCGAGGGAGCTTCTTCGACGCAGGGCGGGCACCAGCTGGCCCAGAAGTTGAGGATGAGAAGCTTGCCGCCGAAGTCCTTCGCGGTGATGGTGCGGCCGCTGTCGGCGCGGATGCTGAATTCGGGCGCCTTGTCGCCGACTTTGACGACGTTGTCGTGGAGCGAAAAGAAGACGGCGCCGCAGAAGGCTGCGAAGGAGAGGGCGAGGGCGGCGTGAAGGATGCGGTCGGCTTTCATGTGAGGCTTTCCTATAATTCTATTGGATCACCCGCTACACATGCTGATTTCGAAAAAGATTGAATTCGCGGCCTCGCACATCTGCCGGTCGGCGCAACTGTCGGACGCAGAGAACGAACGAGTTTACGGGGCGGCGGCGAATCCGCTGGGCCACGGGCACAACTATGTGGTGGAGGTGGCGATTGAAGGGGAGCCGGACCGGGTGACGGGGATGATCCTCGACCTGAAACAGCTGAAGGACATTCTGGAAGAGCGGGTGATGGATGTTTACGACCACCGGCTGCTGAACCGCGAAGTGACGCCGTTCGACAAGGTGGTACCGACGGTGGAAAATATCGCGATCGATATCTGGAACCGGATTGAGGGCCATATTCCCGGGGCGCGGCTTTATTCGGTGCGTGTGCATGAGACGAATGAGCTTTGCGTGGAGTACCGGGGGGAGAAGTGACGGTACGGCTGACGCGGAAGTACGGGTTTGCGGCGTCGCACCGGCTGCACTCGCCGGCGCTTTCGGACGAGGAGAACCGGCGCACGTACGGGAAGTGCGATAACCCGCACGGGCACGGGCACAATTACGAGGTGGAACTGACGGTGGCCGGGGTGGTGGATGCGGTGACGGGGCGGGCGGCGAATCTGGAGGCGCTGGACGCACTGGCGCGGCGGGTGATTCTGGAGCCGTTTCATCATCGGAATCTGAATGAAGAAGTGGCGGCGTTTCGCACGGAAGTGCCGACGACGGAGAATTTGACGGTGGAAGTGGAACGGCGCGTGCGGGCGGGCTGGACGGAAGAGATTGGCGCGCGGCTGGAAAAGATTCGCATCCGGGAGACGGACCGGAACATCTGTGAATTATCGGTTTAGCGCGTATTGCGGGCGGAACGGAACGGCGAATGAATAAGAAACGGGCAGTGGTGAAGGTGATCGACCGGCAGCCGGGTTCGCGGCGGGTGGATAAGTCAGTTGCGCCGCTGGTGAGCGGCATACTGGAAGCGCTGGGCGAGGATCCGGCGCGGGACGGTCTGCAGAGGACGCCGGAGCGGGTGGATAAGGCCCTGCGGTTTCTGACGAGCGGATATACGGCGGATATTCCGGCGATCGTCAACGGGGCGATTTACGAAGTGCAGTACGACGAGATGGTGATCGTGAAGGACATTGAGTTCTTCAGCATGTGCGAGCACCATATGCTGCCGTTTTTCGGCAAAGTACACGTGGCGTATCTGGCGAAGAACAAGGTGATCGGGCTGAGTAAGCTGCCGCGGATTATCGACGCCTTCGCGCGGCGGCTGCAGATTCAGGAGCGGTTCACGCAGGAAGTGGCGCACTGCATTCAGGAGCTGCTGGATCCGGTGGGCGTGGGCGTGATCGTGGAAGCGCAGCATTTCTGCATGATGATGCGGGGCGTGGAAAAGCAGCATTCGGGAACGGTGACCAGCGCGATGCTGGGAGCGTTCCGGACGAATAAAGAGACGCGGGACGAATTTCTGGCGCTGGCGCGGGGCAAGTAAAGCGCCGGGCAGCGCGGGCCGAATGTACGGGCCGAATATGCGGGCGGGATATACGGGCCGGATATAGTAGATCAAATGAGGTTTTCCCGGGCCAAAGTCGGCCTGCTCACCCTGTCGTCTGCCGGCCTGTTGATGGCGTCGGTTCTGCCCATCGTTCATCTCGATCAGAAGACGCTGGACACCTACAACGAATACGTGGAGAAGTTCGATAAGGAAGTCGCCAATCCTTATTACGACACGGGCAGGATGTGGATGGACAGCCGCAGCTGCTGCACAAAGAGCACGGCCAGCCTCACCACACCGATGGTGGAAGCGCGGATGAACGGCGAGATTGCGGGCGGTTCGATCCACCATTTTTCGGGAGCGATGCATATTCCGGGCGGCACGATCGAAGACGTGCGCCACGTGATGGAAGACTACGCGAATTACGCGAAGATCTACAAAGGCGACCTGTCGCGCGCGAAGGGCACGCTGCAGCCCGACAGCACGCCGACCGATGAACACTACCAGGCGGAGATCACGATTACGCAGAACACGATCTGGATGAGCGTGGCGTACAACTCGGTGTATGACACGCATTACATCCGGTTCAGTCCTGACCGGTGGGCTTCGACGTCGTATACGATCAGTTCGCGGGAGTGGCACGATCCGAAGAACGAGTCGGCGGGGCTGTATCCGGATCGCGACGATCACGGGCTGCTGTGGCGCGCCAACACGTACTGGCTGGTGCGGAAGAACGGCGACGGCATCGATATTCAGGCGGACAGCATTTCGCTTTCCCGGCCGATTCCGACGGGATTCGGATGGTGGGGCACGAAGCGTTCAAAGGACGCGGTGAGCAAGATGCTGCTCGACATGAAGGCCGCGGTGGACGCGATTCATCATAAATCGTAGGCGGCGCGGGCCGGGAGCGGAGTGGCGATGAAGTTTCGTTTTCGGCTGCCGGCGTTGTTGATTCTGGCGATGCCGGCGGCGGCGCAGTGGCCGCAGGCGAAGCTGGCGAACGTGCCGCGGCTGGCGAACGGCGAGATCAATCCGGATGCGCCGGCGCCGAAGACGGCGGCGGGTAAGGCCGATCTTTCGGGCATCTGGGAAGCCATCGATAAAAGATACGCGGCGGATCTGACGGCCGATTTGCGGGCGGACGAGATGGCGTTTACCGCCAGGGGCGCGGAAGTTTTCCGGAAGAACAAAGAGTCGCAGGGGAAGGACGATCCCGAAGCGCGCTGCATGCCGACGGGGATGCCGAGGCGGGAGGCGGCGGGCGAGCCGTTCAAAATCGTGCAGACGGCGGGGGCGGTGTCGTTCCTTTATCAGGCGGGGACGACTTTCCGGCAGGTGTTTCTGGACGGGCGGGCGCTGCCGGGCGATCCGCTGCCGAACTGGGATGGATATTCGGTGGGGCGATGGGATGGCGACACGCTGGTGGTGGAGACGCGCGGAGTGAACGGGCGGGCGTGGCTGGACGGCGCGGGGCATCCGGTATCGGAAGCGCTGCGGCTGACGGAGAGATTCCGGCGAACGGCGTTCGGGCGGATGGACGTGGAGATCGGGGTGGACGATCCGGAGATGTATACGAAGCCGTGGACGGTGAAAATCGGGCTGCGACTGGTGGACGGGGCGGAACTGACCGAAGAGATTTGCCTCGCGAAGTAAGGGGCATTTTCCGCGCATTTTCCGCGCTTGAGGGAGCCGCGAACTTCGCGTTAGATTTTCCGGAAAGCGCGTGTTCGACGCCTCGCCGGGTTGCACGGTGAATGCAATCGGGCGAGGCGTTTTGTTTTTGCGCGCGCGGGGCGGTCACAGCTCACAGGTCACACTTCATAACTCGGAGGGATCTTCTTCGATCTCTCCCAGATCGGGAGTGCGGCCTTCGAGTTCGCGATTTTCTTCCTCGTATTCCGCGGGAAGGTCTTCGAGCTTTGGTTCGCCGGGCAGCGGAGCAACTCGTCCAGGATCTTTTTCGGGATGGCTCATGCACGGGATGGAGCACGTGCGTGACCAAAGCTGGTTTTAAAAAGCGCTATTCAGAAAACGCTACTTACTTAAAGAAGCCGTCGAGGCGGATGGCGTCGAACGGATAGGGGCGGATTTCATTGCCGCCGGGACCGGTGGTGCGGGCGACATGATCGTCGCTGAGAACGTAGAGCGTGTCGCCGAGGACGGCGCCGGAAGCGGGAAAGCGGTTGGGGGGAAGCGACGGCAGCGCGAACCACTGGTTGAGGGCGGGATCGTAGGCATCGAGCTGGCGGACGGTTTCGAAAGAAGTGATGGAGCTGCGGGTGCCGCCGCCGACGATGAAGATGCGGCCATCGTAAACGCCCCAGCTCATGTCTTCGCGGGCGACGGGCATGCGGGCGCGGGAGACGTTCCAGCGGTCGGTGGCGGGGTCGTACTCTTCGACGGCGTCGCTGAAGCCGACACCGTTGGGCGAGAGTCCCTGGCGGCCGCCGAGGGCGTAGATTTTTCCTTTGACGGCGATGACTTCGAGGTGATGGCGCGGGCTCGGCATGGAGGCGCGTTCACGCCATTTGCCGGTGGCGAGATCGTACTCTTCGACGGTTGGGACCGAGCGGCGGGGGATCTCTTCGGCGCCGTAGTTGACCGAGGCGTTGGGCATGCCGGGGTGGACGGCCATGCCGCCGATGACGTAAACCTTGCCATCGACAATGGCCGCGCCGCCGGCGCCGCGTTTGGAGGGCATTGGCGGGAGCGCTTTCCAGAGTTCGGTCTGCGGATCGTACTCCCAGGAGTTGTCGATCGGTTCCCAGCCGGAGGGACCGGCGTCGGGGGCTTTGAAGCCGCCGAAGAAGTAGATCTTGCCGTTGTGCTCGACGGTCGCAATGTGGTGCGACGGGAGCGGCATGCGCTTCTTTTGTTTCCAGGCGTTGGCGGCGGGATCGTATTCAAAGACGAGGCCGAGCGGGATGAGGCCGGTTCCCTGCGCGGTGAACATGTAGATTTTGCCGGCGGCGGCGATGAGCGAGGCTTCGCGGACGGGCGCGGGGAAGGGCGCGAGCGACTGCCAGTTCTTTGGCGACTGGGCAGCGGCGGCGGAGGCGAAGAGTAAGGCGATGAGTAGAGAGATGGCGGCGAGTCTGCGCATACGTTCGATCCTTACGGCCACATGCGGATGCGGAGGGCGTCGAAAGGGGAGCCGTCCGAGGGCCTGCGTTCGCCGGTCTGGAGTTTGTAGCCGTCCGGGGCGCTGATGAGATAGATGGTGTCGCCGAGGGCGGCGGCGGCGACGGGGGCGCGGTCGACGGGGACCGGCGGGAGGACGAGCCACTGGTCTTTGGCTGCGTCGTAGGCTTCGGCGATGCGGAAGGTGGCGGAGACGCGGGCGTCGGTCATGGAGCCGCCGATGAGGCAGATGTGGCCATCGTAGACGGCGGCGGCCATGGAGTCGCGGAGGGTGGACATTTTGGCGCGTTCGAGGCCCCACTGGTTGGCGGCGGGGTCGAATTCCTCGACGACCTGAACGTCGCTGGCGAGATCGGCGAAGGCTGAGCCGGTGCGGCCGCCGAGAGCGTAGAGCTTGCCGTTGACGGCGGCGAGGGCGAAGTGGTTGCGCGGCGTCGGCATGCTGGTGAGAGAGCGCCAGGAGTTGGAGGCGACGTCGTACTCTTCGACGCTGGAGAGCGAGCGGCTGGGGGTGCCGTCGGGGCCGGGGACAAGCGGGAGGTTCTGCGTGCCGGGCTGGACGGCGGCGCCGCCCATCACGTAGATGCGGCCATTGACGGCGGCGGCCGAGGAGGCTCCGCGAGGCGTGGGGAGGGGCTTGAGGGGCTTCCAGGTGTCGCCGGCGGGATTGTATTCCCAGGCATTGTCGACGGCTTCCCAGGCGGGCGGGCCGGAGGCGGGCTTTTTGAAGCCGCCGAAGAGGTAGATTTTTCCGCCGGATTCGGCGACGGCAACCTGGTGGGCGGGAAGCGGCATGGCCTTCTTCTTCGTCCAGGATCGGGCCGCGGGATCGTATTCGAAAACGAGGCCGAGGGGAGCGTAAAGCTCGCCCATGCCGGCGAAGGCGTAGATTTTTCCGGCGGCGGCGACGGCGGCGATTTCCCGCGCCGGGGCGGGAAATGGCGGGAGCGGCTGCCAGCCGAGTTGCGCCGAAGCTGCGTGACAGAACGCAGCGGCGAGGATTGCGAGGAGGAGAGGTCGGCGTGACGGCATGGGCTCTGCGGGCGGCGGGCGCGGGGGCCGCGCTGGTCACTACAGGCTATCACTTCGGCGATGCGTACGGCCGCGGGAGGAAAGTGACGGAGTGCGGCAGAAGCGGCGAAGGTTTTCGGGCCGGCGTGGCGGCTGCAAATGGCGCGCTGCACGACCGGAGCGCGGAGGAAGGGCCGAAGGCACACAATAGAAAGAAGTGGCGACGATGACCGTTCTTTTAGCCCTGCCGGCGTACAACGAAGAAGAAGGCTTGCCACTGCTGCTGGAATCCTTCCGCGCGGAGATGGAACGGTGCGGATACGCGGCGCGCGCGGTCATTGTGGATGACGGCAGCGAGGATGGCACGCGCGAGGTGATCGGGGAGTGGTCTGCCAGGTTGCCGATTGAACTGGTGCGGCACGCGACGAACCGGGGGCTGGGGGAGACGATCCGGGATGCGCTGCGGAGGGCGGGAGAACTGGCCGGGCCGGACGATGTGATTGTAACGATGGACGCGGACAACACGCACAGTCCGGCGCTCATTCCGCAGATGCTGGAACGGATCGGCAGAGGCAGCGACGTGGTGATCGCTTCGCGTTACCGGCGCGGATCGCGGGTGGTGGGACTCAGCGCGTTCCGGCATTTGATGTGCTACGGGGCGAGGGCGTTGTTTCAGATCACACTGCCGATACGCGGCGTCCGGGATTACACGTGCGGGTTTCGCGCCTACCGGGCCGGTGTCATCCGGGAGGGATTCGAACAATTCGGCGATTCGCTGGTGACGGAGCGAAGTTTTGCGTGCATGGCGGAAATTCTGCTGAAGCTGTCGCGCATGAGGCTTTCGTTCGCGGAGGTCCCGATGGTGCTGCGTTACGACCGGAAGCACGGGGCGAGCAAGATGAATGTCCGGCACACGGTATTCAAAACTTTGGGTCTGATGGTGCAGCTGCGAATCGCGGGAAAACGGCCTGTTTCTAAGGCCGCCAGCCGCTGAAGACCACAAGCGGCACGTTCTCCAGCGGGCTGACCGGATTCGGGGCCTCGACGGGAACCGCAGATACAGAGCCGGCGTGGGCCGCGAGGAACGCGCCGAACCGGAGTATCCAGGCATCGTTGTACGGCGGGCTGAACCAGCCCTGGGGGCCGTGGGGCGCGGGGGGCAGAACGGGCGGGGCCGAGCCGGCAGGCGGGGCGACGAGGACACCGACATACCAGAGGCGGTTGCCGGCGGCGAGCGTATCGCGGGCGGCCTGGAGAACCGGCGCGATCGGGTCCTCCATCTGCATCGAGAGTTTCAGAAGGTCGTAGCGGTGGATGGAGCGATCTTCGAGTGGCGGCAGGGTGGTCCAGCGCGCTGCCGCGGAGTAATGGCGGGCGAAGCTGACGCCCATGTACCAGGGGCTGACGACGATCAAATCATGGGGGGACGCCTGGTCGGTAATGGCCGACGCGACCAGGTCCACATTGGTGGCGCGAAGCTGCAGGGAGGCCCAGGTACGCGGCGTCAGCAGTATGACGACCGCGAGGGCCGCGACAGGAGCGGCGAGACGGCCGATTCTGGTGCGCAGCAGCGGCGCAAACAGCGCATCCAGACAGGCCGCGCAGGGCGCCATCAGGGGCAGAAAATACCAGACCTGGGTGGGCAGATTCATGGCGCGAATGAAGGCGAGAAACACGGGGACAGCGGCGGCGAGAGCGATGGCCGAAAAAACCAGAACATCTTTCCCGTCGGCGGGCGCGGCGGAGGCTGGCCGGGCGAAGATAACCGCGGCAAGCAGGCCCAGGACGCAGAGTCCACACCAGAGCGGGAGCATGAAATCGGCCTGAGCGCTCAGTGCATCCGAGAGGATCTTCCACATGACAGCATGTGCCGCGGAAGACTGCGTAAGGGCAGCCCATTCACCGGCCGCGCGAATGGGGCCGAGGTAAGGAAGCAGGGAGAGCGCCGCGATGGCGCCGGCGCCGGCAAGGCGCAAGGTGGCGAAGTATCGCCGCCGCCCGAGCGACACCAGAACCCCGGCCAGGCAAAAGACGGCGACGAGGAGGGCGTTCTGAAAGAGGCACTGCACGGAGAGAATCGCCGACAGGCATGCCCAGCGGAAGTTGCGGGCCGAAGGATGGGCGGTGAGGCGGGCGAAGAATCCGAATGCCAGCACGGTGAACAAAATGCCGAGCCCATAGGGGCGGACCGAATCGCCATAGCGCAGCAAAACGGGATTGACGGCGAGAAGGATGAGGCTCAGGAGCGGGATGCCTGGTTTCAGGATGCGGGCGTTCCACCAGAGGGCTGCGAGGATGGCGAGGCCGACGAGGAGACCGGCTACCCGGAAGCTCTGGTCGGTGCCGGCGACGAGCGCCCAGAGGCGGAAAAAGAGGGTGGAGCCGACGGGGTAGGAATCGTAGCGTAAAGAAGAAAAGACGGTGGCAAGAGACGGCATCCGGGCGAAGCGGACGCTGTTGACTTCGTCGCGCCAGAGTCCGCCGGCCTGAAACAGCAGCACAAGGTGGAGAAGGGCGGCAAGTGCCGTCAGAGTGAAAGCGGTCCCGAGGTTGAGTTGACGAACGAGAGGACCGAGACCGCCGGCGCGCTGCGGCGGCTGGCCGGAGTCCCCGGGGGCGGCGGCGTCTGGCTGCGACGGGGTCAACGGCAGGCTCTCGATGCTTCAGGCGGTCTGCGTCTGGGTGTGGCGGTTGCGCACGATTTGCCGGCGTTCGCGCAGGTAGCTGAAGAATTCGCCGCCTTCGCGCAGACGGCGGACGAGCATCTGGCGGTCAGTGGCCATCTCGCGGAGGAAGCGCAGGATGGGCCGGTGGCGGAAGTAGAAGCGGCGGTACATGCGCTCGACCGCGTCTTCGATTTCGTCGGGCGAGAGGTGATCGTAGCGCAGCGTGGAGATCTGAATTCCGTTGCCGGACAGCATGGCCTGGGAATCGAACCAGCGGTTGGCGGTGGCCTGTTTGTAGAGTTCGGTGCCGGGGTACGGGGCGGCGATGGAAACCTGGATGGAGAACGGGTCGAGCTCTTCGGCGAAGCGGATGGTCTGCTCGATGGTCTCCTGGGTTTCGATCGGCAGGCCGATCATGAATGTGCCGTGGACGCGAATGCCGAGTTTGCGGCAGTTGCGCATGAACTCGCGGGCGGTATCGAGCAGCAGACCTTTTTTGGTGCGGTTGAGAATCTCCTGGTTGCCGGACTCAAAGCCGACGAGCAGAAGACGCAGGCCGTTGTCGCGGAGCTGCTTCAGCGTTTCATAGTCGAGATGGGCGCGGGCGTTGCAGGACCAGGTGAGCTTGAGCTTCTTCATCCCTTTGGCGATTTCGACGGCGCGGGGACGATCGATGGTGAAGGTGTCGTCATCGAACATCCACTCGCGGACCTTGCTGCCGAACAGCGCCTTGCCTTCTTCCACGTCGCGCAGGACGGCGGCCGGGGACTTGGTGCGGTAGGCGTGGCCGCCGATGGTCTGCGGCCAGAGGCAGAACGTGCAGTGGGCCGGACAGCCGCGTCCGGTATAGAACGATACGTAGGGGTGCTGCAGGTAGCCGATGAAGTACTTTTCGATATCGAGATCGCGATGATAGACGGGCAGGACGCTGGGCATGGCGTCCCAGTCGTGGATGAGCGCGCGTTCGGGGTTGTGGCGCATCTGGCGGTTTTCGTCGAACCAGCTCAGACCTTCGATTTCCGCGAGCGGCTTGCCCTGCGCCAGATCGAGGCAGGTGTAGTCGAATTCATTGCGGCAGACGAAGTCGATGGCATCCTGACCTTCCTTCATGGTCTCGGTGGGAAGGACGGCGGCCTGGGCGCCGATGAAACCGACGAGCGCGTGCGGATTCTTCTGCTTGATGGCGGCGGCGCACTTGACGTCGTTGAGGAGCGACGGGGTGCTGGTGTGGAGGATGAAGAGTTCGTAGTCGTTGGCGAGGGCGAGGACATCCGCCATGGTCTGGTGGTGCGGCGGGGCATCCATCAGCTTGCTGCCGGGGACGAGAGCGGCCGGCTGGGCGAGCCAGGTGGGGAACCAGTAGGACGTAATTTCACGCTTCGCCTGGTAACGCGCGCCGGCTCCGCCGTCGAAGCCGTCAAAAGAGGGTGGACTCAGGAAAAGCGTTTTCTTCATCAGATTGACCCAGTATTTCTATTTTGACATCCCGCGCCGGGTAACGCCGCGGCCGGTCAGAACAGGACGTCGAAATCGGCGGTATAGCGGCGCCGGTACGTACCGAAGAACACGCCGTAGTTCGGGTCGGCGACGTTGGAATGGACGCTGACGGGGTTGAAATGGTTGCTCAGATCCGAAGCCGTAACGCCGAAACGGAAGGAATATTTATCGGTGACGCGAAAGTCCTTGGTGATGCGGGCATCGAGCGAAAGAAATGCCGGAAAGCGGGCGGAGTTGGGCAGGCCCGCGTATTGTTGGATGGCCGTATACGAAGACCAGGGGAAGCCGGAGCGGTATTCCAGCTTGGGCATGATGCGGAACTTATGCGGCAACTGGATGGTTCCCCAGCCGATGAAGCGGTGGGGCGTATCGCCCGGCAGGTTGGTGTGGGCGTCCTGCAGAATCACGGCCGGCGGGAAGTTGGCGAGGTAGTTATTGAATTCGTTGAGGTTGCCGAGCGACTGGCTGTGTACGTAAGAAATATTGAACTGACTGTCCTTGCCCCAGGCGCCGGCCGCCGTCAGTTCGAACTGGCGCAGCCGGGCGTTGCCGTCGCCCGACTGCACGTAGGCGTGTTCGGCATCGGTGACGCGCGGAGCCATGACGATGAGGCCCTCGGAACGGCTCTGCAGAAAATTCGCCCGCAGCCGGATGCGGGCGGTGACAATCTGCTCCAGCTGAATGTTGAGATTGATGCTGTAGGGCGCGAAATCACCGGGCTGGTCGCTTTTGCGGTAAGTGAAGGGCGAGCGGTGGGGAGCGACGGCTTCGGTGATGTTGAAATAACGGTCCGGCCCGGCGAACACGGAACCATCCGGATTGTAGGTTGTAATGACTTCGTTCGGATAGAAGGCAAAGCCGTAAACGTTGAGCGGAACGCGGTCGTAAAAGACGCCGGCTCCGGCGCGCAGAATGGTTTTGCCGGACCTGGTGGGAGTGAAGACGAAACCGGCGCGCGGGCCGATCTGAAATACGTCGGTGACTTCCTGCTGACCCGCGCGCACGCCGTAATTGAGCGAGAAGCGCGAGCTCATGACCCACTGGTCCTGGGCGAAAAAGGCCGATTCGAGATCGCTGCGGGCGATGGGGCGGCCGGCGATGAAATCGATATTTTCCAGCAACCGGCCGCTGAAGTTTTCGATCCGGACGGTGTCGGCATTCACGTTCGCATGTTCGTTCGTCCACCCGAGCCGCGAACCGACCTTGAAATTGTGCGTGCCCCAGAACTGGCGGACGAGCGACCACGATTCGCGCCATTCGACGCGCGAGGAGGTGCGGGTCTGCCGGCTGAAGTAGTTCCCGCTGTTGCCCTGCGGCTGGAGGACCATGGGCAGATCGCCCTGGGGCCAGACACCGGCGCGGAAACTGGTGCCGGAAATCTGGCTGTCGAGCACGGTGCCCCGAAGCTGGGAGTGTTCGGCGATCTCGGCCGCGTAGGTGGAAAAGGCGGTGTCGGGGCTGACTGGCTGCGGGTTGAAGAAATCGAGGTTGTCGTAACGCGTCCGCTGATTGGCGACGTGCGCGGTGCCGGTGAGCACGTTGGTTCCGTTGATGGTGTAGTCGAGGGCGGTGAGCGAATTCAGGCCCTGGCGGCGCGATTCGTTATTCGGAAACGGGAGCGTGATGACCGGGTATTCGCGCATGTCGTACTGGATCGACTCCAGAATGAACAGCCTGTTTTTGACGATCGGGCCGCCCAGCACGACGCGCGGCGTGGAGGAACGCAGGCCGACCATGTGCCAGCTTCTCCAGCGGAATTCCGGCAGGGGATCGTTGAGCTCGAAGTTCCATTTGTCGCCCCCCTTGCGGGTTTCCACCGAGACCACATCGCCGGTGAAACCGCCGTATTCAGCCAGAAACGGGCTGGAAAGGATGCTCATGGAGCCGATGCTGTCGATGGGGACGGTGGCGCCGAACTGCCCGGTGGCGGGGTCGGTGGCGGTGGCGGAGTTGACCAGCAGGGCGCTGCGGTGTTCGCCGCTGCCGGAAAGGCGCAGCTGTCCGTTGGGCAGGCGAACGATGCCGGGAGCGAGCGGGAGGGCCTCGGTGACGGTGCGGGGGCGATCCGGCATATTCCTGACCTGGGTTCGTTCGAGCACCGAGGGCGTGTTGGCTTCGTCGAGCGGCGCTTCGATGACGCCCTGCACGGTGATGCTCTCGGTGCGGAATTCGGAGAGGAGCGCGTCGATGCTGGTTTCCGGCTCGGTGCCGACGTCCACGTCGGTAGTCAGTTCGTCGTAGCCCTTTGCCAGGATGGTGAGCGTGTAGCGGCCGGGGGTGAGGCCGGCGATGCGGGCGACCCCTTTGCTGTCGGCCACGGCGGTGCGGGGCACAACGCCCGAGCTGACGGAAACCGTGGCATCGGTGATGGCCTTGCCTTCCATGGTGTGGGT
This sequence comes from uncultured Acidobacteriia bacterium, assembly GCA_903828455.1. Classification (GTDB taxonomy): domain Bacteria; phylum Acidobacteriota; class Terriglobia; order Bryobacterales; family Bryobacteraceae; genus BOG-234. The sequence goes on along the minus strand of CAIKMJ010000027.1, from coordinate 106,370 downwards.
GGTGACGACCAGCACGGACGTGCCGGTTCCCTGCCCCCACGCGGACACCGCGAGCAGGAGCGCCAAAGCCAGCCGAGAAAGATTCATCACCCCGCGTAACCCGTTGCGCACTAGTACCTATTTGACATCATTAACTCACATCCCGGTTCCGAAAAAATAGCCTGGCCTTCATGCGCCGGTTTCCCGCCGCGGCGGGGCCGGGTGGTAACCTCGGGTTGCCGGAGCCAACGCCGGCAACACAGGGACGCCGGAGCGGCGCGGCGGAAGCCGGGCTGGCCGCGTTTTCGCATTCTCCATATCAATCGTGCAGATTTCAACCGAAACACTCAATATCGAAAAGATGATTTACGGCGGCGAAGGACTCAGCCGCGTGAACGGCGAAGTTGTGCTCACGCCGTTCGTGCTGCCGGGCGAGATTGTGGAGGCCGAGCGGGCCGACTCGCGCCAGAAGGTGCAGCGCAGCCGGCTGGTGAGCGTGCAGAGCGCGTCGGCCGACCGCGTGACGCCGGAGTGCGACGTGTTCGGGCGCTGCGGCGGATGCCAGTATCAGCACGCCGGCTACGCGGCGGAACTGGCGTTCAAGCGCGACATACTGGCGGAGACGCTGCGGCGGGTGGGCAAGATCGAATTCGAGGCGGAGCGGATCGGCGTGGAGTCGGGCGCGCCGTACGGCTATCGCAACCGGGTGCAGCTGCATATTGAAGGCGGCAGGATCGGTTATCGCGAGATGCACTCGAAGCGGCTGGTGCCGGTGGGGGATTGCCCGATTGCGTCGCCCAAGATCACGGAAGTTCTGCGCACGCTGCAGAAAATGGTGCGGGATTCGCGCTGGCCGCGCTTTGCGCTGGACCTCGAGATTTTCACCGACGAGCGGCGGGTGCAGTGGAACGTGCAGGAGAGCGAACGGCCGGTGGCGAAGCATTTCTTCGAGTGGCTGGCGGAGGCGATTCCGGAATCTTTACCGGGGCCGCTCGACTATCCGGTGGCGCCGGACCTGTTCCGCGTGAGCGGCTCGGCATTCTTCCAGGTCAACCGGTTTCTGCTGCCGCGGCTGGCCGAACTGGTGCTGGGGGATGCGGGCGGCGAAACGGCGTGGGATCTGTATGCGGGCGTGGGACTGTTCTCACTGCCGCTGGCGAGGCGGTTTCAGCGGGTGACGGCGGTGGAATCGGGCCGCTCGGCGGCGGCGGATCTGGCCGAAAACGCCGCGCGGGCCGGAGTGCAGGTAGAGATTGTGGGGGATCAGACGGAAGCGTTTCTGGCGGGCCGCTGCGAGGCGGCGAGCGAGGGAGCGGCGCCGCCGGATTTCGTGCTGGCGGACCCGCCGCGGGCCGGGCTCGGCAAGCACGCCACGGGGAAGCTGGCGGCGCTGCGGCCGGCGAAGATCACCATCGTGGCCTGCGACCCTTCTACTCTGGCGCGCGACCTGGCGGCGCTGCTGCCGGACTACGCCATCGAAAAACTGACGCTGGTGGATCTGTTTCCAAGAACCTTCCACATTGAAACGATCGCGATGCTGACGCGCCGCGACTGAACGACCCCGCCGGTTCACAAGACCCCGCCGGTTCACGAGACCCAGCCGGTTCACGACACGGGCAGCACGATCCACGCGACGATATAGGCCAGCAGGCCGAAGCTGGGCGGCAGCAACAGGAGGCCGACCCAGATCAGCCGCATGATCGTCACGTCCATATCGAAATACTCGGCGAAGCCGGCGCAGACTCCCGCGATTTTCTTCTCCGAGCGAATGCGGCGGAGGCGGGCCTGGGGTGGCGGCGGCGGTGGAGGTGGCGGCGGTGGAGGGGGTGGCGGCGGCGGGGTACCCGGAGCCGCGTCCACCGGCTTGCCGCAGGACATGCAGAAACGCGCCGCGTCATCGAGCCGTGTGCCACATTGCGTGCAGTACATATCAGTTCCATACGCCGGGCGCCGGCCGGCGGTTCAGCTTTTTCGCGTCAGCTTTTCGCTTCAGCGGCCCTGCGTCAAACGGGTTCCCAGCACTTCCGGCAGGCCCGCGGCAATCACTTTATCGCACGTGGTGTTCCAGTCGTAAGGCGTGCGGTGCAGCCGGACTTCCTGCGCGTCGGAATCGTAGATGGCCCAGCCGGCGCGCGCATCGCCGTCGCGGGGCTGGCCGACCGAGCCGGGATTGATCAGATACAGACCTTCGGGATCGAGGCGCACGACGATGCGATTGCGCTGCGCGCGGTCGAACGAATTGAGCTGCGCGGCATAACCGTAGCGGCGGTCGACGTAGGAGAATCCGCCCTGCATGTGGGTGTGGCCGAAGAATCCGACCTGGCCTTCGAGGTAGCCGAAGACGTTGCGGGCGTCCATGAGCGACATGACGTACTCGTCTTCATCGAGAGGCGAGCCGTGAATGAGCCGGAAGCCATCGACGGGCAGCGGGCCTTGTTCGAGGGCGCGGAGCCAGGCGAGGTTTTCGGGCGTGAGCTGTTCCATGGTCCAGCGCGAGGCGGCCTGGGCGACGGGGTTGAAGGATTCGAGGTCGTCGAGGCCGCAGCAGACGCGATCGTGATTGCCGCGGATGACGGCGCTCAGGTTCGCGCGGGCCCAGTCGATGACGCGGTTGGGGTCGGGCCCGTAGCCGGCGAGGTCGCCGCAGCAAACGATGCGGTCGTAGAGCCCGCCGGCTTCGGCGAGAACGGCTTCGAGAGCCTCCCAGTTGCTGTGGATGTCGCTGATGACGAGATAGCGCATGGGATCAGGCAACCAGCGGCTTTCCGCGGAAATCGAGCACCGAAGACGGCGCGGCCGGACGTGCCGGGCGTTCGGCGCGAGTGAGTTTCAGCAGGGTCACCTCGGGTGGCGCGCCGAGGCGGACGGGCATGGCGATGGTGCCGAGGCCGGCCGAGACGTAGCAACTGGCGCCGCCGAGGCGATAGAGTCCGGCGACGTACGGCGTGATAAGACGGGCAAAATTCATAGTCTGATTGAGAAATTCCACCGTCACCTGGCCGCCGTGGGTGTGGCCGGAGAGCATGGCGTCCCAGCCCTGGCGGACGGCGGTGGGGAAAACATCGGGATTATGCGAGAGCAGCAGATTGGCGGCGCCGGGCACAAGGAGATTTTCGGCGCCGGGAATGTAGTTCCTTCGATGACTGAAGGTTTCAAACGGCACGCCCCCGATATTGAGCGTGCCGTTGCCGAAGCGAAACTGGCGGTTCTGATCCGTCAGGAATGCGATGCCGTAGCGGGCTGCCTGCTCGGTGACGTATTGCTCGGCGGCGGCGTACTCTTCGTGGTTGCCCATGGAGCCGACCACGCCCGCGTCGGCGCGCAGGCGGGAGAGTTCGCGGATCGCTTCGTCCAGCGGATCGCCGCGGCGTGTGATCAGGTCTCCGGTGACGGCCACGAGGTGAGGACGAAGTTCGTTCATCATGTCCACGGCGCGGCGCAGATCCCGCGGCGAAAGGTACCTGCTGACGTGGAGGTCGGTGAGTTGCCCGATGCGCAGACCTTCGAGATCGGGGTGCAGGCCGGGCACGGGAAGAACCGTTTCCTTCACCTGAAAATTGGTCCGCTCCACGATGGCGCCGTAGGCGAAACCGGCGAACGGAGCGACCACGCCGGCGCGTCCGGCGGCGAGCAGCAACTGGCGGCGCGCGGGCTGGTGCTCCATGGCTGGCCGCCGCGCAAGAGTGGAAAAGAGCCACCAGATCACGAGCGACGCAACCGAACCGACGCCCCAGATGAAGCCGATCGCGCCGAGCGAACTTTTGAGGCCAGAGGGAAACCAGGGGATCGATCTCCGTTCGCCGACGATCGCAAAGGCGAGGCCGATGGCCTGAACCGACCAAAGCGCGCAGATCGCAGCGGTCGCGAGCATCCGCCACGGAGAGCTCAGTTGGCGACGCCACGCGGGGAGATACCGGCGGCCGATGATCACCTGACCGGTGAACACGACCACCTGAATCAAAAACTCCAGAAAACGGTTTAAGGTCACCCAATCCGATTGTAGCGGCGGGGCAGCGCAGGCCGGCGGTTTCCGGCGACGGCGCTATTCGGCATGTGCGGCCATCCACATCTGGCTGACCACGGCCAGCGCGGCGCAGACGGCGGTTTCGGCGCGCAGCACCATGGGGCCGAGCGAGGCGCCGGTCCAGCCGGCGGCGGCCAGGGCGTGGCGTTCGGAATCGGCCCAGCCGCCTTCGGGGCCGATGAGGAGGGAGCAGCTGTCGTTCGGAAGAGTATCGCCCGGAAGCGTATCGCCCGAATCAGTGTCGTGCGAAACAGTATCGCCCGGCGCAAAAGAAAACGCCGCGGCGAGCGGCTTTGCGCCGGGTTGCTCATCGAGCCAGATGCGATGCGCGGCGGCCGACTTCACGGCATCGGCAAACTTCACGGCCTCGGCAACTTCCGGCGGACGAAGGCGGCGCGACTGTTCGCCGGCCTCGTGCGCGATGCGCCTCCAGCGCTCGCCGCGCTTCTGCGAGCCCTGAAACAGGCCGTAGTCGCTGCGCTCGGCCTGGACGGGAACGATGCGCGCCACGCCGAGCTCGGTCGCCTTCTCCACGGCCCACTCGAAGCGATCGAACTTGATCAGCGCAAGATAGAGCGTCACGGGCGGGAGTTCGGGCCCGGCGGGAAGTTCTTCGAGCACGGCGAAGCGCACCACGGCCTTGCGCGCCTCTTCCACGCTGGCCAGCCAGACGCGCGCGCCATCGCTGATTTCGAACTTCTGCCCGGCTTCGACGCGGAGGACGCGCGTGAGATGGTGCGCCTCGTCGCCCGTGATTTCCGCCTCGCCCTTCCGGACCTGATCGACAAAGAACCGCCTTCGTGCCATATTCAATGTTTACGCCATTGCCATGATTGCACTGCTTCGCGGGACCCTGGTCGAGAAACATCCCAACCAGGCGATCCTCGATGTGGGAGGCGTCGGATACGACGTCACCATTCCGGTTTCCACGTTTTCCGGCCTGCCGGACGCAGGCGCCACCGCGCTGCTGCGCATCCACACGCACGTTCGCGAGGATGCGCTGGCGCTGTACGGGTTTCTGACGCAGGACGAAAAGAATCTGTTCGAAAAGCTGATCGGGGTGAGCGGCATCGGGCCGAGCCTCGCGGTGAAGGTACTCAGCGGGATGGCGGCGCCCGAACTGCTGAGCGCGCTCCGCCACAACGAACTGGAGAAGCTGGTGCGGATTCCCGGCATCGGCAAAAAGACCGCCGAGCGCATGGTGCTGGAACTGCGCGACAAGCTGCCGGCGCCTTCGGGCGACGCGGCGGAGGCGCTGCCGGCGCTGTCCGGACTCCAGGACGACGTGCTTTCGGCGCTGCTGAATCTGGGCTGCGCGCGGCCGGCGGCGGAAACGGCGATTCGTAAAGCGCGCGCGGCGGGTGTGGCGGAAGAGTTCGAGCCGTTGTTCCGCAAGGCGCTGGAGGTGGTGCGGTAGTGTCGGCCGATCGACTGGTATCCGCACGCATCAGCGACGACGAGCAGCAGTTCGAAGCCGGGCTGCGGCCGCGGCGGTTGCAGGACTTCACGGGCCAGGAGCGCCTCAAGGAGAATCTGCAGATCGCCATCGATGCGGCAAGGCAGCGCGGCGAGGCGATGGACCACGTGCTGCTGTACGGGCCGCCGGGACTGGGCAAGACAACGCTGGCCAGCATCATCGCGCAGGAACTGGAGGTCGGGTTCCAGCAGACGTCGGGGCCGGTGCTGCAGAAGAAGCTCGATCTTTCGGGCATCCTGAGCACGATTCAGGACCGGCAGGTGTTCTTCGTCGACGAGATTCACCGGCTGCTGCCGGACATTGAGGAGATGCTGTATTCGGCGCTGGAAGATTTCCGGCTGGATATTCTGATCGGCACGGGGCCGGGGGCGAGAACGCATTCGATTCCGATCAAACACTTCACGGCGATCGGGGCAACGACGCGGCAGGGCCTGGTGAGCGCGCCGCTGCGCGGGCGGTTCGGACTGGTGCTGCGGCTGAATCACTACGACGTGCCGGAGCTGCAGCACATTGTGATCCGTTCGGCGCAGCTGCTCGATACCGACATTGACGCGGCGGGCGCGGCGGAGGTGGCGCGGCGCTCGCGCGGCACGCCGAGGATCGCGAACCGGCTGCTGCGGCGCGTGCGCGATTATGCGCAGGTGCGGGCGGGCGGCCGCATCGATGCGGGCGTGGCGACGAAGGCGCTGAATCTGCTGGAAGTGGATCCGTTCGGGCTCGATGAGATCGACCGGAAGATTATGCGGACGGTGCTCGAAAAGTTCGGCGGCGGGCCGGTGGGGATCAACACCATTGCGGCGTCGATCGGCGAAGAGCCGGAGACGATCGAAGAAGTGTACGAGCCGTATCTGATCCAGCTCGGCTTTCTGCATCGCTCGCCGCGCGGCCGCATGGCGACCGACGGGGCGTACGAATATTTTCAGGTTCCCCGGCGCTTCGGCGGCGGCGCGCAGCCCGACTTGTTCTGATGGCGAGCGGGCGTGTGGATGGGACGCGAAGACTGGTGTACCTGGGGCTCGGTTCCAACCTCGGCGACCGGGACGCGCAACTGCGGCGGGCGCTGGCGGAACTGGAAAGTCCGAAGCTGCGTCTGCTGCGGACGTCGGGAATCTACGAGACCGAGCCGGTCGGCTTTCGCGATCAGGGCTGGTTTCTCAATTTAGTTGGCGAGTTCGAAACCGAATTGTTTCCGAAGCAACTGCTGGCGCGGATGCAGCGGGTGGAACGCGCCATGGGCCGCGAGCGGACGGTGAAGAACGGCCCGCGGGTGATCGACATCGACATTCTGCTGTACGGCACGTCGGTGATCCGTGCGGAGGAGCTGGAAGTGCCGCATCCGCGCTATCGGGAGCGGCGGTTCACGCTGGCGCCGCTGGCGGAACTCGCGCCCGAGATGCGGGATCCGGTGACGGGCCGGACGATGGCGGAAATGCTGGGCGCGCTGAAGGGCCAGACGGCGCGGCGGCGATCAGCCGAGTGATGCGCCGTTCTGTTGCGCGAACGCGCTGAGCCACTCGCGCAGCTGGTCGCGTACGCGGCGGAATTCGGCGAGCCGCTCGGCTTCGGTGCCGGCGCAGGCGGCGGGGTCATCGAAGCTGTGGTGGATCTTCGTGACGGCGGCGGGAAAGACCGGGCAGACTTCGCGGGCGTTGTCGCAGACGGTGATGACGAAGTCGAAGGGCTGGCCGTCGAATTCGGCAACGGATTTCGAGCGGTGACCGGAAATGTCGATGCCGAGATCGCGCAGGGCGGCGACGGCTTCGGGGCGCACGAGAGAGGGCCTGGTTCCGGCGCTTTCAACGTGGAAGAGCGCGCCGGCGTCATGCCGCAGCAGGCCTTCGGCCATCTGGCTGCGGGCGGAATTTCCGGTGCAGAGAATCAGGACGCGCTTTTTCGCAGTCATTTCGAAGCCTTTTTTGCAGTCATTCTGATGACTCGGTTGCAGGCAGGAGCCAGCGGAACAGGAGAGTCGCCGCCGCGGCGCCCGCCAGCTGGGCAACGATGAAGCCGGGCGCATCGGCGGGCCGAATTCCGGAAAACGTGTTGGTGAAAGAGCGCGCGAGCGTGACGGCAGGGTTGGCGAATGACGTGGATGCCGTGAACCAGTAGGCGCCGGTTATGTAGGCCGCGACCGCGAATGGCACGGCGGCGGAGCGCGTGCGGGCGCAGCCGCCGATCACGCTCATGAGCCCGAAGGTGGCAATAAATTCGCTGAACATCTGCGCGCCGCCCGACCGCACATGTTGCGAAGCGGCGAACAGCGGCTCACCGAACATGACATGCGCGGAGGCCACGCCCGCAAACGCCCCGGCGATCTGCGCCGCCACATATGCGGGAACGGCGCTCCACCGCATGCCGCCGAGCAGCGCGTCGGCGAGCGTGACGACAGGGTTCATATGCGCTCCGGAAACAGGCCCGAAAGTGAAGATGAGCGCCACCAGCGCGCCCGCGGTGGCAAGCGTGTTGGCAAGCAGCGCCACGGCCACATTGCCGCCGGCCAGACGTTCGCCCATGATGCCGGAGCCGACGACAGCTGCCAGCAGCAGCGCCGTGGCAACAGCCTCGGCGGCCGCCCGCCGCGCCATGGTTACGGGAAGCGGCATCACTGGCGGCATCACTGGCGGCGTCACTGGCGGCATCACTCGCAGCAACCCGGCGCGCAGCACGACGCGGGCTTCGTGGCGCGGATAAACGCACTGGCGAACTTGCCTTCCACCTGCGGCGCCATGGCGTCCACGTCGATGCCCTGCCCTGTCAGAAACGCACGTGCATCTTCCACGCTGTAGACGCGGGTCGGCTCGATTTCGATGTCTTTGAAGCCCGCGGCGGCAAGCTTCTGAGCGTATTCGTCATCCTGCAGGGCACCCGCAATGCAGCCCACCCAGAGGAGCATGTTGCGACGAACTTCGTCCGGGATCGCGCCGCGCGTCACAACGTCCGAGATCGCGAGACGGCCGCCAGGCTTCATTACGCGAAAGGCTTCGCGGAGAACGCGATCCTTGTCGGCCGAAAGGTTGATGACACAGTTGCTGATGATGACGTCAACGGAGGCGGCCGGCAGCGGAATGTGTTCGATCTCGCCCTTCAGAAACTCAACGTTCTCCGCACCGGCTCTGCGCTGATTCTCGCGGGCGAGCGACAACATCTCATCCGTCATATCGAGCCCGTAGGCTTTGCCGGCCGGCCCCACGCGCCGCGCGGAGAGCAGGACGTCGATGCCGCCGCCCGAACCGAGATCGAGCACGATCTCACCGGGCCGCAGTTCAGCCAGCGCCGTGGGATTGCCGCAGCCAAGCGAGGCCAGCACGGCTTCTTCCGGCAGCACACCGGTCTGCGAAGCGTCATACAGGTTGGAGGTGATGGGATCGCAGCAGCCATCGAGCGCGGCACCGGCGCCGCAGCAGGAACTGCCGCCGCTGTTCACGCGAAGCGCGGCCTGCCCGTACTTTTCTTTTACGACTTCTTTGATTTCCATTCGCCTCCTCACTTACACAGCGTCACGATCGCCTGCGGCTGAATGGCCTTGTTCCGCGTGCAGCATTCGGCGTAGAGAAAGCCGAGCAGCTCCTGCAGAGCTTCGGCGTTGGCCGAATACCAGAGAAACGTACTTTCGCGCCGCACCCTGACCAGATCCTCATTGCGCAGTTTTTCCAGATGGTGCGAAAGGGTGGAGGCCGGAATCCCCAGTTCGGCGCCGATTTCTCCGGCCACCATTCCGTCCGGATGCGCCGCCAGCAGCAGGCGCACGATGCGGAGCCGTGCGTCGGTCCCCATGGCGGCGAACATGTCGGCGTAGCGGGTGATCTGTGCTTCGGTCGGTTTCACTGCCATGGGCTGTTTCTATATTTCTACACTTTTGGAATTATAAAAGCAAGCAGCCCGCGGGAAATCTCTGCTTCGGGCGACAATAGGGGCTTGCAGAAGCAATTTCAGCTCCGTGTTCAGGACCTGCTGCTCGCCGTGATGTTCGGCGCGCTGATCTTTCTGACCCATGACGCCTGGGAGATGGGCTTCATGGCCGCGCTCGCGGCGCTGCAGCTGATCGAGGGTCGCGTGGCGTTTCTCGACCGGCACTGGGGCCGCGCGGCATCGGTGATTCTGCAACTGGTGATCGGCTATCTGCTGATCGGCATCACGGGCGGCGTGGAGAGTCCGTATTACCTCACCCTGCTGTTGCCGATCGTCTCGACCGCCAGTTATCTCGGCTTCACCGGCACCGTCATCAGCTCCGTTGTCGCCATCGGCGCCTATCTTTCGTTTCTCCTCTTCATCGACTGGAACCAGTGGGTGATCGACCCGGAAGCGATGCACGTGCTGACGATTCGCTGCCTGCTGCCGGCCGTCGCCGCCGTGCTGGTGAATTCGCTGGGCGACGCGGCGCGCAGGGAATCGGCGCGCTACAAAAAGACGGCGGAGCAACTGGCGGAGGCCAACCGGAATCTTTCGGCCGCCGAAGCCGAGGTGCGGCGCACGGAGCGACTGGCGGCGCTCGGGCAGCTTTCGGCGGGCCTCGCGCATGAACTGCGCAATCCGCTGGGCTCGATCAAGGGCTCGGCCGATCTGCTGGTCCGGTCAGCCGCGAAGGACAATCCGATCGCGCAGGAACTGGCGTCGATCATCAGCACGGAGGTGGACCGCACCAATCTGCTGGTGACGCGCTTCCTCGATTTCGCGCGGCCGCTGGAACCGCGGCGCGAACCGACCGAACTCGCGGCGGTGATCGATCAGGCGGCCTCCCGCGCACACGTGGAGATCGTTCGGGACTTCGGCGCGCTGCCGCCGCTGCCGCTCGATGCTGCGCTCATGGAGCAGGTCTTCATCAACCTGCTGACCAATGCGCGGCAGGCCTCTTCGGCGGAGGCGCCCGTCACGGTCCGCACACGCGAGGCGGGCGGGCAGACCGAGATCTGCGTCATCGATCAGGGAAGCGGCATTCCGGCCGATAAGCTGGAAGCGATCTTCAATCCGTTTTTCACGACGAAGCAGGACGGCGTGGGACTCGGGCTGGCGATTGTGGCCAAGATCATTGACGGGCACGGCGGTAAAATGACGGTCGAAAGCGAACCAGGCAAGGGGACGACGTTTCGGATCACCCTGCCCGAAAATTAAGCACAACCACCCAAATGAAGAAGCGCGTGCTGGTCGTCGAAGACGAAGAAAAACTTCGCAGGATTCTGGAGCTTCAGCTGCTCGATGCGGGCTTCGACGTGGTGAAGGCGGGCTCCGGCGAGGAGGCGCTTCCGCTGATCGACCGCGCCGACCTCGTACTCACCGACTTCAAGCTGCCGAAGATGACCGGGCTCGAGATGCTGCAGATCATCCGCCGCGCCGATTCGCGCGTGCCGGTGATTCTCATGACCGCTTTCGGCACCGTGGAAAATGCGGTGGAGGCGATGAAGTCCGGGGCGGCCGACTTCCTGCTCAAACCGTTTTCGCTCGACATGCTGGTCACGGTGGTGAACAAGGCGCTGGAGATCCGGACGCTGCGGGACGAAAACCGCCAGCTCAAAGAGGAACTCGGCCGCAAATACCGCTGGGACAACATTGTGGGCCGCAGCCCGCAGATGCAGGAGATTTTCGCCACCGTGATGCGCGTGGCGCCGTCGCGCGCGACTGTGCTGCTGGCGGGCGAAAGCGGCGTGGGTAAGGATCTGATCGCGCGCGCCATTCATTTTCATTCGCCGCGCAAGGACCGGCCGTTCGTCAAAATCAACTGCACGGCGCTGCCGGAAAACCTCATGGAGAGCGAACTTTTCGGTTACGAAAAGGGCGCGTTCACGGGCGCGAATACGTCGAAGCCGGGCAAGTTCGAACAGGCCGATTCGGGCACGGTGATGCTCGATGAGATTGGCGACGTGCCGCCGGCGATTCAGGTGAAGCTGCTGCGCGTATTGCAGGAACGCGAGTTTGAGCGTCTCGGCTCCAACAGGACCCAGCACATCGACGTGCGGGTCATCGCCGCCACCAACCGCGATCTGCGCATGGCGCTCGAAGACGGAACGTTCCGCGAAGATCTCTTCTACCGGCTCAACGTGGTGCCGATCGACATTCCGCCGCTGCGGGAGCGCAGGGAAGACATCGCATATCTGGCGCATCATTTCGTGGAAAAGCTGGCGCCGGAGACGGGCTCGACGGCGCATGGAATCACCGATGCAGCCATCGAAAAACTGATCCAGTACTCCTGGCCCGGCAACGTGCGGGAACTGGAGAACGTGATCGAACGCAGTCTGGTGCTGGCCGCCGGCGGGAAGCTCGATGCAAACGATATTCGGCTCGACCTCAACCTGCGCCGCCGCCCGGCCACCAGTGAAATCGGGCTTCCCGAAGGCATGAGTCTCGACGCCTTTGAACAGGAGCTGATCAAAAAGGCGCTCGATCAGGCCAGCGGCAATAAGAGCCAGGCGGCGCGCATCCTCGGGCTGACGCGAAATGCGCTGCGCTACCGGCTGACGCAGATGGGGATCGAAAGCTGATGTCCGGAACGGAAAAATCTTGAAACCAGGCAGGCCGGTGGCGCGTCCACTGCGGACGGGATTTTTCCGTCTGAACGCGATGCGGAGTCTGCTGGCCACCATTGTTCTGCTCGGCGCGGCGCTTCCTGCCGGCGCGGCGGACGCGCGCCTGAAAGACCCCGGAGCGATCGGCGCACGTTCGGTATCGGGCTCACTCAACTTTTTCAGCATCGAGAAAGAAATCGCGCTCGGCCGGCAACTCGCCATTGAGGTGGAAAAGCAGGCGCGCCTTGTGGACGACGCGATCCTGACCGAATACATCAACCGGATCGGGCAGAATCTGGTGCGCAACTCCGATGTGGAATTCCCGGTGACGTTCCGGCTGATCGAGTCGGATGAGGTCAATGCCTTCACGCTGCCGGGCGGGCACATCTTCATCAACACCGGACTGATCAGGCTGTCGGGAAACGAAGCGCAGCTGGCATCGGCGATTGCGCACGAACTGGGGCACGCGGCCGCGCGGCACGCAACCCGGCAGGCCACGCGCAGCGATCTGATCGAAGCCGGAACGCTGCCGCTGGCGGTGATCGGCGGCTGGGCCGGACTTGCGGCGCGCGAAGTGGCGACGGCCGCCGCGCCCATGGCATTGTTTAATTTTTCGCGCGAGTTCGAAACCGAAGCCGATCTGCTGGGCGTGGAATATCTGTGGAAGGCCGGTTACGACCCGGGCGCGAGCGTTGACCTTTTTGAAGCCGTGGAATCGACCGAGCGGCGGCATCCCGGAAGCGTCTCGCAATTGTTCCGTTCGCACCCGTTGACCTCAGACCGCATTGCAAAGACCGAGAAAAATATCGATTCCCTGCTCCCGGCGCGCGGCGAATACGTGGTCAATACTTCGGAATACGAGGAGATGCGGGAACGGCTGAATCGAATGACGGTGAAGTCCGCCGAACCGCAGGTTGCGCGGCCAACGCTCTACAGCAAGTAGCGCGGCTGTTCGGAAGCAATCAGAAAACCCGATAGTGCTGCAGCGTTTCGGGGTGCTCACGCACCTGCTTCAGCAATTCCGTCACCGCACGCAGCGAGCCGTTCAGCGATTCATACAGCTGCGGACTGGCCAGCAGTTCGCCCGCCTTCGTATGTCCGGCATTCAGCGCCGTGAGGGTGGTGTCGGCGCTGCGCAGCAGCTTCCGGAGATTCCGCCAGTCCGCATCGCTGTGCAGCAGCGGCGCAAGATTACCTTTGCCGCTGTTAGCCTCCGCAAGCGTTGCGCGCAGTTCGCTGAGCTGACGGACGAGCGTCTGGTATTGTTCATCGCTGGCGAAGAGGTGGCCGGCAGCGCCCTCTCCGCGCTGAATGGCGGCCAGCGCGTCGTCGGTCCGCGTCACTTGCCCGTGAATGTCGTCGTACAGTTTCGACGAATAAAATGCCTGGCCGAGGTCGCTCTTTGGCGTGAGAAACGTGTGCAGCGAATCCTGAAAGCCGCGGACGTCGCCGAGCACACGATCGTATTCTTCGCTGCCCACGATGAAGTGCCCGACCGCCGTATCGCGCGAGGAAAGATCGCCTACCAGATGGTCGAGATCCGCCAGATCCTTCTGCAGCGCACCCACCAGATCGGCGCGGAAAATCGCGTCCTGCAGCGGTTCGCTTCGCAGTTCGCCGCCATCGGCCAGCGTCGCGGTGCTCTTCCCTTCCGCGATACTGATGAATTTGTACGCCACCAGCGTATCGGAACCGACACTGACCAGCGAATCGGCGGGAATGTTCTTCAGATAGCGGCTGGTAATGCGCATATCGACGCGAATGGCCTTCAGCGGATCGAGCGAGCCGGAGATGCGAACACCGGTGACCGTGCCGATGATGAGCCCGCTGAGATGAACTTCGGAGGTGGGCGCCACGCCGGTCGCATCGGTCAGATAGCCGGTGATGTAGGCCTTGCGGGCCAGCAGGTCCGCGCCGCCCCCGCTCAGCAGGAAACTAAGCCACCCGAGGAAAAGCACGCCGGCAGCCAGGACCGCCAGAACACGCATCTGCGCCCGCCCGGAGGGCTTGATTTCCAGTTCGACCATCAGCGCCTCAACCCGAATCTTCCAGCACCAGCTTAACAGTGCGGCGGCGCAATCGCCGCGGTCCTGCTTCCCGATACAGCGCCTGTTGCGCCTACTGTGCCGGCGGCTTCACGCGCAGCGCAATGCCGAGGTCGCGCAGGTTCTTTTCAGGAACGGTGGACGGGGCTTCGCACATGAGGTCCGTGCCCTTGGCCGTCTTGGGGAACGGAATCACGTCGCGAATCGACGATTCGCCGCAGAGCAGCATCACGATGCGATCGAGGCCGAGCGCCAGGCCGCCATGCGGAGGCGCGCCGTATTCGAGCGCGTCGAGCAGGAAGCCGAAGCGGCGGCGGGCTTCGTCATCGGTGAATCCCAGTGCGGCGAAGACCTTGGCCTGAACGTCGCGGCGATGAATACGGATGGAGCCGGAGCCAAGTTCGGTGCCGTTGAGAACCAGATCGTAGGACTTGGCGCGGCAATGCGCGGGATCGGCCGTCAGCTTTTCGAGATCTTCGTCGAGCACCGAAGTGAAGGGATGATGCGCGGCATTCCAGCGGTTCTCTTCTTCGTCCCACTCAAACATGGGGAAGTCGGTAACCCAGAGGAATTCGAACTTATTCTGGCTGAAGAGGCCGTGCTTATCGGCGTACTTCTGTGCCATGAAGAGACGCAACTGGCCGCACGCCATGTAAGTGGTGAACTCGGGACGATGGCCTTTCGGCTCCCCGGCCCAGGTGGCCATGATCAGCAGATCTTCTTCGGTGGCCGAAGTCAGTTCGCGAACCTGCTGCATGGCGGCGGGGAAATCGCGGTCGAGGCGCTTCATGTCGTCGAACACGCGCAGGCCCTTTTCCTGGCCCCAGGCTTTGATTTCGTCGCGTTCCTTGCGGCTGATGGCGCCGACCTTCGGAATGCGAATGATCATGAGCGGCAGACCATGCGCGTACAGGCCTTCCCCTTCGAAAAGGTGGTTCACCTGAACCATGGCGGGCAGCCGGCGATCCGGCTTATCGCTGCCGTAGTGCTGCATGGCTTCGGCGAAAGTAAGGCGCGGGAACGGCAGCGGCACATGCAGGCCCGCCACCTCGCATGCCTTCTGCATCAGCGGTTCCACCACGCCGAAAATCGTTTCCTGCTGCGGGAAGCTCATCTCCAGATCGATCTGGGTGAATTCCGGCTGGCGATCGGCGCGCAGATCTTCATCGCGGAAACAGCGCACGATCTGGAAATACTTTTCGTAACCGCCCACCATCAGAAGCTGCTTAAAGATCTGCGGCGACTGCGGCAGCGCATAGAACGAACCGGGCTGAACGCGGCTCGGAACCAGGTAGTCGCGCGCGCCTTCCGGCGTGGAACGCGTCATGAACGGCGTTTCGATTTCGAGGAAGCCGCGCGTATCCAGATACTGGCGCACGGCGAAGGCGATCTTCGAACGCAGGATGACGTTGCGCTGCATGCGCGGGCGGCGCAGATCGACGTAGCGATACTTCAGGCGCTGGTCTTCGGAAACCTCGACCGCGTCTTCCATCGGGAACGGCGGCGTGCGGGATTCGTTGAGGATCCAGATCCTGTCGGCCACCAGATCGACTTCGCCGGTCGCGAGCGCGGGATTGATAGTGTCCTTCGAGCGCAGCTCCACCAGACCTTCAATGGCGATCACGAATTCGGAGCGGATGAGGTCGGCCTTCGCGGCAAGGTCCGGGCGGTCGCGCACCACGATCTGCGTGATGCCTTCGCGGTCCCGCAAATGGAAGAAGACGAGGCTGCCGAGGTCGCGGCGGCGATGGACCCAGCCCATGAGCAGCGCGCGTTTGCCCGCGTCCGAGGGCCGGAGTTCGCCGCAAGTGTGGGTGCGCTGTAAGTCGCCGAGAAAGTCGAGTGGAATACCGGGTTCCATAGTTAGTTGAGTCCGATCGGATTAATTCGAGTTACTAAGATTCTGGTTACTGAGCTTGTGAAACAGTTCTTCGAGCGAGACGCGGTGCTGCTCGCCGGACAGCATTTCCTTGAGCGAATAAATGCCGGCGGCGATTTCATCGTCACCGAGGATCAGCGTATAGCGGGCGCCGAGCTTATTCGCAAGTTCCATGGCCCGCTTCAGTTTGCCGCCGGGAAAGACTTCCACGGACACGCCGGAGCGCCGCAGATCGCGCGCGAGTGTACCGGCGTGGCGCAGCGCTGCATCGCCAAGCGGGGCGAGAAAAATATCGAGAGTCCGGACGTTCGTCTGATCGACGGTCATCACCAGACGATCCTCGCCAATGGAGAAGCCGATGCCGGGCGAATGAACCGGCGAGCCGAGCGATTCGGCCAGCCCGTCGTAACGGCCGCCGCCGAGCACGGAATTCTGCGCGCCCAGTTCGCCGTGCGTGACTTCGAACGTGGTGCGCATGTAATAGTCGAGTCCGCGGACGAGCCGGGGGCGGATTTCGAAATCGATGTTGCGGTCGCGCAGGTAGGTCTGCACGGCTGCAAAGTGCGGAGCGCAGACGTCGCACAGATTATCCAGGATGGAAGGCAGCGCGTCGATGACGGGCTGATCTTCGGGGACCTTGCAATCGAGCACGCGCAGGGGATTGGTTTCGGAGCGGCGCTGGCAATCCGCGCACAACTGCGACGCGATGGGGCGCGTGGCTTCGCGCAGCTTCTCCACATACTGCGGGCGGCAATTGGGACAGCCCACCGAATTAATGATGAGCCGGAATCCGCTGAGTCCGGCGCGCGTCAGAATTTCGACGACGAGTTCAATGCATTCGGCATCGATGAACGGCGAGTCCGAACCGATGGCTTCGGCGCCGATCTGGAAGAACTGGCGGTAGCGGCCCTTCTGCGGCCGCTCGCGGCGGAACATCGGGCCGATGTAATAAAGCTTCTGGACGCCAGGCCGCTGGTCGAGCCGGTGCTCGATATACGCGCGGATCACGGAGGCCGTGTTTTCGGGGCGCAGCGTCAGCGAAGATCCGTCGCGGTCTTCAAAGGTGTACATTTCCTTCGAGACGATGTCGGTCTCCTGGCCCACGCCGCGGGCGAACAGCTGCGTTTCTTCGAGGATCGGCGTGCGGATTTCCTGGTAGTTGTAGGAAGCGAAGACTTCGCGCGCGACGGCTTCGACGCGGTTCCAGATGACGGTATCGGGAGGCAGTAAGTCCCTGGTTCCTTTGACGGCACGAATCATTGAGTGTTATGAACCGAATATGCTTCAACCGGAGCGGCGAAAAACTTCTGAACCGAAGCAGCCGGCGGGGGATTTTTCAGGTTAGCATGCGGGGGCGGAAGAGCCGCGCCTGACGGGCCCGGCCCCGCGCCCGGCGTCCTACATGATTACAGCCGGCGGCGCGGGGTCTTCCGGCCGCCCGGCATTCGAAAGCGGCACGTGGATCATGGCAAAGGCGATGACCGCCATCACCGCGAGCCCGGCGAGGTAAGACGGGCTGGCAAACAGCGCCGGAATCTTCAGCCGGAGAAAGCTGAACGTGGCCGTGACGAGGCCGGTCAGCGCCTCGCCGGCGATCAGTCCCGATGCGGCCAGAACGCCCACGCTTTCCACCCGCGTGCGCTGCGCTTCATTCAGCTGGCGACGTTCGGCGATCGTATCCGTCAGCCAGCGCACCATGCCCCCGATGAAAATGGCGAACGTGGTTCCGATCGGCAGGTACATGCCGATCGCGACCAGCATGGGGCTCTTCACGCCGATCATCACGAGCGCGACGCCCATCAGGATTCCGGCCACAATCAGCGGCCAGGCCATGTCGCCACCCACGATGCCCTGCGCGAGCGCCGCCATCAGGCCCGCCTGCGGGGCCGGCAGCGCCTTGTCGCCGAAGCCGATGCCGCCGGCGTTGATGTTGCCCTGGTGAAGCACCAGCAGCGGGAAGTACATGACGAGGCTCGCCAGCACCACGGCGATCAGTTCCACAATCTGAATGCTCCGCGGCGTGCCGCCGAGAATGTAGCCGACCTTGAAGTCCTGCAGGAGCTCGCCGGCAACCGCGCTCGACACGCAGACCACCGCCGCCACGCCCAGCACCGCCACCACGCCGCCGGTGCCCGAGACGCCGAGCGCAACCATCAGCAGCGCCGCAATAATCACGGTCGAAAGCGTCAGGCCCGAGATCGGATTGTTCGACGACCCGATCACGCCCACCAGGTAGCCCGAAACCGTGGCAAAGCAGAAGCCCACGATCAGCATCACGACGGCCGCCACCAGCGCCGCCACCATCCCGCCCGAAAGATACCGGTACAGAACGATCATGACGCCGAAGACCGCGAAAATTCCCAGCAGCACCACGCGCGAACTCATGTAGCGCTCTGTACGCGCCGTGGCTTCGGCGGGCGCCGCGCCGGTCTTCATCTCCGCAAACGCGCGCGCGAGGCCGGAAAACAGCGACTTGCGCATACGGAACAGCGTGTAGGCCGCGCCGAACAGCATCCCGCCCACGGCCACCGGACGCACAATGTACCGCCAGACCGAATTAGCCGTGCCGATCCACGATTCATCTCCCTGATCCGGCAAAAAGCCCTGCAACTGCGGGCCGAGGAAGTAGATGAGCAGCGGAATCAGCAGCCCCCAGGCGATGATGCTGCCGGAAAAGTTGAGCGACGCCAGCTTCGGCCCGATCACGTAGCCGACCCCCATATACGCGGGGCTCACCGTCGGCCCCGAAAAGAGCGTTCGGCCGCCCGTCGGCAGTGATTTCGTGGAGCCGAGCGGACCGAGCCGCAACGAACTGCGGCCGGCTTCGCCAACGGGAATCAGCCAGTCTTTATCGGTGGCGAAGAAGTTGAACGTGCCGGCGAGGAACACGGCCGCGCCGAACGCCATGTTGTAGAACAGGTGCTTCGCCGCTTCCGCGCCCACCTGGCCGGCCTTGTGGATCTGCGAGGCCGCCACCGATTCGGGGAATGGCAAATCCGGATCCTCCACCAGCACGCGCCGGACCAGCGACACGAACAGGACGCCCAGCACGCTGCCCACCAGCATCAGCGCCGTGGACTTCCAGTAAGCCGTGCCCGGCGAAAAATCCAGCCACGAATGCGAAATCACAAACGCCGGTACCGTGAAAATCGCGCCGGCAGCCACCGATTCGCCGATGGAACCGGCGGTTCGGGCAATGTTTTCTTCGAGGATCGAGCCCTTGAACACGCGCAGCACCGCCATGCCGATTACCGCGGCCGGATAGGTCGCCGCAATGGTCTGGCCCGCGCGCAGCCCCAGATAGGCATTGGCCGCGCCCAGCACCACGCACATCACCAGCCCCAGCAGCACCGCCCGGAGGGTGAACTCCTTCATCTGCACGGAAGGAGGAACGAACGGCTGATGCACGGGAGGCTGGTGTTTTTGGCTCATGAGAGTTTCGCTTTGACTTTCTCGCTGACGAGGCGGCCGTCCACTGTCTTACCGGCCAGTTTCGCCTGCACGGCCTTCATCACAAGACCCATTTGTTTGGCTTCCGTCGCTCCGGTTTCCGCCATGGCGGCCTCGATAGCGGCCAGAATTTCGGCCTCGGTGGCGCCGGCCGGCAGATAGCTCTCGATGATCGCCTTCTCGGCTTCTTCCTTCAGCGCGGAGTCTTCGCGGCCGCCTTTGCGGAACATGTCCGCGGCGTCAATCCGCTGTTTCACGAGGCTTTTCAGGATCTGCTGCTCGGCGGCATCGTCCATCGGCTTCGACGAATCCACCTTCGCCTTCATCAGGGCGGATTTGATCATGCGGATGGCGCTCAGGCGCGCCTCGTCCTTCGCCTTCATGGCGGTGACGAGGTCTTTCTGGATTTGATCGGAAATCAACATTCGTTTGATATTCTAAAGGTTCTAAGCTATCCCATGCACATCGGAAATCCAGGATTGCTCACACCCTGCCCTCTCTGTCTGCCCGGCCACCCGGCGGACATGAAAGCAGTGTACGGCACTTCGGGCCGCAGGATGGCATCGGCTTAACTGAATTCGCGTAGCGGAAATCAATCAGACCCCGACGAAGTACTGAGGAGAAATCAGCAGATGAATGTCCTGATCGCCGAGCCGATGGCTCAGGCCGGTATCGAACTGTTCCAGGCACAGCAGGGTTGGAACGTAATCGTTTCCAACCCGAAAGAGTATTCCAAACACCTTGCCGACTGCGAAGCGCTCGTCGTTCGCAGCGCCGTGCAGGTGACGCCGGAAGTCCTGAAACAGGCGCCGAAACTGCGCGTGATTGGCCGCGCCGGAGTGGGCGTGGACAATGTGGACCTGCCCGCCGCCACGGCCGCGGGCGTGCTCGTGATGAATACGCCGGGCGGCAACGCCATCTCGGTGGCCGAGCACACCATCGCGCTGATGCTTTCCATGGCCCGCTCCATCCCGCAGGCCAGCGCCTCCACCAAGTCCGGCAAGTGGGAAAAGAAGAAGTTCCTCGGCAGCGAACTGCGCGGCAAGACGCTGGGCGTGGTCGGCCTCGGCAGCATCGGCCGTGAAGTGGTGAAGCGGGCCCGCGCGTTCGAAATGCGCATTGTCGCGCACGATCCCTACGTGACCCCGCAGTTTGCCAAAGACCTCGGGCTCGAACTGGTGAGTCTCGCCGAACTCTACAAGCAGGCCGACTACATCACCGTCCACGTTTCGCTGACTCCGGAAACCGACAAGATGCTGGGCAAGGAAGCCTTCGCTCAGATGAAGAAGGGCGTGCGCATCGTCAACTGCGCCCGCGGCGAACTGGTGGATGAAGGCGCGCTGAAGGAAGCGGTGGAATCGGGCAAAGTGGCCGGCGCCTCGCTGGACGTCTTTTCGAAGGAGCCCACCGACGCTTCCTACCCGCTGTTCGGTCTGGACGCCGTGCTGGCCACGCCGCACATCGGCGGTTCCACCGAAGAAGCGCAGGAAATCGTCGGCGTGCGGATTGCCGAGCAGATGGTGGAATACCTGCAGAACGGCATCGCCATCAACGCCGTGAACATGCCCGCCATGTCGCCGGAGCAGTACAAGGCGGTGGGTCCGTTCATCGAACTGGCCGAACGGCTGGGCAAGTTCGCCTCGCACATGGTCACGGGCAATCCCAAGGGCGTGCGCCTCACCTACTTCGGGCGCATTGCGGAAATGAATACCAGCCTGCTGCGGAACGCCGGCCTCGCCGGAGTGCTCAACCGCTCCACGGCCGCCGGTGCGCGCGCCAATCTGGTCAACGCGCTGCAGATTTCCGACGACCGCGGCTGGAACGTGGCCGAAGCGCACGACAAGCGTTCGGGCCACATGGATTCGATCCGCCTCGAAATCGAGACCGACGCCACCACCACCGTTGTGGAAGGCGCCGTCGTCCTCGGCAAGCCGCGCCTGATGCATGTGGACGGCATTTACTGCGAAGCGCCGCTCGTCGGGCCGCTGGTCTGCATGAAGAGCATCGACGTGCCGGGCGTGATCGGCTTCGTCGGCGCGCTGCTCGGTTCAAGCGGCATCAACATCGCCAACTTCTCGCTGGGCCGCCGCGACTCCGGTGAACCGGTGGAAGCCATCTCGGTGGTCACCACCGATACGCTGGTTCCGCAGGGCGTGCTGGATCAGTTGCTGTCCAATCCCGCCGTCAAGCTGGCTCGCGCCATTGAAATGTCCTAAGGACCCGGCTTTCCGGGCCGGAGCAGGGCGGGACGCGAAAGTGACCCCGCCCCGCTTCGGCTAGAATAAACTGGTTGTCTCTCCATACACAGACCAAGCACGACCCCGTCGCGATGGCGCGAGCGGCCATGGAACTGGAAGCGGAAGCGATCGGTCTCGCGGCCGCCCGACTCGATGGCGATTTTGCGCGCGCCGTAGAACTGCTGCGGGCTCACGCGGGCAAGGTGGTGGTCACGGGAGTCGGCAAATCCGGCTGCGTGGCGCAAAAGCTCGCGGCCACGCTCTGCAGCACCGGAACGCCCGCCGTTTTCCTGCATCCCTGCGACGCCAGCCACGGCGACCTCGGCATCTACGCCGAAGGCGATCCCACGATTCTCATTTCCAAGAGCGGCAATACCAGTGAACTGGTCGGCCTGCTGCCGGCCCTGCGCGGCGTCAGCTCACCGCTGATCGGCATTCTCGGCAACCGGCACTCGCCGCTCGGCAAGGCCGTCGACATCGCGCTCGATGCTTCCGTGCGTGCCGAAGCCGATCCCTTCAATCTGGCGCCCACGGCCAGCACCGCCGTGGCCGCTGCGCTGGGCGACGCTCTCGCGCTCGCCGTCATGCAGGCGCGGCAGTGGACGCCGGAAGATTTCGCCGCCCGCCACCCGGCCGGCCAGCTGGGGCGCAATCTGCGCGTTTACGTGGAACAGGTCATGCACTCGGGCGGCGACGTGGCCTGGGCGACGCCGGAAAGTTCCATGCACGCCGTCATCATCGCGCTGAACCGCTATCCGCTGGGCGCGGCCTGCGTGGTCGATGGCGCCGGACAACTGATGGGCCTGATTACCGACGGCGATCTGCGGCGCGCGCTCGAAAGCAACGAAGACATCCGTCACGTGCGGGCCGAAGATGTCATGACGAAGCATCCGGTGACCATCGCCCCCGGCGCAACCCTGCGCGAGGCGCTGCAGATGATGGAAGACAGGCCGTCGCAGATTTCCGTGCTGCCGGTGGTGGATCCGCAGACGGGCCGCTGCGCGGGCCTCGTCCGGCTGCACGATTTGTATCAGGCAGATCTCGCCTGACCGAACAGGACCGAACAGGAAAATCAGCATGAACTGGGATAACACCGAGCGCTTTGCGCAATGGAACGGAGCCATCTCCAACCGCGAGTCGAAGGAGGCGGTGGCGCGCCAGATCGCCGAACACGTGCGGGACGGGGACGTCATTGGCGTCGGCTCCGGTTCCACCGCCTACCTCGCCGTACTGGCGATTGCCGAACGCGTTCGGCGCGAAAAGCTGCGGGTGTCGGCGGTCTGCACGTCGGCCGAAGTCACGCTCGCCTGCGCCGCCAACGGGATTCCCGTCACCACCCTGCTGCAGTCGCGGCCCGACTGGTATTTCGACGGCGCCGATGAAGTCGATCCCCGGCGCAACATGATCAAAGGCCGCGGCGGCGCCATGTACCTCGAAAAGGTCATCATGGATGCGGCGCCGAAGACCTATATTCTGGTGGACCGCTCGAAACTGGTGGAAAAGCTCGGCCAGAAGTTCGCCGTCCCGGTGGAACTGCTGCCGGATGCGCTCCATCTTGTCGAACGCGAACTGCTCCGCATCGGCGCCACCGACGTCGCCCTCCGCCTCGCGGTGAAGAAGGACGGGCCGGTCATCACGGCCAGCGGGAACTTCATTCTCGACGTAAAGTTCGGCGAAATCCGCCCCACCATGGAACGCGAAATCAAGACCATCACCGGCGTCGTCGAATCCGGCCTGTTCATGGGGCGCGATATCGAAGTCGTGCTGCCCGCCGAATAGCGGCGCTTTATTCGCTGTCCCACTCGAGGCCGCGCGCGCGCAGTTCGGCTTCAATCTGCGCCGCCGAACGGAACTGCACCGCGTCGATGCCCTGCCCTTTGGCCGCGTCCACGTACGCCGCAATATCATCGGTAAAAAAACACTCGGCCGGCAGACAGCCCGCCGCCTGAATCGCGCGCTGATAAATCGCCGGCGCCGGCTTCATCGCACCCACTTCATACGAAAGCACCAGCGCGTGGAAATGGCGCAGCAGCGGGTAATTGTCGCGGATCATTTCGAAGTGGATGGCATTCGTGTTCGAGAGCAGCACAAGCCGGTAACGCGCGGCCAGCGCGGCCAGCAGCGATTCCGGAATCAGCGTCTCCGGCAGGAAGATGCAACTCCACAGTTCGCAGAATTCCGCGTAGGTGATGGAAAGTCCCAGCTGCCGCGAAAATTCGTCCACGAAATCCGCCGGTTCGATCAGTCCGGATTCGAAACGCTGCACCAGATCGGTGGCGCCGATGCGCACCGGAATTTCCGCCGCCGGGATGCCGGTCAGCCGCTCGACGCGCTCGTAGGCGCGGGCGAAGTCGAATGGCACGATCACGCGCCCGAGGTCGAAGATAACGGTCCGGATCAAGACAACAGATTAGCGCGCGCCGCCGGCCGGATCTCGCGCGAGAACAGATCAGGCGTCGGCGGAAACCGTCGCCGCGCGCCGGTCGTGCCAGTAGTGCCCGGCAAAGAACGCCACACCCAGCAGGATCACCCCGCCGATGCCGTTCGCGGCCGCATCCGTGAACATCAGTCCGCGCGCGCCCCGGCGGCTGTAGCCCACGCCGTCGAGCCACGTCATGTACGAAACGGGTACGTTGCCCGCCGCGTTCAGCGTGGAATACGCAACGGCGGCGGCATGGCGGCCGCGGCCCACCACATCCAGCACCAGCGCTGTGTACACCGAATACGCAATGCCGGATGAAATCGAATAGGCCGAGTACGCCGCCGCGTAGGTGAACACATTGGCCGGACCAAAGCCGAGCCACAGCCCGCAGCCGGCCGCGAGGATTCCCGCCAGCGCATACGCGTACATGCGATTCATGCGGTCCGCCGCATAACCGCCAAGGAAGCTGCCGCCGGCCGCGAGCAGCCCGCCGCCAATCCCGCTGACCCACAGCACAACGTTGCCGGAAGCGTGATAATCGGGGCCCACGCCGGAGATGAGGTTCCCGACGGCCGCGCTGCCCACCGGCGAAAGGAAAAACACCAGCCCCAGCCACGTGCGGCGCGCCGAAAAGACCTCGCGCATATCGTGAAACAGTCCTCGCATCAGCGGACCCACCGCGCGGCGCGGCGGCGCCGGCTCTTCGATGCGAAACGCGGCTACCGCCGGCACGAAGATCACCGCCGCAATTCCCAGCGCCAGCACCGGCAGCGACGCGTGATCCGCCAGCCAGATGACGAGCCCGCCGCCCACCGCGCCTCCGCCCAGATTGCCCGCCTGATACCAGCCGGCCGAGCGCCCGCGCAGCGCATCCGGCATCGCCGTCAGCAGCGCTCCGTTTGCCGAACCCAGCAGCCCCGAACACGCGTTGGCCACAAAGAGCAGCAGCGTGAGGAAGCTGAGCGAACCATGCACGCTGAGCACGGCCGCGGCGCCCGCCAGCGCGGCCGCGGCGGCGGAAAGCAGCACGCACGTGCGGCGGCGCAGTCCCGCATCGGCCAGCGGCGACCAGAGAAAGTACCAGATCGCCGGCAGCGTCGCAATCGCCACCACGGGCGCGATCTTATCCACCGGCACACCGTTCTTGCGCAGCAAATACGGCATCAGAATCGTCGCCACCGAACTGGTGAAGCCATACGGAATCAGCAGCACGCCGAACAGCCAGGGGGCGTTGTGGCGCGGGGCGGGTTCGGGCAGCATCGAATGAGCGGGCAGAAGACCGAGTTTAACAGCGCTGTCATTCGCCGCGCCGCCAGGGCACGCTACCATGCTCTTAAATGTCCCAATTTTCCGCAATCGCGCAATCGCTAACGGATTCCCTGAAGCTGAGCCAGGCCCCCGTGGCCATCTGCCTGACCGACAGCATTCCGGCAGGCGTCGCCGCCTGGTCGGGCCATGCCCCGGCCGGTTGCCGCTTCTGGCAGGAGGCCGCCACGCGCGTCTTCGCCACCTCGGCCGCCGATCACAATCTCTGCGCCATCGGACTCTACACGCACGGCCTTGAGATCAGCCCCGCCGCGGGCAAGGAACTCGGCGATGCGCTCAAGGTGTTCAACGACCTCGGCTACGTTCGCGAAGAAGACGTGCCGCAGATCCCCGTGCTCGCCTCGAAGCCGCAGCACGTCGTCTATGGCCCGCTGGCGGAAATCCCGGTGATTCCGGACGTCGTCATGCTCTTCGTCCGCGCCGATCAGACGCTGATCCTCTCGGAAGCCTCGCAGCAACTGGAAAGCGGCATGCCGCCGGCGATGGGCCGCCCCGCCTGCGCCGTCATTCCGCAGACGAAGAATTCGGGCCGCTCCGCGCTCAGCCTCGGCTGCTGCGGCGCCCGCGCTTATCTGGACACCATGACGGACGACATCGCAATTTACACCGTGCCGGGCGCCTCCATTGCGGCCTTCGCCGAACGCGTGGCGGCTCTGGCGAAGGCCAACGGCATCCTCAGCAAGTTCCACCAGATCCGGCGGCGCGACGTGGAAGCGGGCGGCAATCCCACCATTGAACAGTCGCTCGCCGCTCTCATGGCACAATAGCCGCCGCACCGGCCCGCGCCGATTCCGGGAACGGGACGGCGCCGTGCGGCGTCCAGGAACCGTGCCCCTTCAAACGGAGAAGTCATGAGAATCGCGGCCGTAGCCAGTGCCTTCCCCGAACATCGCTATACCCAGCCGCAACTGGTCCGCGGCCTGCTCGACCATTGGGGCGAGCAGTTTCCCGAACCGCGCAAAATCGAACTGCTGCACGCCAATGTCGGCGTCGAGGAGCGCTTCCTCGCGCTGCCCATGGAACGCTACACCTCGCTGACCTTCGGCGAAGCCAACGACGTCTGGATCCGCGTCGCGCTCGACCTCGGCGAAACCGCCGTCCGCGGCGCACTCGCCCGGGCGGGCCTCCGGCCGGAACAACTCGGCGCCATCATCTTCGTCTCGGTCAGCGGCGTGGCGAGCCCTTCCATTGACGCCCGCCTGGTGAACCGCCTCGGCCTTTCGCCACGCATCAAGCGCATGCCCATCTTCGGCCTCGGCTGCGTCGCCGGAGCCGCCGGCATCGCGCGCGCGGCCGACTACGTGAAAGCCTTCCCCGATCAATACGCCGTTCTCGTCTCGGTCGAACTCTGCTCGCTCACCCTGCAGCTCGACGATTTCTCCATGGCCAATCTGATTTCCATCGGCCTGTTCGGCGACGGCGCGGCCGCCGTGATCGTCGCCGGCGACCGGTGTCCCGGCTCCGGCTGGCCCGAAATCGTAGCCACCCAGTCCACCTTCTATCCGGACACCGAAGACGCCATGGGCTGGCACATCTCGGAAAAAGGCTTCCGCATTATTCTGTCGCCCGAAGTGCCGGACGTCAGTGCCAGCCACATCGGCGACGATGCCGACCACCTGCTCGCGCCGCACGGCCTGACGCGCGCCGACATCGGCTCCTGGATTCTGCACACCGGCGGCCCCAAAATCCTGCGCGCCACCGAAGTCGCCCTCGGCCTGCGCGGCGGCGAGATCCGCGCCTCCTGGGACTGTCTGCGGAAGATGGGCAACCTCTCCTCCGCCTCCGTCCTGATGGTGCTCGAAGAAGTGATGCAGAACCGGCGGCCCGATCCCGGTACCTGGGGCGTGCTCGCCGCCATGGGCCCCGGCTTCTGTTCGGAACTGATTCTGCTGCGCTGGTAAAACTCGCCGCAAATGCAAAACGGCCGGAATCCCTGGTGTGGGATCCCGGCCGTTCTGGTCCTGCGTCTGGTTAGAACGTGATGCGGAGCGACGCCTGGGCGCGGCGGGCGGTGGTGCCGTCCGGCGGTCCCTGCGTCTGCAGAATCTGACCGTACAGCGCGTACGGCACCAGCACCGACTGCGTGCCCTGCTTGGTCAGCGTGTACTCCTGCTCGTTCAGCGGAGCGGAGCCCGCCACAATCAGGTGGTTGAAGATGTTCTGCGCTTCGAACGCCAGCTGAACCTTCACGCGTTCCTGAATGCTGAAGATCTTCGCAATGCGGGCGTCCGTGCGGAACGTCGCCGGTACATCCACATTGCCAACCGGCTGGAACGGCACGCGCTGCGTGTTGTAAGCGCTGCTGGAGGGTCCCAGCCCGTTGATCGAGGCCGTACCGAACAGCGACGTCCCCGCCACCGTGGGCAGCGTCGAAGAAGAAACGCCGCCAATCGTGGAGTTGAGCGGGAAGCCCGAAGCGAACGTCGAAACGAACGACACCTGCCAGCCGTTGATCACATTGCGTTCGGCCCAGCTGCTGCCCTTCGTGAATTTCGGATTCAGGATGCCGGTCAGCACCAGGCGATGACGCTGGTCGGTCGCGCTGCTGCCCTTTTCCGCCGCAAAGTTGTTGTTGTAGAACGACGTCGGGTAGCTCTGTGCGAACAGAATGCCGCTCGACCCGTTGGCGCCGCCCGCGCCGCCGAGGTTGTCATCGATCGAGTGCGACCACGTATAGTTCGCCGCCCCCTGGAACCAGCTCGCATAGCGACGGTTGACCGCCACGATCAGACCGTTGTACCAGCTGTTGGCATTCGAACTCATCGCAATCACGCTGTTGTAGTTCGGATTGATGAGGTTGGCGCGCGTGTAGAGCGGCACGGTAAAGCTGCCGACCGGCTGCAGCGCGGCGTTATCGACCACATACGTATAGCTGGTCGTCGGTTCCGAAAGATTCGCGTTGTACGCCGAGGCGATGTGCAGACCGCGGCTCCAGATACCGGACACCGTCAGGCTGGTGTTCTTATCCAGCTCGCGCTGAATGGAAAGCTGCGCCTGTTCGGTGTACGAGTTGCGGAAGTCCTTCGTATTGAACTGCACCGTCGGAGCATTCGCCGCGCCGCTCGGCTGCGTCGAAAGATAGGTGGGGAACACCGGGCCCGCCGCAAACTGCGAGGCCACCGTGGCGGACAGCGAGTAGGACGGCTGGTAGGAACCGTTGCCCTTCGCCAGACCGTCGGTGATCTGCGAAATGTACCGGTTGTAGAACATACCGTAGCCGACGCGGATAACGGTCTTGCTGTCGAGGCTGTACGCCGCGCCAATGCGGGGCGCCCAGTTATTGGCCTGATAATTCAGCGTCGCCACCTGCGGCCAGTCGGCCGGAATGTTGAGCGCGCCGAGGGCCTGCGGGGCTGCCGGCTGGGGCAGCGTGTGGTGTTCGTAGCGCACGCCGGCGCTCAGCACCAGATTCGACGTCACGTGAATTTCGTCCTGCGCGAACAGGCCGAGATTGCGCGCGTTGCCGTCCCACAGCGGGTTGCCGAACGTCTGCGAGTAGCTGGTCCAGTTCTTGCCGTTGACCGGATTGCTGAAGTCCAGCGCAAACGCGTTGATGTTGGAATACGTGTACGTCCCGAACTGGTTGGAACGCTGGTAATCGTAATCTTCCGTGTGCGACCACTCCACGCCGAACTTCAGAGCGTGTTTGCTGAGCGTTTTGGCATACGTATCGGAAATCTGGAAGCGCAGCTCGCTGGGATGCAGGCGCGGATATCCGGTCGGAACGCCGATATTGCTCAGGCTGCCGCTCGAAATCGAGTAGGACGACGGTCCGGTAACCGGGAACAGGCTCGGGCTCGCCGGATCGTACTGGCGATCCTTGAACATGCCGAACCGCAGTTCGTTCACCGCGTTGGAACCCTCCACCGTGGTCAGGCTGGACTTCAGGGTGCGGTCAAACACCGTCGTGTCCGCGTTGTTGCCAACTGCCCCGCCGTTGGTCAGCACGCCCTGCGTCTGAATGCCGTTGGGCGAATGGAAATCGAGATAGTTCATCTCAGTCGTAAAGCGGTTCCGGTCGTTGATCTGATAATCGATCTTGCCGAACAGCAGGTTGACGTCAACGCTGCGGGGCACCAGCTGCGGCGCCACGCGCGACTTCAGGAAGTTAATTGCCGCGGCGCACTGTGCCGCCGTCGCCTTCGTTGCGCCGAACGAACTGCCGCCGCAACCCGACACCGGGTCGATTGCGCCGGTGGGCGCGCCCGCCGAGTTGAACAGCGAAGACGAGATATTCGACGAAACAATCGGATCGTTGCGCCGCGTCACTTCGCCGTTAAAGAAGTAGAACAGCTT
Source organism: uncultured Acidobacteriia bacterium (assembly GCA_903828455.1). Lineage (GTDB taxonomy): Bacteria > Acidobacteriota > Terriglobia > Bryobacterales > Bryobacteraceae > BOG-234. The sequence continues at coordinate 76,738 of CAIKMJ010000027.1, read as the reverse complement.
GTTCTTGATGGCCGGACCGCCAACGCTGATCCCTGCCTGGTGACGCCATTCCGGCGGATTGACGCCCAGCGCCGTCGGGTCCGTCGCATTCAGCGTGCGGTTCCGGAAGAACCAGTAACCGGTGCCGTGAATGTCGTTGGTCCCGCTGCGGGTGATCGTGTTGACCACGCCGCCCGAGGCGTTGCCGTATTCCGGCAGGAAGTTGCTGGTGACCACCTGGAATTCCTGCACCGCATCCTGCGCGATGTTATAGGTGCGCGTGCGGCCGGCATTCTCGTCGTAGAAATTGTTCGTCGTATCGACGCCATCGGTCAGGAAGCTGTTGCCCGCCGTGGTGCCGCGGAAGGAAAGCAGACCGAACGCGGCGTCCGCCGTCACGCCCGGCTGCAGCAGCACGAAGCTGTCCACGCGGCGGCCGTTGATCGGCAAATCGAGCAACTGCCGCGAATCCACCACCCCGGAAACGTCCGTCTTGGTGGCTTCAATCACCGGCGCGTCGCTCGTCACGCTGATCTGCGTGGCGCCCGAACCGACCGTCAGATTCACGGTGAAACTCAGTGCCTGGCCCACTTCGAGCGAAAATTCATTCACCTGATACTTGTTGAATCCGGTCTTGGTGACCGTCACCGTGTAGCCGGAAGCCGGCGTCAGATCCGGAGCCGTAAACACGCCGGCGCCGCTGGTCTGGATCTTGCGGTCCACACCGATCTGCTTGTTGACCACTTCCACTTCCGCGCCGGGCACCACTGCGCCCGTGGCATCGAGTACGGTGCCGCTGATGGCGGCGGTTGCGGCCTGGCCATAGGCCTGGCGGGTTGCGATTGTTGTCAGCGCGAGGGCCGCTGCGAAAACTGCCAATAGTCTGCTTTGTTTTGTCATGAGTGAGACTGAACCTCCTTCGGAAATAAAGACCTGGAAAATGAATACTGCGGAACAGGAAACCGATCGCCACGCCGCTCAACACACAGCGGATAAATGCCCGCACCCGCGGCGAGCGGCCGAATTGCAGATTTGTTGCGATCGATACCCGTCATACGAAAACTGATTGAAACGAAAAAACGATAGCCGAAACGCACCGCGCCACCAGACCCGCACGCACTCAGGCCGCGAACGCTGTGGCCTTGCAGAATTCCGGTGTCTGTCCGTGACCCCTTGTCCCGTCAACACCGAGACATACTCAATTGAACATAGCATGGGCGAATTGCATTTCTGTTACGCAAATCCAGCGAAACCTGATTTTTGCAGCGGGCAACCCTTTATCTTTTCAATATCTCAACCGATCGACCAGCTTCCCCCCGAATTCAGCAGCGCCGCCAACCGCACCACCACCGCTTCAGCTAACCTGTTGGATGGATGAAACTGAGCGAACTGGCAGTCGCGCTGAATTCGAAACTCGAAGGGGACGGCGCAATCGAAATTACCGGCGTCCGCGGGCTGGAGCAGGCCGGCGACGGCCACATCACCTTCCTCGCCAACCCGAAGTACGCGCCGCGCCTGAAGACCACCCGCGCCAGCGCAGTCATCGCCGCGCGGGCGGTCAGCGGCATCCCCACTTTGATCTCCGCCAATCCGTACCACGATTTCGCCCGGGCGCTCGAACTCTTCTACCAGCCGCCGCGCCCGAAGCCGGGCCGCCACCCCCTGAGCGCGGTGGCCGAAAGCGCCGTAATCGGCGAGGGCGCCTCCATCGGAGCCTTCGTTGCGGTGGGCGAAAATGTGCGGATCGGCAGGGGCGCGGTGCTGCACCCGCACGTCACCATCTATGAAGGCGCCGAGATCGGCGATGACTTCACCGCCCACTCCCACTCCGTGGTCCGCGAATTCTGCCGCGTCGGCAATCGCGTCATCCTGCAGAACGGCGTCGTGATCGGCGGCGACGGCTTCGGTTTCGCCCGCCGCGCCGACGGCTCCCACCACAAGATCGTGCAGTCCGGCGTCACCGTGATCGAGGACGACGCCGAAATCCAGAGCCTCACCTCGATCGACCGCGCCACCATCGGCGAAACACGCGTCAGGCGCGGCGCCAAGATCGACAGTCTCGTCCAGGTCGGTCACGCCTGCGTCGTCGGCGAAGACAACATCATCTGCGCCCAGACCGGCCTTGCCGGCAGCTCGATTCTGGAGAAAAACGTGCTGCTCGCCGGCCAGGTGGGAATTTCGGGCCATCTCACGATCCACGAAGGCGTCACCGTCTACGCCCAGAGCGGCATCGGCGGCGATGTGCCGGCCGGCTCCCGCATGTCCGGCTCGCCCGCGTTCAACGCCGCGGAGTGGCTGCGCGCCGTCACCGCCTTCCAGAAGCTGCCCGAAATTCTGCGCACCGTTCGGGAACTGAAAAACGCGCGGGAACTGAACAAGCACATGCCCGCCGGCGAGCCTGCGGAAGACGAAGCCAACTCATGAGCGACCAGTCCGTTCCCCCGCCGCAGCGCGCGCCTCTGGCCTATAAGAACGACGATTTCCTCAAGGGGCCCGACGCCCGCCCCATGCGGATCCTGTCCGAATATCTGGAACCGCTCTCGCACTTCCGCCGCCAGCGCGTGCGCGACACCATCGTGTTCTTCGGCTCGGCGCGCATTCGCGAAGACGGCCCGCTGGCGCAGTATTACGCCGATGCGCGAACGCTCGCCGCCATGCTGACGCGCTGGTCCAAGACCTTCCGCGAGCGCGCCTACCGCTTCGTCATCTGCTCCGGCGGCGGGCCCGGCATCATGGAAGCGGCCAACCGCGGCGCCTCCGATGCGCGCGGCAAAACCATCGGCCTCAACATCGGCCTGCCGTTCGAACAGTTCCCCAACCCCTTCATCACGCGCGAACTCAACTTCGAGTTCCACTACTTCTTCATGCGCAAGTTCTGGTTCGCCTATCTCGCCAAGGCCCTCGTGGTCTTTCCCGGCGGCTTCGGCACCATGGACGAGCTGTTTGAAATCCTCACGCTCGTGCAGACGAAGAAACTCGCCAAGAAGATCACCATCGTCCTCTACGGCTCGGCCTTCTGGAAGGAAGTGGTCAACTTTGAGGCGCTGGTGAAGTACGGCACCATCGCGCGCGAAGATCTGGAACTGTTCCACTTCGCCGACACCCCGGAGCAGGCGCTCGAAATTCTCCAGGCGGGCCTGCGCGAACACGCCGAAGCGGCCGACGCCGAAATTCCGGCAATCTCGAGCAGCCTGAAGCCCGGCGAACCGGCCAATGGCGGTCGCCGCTCCTGATGCGGCCCCTCAGTTGCAGAGTTATACACAGATGATGCCTGAACCAATCAAAGTTCTCACTCCGGAGCAGATGGGCGCCGTCGACCGCGCCACCGTCGCGGCCGGCATCCCCGGCCTCATCCTGATGGAAAACGCCGCCCACCGCGTCGTGGAATTCCTCGCCGCGCGTTTTGCGCCCGTCTCGCGGCAGCGCATCGTCGTCGTCTGCGGCAAGGGCAACAACGGCGGCGACGGCCTCGCCATTGCGCGCATCCTGCACGTTCGCTTCCGGCCGGCCCACCTGCAGGTCGTGCTCACCTGCGATCCCGCCGAACTGTCCGGCGACGCGGCCGCCAATCTCCGGATGCTGCACGCCGCGGGACTTCGCGAAACCCGCGAATTCACCTCCGCAACCTCCACCGCAACCTCCACCGCAACCGCCACCGCAACGCTCGTCGTCGACGCCGTGCTCGGCACCGGTCTCCGCGGCGCCGCCAGCGGCGCGGCGCATCAAGCCATCCTCGCCATCAACACCCGCTTCCCCCTCGCCAAAGTGGTTGCCGTCGACCTCCCCTCCGGCCTCGCCGGCGACAGCGGCACCCCGCCCGGCGATTACGTCCGCGCCGACGCCACCGTCACCTTCACCGCGCCCAAGCTCTGCCACGCCATGCCGCCCGCCTGCAACCTGCTGGGCGAGCTTCATGTGGCCGCCATCGGTTCACCGGAATCGCTCTACCAAAGCGACCCCGCCCTTCGCCTCGCCCTCGTCACCCCGCAAAGCCTCGCGCCGCTGTTCGCGCCGCGCGCGAAGGACTCAAACAAAGGCCGCTTCGGCCACGTGCTCGTCGTCGCCGGCTCGAAAGGCAAAAGCGGTGCCGCCGCCATGACGGGCATCGCTGCCCTGCGCGCCGGCGCCGGTCTGGTCACCGTCGCGTGCCCCGAATCGGTGCTGCCGCAGATCGCGCGTCAGTGCCCCGAACTGATGACCGAACCGCTGCCCGAAACCGCATCCGGCGGCCTTGCCCTCGCCGCTCTGCCGCGCATCCTCGAACTGGCCTCCACCCGCACGCTCACCGCGCTCGGCCCCGGCATCGGCACCCATGACGAGACGCGCGAACTCGCCTGGCAACTGTTCGGCGAACTGGAAATGCCGCTCGTCCTCGATGCCGACGGCCTCAACGCCATCGCCGGCACAACGTGGAGCACGCCGCGCCATCCCCGCATCCTCACCCCGCACCCGGGCGAAATGGCGCGCCTCACCGGCCGCACCATCCCCGAAATTCAGGCGGACCGCATCGCGGCGGCCCGCGCGCTGTCCCAATCCGGCGTCACCGTCGTACTCAAAGGCGAACGCACCCTGCTCGCCTTTCCCGACGGCCGCGTCTGGATCAACCCCACCGGCTCACCCGCCCTCGCCAAAGGCGGCACCGGCGATGTACTCTGCGGCATGATCGCCGCTCTGCTCGCCCAGCACCCCGGCCTCGGCGAGCACGCCATTGCCGGAGCCGTCTTCCTGCACGGCAAAGCCGGCGAACTTGCCGCGGCTCAACGCGGCGAACAGGCCGTGCTGGCAACAGATCTTTTCGAAACTTTCGGCGAGGCAATCGGTGGAATCACAAACCTTCACGACCCGGACTGAAGAGGAGACCATCGCCCTCGGCCGCCGCCTCGCGCCCGCACTCCGCGGCGCCGTCCTGCTCATCGGCAACCTCGGCGCCGGCAAAACAACGCTGGCCAAAGGCATCGTGGAAGGCCGCCGCGTCGCCACCATCGACGAAGTCTCCAGCCCCACCTTCACGCTCATTCACCAGTACGGCGGCCAGCATTCGCCGGACGTCGTCTATCACATCGATCTCTACCGGCTCGATGAACCTCGCGAGGTGGAAAGCCTCGGCCTCGACGAACTCTTCGGCGGCGGCGCGCTCGTGCTCCTCGAATGGGCCGAGCGCTTCCCCGCCCTGCTGCCGCGCCGCCGCACCGAAATCCGCCTCCGCCCGCTCGAAGACGAATCGCGGGAAATCGTCGTGACGCCAGTCGAATAGCGCTCGAAAAGAAACCATACCCAGGCCACCCATGCCCAAACCCAAACTCACCCACCCCGCTCTCGATCAGCTCGCCGCCACCCCGGAAATCTTCCGCGCCCTCATGGCCGGCCTTCACGAACAGCAGACCGAGTGGAGCCCCGGCCCCGGCCGCTGGTCCATCGCCGAAATGCTGGAGCATCTTTCCCACGTCGAAGGCCACTGCTTCCGCGCCCGCCTCGACCGCATACTCGCCGAAGACGCGCCCCTCTTCGCCGATTACGATCAGGACGCCTTCTACGCCGCCGGCACCTATTCCGGCCGCGAAGCCGAAGAATCCTTCGCCCACTGGGAGGAGCAGCGCGAAGACAACCTCGAACTGCTCGCCAGCCTCGATCCCCTCGTGCTCTCGCGCAAAGGCGTCCATGAAAGCTGCGGCGAGTTCACCTTCGAACAGCTGCTCAACGCCTGGGCTCACCACGACCTCAGCCACGTCCGCCAGCTCGCCGACCTCCTGCGCACACAAATCTTTCAGCCCGGCATGGGCAAGCTGAACTGACGTGCCCGTCGCGCTCACCATCGCAGGCTCGGACCCCGGCGGCGGCGCCGGCATTCAGGCCGACCTCAAGACCTTCCACCGCTTCGGCGTCTACGGCACCGCCGTCGTCACGCTGATCACCGTGCAGAACACCGTGCGGATGTCGCGCGTCGAAACGCTCGACGCCGCCCTGGTCGCCGAACAGATCGATGCCGTCTTCGAAGACCTTCCCCCGCAGGCCGTCAAGACGGGCGCCCTCGGCACCGCCGCCATCATCGATGCCATCGTCGATTCATTCGCCGACGCCAGCGCCACCCGCCGCCTCGCCTTCCCGCTCGTCGTCGATCCGGTCATGCTCAGCTCTCACGGCCCGGCCCTCGCCGACGCCTCCGCCGCGGCCGCCCTGCAGCGCCTCATCGGCCAGGCCGCGCTCGTCACCCCGAACCTCGCCGAAGCCGCGCGCCTGGCCGGCATCGAAGTCGCCACCACCCAGGACATGCGTGAAGCCGCTCGCCGCATCGCCGCCCTCGGCGCCCGGGCCGTGCTCGTGAAGGGCGGCCATCTCAGTCAGGGTCAGGATGCCATCGACATCCTCTGGTGCGGCGGCCGCTTCACCGAATACGCCTCGCCCCGCATCCTCACGCGCCACACCCACGGCACCGGCTGCACCTATTCCGCCGCCATCACAGCGCTGCTGGCGCGCGGCGTCGCCATCGAAGAAGCCGTTCGCCGCGCCAAGCGCTTCATCGATGCTGCCATCGCCACCAGCCCCGGCCTTGGACGCGGCGCGGGACCGCTGAACCACTGGGCGGACGATGCCGGTTCGCTATAATTCAATTTCCAACATGACCAAGGTTCAGAAAAATTTCCGCCTGCAGCGGCCGCTCGATGAGCCCCTCATGGAGCAGATCGCCAACGCCTGTTCTCTCTACGGCATCGAGCACATCCGCATCGCGCCCTCGCGCGAGGAACTGACCGTTCTGTTCGACGCCACGCGTCTGCGCGCAAGCGACGTGGAAGCGGTGCTGCAGCGCGCCGGCATCCCCGTCACCGGCGTCGTCACCGGCGTGACCGCAGCCTGATCGCAGCCTCATCACATCCCGCCGCCGCGCTCCCCAACCCTATCTCGTCGTACTCTGCGCTGCCGACACCGTAAACGTCGCCACCGCCGGCGCAAACGTGGCCGACCCGCTGTAGCTTGCCGTAATCACCGATGTCCCCGTCGGCAATCCTCCCGCCGCAATACTGAACGTCGCGCTCCCCCCCGCCGACAGCGTCCCGCTCGCCAGCGTCACATTTCCCCTCGTCAGCGTCACCGTCCCGCCCGGAACAGCCGTCCCCGACACCGGAATCACCGTCGCCGTAAACTGCCTCGCGCCGTTCTGCTGCGCCGCCGATGTCAGCGGCACCACCACCAGCGTCGTCGCAATCAGCGGCGGCGCCACCGTCACCGCAATCGCCGGCGAGGTCGAAGCGCCGAAGCCCCCCGCCCCGAGGTAACTCGCCGTCACGCTGTTGCTCCCCGTCGCCAGCAAACTCCCCGCCAGCGTCAGGCTTGCCGTGGCCGTGCTGTTGGCCACCACGATATTCGCCGTGCCCGCGGGCTTGCCGGCCAGCAGAAACTGCACCGCGCCGGTCGGCTGCGCGCTGCCGCCGAGCGGCTTCACCACCGCGTTCAGCACCGTCGACGCCTTCGCCGCGATGCTCGCCGGGCTGGCGGTCAGCGTCGTGCTTGTCGCTGTCGTGCCGGGCGCTGTCGTGCCGGGCGCCGTCGGAGATGGCGACGTCGGAGATGGCGCTGTCGGGCTCGTCGCCCCCGTCACCGTCACCACCACCGTGCCCGCCGAATTCGCAAACCCTGTCGACGCCGTATACGCCGCCGCAATCGTATTCGCTCCCGCCGCCAGTGCCGACGCCTTGACCGTCAGCACCCCCGTGCCGCTCGCTCCCGCCGCCGCCAGAGTCACCGTTCCCAGCACCGTCTTGCCCGCACTCAGCGCCACCGCGCCGCCCGGCGCCACGCTTCCGCTCGCGGCCTTCACCGTAACCGTCAGCGTCGTCGAGCCGCTGGCCGCCACACTGGCCGGACTCGCCGATACCGTTGTCGCCGTCGCCACCGGCGCCGCCGGAATCACCGTCACCGTCGCCGTGCCGTTCGAATCGCGGAACACGCCCGTCGCCAGATACGCCGCCGTAACCGTGTTTGCGCCGCTCGCCAGCGCACTGCCTTTGACCGTCAGGGTGGCGACCGCCGCCCCGCCGCCCGCGCCGCCCAGTGCCGCCGACCCCAGCGCCGCCGACCCCAAAACCACCGACCCCGCCGTGAACGTCACGCTGCCCGTCGGCGCCGCCGTCCCGCTCACCGCCGCCACCGTCGCCGTCAGCAGCACGCTTCCCGCCGCCGCAATCTGCGCCGCGCTCGCCGCCAGCGTCGTCGTCGTTCCCGTGGCCGCCGGCACCGCCGTCCACTTCGTCACCAGATTGTACGCGTCCACCGAGCCGAGTCCCGTCACGAGGTCGTAGCCCGGTCCCGCCGTGTAGCCGAACGCTCCGTTCGCGCAGCCCGCCGAACCCGTCCGGCACGGCACAATGTTGTTGCCCGTCGTAATGTCGTGAAAGATGCCGCCAGAACTCGCCGCCAGCGCATAAAGCCCCGGGTTGAGATTCCCCAGTCCCGCCGCCGGAATCGAACCCTTCGCCACCAGATACTGATTCAGCAGCGCGACCATGCCCGCAAACGCCGGCGCGCTCGCCGACGTTCCCCCCACCGCCATCAGCTGCCCGCCCGAATAAATCATGAATCCGTCGTGCAGCGCCGACGCCGCCAGCGCAACATCCGGCACATCGCGCGCATTATCGGCCGGCACGCCCGCGCCCGTCTGCCACCACGGCTTGGCGAACAGCACGCTCGCCCCGCCGCCGCTCGCCGAAAGCTCCCCGCTCGCCGCGCTGTCGTTCCATCCCTTCTCCGCCATATAGCCGAGCGCCGAAGCAAACGTCGTCCCGTTCTGCGCCGCCCACGCCGTCGCCGGCTCGTTGAATTCGGCGCCGCCCACCGCCACGATCTCCGGAATATCGGCCGGGAAGCTCACCGCCGGCCCGTGCGTCGCCACCGCCGCCCCGTAGTCGCACGCCGCCGCCCCCTGGTCGCCCGACGCCGTAATCCACGTGATGCCCTGCGCCGCCGCCTGCTGCGCCACCGCCCGGAATCCCGCCGGCGCCACCGTCTCGCACGCCCCGTAACTGAAGCTCAGCACCGGCGCCAGATTCTGGCTGATCGCATACTGCGCCGACGTGAACACGTTCCCCGAATTCACGTACACCAGCGTCGCGCTCCGCGCCACCGCGCCCGCCCACTCCAGATCGAGCGTCGCCTCAATCAGGTCGTTCTTGCTGGTGCCCGGATCCGCCCCCGTCACCACCACCTGCGGATCCCGCACCGGCATGCCGAACTGCGTGCGAAACTGCCGCAGATCCGCAACGTTGATATCGGTCTGCCCCGCAACCGCCAGCCTCTGCCCCAGCCCGTCGTAGCCGGCTTTGTACAGCGGAGCAATGTCGTAGATCGCCGCCAGATCGTCCGGCGCAAGATAATGAACCCCGCCCGCCGCATTGAAATCCGGCACCACCTTCGCCACCGTCCGCGTCGGCTTCGGACGAAAATCGTCCAGCCCCCGGATCGCCGTCACCACCCCGCCAAATGCCTCCGGCACCGAAGGCGCCACGCTGTTGGCATAATGCATCTCGCCATCCACCTCATAGCGCCGCAGCGACGTGTGGAACGTCCGCGCCACCTGCGCCGCCGTCCCGCCGAACAGAATCCAGTTGCGCGCCTCGGCCCGGTGCTCGATCGTGAACCCCTCCGCCTCCAGCCACGAAGCCACCCGCGCAAAATCGTTCGCACTCACGCCAAACCGCTCGCCAAACCCGGCCGGCGTCAGCCAGCGCTGATAATCCGCCGATCCCGGATCCCGCTGCGCTTCGAGCAGCGCTTCGAGCGCCGCCTGCTGCTCCGGCGTCGGCGCCAGATCCAGACTCATCCCGCTGATCTGCCGCTCCGCCTCCACCGCGCCTCGCTCCGCTTCCGCCCGCGCCAGCGGATGCACTCCGCCCTCCAGCCGCACCAATCGGCCGGAATCGACCGCCGCCGTCACCCGGTCGGCTGCCGCGGCTCGTAAATCCGCGGGAACAAGTATCGACACGGGGATCAAAAGGCACGCCAGATAAGCTCCGGCGAGCACGCGCGCACACTGGGTTCGCAACCTGCTACCTCCTGCTGTTTGAACTGCTGGAAATAGTCGTATCGGCGCGGCGAAGGGAAGTTTGAGGCGGGTTTAGCCCGGCGTGCCCCAGTCCCCCGCCAGTCCCGGCCCCCGTCCAGGCAAAACCCGCCGCCGCAGTCCGGCAAACCCCGCCGCGCCCCGCGGGCCCGGCAAACCCCGCCGCCGCAGTCCCGGCAAACGCCGCCGCCGCAGTCCCGGCATACCCCGCCGCCGCAGTCCAGGCAAACCCGCCGCCGCAGCCCCGGCAAACCCCGCCGCGCCCCGCGGGCCCGTTTCATTTGCCCCGTTCGGAGTTATTGTGGTATCTGGAAACGAAAGGTGGCGCCGCTATGTTTCTGCCCGGTCTGTCTCTGAATCGATTCTGGCCCCTGCTGATTCTTCTCCCGGCCCTCGCCGCCCCGCTCGCGGCGCATCATTCGTGGGCCGGCGAATACTTCGTCGATAAGACCATCAGCATCCACGCCAGCGTCGTCAAATTTGAGTACGGCAATCCGCACTCCCTGCTGCGCCTCGAAGTCGCCGGCGACCAGGGCGCCCCCGAACCCTGGATCGGCGAATGGTCCGGCGCCGGCAAACTCAGCAACGAGGGCATCGGCAAGAACAAACTCAAACCCGGCGACGATCTCACCGTCATCGGCAACCCCGGCCGCCCTCCCGACGAGCACCGCATCCACGTCCTCGGCATCCGCCGCCGCGACGGCTTCCAGTGGGGCCGCCAGAAATAGCGCCCGAATGATCCTGACCGAATGATCCTGACCAGGTTATCCTGGCCACATGCAAGCCACTCCGGATCTGCTGCGCCGCACCTGTGACCTCGCGCTCGAATTCCTCAACAGCCTCGACACTCGCCCCGTCGCCCTGCCCGCCGGCGTCGCCAGCTTCGCCGCCATGGCCGCCCGCGCCGGCGGTCCCCTTCCCGCCCGCGGCGAAGATCCCGCTCAGGTGATCGAACACCTCGCCTCCGCCATCGCCCCCGGCCTCCTCGCCTCTCCCGGCCCCCGCTTCTTCGGCTTCGTCATCGGCGGCTCGCTGCCCGCCGCCCTCGCCGCCGACTGGCTCACCTCCGCCTGGGATCAGAACGCCTTCTCCTCCATCTCCTCGCCCGCCGCCGCCGTCGCCGAACACGTCGCCGCCGCCTGGCTGCTTGAAATCTTCGGCCTTCCCGCCACCCACAGCATCGGCTTCACCACCGGCTGCACCATGGCCAGCTTCACCTGTCTCGCCGCCGCCCGCCATGCGCTTTACAGCCAGCTCGGCTGGGACGTCGAACGCCTCGGCCTCGCCGGCGCGCCCCCCGTCACCATCGTCGCCAGCGACGAATCCCACGTCTCCATCTTCGCCGCCCTCCAGATGCTCGGCCTCGGCCGCGACCGCGCCCTCCGCATCCCCACCGACCCCCAGGGCCGCATGCGCACCGATGCGCTCGTCTCCACCCTCGCCGCTATCGATACCCCCGTCCTCGTCTGCGCCCAGGCCGGCAACGTCAACACCGGCGCCATCGACCCCCTTGCCGATATCGCCGCCGCCGTCCGCGCCCGCCGCGGCTGGCTGCACGTCGATGGCGCCTTCGGTCTCTGGGCCGCCGCCTCGCCCTCGCTCCGTCCTCTGCTCGCCGGCATCGAACTGGCCGACTCACTCGCCGTCGACGGCCACAAATGGCTCAACGTCCCCTACGATTGCGGCCTCGCCATCGTTGCCGACCGCGCCGCCCACTGGAACGCCATGACGCTCCTCGCCCCCTACTACCAGCCCGACCCCGCCGCCGATCCCCACCAAATTCGCGACAACCACAACTGGACGCCCGAAGCCTCCCGCCGCGCCCGCGGCTTCACCGTCTACGCCGCCCTGCGCAGCCTCGGCCGCAACGGCGTTGCCGAAATGATCGAGCGCTGCTGCGCCCTCGCCCGGCGCATGGCGGAACGCCTCTCGGCCGGCCCCGGCGTCGAAATCCTCAACGACGTCGTTCTCAACCAGGTGCTCGTCCGCTTCCACCCCGCCGCCGACACCGATGCCACTACCGATGCCAATACCGCCGCCGTCATCCGCCGCGTCCAGCAGGACGGCACCTGCTGGCTCAGCGCCACCGACTGGCACGGCATGCACGCCATGCGCATCTCCGTCTCGAACTGGTCCACCACGGAAGCCGATATCGACGCCTCGGCCGCGGCCATCCTCCGCTGCGCCGCCCACGCCGGCTAGCTTTGTGCCCGTTAGCTCCGTGCCCGTTAGCTCCGTGCCCGTTAGACCTGCACCCGTTAAAGCTACGCCGGCTGCAGCACCCCGCGCGCTTCCGGCCCGCGCCGCATCCGGCCGTAAAACGGCAGCCCGAACACCATCGCTCCGATCGCGAGGCGCGCCGGCGTCCCCATGCCCATCATCAGCAGCACCCACGGAACCGGCGCCAGCAGCACCGCGAAGAGAACCTGCATCGGCAGAAAGCTGCCCCTCCGCCGCATCAGCAGCAGCACCGCCGGAACCGCCATCGCGCAGTCGGCCATATACGCGTGCGGCGCCACCAGAATCCCGCCCGCCAGCGCCGCCGCCAGCCCGCACTCCGCGCTTTGCCTTCGTGAAACCGTCCAGACCGCCAGCGCAACCACCGCCGCACCCGCCACTTCCATCCACCCGCCGTGCGGCAGCCCGCTGAACAGCGAGTGCAGATTCGGCATGATTTCGCTGTACGGATTATTGCCCGGCTCGCGAATCAGCGCGTAGTACCGCAGCGGCCAGTCCATTCCGCCCGCCACAAAGCACAGCGCCCCCAGCCCCGCGCATCCCGCCGCCAGCCCCCGCGCAAACCGCCATTGCTTCCGCGCGCAGATCCACACCGGCACCAGCAGAAACAGGTGGAACTTCGCCAGGCACAGCGACGCCACCGCGCCGGCCAGCCCCGCGCGCCGCCGCAGCAGCAGCATTGCCGAACCCGCCATCGCCAGCAGCACAAAGCCAATGTCCTGCCCCTCCGCCACCGTCATCATCAGCGGCAGACACCAGCTGCAGGCCACCGCCGTGTGCCATCGTCGCCGCGCCGGCCAAAGCATCGCGAAGGCCGCCACGCTGAGCCCGCACAGCGCCTCCCAGACTCTCGACGCCGCCTGATACGGCAACTGCGCCAGCGGCCAGTAGAACAGCGAAAAACACGGCAGCCGCATGAACAGCCGCGTCGGGCTGTACTTGCCTTCCGCCTGCAGCTCGGCCTCCATCACCTTCGCCGGCACATACAGATCGTGCGTGAACGCCAGCCTGCCGCCCGCGTACAGATCCATGAAGTCCGTCTGCGCCGTCGCCGTATAGATCCACGCCGGCCCGATCAGCGCGGCATTCACCGCCAGTCCGGCGAGGCAAAGGATGATGACGCCGGCTCGGCCGGTACGCGACATGTTCCCAGTCTCGGCGCACCCCCGCAAGCGGTCAAGATCGACTTCGGATAGGGCCGCCCCGCCAGCCCCCCATGTCCCTCAAAACAAACGGCGGCGAAGTCCCTCAAAACAAACGGCGGCGAAGCCCGCAAGGGCCCGCCGCCGCGTCATTGCCTCGGTTCGGCTTTCTTTCTGGCGATCTTTCTAGCGATGGAACCGGCCTTCCAGCACGCCCTTGCCCAGAATATGCCCGTCGAGCGCCTTCAGCACATCCGCCCGCGTCGCATCTTCTTTCAGGTCCAGCTTCGTATCCAGCGCGAACAGCTCGAACGTGTAGTGATGATACGGACCCTGCGCCGGCGCGCCCGGACCCATGTAGCCCACATTACCCGCCCGGTTCTTGCCCTGCACCGTCCCGTCCGGCATCGTCGCAACCTTCTGCACGCCCTGCGGCAGACCCTTCGCCGTGCCCGGAATGTTGAAGATCATCCAGTGCAGCACGTCGTCGGTCTTCTTCTGCAGCGCCGCATCCGGATCGTGGAAAATCAGCGTGAAACTCACCGTGCCCTCCGGCACGTTCGTCCAGTCCAGCTTCGGCGAAACCGCATTGGGATCGGCCTGCGTAAACCGGTTCGGGATGATGCCGCCGTCTTCAAAATCGCTCGACGTCAGCGTCAGGCCGGGCGTCGCCGCCTTCTTCTCGCCGCCGCCGGCCGGCGCCTGCGCCAGTCCGATCCCGAGGCTCGCAATCGCCAGCAGCCCCACCGCGCCAAAAACGTAGGTCATTTTCATGTTCATTTGGATTCCTTCCGAGGCTCAGCATACCAAAGCCCCGCCACACTGGCAAAACGCCCGCTCCCCGCCGCCCGCCCGCTCTTACTGCAATACCGGCAGCACATCGTAGCGCGGCGCCACGTGCAAACTCCCCTGCGTTGTCCCGCCCGGCGCAATCGCCTTCAGCCGCCGCCCCAGCTCCGCGCCCGTCATCTTTCCCGCAATGGCCTGCGCGAACAGCCCGGTCACCTCGCCCGCCTCCTCCGCCGTTTCGTGCGCAAACTCCAGCCGGAAGTGCCGGATCCCCGCCCTGCGCCACGCCTCCAGATGCGCGCTCGCCTCCTGCGCCTCCGCTCCGAACACCGTATTGCGGCACCCCACGTCCGCCATCACCGGATGCAGCCGCCCCGCCTGGTCGCGCAGCTCCACGCGATGCTTCTCGCACGGCCGCCCGCAGTCTTTATAACTGGTTCCGCTCGAAAGAAACCGGCAGAACACACAATGCTCCGTGTGAAATACCGGCAGATGCTGATACACAATCGCCTCGATCCTGCCGCTCCCCGCCCCGCGCGCCAGCCCCGCCACCTGCTCGGCATTCAGATCGTGCGTCGGCGTCAGCCGCTCCACCCCCAGCGCCAGATACTCTGCCGCCGACAGCGAATTGGCCGTATTCAGACTGAAGTCTCCAATGACCACCCGCGCCTCCCGCTCCCGCAGCGCGTTCAGAATCCCCGTCGCCCTCACCAGAATCGGGCAATCCAGACTCACCAGAAAATCCACGATCTTCGCCTCGCCCGGCTTCAGCACCCGCGGACTCGCCACCCGCACCGCCACCCCCGCCGCCCGCACCCGCTCCACCGACGGCCGCAACCCGTACAGATCCAGGTAATCGAGCGTAATCGAAGCCGGCCGCGCCTTCAGCGCCGCCTCCAGCTGCTCCGCCGTCCGCACCAGCACATGCAGTTCGCACTCGCCCGCCGCTGCCGCCCCGGCTTCGCCCTTCGCCGCAACGCGCTCCAGCTCCTTCGCCGGATCGCCCACCTCGCGCGCCGGCCGTAGCGTCGCCGCCGCGTCCAGCCTCTCCACCGCCTCGCGACGCAGCTGATTCAGCAGCGACACCGGAGCAAACGGCATCCCCTCCACATCCAGTTCGAGCTCTCCCAGTTCGTACGCCGTCCCGCCCAGCCGCCCGAACTGCTCCCGCAGCGCCTCAACGCCCAGCCCTCGCTTATCCGCGCGGCCCAGCGCCGCCGCCGATTCCACCACCGCGCTCGCCGGCAACTGCCCCGCCACGCTCCACTCCGCCCTCAGCCGCTCACCCTCGCGCGCCCGCACCCGCACATCCACCCGGCGCCGCTGCACCGGCATCGCGGCTTCCGTGTATACCCGCGCCGCCTGCGTCACCTCCGGCGAGCTGCTGCGCCACACCAGGTCGCCCGCCCGTATGCGCTCGAACCGCACCGCCCGGTTGCCGAACCTCAGCTCCAGCCGCCCGCCTTTTTGACGCTGAATCTCATACACCCGCCCGCCCTCTTCCGGCTCCTCCGGACTCCGCCAGTCCGCCGCATCGAACACCAGCCCGTCGCCCTCGCGCAGCTCCGCCGCCGAACTCTTTACAATGACGACCGAATCCTCCGTCACCTGCTCCACCCGCCCCATCCGCACCCCGCGATGCCTCGGCGCCCGGCCCCGCACCACCGCCTGATGATTCGTCCCCGTCGCGAAGTAAGACCCCAGCCCGCGCGAATACACCTGCTCCAGCCGCATCTCCTCGGCCGCCGTCACCTTCACCTCGCGCCCCGCCCACGCTTCGTCCACCGCCTTGCGATACGCCGCCGTCGTCAGCGCCACATACTCGGCGTCCTTGTAACGGCCCTCGATCTTCAGCGCCCCCACGCCGGATGCCACAATCTCCGGCACCTGCTTCAGCGTGTACAGATCGCCCGGCGACAGCAGATACCGCGCCTCGCCCAGCGGCTCTTCGCGCCCGTCCACCATCAGTTCGTACGGCAGCCGGCAGGCCTGCGCGCACTGCCCGCGGTTGGCGCTGCGTCCGCCCCACGCCTCGCTTGAAAAACACTGGCCGGAGTACGCCACGCACAGCGCCCCGTGTACGAACATCTCCAGCTCGCACCCGGTCTGCTCGTAAATCCGCTTCACTTCCGCGATCGAAAGCTCGCGCGCCAGCGTCACCCGCTGCGCCCCCAGCTTCAGCGCAAACCGCGCGCCCTCCGCATCGGTAATGCTCATCTGCGTGCTGGCATGCAGCTCCATGCCCGGCACCGTCCGGTGCAGCAGCCCCAGCATCCCGGCGTCCTGCACAATCAGCGCATCCACGCCCGCCTCGGCCACCGCCACCGCCGTCTTCGCCGCCTCCCGCAGTTCATGTTCGAAGATCAGCGTGTTGAACGTAATGTAGCCGCGCACCCCGCGCCCGTGCAGCGTGCGCATCACCTCCGGCAGTTCATCGAGCGCAAACCCAACCTTCGCCCGCGCCGTGAAATGCTTCAGCCCGAAGTAAACCGCGTCCGCCCCCGCCTCCACCGCCGCCCGCAACTGCGGCCAGTACCCGGCCGGACTCATCACCTCCGGTTTACGCGCCACCGTCACTCCGCCACCGCAATCCCGCGCGGCCCCGCGCCGGCCGCCACGCGCGCCAGCTCCTTCCACGCCGCCGCGTCCACCACCGAAACCGTGCCCTCCGCGCTCCCCGCCACCAGCCCCCGCTTCCCGTCCGGCGTAAACACAATCGCCGACGCGCCCTTCCCCACCTGTACCGTCGCCGCTTTCTTCAACTCCGGCAACGCATAAACCGTGACCGCGTCATTCATCGCCACCCAAAGCATCTTCCCGTCCGGCGACGCCGCCACCCCGCGCGCCGCCCCCGCCAGCCGGCTCACCGCTTTCCGCGTCGCCCAATCCATCACCTCAACGCCCCCATCGCCCGCCAGCATTACAAACACGCGATGAATCGTCAGGCTCCTGTCCGCTTCGAACGCCACCGCCTGCGGCACGCCCGCCACCGGAATCTCAAACTCCACCGCCTCGGTCCGGATGTTGATCACCGAAAGCTTGCGCTCCCCCGCCGACGCCGCCACAATCCGCGTATTGTCCGGCGTCAGCGCCATCCCCGCCGGCTCCTTGCCCGTGAAGATCGTCTTCACCTTCTCGAGCGTCGCCGTATCGATCACCTCCACCGCCCCCGCCCCGCGCGCCGCCACAAACAGCTTCCGCCCCTCCGGCGCCAGCACCAGATCGCCCGGCCGCCGCCCCGTCGCCACGCTGCGGATCAGCTTCCCCGTCAGCCGGTCCACCACATCCACCGCGTTTTTCGTCTCGCCCGAGACAAACAGCCGCCGCCCGTCAACCGACACCGCAATCGCCTGCGGCGCGCCCGATACCGTAATCTGGCCCACCACTCGATTGCCCGCCCCCTCGATCGCCGTCACCCGCGACTCTCCGCTCTCGGCAACGTAGATCCGCTCCTCCGCCACCACCATTCCGGCGGCACACAGCAACAGCGCAAGCGGCATGAAAAAAGAACGCATCACTCCTTATGATCCCAGATCAACTGATGAACCCAAATGACCGGCCATGCCAAATCAGCCGCGCCCAGCCGCCCACGCCCAGCCACCCGCCCCCAAACTCCGGCCTCGCCGCCCGGCAACCGGATCCGCCGCCCGCGCGTCCAATACCCACGCGCCTTCTGCCCGCGAACACCCCGTTAAACCATGTTATTGTCAAGACTTGTGAAAACCCTCGCGATAGTGGCATTGCTCGCCGTCTCCGCCCCCGCCTTCGGAGCAGACAGTGTCGTCCTCACCACCATGGCGGACGAACTGCAGCGCAACTACCAGACTCTGAAACAGAAGGCCGACCCCGCCCCCTACTTCCTCTCTTACGAAGTCACCGAACAGGAGAGCTTCTCGGTCAGCGCCAGCCTCGGCGAAATCAACTCCAAAGGTGGCGGCAAAAACCGCTTCCTCGACGTCACCGTGCGCGTCGGCGACCCCAAAATGGATAACTTCCGTCGCGTCCGCGGCGACCGCATCCAGTTCACCTCCGGCACCCAGGTCGCCATCGACGATTCCCCCGCCGCCATCAAAGACCGCATCTGGCTCGAAACCGACCGCGTCTACCGCGCCGCCGCCGAACGCCTCATCCGCATCAAAACCAACCAGCAGGTCAAGGCCGCCGACCGCGACCAGTCCGCCGATTTTTCCAACGAAGAAAGCTACGCCCACTCCGAAGCCTCCGCCACCCTGAAGTTCGACGCCGACAAGTGGACCAAATCCGCCCGTGAAGCCTCGCGCGACTTCCTCAAATACCCCGACCTGCTCGCCTCCGACGTCGCCGTCGCCGCCTCCACCGACAACCGTTACTTCGTCAACACCGAAGGCACCCGCGTACAGCACGGCCGCGGCTTCGCGCGCATCACCATCACCGCCAGCGCCAAGGCCGCCGATGGCATGGACGTCTCCGATTTCGACAGCTTCGAAGCCGTCGATTCCAAAGACCTGCCCTCCGACGCCCTCATCCGCGCCGCCGTGAAAAAGGTCGGCGAACACGTCGAAGCCCTCCTCAAAGCCCGCACCGCCGAACCCTTCGTCGGCCCCGCCATTCTCTCCGGCCGCGCTTCCGGCGTCTTCTTCCACGAAATCTTCGGCCACCGCGTCGAAGGCCATCGCCAGAAGGATGAAGCCGAAGGCCAGACCTTCACCGGCAGCGTCGGCAGCAAAATCCTCCCCGATTTCCTCTCCGTCACCTTCGACCCCACGCTCCGCAAACTCGGCGGCGTCGACCTCAACGGCTGGTACGAATACGACGACGAAGGCGTCGCCGCCCGCCCCGTCAAAGCCGTCGAAAACGGCGTCCTCAAAAGCTTCCTCATGTCGCGCTCGCCCATCGAAGGCTTCGACCACTCCAACGGTCACGGCCGCCGCCAGCCCGGCCTCGAAGTCGTCTCCCGCCAGTCCAACCTCATCGTCTCCAGCACGCGCAGCCTCTCGGACGAAAATCTGCGCAAGATGCTCATCGATGAAATCAGGCGCCAGAACAAGCCCTACGGCCTCTACTTCGAAGACATCACCAGCGGCTTCACCACCACCTCCCGCTCCGGCCTGCAGGCCTTCAGCGTCGTCCCCGTCATCGTTTATAAGGTCTACCCGGACGGCCGCCCCGATGAGCTCATCCGCGGCGCCGATATCGTCGGCACCCCGCTCGCCAGCTTCGCCAAAATCATCGCCACTTCCGATAAGCAGCAGGTCTTCAACGGCTACTGCGGCGCCGAATCCGGCCAGGTGCCGGTCTCCGCCATCTCGCCCGCCATCCTGATTTCCGAAATCGAAATTGAAAAGAAGGATGCGGCGCACGATCTGCTCCCGCTCCTTCCGTCTCCGCTCACCGAGGGCCGGAAATGATCCGCCAAACCACTGCTGCCATTCTCGTCACCGTCGCTTTGAGCACCGTCGCGCTGAGCACCGCCGCGCACGCCGCGCAGCCCGATCCCGTCCTCGATTCCATGCAGGCCGAGCTGAAGCGCTCGCTCACCCTCTCTCTCGGCGAACTCGACAAGCCGTACTTCATCAGCTATGAGGTGGATGACCAGCACATCTGGTCCGCCGGCGCCATGCTCGGCGGCCTCGTCTCCTCCAACACCAACAGTTTCCGCTCGCCCCGCGTTCGCATCCGCGTCGGCGATTATAAGTTCGACAACACCAACTGGACCGGAGCCAACGCCGCCGGCCCCCGCTACGAACTGCGCATCCCCCTCGAAGACGACAATCCCCTCGTCATGCGCCAGTTCCTCTGGCTCGCCACCGACTCTTCGTTCAAGGGCGCCCTCCAGTCCATCGCCCGCAAACGCGCCGCCCTCCGCAACCTCACCATCACCGATCAGCTCGCCGACTTCACCCCGCCCCAGCCCTTCGTCGCCCTTCACGACTACACCCCCGCCAGGTTCGACGACAAGACCTGGACCGAACGCGTCCGCAACGTCTCAAAGGCCTTCTCCGCCTATCCCGCGCTGCGCAACTCCAGCGTCGACTACACCGCCATCGACAGCCTCCACCGCCTCGTCACCAGCGAAGGCACCCTCCTCCGCGAACCCGACACCGTCGGCATGGTCGAAATCCGCGCCTCCACCCAGGCCGCCGACGGCATGATCCTGCGCGACGCCGCCGAATTCTATACCCGCGACATCAAAAAGATGTTCTCCGAAGACGAGCTGACCAAAGCCGCCAACCAGATCGGCAGCCAGCTCGCCAAACTCGCCGTCGCGCCCATGGGCGAGGACTACGCCGGTCCCGTCTTGTTCGAAGGCATGGCCTCGCCGCAGCTGCTCGCCGACCTGCTCGGCCGCAACGTCCACATCTCCCGCAAGGCCCTGAGCGGAGCCGGCGGCTCCACCCAGGCCAAGTCCACCGATCTCGAAGGCCGCCGCGGCGTCCGCATCATGCCCGAGTTTTTCGATGTCGTCGACGATCCCACCCTGCCCCTGTTCGGTCAGGAAGAGGCCGACGAAGAAGGCGTGCAGGATAAGCCCGTCACCCTCGTCGAAAAGGGCGTCCTCAAAGACTTCCTCCGCTCCCGCCAGCCCGTCCGCGGCTACAACGATTCCAACGGCCGCGGCCGCCTCGCCGCCAATTACGGCGCCGAAGAACCCGTCCCCACCAACCTCATCGTCAAGGCGCGCGAAACCAGCACCATCGCCGAACTCAGGCAGAAACTCCTCGACCTCGTCCAGCAGCGCGGCCTCCCCTACGCCATCATCGTCCGCAAGCTCGACTTCCCCTCCTCCGCCACGCTCGACGAAGCCCGCAAAGTCATCGCCGCCGCCGGCACCGGCCACCCCGTCAGCGCTCCCGTCTATCTCTACCGGCTCTATCCCGACGGCCACGAAGAACTCGTCCGCGGCCAGCGCTTCCGCAGCATGAGCGCCCGCTCGCTGAAAGACATCCTGGCAGCCGGCGACGATTCGGTCACCTTCAACTACCTCGACAACGGCGCCCCCTTCGCCCTTCTCGGCTACGGCAACGGCGCCGCCGAAGTCACCGTCGTCGCACCCTCGTTACTGATTGACGATCTGGAAATGACCAGGGTCGACGACGAGCAACCCAAACTTCCCCTCGTGCCTTCCCCGTTCCTGCAGGTGCAAACCGCCGCGTCGCGATGAAGATTCTCAGTCGCTACGTCTTCCGCGAAATCCTCACTAGTTCGCTGCTGGCCACCGCGCTGGCAACGTTCATCATTTTTCTCCAGGGCATCGGCCGCCTCTTCGAAATCGTCGTGCGCTCCGCCAAAGGCCTCGCCGCGCTGGAACTGTTCGCCCTCGCGCTCCCGCCCGTTCTGCTGCTCTCCATTCCCTTCGGCGTGCTCGTCGGCATTCTCGTCGGCCTCGGCCGCCTCTCCGGCGACAACGAGATGATCGCCATGCGATCGGCCGGCGTCTCCACCCGCATCGTCGCGGCCCCCGTGCTGACCTTCGCCTTCCTCGCCATGCTCGTCTCCGGCGCCTGCGCCGTCTGGCTCAACCCGCTCGCCATTCGCGCCGAATACAAGATCCTCAACAGCGTCGCCGCCTCCCAGCTCACCGCCGACGTCGAACCCCGCGTCTTTGAAGATCAGTTCACCAACGACACCACCGTCCTCTACGTCGACGACGTCAAATCCGAAGCCGGCCCCGTCGTCGTCTGGGACGGCGTCTTCATCGCCGACCTCACCCCCGCCGCCGACCGCAAAACCGGCCTCAAGGATGCCCAGGCCGGCCCCCGCGTCACCGTCGCCCGCGAAGCCCTCGCCGTCGCCGATTCGAAAAACAACCGCATCCAGCTCACCCTCAAAGACTACGGCACCCACGAAGCCCCTTACCATTCCATCGCCCCCACCGGCGCCACCGTCCTGCAGGCCCAGCCCCATGAAAAGCAGACCGCCAAACCCTTCTCGGAAATGCTCACGAAGGAACTCTGGCGCGTCGTCAAGGCCACTCCGAAAAATAAGCAGGAGTCCACCGACGCCCGCATCGAACTGCACAAGCGCTTCGCCCTTCCCATCGCCTGCCTCATGCTCGCCATGGTCGGCATTCCGCTCGGCACCTCGTCGCGCAAAGGCGGCCGCTCCTCCGGCTACATCTGGGCGATTCTGCTCGCCTTTTTCGGCTATTACGTTTCCTACATCAGCCTCACCAGCCTCGCCCGCGCCCACTCCCTGCCCGTGGAACTCGCCTCCTGGCTGCCCAATGCCGTCTTCGGTCTCGCCGGCCTCGCCATGATCGTCCGCATGGAAGCCCCCGGCGACCGCGACCTCATCGGCGACGCCCGCCAGGCGCTCACCGCCTGGTTCGCCGGCCTCTCGCAGCGCGTCGATTCCGGCCGCCAGACCGTCGCCGCCGGCGGCACCCGCCTCGCCGCCTTCCTCATCCTCGATAGTTACGTCCTGTCCAACTTCCTTTTCTACTTCACCGTCTCGCTGATTAGTTTCGTGACCATGGTCCAGGTCTTCACCTTCTTCGACTTACTCGGCGACATCGTCAAAAACCATATCTCCTTCGATCGCGTCCTCACTTACCATCTCTTCCTCACGCCGAAACTCGTCTACGACATCATGCCCGAAAGCGTCCTCGTAGCCGTCCTCGTCTCCTTCGGCGTCATGACCAAGAACAACGAAGTCACCGCCTTCAAAGCCTGCGGCATCAGCGTCCGCCGCCTCGCGCTCCCCGTCATGGTCGTCAGCGCCCTTCTGAGCGCCGGACTCTTCGCCTTCGACTATTCCTGGCTCCCCCGCGCCAACCAGATTCAGGACGCCATCCGCAACGAAATCAAAGGCCGCCCCGTTCAGACCTATCTGCATCCCGAGCGCAAGTGGATCATCCACGACTACCGCATCTTCTATTACAAATACTTCGACCCCGTCGAAAAAGTAATGGTCGAACCTTACGTCTTCGAACTCGACCCGAAAAGCTTCCACGTCAAACGCCAGATCGCCGCCAACCGCGCCCGCTGGCAGCAGGCCATCCACGCCTGGGTCTGGGAACAGGGCACCGCGCGCGACCTCTGCGGCGTCGATGAGTGCCAGCTCCAGGAGTTCCAGGTAACAACTTTCCCCGAACTCACCGAAACCCCCGAAGACTTCCTCAAGGAAGTGAAGCAGGATAAGCAGATGAATTACCGCGAACTCGGCAAATACATCCGCGACCTCCAGCAAAGCGGCTTCGACACCGTCCGTCTTCGCGTCCAGTATTACAAGAAGTTCTCCGTTCCCCTCTTTGCCCTCATCATGGCCCTCATCTCGGTGCCCTTCGGTTTTCTCGTCGGCAACCGCGGCGCCATGGCCGGCATCGGCGTCAGTATCGGCGTCGCCATGGCCTATCTCGGCGTCGGCCAGTTATTCGAACAAATCGGCAACGTCAACTATCTTCCGCCCGTCGTCGCCGCCTGGTCGCCCGACGCATTATTCTCCCTGGCCGGCCTCTATCTGATGCTCCGCATGCGCAGTTAAGCCCGCGCGCCGCCCGGTCCGGGCCCGGCGAATGGCTATAATGACCCAAAGGGGCTCGCGCCTCGAATCATGATCGATATTAAAAAGAAGCTGCAGGACGAAATTACCGCGCTCGAATATGAGCTACGGAATGAACTCCCCAAAGAAATACTGAAAGCCCGCGAACACGGCGATCTCAGCGAAAACGCGGAGTATCATGCGGCCAAAGAGCGGCAGGGTCTGGTCAACGCGCGTCTCGGCGCCCTCCAGAAACGTCTGGCGGAATTCTCCATGATCGACCTCACGAAGATTCCCCATGACCGCGTCGGCCTCGGCTCCCGCGTCGTCGTGCTCGATACGAAGAAAAACGAAGAGATCGTTTATTATCTGGTCACCAGCGAAGAGGCGGATGCCGCCCACGGCCGCATTTCCACCCAGTCCCCCATCGGCCGCTCGCTGCTGGCCAAAGAAGTCGGCGACGTGGTCAAAATGCAGGCGCCCGGCGGCACCAAGGAACTGGAAATCCTCAAACTGCAGACGATTCACGAACTGGCGGAGTAAGCAGCTATGACAGGTACGCGCGCTATCGGTCTGTTTTTCGGCCGCATCATTGACGCCATCGTCGGCGCCCTCGCACTCTCGCGCGTTCATCCCAACGTTCTTACCTTCATCGGCCTGCTGATCAATGTCTGGGCCGCGTGGCTGTTCGGCATGGGGCGCTTCTTCAACGCCGGCCTCGTCGTCATCGGCGCCGGCCTCTTCGATATGGTCGATGGCCGCGTCGCCCGCGAAACCAATCAGGTCACCATGTTCGGCGGCTTCTTCGATTCCGTCCTCGATCGTTACTCCGACCTCGGCCTTCTCGTCGGCCTGCTCGTCTACTACGCCTCCATCAACCGCAACCTGTATGTCGTTCTGACTGCCGTTGTGATGATGGGTTCCGTCATGATCAGTTACACGCGGGCGCGCGCCGAAAACGCCATTCCGCGCTGTAAAGTCGGATTTCTCGAACGGCCCGAAAGAATCGTGCTGATTATCATCGGCGCGCTCTTTAACCGCATGGCCCCGGTGCTCTGGGTAATTGGAGTCCTCTCCAACATTACTGTCATCCACCGCATGATTTACACCTGGCAGGAAGCCAACCGTCTCGAAGAAGCCCAGTTGCGCGCCGTTCCGCAGGCACGCGGCGCGGGCCGTTAGACAAACCAGGTAAAGACCGGTTCGACTAAGACGGCCGGTTCTAATAAGACAACTGGCTCTAATTAGCCGGCCGGTTTTAATTAGACGGCCGGTCTTACTAATCTGTTTTTTTTGATTGAAGAACGATGCGGCCGCGGGCCCGGCAGCCGAAATCGTTCAGAGGAACAACAGGTAGTTCAGAAAACGGACCCGAAGCAGATACTATTCGCTCTTGGTTGCGGCCTTATTTTTCGCGGGTGCGGTCTTGGCGGGTGCCGCCTTGGCCAGTGTCTTGCGATGCTCGGCCCAGCGCTTCTTCTGCGCCGCGGCGATTCTCTTGCGCGCGGCCGCATTCAGCGTGCGCTTCTTACGCGCAGGCGCGGCAGCCGGAGCGGAAACAGCGGCAGGCGCGGGCGCGGCAGCCTTCTTTCCCAACTGGCTCAGCACGTGATCGATTTTTGCCTGAATCTCGTCACGTTCCTGTTCCAGATGGCGAAGCGCGTATTCAAGGATAGATGCGTTGCTGTCGGACTTCTTGGGTCTTGCCATAATTCTCCCTGCGAATGACTATATCATGTCGTACGTTAAATTGAAGTTAAGTTGAATTAGTACATACACACTGAGAACATATTCGTGCGATTTCTTATTCAGCGCGTCACCCGCGCTTCAGTTACAGTTGAGGGCCACTTAGAAGGTTCCATCGGCCCCGGACTTGTCGTCCTCATCGGCATCGCCAAAACCGACACAACCGCCGACGCCGACCGCCTCGCGCACAAACTGCTTCACCTGCGCATCTTCTCCGATGAAAACGGCCGCATGAACCTCGGCGTCCTCGAATCCGGCGCCTCGCTCCTGCTCATTTCGCAATTCACCCTTTACGGCGACTGCAGCCGCGGCCGCCGTCCCGGCTTCGACGCCGCCGCCCCTCCCGCCGAAGCCAGAACCCTCTACGACTACACCGTCGAACAACTCCGCCAGTCCGGCTTAGTCGTCCGCACCGGCGTTTTTCAGGCACACATGGAAGTAGAACTCGTCAACGACGGCCCCGTCACTTTTCTGCTGGAAAGTTAGCGCACCTCAACCGCTATACTGGTTCGTTCCGCATGGCAAAACCAATTTCTTATCGCGACGCCGGAGTCAACATCGACGAAGCAGACCGCGCCGTCGGTGCAATCCGCAAAATGGCCCGCGCCACCTTCACCAAAGGCGTACTCACCGACATCGGCTCCTTCGGCGGCTGCTTCGCTCTGCCGAAGATGAAACAACCCGTCCTCGTCAGCTCCGTCGATGGCGTCGGCACCAAGCTCAAAGTCGCCTTCGCCGCCGGCCGGCACGACACCGTCGGCGAGGACCTCGTCAATCACTGCGTCAACGACATCGCCGTTCAGGGCGCCCGGCCGCTCTTCTTTCTCGACTATCTGGCCGTCGGCAAACTCGAAGCCGGCGTCGCCGCCCAGGTCATTTCCGGCATCGCCCGCGGCTGCGCCGCCAACGGCTGCGCCCTCATCGGCGGCGAAACCGCCGAAATGCCCGGCATGTATCTCGATGGCGAATACGACATCGCCGGCACCATCGTCGGCGTCGTCGAAAAGAAAGAGATCCTCAACGGCTCGCGCACCAAAGCCGGCGACCTTCTCATCGCCCTGCCCTCCACCGGCCTTCACACCAACGGTTACTCGCTCGCCCGCAAGTTACTCTTCGACGTCGCCGGACTCCGCCTCGAATCTATCCTCCTTGAAACCGGCACCTCGCTCGGCGACGAGTTACTCAAAGTTCACCGCAGTTACCTCAAGGCCATTTCCACCCTCGTCCGCGCCTCCGCCATCCAGGGCGCGGCACATATTACCGGCGGCGGAATTACCGACAACCTCCCGCGCGTCCTCCCCAAAGGCCTCGCCGCCGCCATCGATACAAAATCCTGGACCGTTCCGCCCCTGTTCGAACTCCTCCGCGTCATCGGCAACGTCCCCGTGGCGGACTGGCGCCGCACCTTCAACCTCGGCGTCGGCATGATTCTCGTCGCCCCGAAAAAGAAGGCCGACGCCGCCCTTCGCTCCCTCCAGCGCGCCGGCGAAACGCCCTGGATCATCGGCGAAATCGTCGAACAGCGCCGCGGCCGCGGTCGCGTGGAGTATCGGTAACGATGCGCCTCGGCGTACTCCTCTCCGGCCGCGGCTCCAACTTCGAGGCAATCGCCAACAGCATTGCCCAGGGCAGGCTCGACGCCGAAATCGCCGTCGTCATCTCCAACCGCCCCTCCGCCGGTGGCCTTGAAATCGCCCGCCAGCGCGGCATCCCGCTGCGCGTCATCCCCTCCGCCGGCCTCAACCGCGAAGCCTGGGACCGCCTCGCCATCGAGGAACTGCAAACCCACGGCGTCGAACTCGTCTGCCTCGCCGGCTTCATGCGCCTGCTCAGCGCCGGCTTCATCCGCGCCTTCTCCGGCCGCATCCTCAACATCCACCCGTCCCTGCTCCCCGCCTTCCCCGGCCTCGACGCGCAAAAACAGGCCCTCGACTACGGCGTCAAAATCGCCGGCTGCACAGTTCATTACGTCGATGAAGCTCTCGACTCCGGGCCCATCCTCCTGCAGTCCGCCGTCCCTGTCTTCGACGACGACACCGTCGACACGCTGTCCGCGCGCATCCTCGCCCAGGAGCATTCCATCTATTCGCGGGCCATTCAGGCCATTGTGGAAGGACGCGTCACGCTCGAAGGCCGCACCGTGCGCATCCGTGAATCGGAAAAGTAGCCGCGCTACTTCTTCGCCGCGCCCGTATCGGTCGCCATGTTCAGCACGCTCTGCGACATGTTGTTCACAACCTTCGCCGCGTTCCGCGCCGTCTCGTAGTAAGCCGTCTTGAGCAGCTGATCCTTGCGGCTCAGCAGCGTCTCGCGAATCGATTGCTGCACCCGCGGATCGCCCAGATCCCGCTGCCCCGCCGGCTCCTTCGAAATCATCCGCAGGATGCGGTACACATCGCCCGTGTGCAGAATCGGCGAAAGCTGCCCCGGCCCCAGCGCGAACACCAGCTTGCGCAGATCCGGACTCGTCTTATCCAGCGACGACTCCGGCAGAAAGCCCAGATCGCCCCCGTTCGGCGTCGTATTCGGATCTTCCGAATAATTCTGCGCCACCATCGCGAAATCCTCGCCCTGCCGGAGCCGCGCATCGATCGCCTGAATCTTCCGCCGCGCCTCTTCGTCCGTCCGCGCCTTGTCGTTCTTCAGATTGCGCACATTCGGGTCCGGATGCGACGTCACCACAATCTGCGCCATATGCACCTGCGGCTCCGGCAGATTGAAATTCCCCCGGTTGCCGTTATAAAACCCCGCCACATCGGCATCCGAAATGTTGATCTTCGACGTGATGTCTTTGTTGAACAGCTTCTTCACGCTCTCGTCTTTGCGAATGCGCGTCTTCAGCTCATCCAGCGTGATCCCTTCGTCCTTCAGCTGCCGGTCGAACTCTTCTTTCGTGTACGGCGACTTCAGCTCGTTCAGCCGCGCATCCACATCCGCGTCCGTCGCCACCAGCCCCTGCTTCTCGGCCCGCTGCAGCATCAGTTCGTTATCGATCAGCGACCGCAGGATCTCCAGCCGCCGGATCTGAATCTGATCGTCGGTCTCCCCCTCCGACTTGCCCGGAAACTGCGTGCGATACGCGCGGTCCACATCGGCGTAATAAATCGGCCGGCCATTCACCGTCGCCGCCACGTCCGGCGACGAAGCGCTCCTGCACCCCGCCAGCGCGAGGCAAATGCAGACACAAACGCAGAGGGGAACTGCTGCCGCGAATCTGGATAACTTCATCAATGGAATTCCTATTATAGTGACACCAAACCGCGCCGCCGCGCTCTCCGCCCGCCCCGATGCTTTAAGCTCAACTTCGTAGACCAAATTTCGCGGAGCAGCCACACCTTGCAGCAGACCCGATCCACTCAGCTTTTCGAACGCGCCCGGCTTTCCATCCCCGGCGGCGTCAATTCCCCCGTTCGCGCCTTCCGCAGCGTCGGCGGCACCCCGCCCTTCATCGCCCGCGGCGAAGGCTCCCATATCTTCGATGCCGACGGCAACGAGTTCATCGACTACATCGGCTCCTGGGGCCCCCTCATCCTCGGCCACCGCCACCCCGTCGTCCTCGACGCCGTCGCCGAAGCCCTCACCCGCGGCACCAGCTTCGGCGCCCCCACCGAACAGGAAATCGAACTCGCCGAAACCGTCCGCGCCATGGTTCCCTCCGTCGAAATGGTGCGCCTCGTCAACTCCGGCACCGAAGCCACCATGAGCGCCCTCCGCGTCGCCCGCGGCTTCACCGGCCGCGACCTCACCGTCAAGTTCGAAGGCTGCTACCACGGCCACGTCGATTCCCTGCTCGTCAAAGCCGGCTCCGGCGTCGCCACGCTCGGCCTCCCCGATTCCCCCGGCGTCCCCAAAGGCTTCAGCGACACCACCCTCACCGCGCCCTACAACGACGTCCCCGCGCTCGAAGAAATCTTCCGCCTCCACGGCCCGCAAATCGCCGCCGTCATCGTCGAACCCGTCTGCGGCAACATGGGCTGCATCCCGCCCGCCCCGGGCTTCCATCAGGCCCTCCGCCGCCTCACCGCCGACAACGGCTCCCTGCTCATCTTCGATGAAGTCATGACCGGCTTCCGCGTCGCCGCCGGCGGCGCCCAGGCCCTCTACGGCATCCGCCCCGACCTCACCACTCTCGGCAAAGTCATCGGCGGCGGCCTCCCCATCGCGGCCTACGGCGGCCGTCGCGACATCATGACCTTCGTCGCCCCCAGCGGCCCCATCTATCAGGCCGGCACGCTCTCCGGCAACCCGCTCGCCGTCAGCGCCGGACTCGCCGTCCTCCGCCACCTCGCCGCCCATCCCGAAATCTACACGCGCCTCGAACAGGCCGCCGCCGAACTCGCCGCCGCCGCCCCCCAGGGCATCACCGTCAACCGCGTCGGCTCCATGCTGACCTGGTTTTTCACCGATCAACCCGTCACCAACGCCGACGACGCCCGCCGCAGCGATACCAAACGCTTCGGCCGCTTCTTCCACGCCATGCTCGACCGCGGCATCTATCTGCCGCCCTCGCAGTTCGAAGCGCTCTTCGTCTCGGCCGCCCACACGGACGCCGATATCTCCACCACGGTCGATGCTCTTCGGGAAAGTTTCCGCCTCGCCGAGTAAGCTTGCCCGGCCGTGCAGCCGGCGTGATTGAACCCATGCGGCCAGCGTGACTGAACCCATGCGGCCAGCGTGCCTGAAGCCATGCCGCCAGTGTGCCTGAAGCCATGCCGCCAGTGTGCCTGAAGCCATGCCGCCAGTGTGCCTGAAGCCATGCGGCCAGCGTGACTGAAGCCATGCGGCCGGCGTGATTGAACCCATGCGGCCAGCGTGCCTGAAGCCGGTCGGCCGGCGTGATTGAAGCCATGCGGCCAGCGCTGCGAAAGCCAGGGCGCTACTGGACGTTCAGATGGGCCTGTTCGCTCGACACCAGGCCTTCGAAGATCGCCAGCACCCGCTTGCGGTACTGATAAACGCGGTCCAGATCCGACCGGAACGAGCCGCGAAAATCATTCGCCCTCACCCACTTCTCCGCCACCACCCGCGGCACATCGATGTCCTGCCGCAGCGCGTCCAGCGAGTGCCCGCGCAGAAACAGGCCATAGAAGAACGCCGCCTCCCGCTGCGGGGCCAGCGGATCGGAATCGTCAGCGGGTTGCGTACGGGCGTGTTGGGCCAGCAAATGGTCATTTTAGCGACGGTTTCGGGCCGGATCAAGTAGCATCTTTCGCTCCGGGGAATAATCCGGCTCCCCTCCCCCGCTCCCCCGCCTCCCCGCGCCCCCCCCAACCGCCCGCCTGAAACCCCGCCCCCCGCGCCGGCATCTCATACACAAGCGGCAGCCGCGCCCGGCGCCCGCCGCCGGCTGTCACCTATCGTCCGAAGCCTGTCTCCCAATGTGTTTTAATAGGTCTTTCCCCGTTCTATGGCAACTACCGCAACTCATCTGAGGCGAAGTCTGATCGCGCTCCATCGCAAGGGACGCGAATATGCCATGGTCGCGCGCGGCGTCCTCTCCACCGATCACCCCGTCCTCGCCCACATCGTCCCCATCCGGCGCTGCAACCTCTCCTGCACCTACTGCAACGAGTTTGACGACTTCTCCAAACCCGTCCCCACCGCCGAAATGAAGCGCCGCATCGACCTGCTCGCCGACCTCGGCACCACCATCATCTCCTTCAGCGGCGGCGAACCCCTCCTCCACCCCGATCTCGACGCCCTCATCGAAAACATCCGCCGCCGCGGCGCCATCGCCGGCATGATCACCAACGGCTACCTGCTCACCGCCGACCGCATCAAAAAACTCAACGCCGCCGGCCTCGAGCACATGCAGATCTCCATCGATAACGTCATGCCCGACGACGTCTCGAAAAAGAGCCTCAAAGTCCTCGACAAAAAACTCCAGCTCCTCGCCGAACACGCCGACTTCCACGTCAACATCAACTCCGTCGTCGGCGGCGGCATCCACAACCCCCACGACGCCGTCGTCGTCGCCAAACGCGCCGTCGAACTCGGCTTCACCTCAACCGTCGGCATCATTCACGACAGCGACGGCCAGCTCCAGCCCCTCTCGGAAACCGAACAAAACATCTTCCTCCAGGTCCGCGACATGGGCAAAAAGAACTACGCCCGCATGAACGCCTTCCAGGACAACATCGCCCACGGCATCGAAAATGAGTGGCGCTGCCGCGCCGGAGCCCGCTATCTCTACGTCTGCGAAGACGGCCTCGTCCACTACTGCTCGCAGCAGCGCGGCTACCCCGCCACGCCCCTCGAAAAGTACACCGTCGAAGACATCCGCCGCGAGTTCCTCACCGTCAAATCCTGCGCCCCCCGCTGCACCGTCGCCTGCGTCCACTACACCTCGCGCATGGACTACTGGCGCGCCCCGCAGACCATCCCCGCGCCCAAACAGGCCGCCGAAAACCCCCACTTCGTGCAGCTGCACACTAAGTAGTTTTCGGAAACGTCATCCCCGTCGGCATGCGCCGCTTCTTCGCGCACCACGCAAGGTATAACGATGCGTAGCTCGACGTCACCCACGCCTCCGGCCCGAAGCCCAGCTCCGCCGCCGTCCGGTCGATCCACCCCGCCGCGCCCTCCAGCTCCATGAAGACTCCAATCGGCGTCTCGTCCAGCGTCGCGTGCCCGCCCTCCCCCGCCCTCTCATACTCCGTCCGGTACTTCTCGTAGCGGAACGATTCGCGGAAACCGATCCCCTCGAACAGCGCGAGACACGCCTTCAGATCCGTTGCGCCGAACTCCTGCTCCACGCGCCGCTTGTGACGTCCCGCGAGCGACGGCCCCTTGTACGTGCACGTCACCGCCCCGCCCGCCGCGCGCACCCGCAGCAGCAACCCCCGCGCGCGCAGCGAACCGCCGCTGTCGTCCAGCACAATGTTCTGCTCAAACACCCGCCGCGCGCGCACTTTGAAACCGCACCGCCGCAGCAACGCCCGCGCCCCCGCCGCGCTCTCCACGGGTATCTTGATTTCAGTCTCGATCGGCGCTTTCATCTGGCGGCTCCCCCCGTGCACTTCCCGGCACTGCGTTCAGGATAGCCGAGTGCTACACTGCGTGTATTCGAACGTCCAGTGTGCGCCCGTAGCTCAGCCGGATAGAGCGTCTGGCTTCGAACCAGCAGGTCGGGAGTTCGAATCTCTCCGGGCGCACCAAACTCAACCGTTCCAGCACCAGCAATCGCCAGCGGCCTTCCGATCCCTCTCCCGCTTCATCTGATGAGCCCGTGGCCCGCCCATCGGGAGCCAGCAGAACCCCGCCACACATTCATCATTACGGCCAGCTTTTGCCAGCTTCGGCCAGCTTCAGCCAGCCCGCGCCGGCGCGCAGCGCGAAACCGGGCTTCTTCTTTGCTGGAAATTCGGCGCGTTTTTCCGCTTGCGCGCCACCGCCAACATCATCGCCAGCCCCCCAACCACCAGCCCTTCCGTACCCGGCTCCGGCGCCACGGTAAGGACAGTTGAAATGGCATAAAGAGGAACGATTCCCGAATAACCATTACCGTTATCGAGCCACGTCGCGCCGGTTGTTTCCGTGTACCCGGTAAATGTCGCGTTTGTCCCGGCTACACCCAAATATCCTCCGGCGGCGATCCCGCCGCTTGCCGTGCTTCCAGTCCACGTTATGCCCGAGTAAACACCGCCCGTTTCAGTGTGATCGATCACGTGCAATATCGTCCCCGAAAATAATCCAAAGGTCGCGGTCGAAGCGTCGTTGGCAATCTTATTTCCCTGATCGTCGTAAATGGCTACACCGGAATCGATGCCGACGTTTGTTATCGCGCTAATGGAAGAACTCGATCCGATCGCTGTCCAGCTTGCGCCCAGCCCTGCCAGCAGTGATCCTGTATCCCCACTCAGGTTGTTCATTTCATTGTTCACCTCGGCGTTGTAATCGGCGAGGACTGTATCGGTCGAAGCGTAGAGGTCCGCAGTCACGACCACGATTCGGTACTGGGTACCGAGCGCCAGCCCGGGCGGCACAAGAATCACGCTCGCCCAGGATGTGGAGGCTGTGCCCGCCAGCACCCCGGCCAGGGCAATTACCGATGGCGCGACTGCCAGCATTGCTGCTTTCAGCCTCCCGCAAAATGCGTTGCAGCCAAACACTTGCAAAATGTTCATTTGTCGCTGGCTCCAAGGTCCAGAAAGTCCCGTTACGCCGGGCAGAGAAGAAGCGGGACTGTGCAACCTGGCCAGGTCACCCCCGCAAACCAGCGATATTACTGGTGGTCCATCAACATTACAGGGATCCGCCCCGGAAGACCACTAAAAACCGCTTAGGTGGAATAAATATTTCCGCGCCGCTATCCCCGCTGCGAAAGCTGTGTATTCACCATCCACGTCCCCCACACCCTCCTCGCCGACGCCGCCCACATGCAGAAGCAGTCACACCGCCCGCCACTTTTTACTCCCCATCCCCTCAACCACTTAGCCGTCCCCCTCGGCTCCATCCCCCGTCCGGCATGCTACTCCTTTGTCCGAAAGGATTCTTTTTACGATGCCGAAACTCCCTCTCTCCGACGCCCGTCTCGCCGCCAACCGCGCCAACGCCCAACGCTCCACCGGGCCCGTCTCGGTCGAAGGCAAAGCCCGTTCTTCCGCCAACTCCAGAAAGCACAACCTCACCGGCCGCGAAGTCCTCCTCCCCTCCGACGACCGCGACCTCTACACCTCCTTCATCGACACCCTCTTCGACGAACTCCGCCCCGCCACCGCTCTCGAAACCGAACTCGTCCAGATCATCGCCGACTCCCACTGGCGTCTCCGCCGCATCCGCCCCGTCGAAGAGTCCATGTTCACCCTCGCCCCGCCCCCGCCTCCCGAAACCGCCCACGACGAATCCCGCTGCATCGCCGTCGAAAGCGAAACCCCTCCCCACATCCCGCCCGCCGACCTCGTCGACGCCGGCCGCGTCTTCCTCGCCAACTCCCGCGCCTTCGCCAACCTCGCACTCTACGAACAGCGCCTTCTGCGCACCATTAAGAACGCCACCGCCGAACTCCGCCAGTTGCAGAAGGAGCGCGAAGCCCGCGAAAAGGCCACCCTCTCCCTCGCCGTCGACTATTACCGCGGCCACAAAATGCTCGACATGCCCTGGGATCCCGCCTCCGATGGCTTCGATTTTTCGCTCGAACAGCTCGAAGCCGCCGCCCGCCGGGAATGCAGCCGCATCTGCGTCGAGCACGCCAAATCCTGCTCCTTCAAACGGGAGAAGTTTGAAAAACGCTACCCGCCAAAGGCCGCCTGACCGCCTTTTTCGCCTCCATCCTCCGCCGCCCGCCCGCCGGCACACCACAACTGCGCCCAAACGCCCCGCCCGCCAACACACCACACCCGTGCCCCGCACTCGCGCCACCCGCCGGCACACCAAACCCGCGCCCCGCACTCCCGTCACCCGCTCACACACCACACCTGCGCCCCGCACTCGCGCCGCCCGCCGGCACACCACACCCGCACCCCGCACCCCCGTCACCCGCTCGCACACCACACCCGCGCCCCGCACTCCCGTCACCCGCCAACACACCACACCTGCGCCCGAAAGTGCCCGCTCGCATGATCTTTAACTGGCCCGTGAAAATAACGATTGCGTCGGTAAGATTACGTAAATATAATTGCGAGGTGCGATGGGGTTATCGTCGCGGAGGTTACCAATTGCGTCTCTTAACGGTTGTTATGTTGTCTTTGCTGGCCGTCAGCACCGCCTTTGCGGGTGCGGCGCCAGCGTTCACCAGCATCAGCCCGTCGTCGGCTCCTGCCGGCTCGGCCGATTTCCAGATCACCATCACGGGATCCGCTCTTCAGTCCGGTGATACTTTTACGTGGTCCGCCGCTACCGGACCCACCGCGACCACCCCCGCGGTTCTGCCCTACGTCAGCAACACCGGTGGCAGCACCCTGGTCGTAAACGTCGTGGGCCTCATTGAAACCGCGACTCCCGGAACCGTGACCCTGACGATGATCGGCCCCAACGGCGTCGTCGTCGGAACCTTGCCCTTCACCGTCCTCCCGGCTGCGAGTGGCGGCGGCGGTGGCGGTAGTGGTGGCACCGCATCTACCCCCACTTTGACCGGCTTCAGTCCGCCCAGCGCATCCGCCGGAGGACCGGCATTCACCCTCCAGGTCAACGGAACTGGTTTCGTAACCGGGGCAACAGTCCTATGGGGCACTACCTCTCTAACCACAACATTTGTTAGTGCCACGCAGTTGACGGCGGCCGTCCCCGCATCGCTGATCGCAACGGCGGCCACGGTGAACATTACCGTCACCAATCCCGGCGTCTCCACCGCGTCCTCGGCCAAGCCCTTCACGGTCGGCCCGCCGGCGTCGCTTTCGGTCACCAGCCTTAGCCCTGCAACGGCAGCCCCCGGCAGCCCGGCCTTCACCCTTACCGTCAACGGCGCAGGCTTCGTCGCGGCCGATACCGTGGTTTGGAATAACACCAGCCTCACCACCACCTTCGTCAGCGCCACCCAGTTGACCGCTGCCGTCCCGGCCTCTCTGGTCGCCACCGCCGGAACCGCCAACGTCCAGGTCTCCAACCTGGGCGCGCTCGGCACGCCTCCGTCCAATGCCGTCCAGTTCGCCATCGCCGCCCCCGCGCCAACCATCACCAGTGGCGGAATCGTGCCGCTCTACAGCACCTCCACCACCATCCAGCCCGGCTCCTGGATCTCCATCTACGGCACCAATCTCGCCTCCTCAACCGCCACGTGGACCGGCAACTTCCCCACCACGCTCGGCGGCGTCAGCGTGACCATCGATAACAAGCCCGCCTACCTCTGGTTCGTTTCCCCGACCCAGATCAACGCTCAGGCCCCGGCCGATACCGCCACCGGCTCCGTTCAGGTCGTCGTCACCAACGGCACCGCCACGGCCACCGGCTCCGTCACCCTCGGCGCCCAAAGCCCGTCCTTCAACGTCGCTGCCGATGGAACCCATGCCGTCGGTATCATTCTGACGCCCAACGGCAACGGCTCGCAGGGCGGCGGATCGTACGACTTCGTCGGTCCCCAGGCCGCCGGCACTCGCCCCGTCAAAGCGGGTGAAACGCTCGAACTGTTCGGCGTCGGCTTCGGTGCCACCAACCCGGCGGTCACGCCCGGCCAGGTCTTCTCCGGCTCGGCTCCCACCGTCAACCCGGTCACCGTAACCATCGGTGGCGTCAGCGCCAACGTCAGCTATTCCGGCATGACGGCGGCCGGCCAGTTCCAGATCAACCTCGTGGTCCCGACCACCGGCAAAACCGGCGATCAGGCTCTCGTCGCAACCGTCAACGGCGTCTCCACGCCCGCCAGCGTGGTCCTCGCCACGCAGTAACGTTCGGCGTATTGCTGCCCTCGCGGCGGCCTTTTCTGAATGCGATGCCCCACCCGGCTCCCGTATTCAAAAAGGGCCGCCGCTTTTATTTGGCGGGCAGTTGTTTTGTAACCATTTGTCAGATCCGCGGGTTTGTAACCGCCTGCGGCATCAGGCATACTAGACTCGAATTGACACTTCGTCAAACGAAAGGATTTCAGCGGGACCATGAAGAAATCACTGATTCTGTCTCTTACGTTCGCTTGCAGCATGTTTGCCCAGGGCGGCGGCCGCGCCGGCGCCACGTCCACCGTCACATCGGATCTCAACCGTGTTTACACCGGTGCCAAAAACAACCTCCTCAAAGTCGCCGACGCGATGCCTGACGATTCGTTCGGCTTCCGTCCCAACCCCGAGGAAATGACCTTCGGCGGCTGGGTCGCCCACATCGCCGACGCCAACTCCGGCGCCTGCTCCGCCATCGCCACCGGGGAACGCAAAATGGTCGGCGCCGCCCAGAAGACCTCCAAGGCCGACCTCATCGCCGCCCTCAAAGCCTCCTTCGATACCTGCGACGCCGTCGTCGCCGGCCTCACCGATGCCAACGCCATGGATATGGTCCCCGGCTTCGGCGGCCAGGTGCCGCGCATCTCCGCCCTCTACGGCCTCGTCATTCACTCCAATGAATGCTACGGCAGCATGGCCGTCTACCTCCGCGCCAAAGGCATCGTTCCCCCGTCCACCGCGGCCCGCAATGCCGGTCGCGCCGGCGGCGGCAAGAAGGAATAGTCACACTCGCTACTGCCTCTGTACGCAAAAAGGCCTCCCGCAGGGGAGGCCTTTTTTATTGCTGAATTGCTTATCGGATTCGTCGAACGAAAGGAGCCGCAACCGGTGCCAAAACACTCCGCCCTAGAACGGAACGTCGTCGTCCGTGATGCCCTGTCCGAAGTCGTCGTGCTGCGCCGCCGGCTGCGAGGACTGCCCGCCGCGCGCCCCGCGCGGCATCGATACCGGCTGCTGCGAATACTCGTCGCCGCCCCGTCCGCCGCCGCCGCCCTGCCCGCCCAGCAGGATCACGTCGTCCGCCACCACCTCGGTCGAATAGACCTTCTTGCCGTCCTTGTCTTCGTAGCTGCGCGTCTGAATGCGCCCTTCCACGTAGACCTGCTTGCCCTTCGTCAGGTACTGCGACAGATTCTCGCTGCGCCACAGCACAATGTTCGTCCAGTCCGTCTCTTCCTTCCACTCGCCCGACTGCTGGTCCTTCCAGCGCCGGTTCGTGGCCACGGAAAAACGCGTGACGGCAGCGCCGCCCGGCGTGAATTTAGTCTCGGCGTCACGGCCGAGATGCCCGATCAGAATGCATTTGTTGACGCTGCGCGATGCCATATAACCCTGAAGTTTAACACCTCGCGGCGCCCTTGTACTCCGCCCTCCGCTTACTGCTTCGCGATGATCATCGCGCTGATCTTCTGGTACGTCGCCGCCGGAATCACCTTGCGCGAATTCAGCTGCGTCTTGTTCGCATACGGCCGGTTCTTAATGATCGCCGCCGAATACGCGTCCCCGATGCCCGGCAGCTTCTTCAGCTCCTCCGCGCTCGCATGGTTGATGTCGATCAGAGCCGCCGGCGTCACGGCCGATTCCGCCGCCTTCTTCGCCGGCGCCGCTTTATCCTGGCCCTGCAATCCGATTGCGGCGAGCAGGAACGCCAGCAATATAACCGTGAGTGTCCTGTTTTTCATACAGCCGATCATACCTGCGCCGCGGCCCTTCCGGAAGCGCAACGGCGGCAATTTTGCACCACGCGCCATTTGCCATAATGAACTACATATGTCCCCCAGGCTGTGGTTTGCAGGGAGCCTTGCCGGCGTCCTGTCTGCGTGTTTTGTCAGTGCGGTTTTCGCTCCGGCGCTGTTCGCCGCCGATCGCCCCGAACCCGAAGTGCACGTCATCGAGGAAATCGTCGCCAAGGTCAACGGCGACATCATCACCCGCGGCGAACTGACCAAAGAGCGTGAAGAAATTCAGGCCGACCTCGCCCAGCAGGGTCTCACCGGCCCCGCCCTCCAGACCGCCGTCGATAAGCGCGCCGCCGACGCCCTCCGCGATCAGATCGATCAGCTCCTCCTCGTCCAGAAGGGCAAGGAACTCAGCATCAACGTCGATGCCGACGTCAACCGCAGAGTCGCCGAAGTCCAGTCCCAGAGCAAGATCTCCGACCCCGATAAGTTCCACGACTGGGTCCGCCAGCAGAGCGGCATGACCTTCGAGGACTTCAAACAGCAGATCAAAAATCAGTTCCTCACCCAGCGCGTCATCAGCGAGGAAGTCTACCGCAACGTCATCATCCCCAAGGCCGACATCGAAAAGTACTACAACGAGCACAAGACCGACTTCGTCCGTGAAGAACGCGTCGCCCTTCGCGAAATCCTCGTCTCCTCCGGCGACAACTCCGCCGATAAGGTCGCGGCCGCGGAAAAGAAGGCCAAAGGCCTCGTCGACCGCGCCCGCAAAGGCGAAAAGTTCACCGACCTCGCCCGCCAGTATTCCGACGCCGCCACCGCCGCCCAGGACGGCGAACTCGGCAGCTTCAAACCCGGCGACCTCCGCAAGGAAATCGAAGAGGTCGTCTTCAAGCAGACCAAAGGCTTCGTCACCGACCCCATCCGCACTCCGGGCGGCTTTGAAATCCTGCGCGTCGAAGAGCACCTCGCCGCCGGTCAGGCCGCCCTCGATGAAGTCTCCGGCCAGATCAGCAACATCCTGTCCGAACCCCGCGTCGGCCCCAAGGTGCGCGAGTATCTCACCGGCCTCCGCCAGCGCGCTTTCCTCGAAATCAAGCCCGGTCTGGTCGACAGCGGCGCCGCGCCCGGCAAGGACACCTCCTGGCAGGATGCCCTGCAGCTCAAACCCAGCACCACCACCAAGGAGGCCGTCACCGCCGCCAGCCGGAAGAAGTTCCTGAAAGTCATTCCGCTGGGACGCCGGGGCGGCGCATCGTCCGATCAGGCTCCCGCCGCTCCGGCGAACTCTACGCCCGTTTCCGGCACTCCGGTGACTCCCAAATCCTAAATGAAGTCACCCTGCGTCAGCGATCTTCAGCCCAACGAAAACATCACCGCCGTCTTCCTCGTCCAGGCGAAAGACGTGCGTCAGAAGCGTACCGGCGAGCCCTACCTCTCGCTCACTCTCTCGGACCGCACCGGCGAACTCGATTCCAAGATGTGGGACAACGTTGCCGAGGTGATGGACACCTTCGACCGCGACGACTTCGTCAAGGTCCGCGGCCTGCTCCAGATCTACAACAACCGGCCCCAGTTCACCATCCACAAGCTCAAGCGGATCGACGATGCCGAGGTCAATTTCTCCGACTTCTTCCCGGCCTCGCTCCAGGACCCCGAGGTCATGTGGCAAACGGTTCGCGCCGCGGTCAATGAGCTCGACAACGCGCACATCCGCGCCCTGCTGAACTCTTTTCTCGACGACCCGGAAATCGCCGTCCGCTACCGCATCGCCCCGGCCGCCAAGAGCATCCACCATGCCTTCCGCAGCGGCCTGCTCGAACACGTCTGTTCGCTCCTCGCTCTGGCGAAGATGGTCGGACCGCACTATCCCGCCATCGACATGAATCTGCTGATCGCCGGCGTCGTCCTCCACGACATCGGGAAGATCTACGAGCTCACCTACGAGCGCGGCTTCGGCTACTCCGCCGAAGGCCAGCTGGTCGGCCACATCCCCATCGCCATCCGGATGCTCTGCGAAAAGCTGCGCGACTTCCCCGATTTCCCCGTGCCTCTCCGCAATCTGCTGGAGCATCTCGTGCTCAGCCACCACGGCCGGCTCGACTTCGGTTCGCCCAAGGTGCCCATCTTCCCCGAGGCGCTGCTGCTCCACTACCTCGACGACATGGATTCCAAGATGGAGTGCATGCGCGTTCTGATCGAAAAAGAGCCGCTCGCCGAAGGCCTGTTCACCGGCTGGAGCGGAACCATGGAACGCGTCGCGCTCCGTAAGTCTCGCTATTTGCAGGGAGAAGCAGCCACCGTCCCCGCTACCCCGCCGCCCGCGCCCGCTCCGGCCGCGTCGTCACAGTTAAACTCAATGTTCGGAGCA
Organism: uncultured Acidobacteriia bacterium; assembly: GCA_903828455.1. Lineage (GTDB taxonomy): Bacteria > Acidobacteriota > Terriglobia > Bryobacterales > Bryobacteraceae > BOG-234. Next base: position 35,915 of record CAIKMJ010000027.1, on the reverse strand, counting down.
AAGCTGCAGCAGGCGATTCAGAATGAAAGGAAATAATTTTGGGAAGAGATCGTGAACTTCCGCCACCACTGGAAATGATGTGCCTCAACGCCCTCTTCCAGGTGGGCGAAGGCAATGTGGAGGAGGTGCGCGCCGTGGTCGCGGCCGGCAAGCCGCTCGCGTATACCACCGTTTTGACGCTGCTCGATCGTCTGGCCCGGCGCGGCGTTGTCTCGCGCCGCAAACAGGGCCGCGGTTATCGCTACTTCCCCACCGTGGACCGGAACCGCCTCCGCCACATGGCGCTGAAGCAGTTCCTCGAATACCACTTTTCCGGTTCGGCCGACGAACTGAAGAGTTTCCTTGAAAATCCTCCGGCGGTGCCCGAAACGGAAGCCGAGCCGGAACTTGTCGCCGCCGCCGAGCCGCTGCCCGCCCCGCCACTGGCGATGGCGCAGTACGCCGGCGATGCAGGCCGCCAGCCCGATTTTGTCTCGACGCTGGTACCCGAACTCGCCGCCGGGATGTCCGGCAACCCTTCGTCCGAATCCGAGATGTGAAGATACTCGTCCGCGCCACGAACTGGATCGGCGACGCCGTCATGTCGCTGCCCGCGCTGCGCGCGTTACGCGGCAGGTTTCCCGATGCGGAGATCTCGGTTCTGGCCCGGCCCTGGGTGGCTGACCTGTACAAGGGCGAAAGCTCCCTCGACCGCGTCATTCCGCTCGCCGGCGAGGCCGGCTGGCGCGAGTTCGGCACAAAATGGAAGCTGGCGCGGCGTCTGAAAGCCGAGGCCTTCGATCTCGCCGTTCTGCTGCCGAATTCGTTTGAGAGCGCCGCCGTCGTTCGCCTCGCCGGAGCCAAACGGATCGTCGGCTACGCGCGCGACGGCCGTTCGGCGCTGCTCACCGACGCCATCGCACGCCCGCTGCCGGGCGAACTGCCGAAGCACGAGCGCTTCTACTACCTGGAGCTGCTGCGCCGCGCCGGCCTGATCGACTCCATCCCGGACGTGCCGCGGATTCGCTTCGAAGGTCTGGACGAAGCCCGCAAACGGGGCGAGGTGGCCTTCCGCCGCGCCGGGCTGAAGCTGCCTGTGATCGGCGTAAGTCCGGGCGCCGCCTACGGCAGTGCCAAGCGCTGGATTCCCGAACGGTTCGCGCTCGCCGCCACTCGCCTCGCCGGAACGCTCGGTGCCTCGGTCGCCGTCTTCGGCTCGGCGGCCGAACAGGAACTCTGCGGCGAGGTGGCGCGCGCCTGCGCGGGCAGCAACCTCGCCGGCGGCACCAGCCTGCGCGACTTCATCGATATGGCCGCGGCCTGCTCCATCTTCCTCACCAACGATTCCGGCGCCATGCACATCGCCTCCGCCGCCGGCATCCCGACCGTCACCGTCTTCGGCCCCACCGATGAGACCGCCACCGGACCGCTCGGGCCGCTCGCCCGCATCGTGCGCGAACCGGTGGATTGCGCTCCCTGCCTGAAGCGCGAGTGCCCCATCGACCACCGCTGCATGACCCGCATCACGGTCAACCACGTGCTCGTCGCCGCCGAAGAGCTGCTGCGCCCGGAGCCGCCGGCCTGACCGCGCCACGCGCCGGGCCTCCGCCATCCTTGTTAGACTACGATTTGCCGCATGAGCTGAAAAGCATCCTCATCGTCCGCCTCGGCGCGATGGGCGATATCATTCACGCCCTGCCCGGTGCCGCGTCCCTGAAGCACAGCTTTCCCGGCGCGCGCATCACCTGGGTAGTGGAGCCGCAATGGGTGTCTCTGCTCGAAGGCAACGGCTTCGTGGACCGCATCGTCGTCTTCCGCCGCAGGGAGCCCCGCACGTGGGGCGACACCCGGCGCGAGCTGCGCGCCGAACGCTACGATCTGGCAGTCGATTTCCAGGGCCTCATCAAGTCGGCTCTGGTGGCCCACATGGCCGGCCCGGAGCGCATCGCCGGTTACGGTTCGCGCATCGTTCGCGAGTGGCCGGCGGGCCTGTTCTACTCGACGCGCGTGCCGAGCGGCGCCGCGCATGTGGTGGATCAGGCGCTCGACCTTGCCGCCGGCGCCGGAGCGAACCATCTGGTCCGCGCTTTCCCGCTGCCCGCGGGCCGTGCCGAAGGCAATCTGCCGGACGGCCCGTTTGCGCTCGCCAGTCCGCTCGCCGGATGGGTCTCCAAGCAATGGCCGCTCGAACACTGGGCGCGGCTTGCCGCGATGCTGCAGGAAAAGCTCGGCCTGCCGCTCGTCCTCAACGGCGCGCCCGGCACGCTGCCGCGGATTCCCGGCACGGTGGCGCATGAAAGCAGCGTCGCCGGACTGATCGATGCCACGCGCCGCGCGGCCATCGTGATCGGCGTCGACAGCGGCCCGCTTCACCTGGCAGCCGCGCTGAGCAAGCCGGGCGTCGCCATCTTCGGCCCCACCGATCCGGCGCGGAACGGCCCGTACGGCGGCGATTTTCAGGTGTTCCGCATGCCCGGCGCCTTCACCACGCACCGCCGCGGCACCGAGATTGACGATTCGATGCGAGCCATTACCCCGGAGCAGGTGTTCGCCGCAGTGGCCGCGCGCGTTCACTGTCACGTCTGAACAACTGTCACGTCTGAACGACCCTCACACTCGATGCGCCGACACTGGTTCCCTAAACCCTACGCCGATGCCGTGGCGAAGCTGCGCGTGCCCGCCGGCTTCGTCATGGTGGGCGCCTTCGCCTGGTTCTCCCGCCCGACCGCCGCTTCTCTCGAACTCGGCCTTCCGCTTTCCGTCTGCGGACTCGCACTGCGCGCCTGGGCCGCCGGGCATCTGGCCAAGAACCAGCGGCTCGCCGTCTCCGGCCCGTATTCGATGACGCGCAATCCGCTTTATCTCGGCACGCTCGTCACCGCGCTCGGCCTCGCCGCCGCGGCGCGGAGCTGGGGGCTCGGCGCGCTCTTCGCCGCCCTCTTCGCGCTCGTGTATCTGCCGGCCATCGAGCTGGAAGAGCAGCACCTCATGAAGATTCTGCCCGGCTACGCCGAGTTCGCCGCGCGCGTGCCTCTGCTCATGCCGCGCTGGCCGCAGGGACTCGGGCCCGATGATTTCTCCGCCGCGCTCTATCGGAAGAACCGCGAATACGAGGCGCTCGGCGGCTGGCTGCTCGGCGTCGCATGGCTGGCCGCGAAGGCCATCTGGTTCGCTTAGAACTTCAGCTTCACGGCGAATTCAAAGTCGCGCGGATTGCCGGCGCTCGTGATGGTTCCAAAGGCGGCGCTGCCGAAGGACGCGTTGGGATCGTTCAGCGGCGGCGTGTTGGTGACGTTGAACACTTCGGCGCGGAATTCGGCGGCCAGCCGGTCGTTCGCGCGGAATGTCTTGCCCAGCATCAGGTCCGCATTCTGCAAACCCGGTCCGCGGATGGGATTTCGTGAGCTGTTTCCGATGGTGAATTGCGGCGCGGCGGTGAAGGCTGCGACGTTGAACCACTCGCCGGTGCCACGGGCGGCAAAGTTGTTCGGATCGGCGATGCGGTTGGGACGCTGCAGCGCATAGCCGAGAGACGAGTTGTTATTGGTCGCCTGCGATATAGCCACCATGTCCCCGGCCTGCACCCGCACGGTGCCGGCGATTTGCCAGCCCGACAGCTTCCGCCATTTCGGAATCTGCCAGACCCAGCCGCCGGTGAAGACGCGCGGGATGTCGCCGGTGGAAAGGTCGCGCTCGAGCTTGCGGTTATTGGCGTCGGCCGCTCCGGTGGTGCTGAGCACGGGACCGGTGAAGATCGTTTGCGAAAAATACGTCGACGCGTCGTCGATCAATTTCGAGAATGTGTAGGCGAAGGTGAACGTCAGGCCGCGTGAGATGCGCTTCTGGAGCCGCGCGGTGGCGGCTTCGTATTCCGAATCGGCGACGTTATCGCGGAACAGCGCGACGGTGGTGAAGCGCGGGAAGGCGCGCAGGAGCTGCTGCTGCGCGATGGTCGGCGTGTTCAGCGAGGACGAGGCCGGCAACTGTCCGTAGTACGGATTCGGAACCTTCGTCAGCAGCGCCGCGCCTTGCGAAAGGGCGCTGGCGGGCAGCTGGTTCAGATTCGCTTCCGGCAGACCGAGGTGAGTATTTTTGCCGCCGAGGTAGCCGACTTCCAGCGTGAGGTCGCGTCCGAAGGTCTTCTGCACCGCGAGGTTCCATTGCTGCGCATTGCCGGAGCCGACTGTGCGGTCCGTGCCGAAGACGCCCTGGCCGAGGCCGGCGTTGGGTCCGGGCGTGATGGGCGTGACGATCGGCCCGTTGGAAAGCTTGAAAACCGCGTTCAGATTGTCCTGCGTCTGCTGGGAAATGGTCTGGACAAAGGGGAACTGCGGGAGCGTGAAGGGCGTTGTGATGCCGGTCTGCTCGATCCAGACCAGGCCGTAACCGCCGCGCACGGCCCAGCTGGCGGCGGGCTGATAGGCGAAGCCGAAGCGGGGGCCGAAGTCGCAGCATTCGAGGTTGCGGCCGGTGGTGGGGTAGTCGAGGAGCTGCGTGTTGAGGTTGAAGATGGCGGTGTGATTGTGAGCTTCGGTGGAAGGGAAATTGAGCGTGTAGCGGGTGCCGATGTTGAGGGTGAGGCGGCTTGAGACCTTCCAGTCGTCGCCGACGAAGAATTCGGCGAAGGCGGCCCGCGGCAGCAGCGGCGCGTTCTGAATGTCGATGCTGAAGGCGCTGACCTGACCCAGCAGCAGCGAGGCGAAGGCATTGCCGCTGCCGGTTACGCCGGTCTGGTTGGTGCCGGTGGTGGTGAAGGAATACGAACCGGTGGGATTCGGAGGGTTCGTCACCTGCAGCGCTTCGCGGCGGACATCGAAGCCGGTCCTGATGGTGTGGCGTCCGCGCACCGAGGACAGCGTATCCATGAATTCGGTGACGGAGGTGCTGAAGCTGGAGTTGGCGGCCGTGGTGGGGCCGATCTGCGCGTAGCCGGTCACGGTGAAGATGGGGAGGACGGAAGCGAAAGAGTTCGCCGGCAGCCCGGGTACGGTGATGCCGCCATCCTGGAGCGCGGTCTGATTCAGCTTTCGGTCTGTGTAGCCGAAGCGCGCCTGATTGAGCAGAGAGGGCGAGAGCGCCCAGGTATACTCGCCGGCGAAACTGTCGCCGCGGGTGATGGCATGGCCGATGACGCCGGAGGTGAGCGAGCCGCTGCCGTCGGGCAGGGGAGTGACCGGGTTGTCGTCGTCGCGGAACCAGGTGTAGCGGCCGAAGACGCGGTGTTGTTCGTTGAACACGTGATCGAGACGCACATCGAACTGGTCCTGACTGTCGGGCTCAACCGCGGTGCGGACGTAGTTGTTGGCGGCACCGGGGAGATTGGGCAGCGGATACCGCGCCAGCACGAGCTTCGCCAGCGGGTCGATACTGGCGGGCGGAACAGTGTTGAGCGGAAACGGCACGCGCGGTGCGCTGGAAGGATCGTAGATTACGCTGCCGAAGAGGCCGCCGCGCTGGGCGAGCGTGGGCACGGTGCTGAAGCGCGTGACGCCGGTGCGGAGACGCGTTCCCTGCCAGTCGGCAAAGAAGAATGTCTTGTTCTTTTTGACCGGACCGCCGATGGTTCCGCCGTACTGGTTGCGGCGGAATTCCGGCTTCGGGCCGGACTGGGCAAACAGGTTCCGCGCATTGAGGTCTTCGTTGCGAAGGAATTCATAGAGCGTACCGTGGAGCTGGTTCGAGCCCGACTTGCCGGCCACAATGACCGTGCCGCCATTGGAACGGCCGTATTCCGGCGAATAGGAATTGATGTTCAGCTGCAGCTCTTCGATGGCATCGATCACCGGATAGAACGCCACCTGGCCGGGCTCGGGCTGCAGGATGCTGATGCCGTCGTAAATGTATTCGTTGGTGCGCGGACGGCTGCCGTTGAGTCGCGGCAGCAGCGAGCCGCCGCCGGGAAGCGCAACGCCGGGCGAGAGGGCCACCAGCGGGATGAAGTTCCGCCCGTCGAGCGGCAGCGTGTCCGTTTCCTGCTGGCTGAGGTATTGGGTGAAGGTGCCGGTGCTGGTCTGGAGGCGGGAGGCATCGGCGCGAACCTCAATCGATTCGAGCCGCGGGCCAACGTCGAGCGTGGCATCGAGCGCAAGGCTTTCGCCCGTTCGCAGCGTAATGCCGGTCTGCCGGTAGGTGCGGAAGCCGTCTTTTTCAAAGGACAGCGTGTATTCTCCGGCGGCGAGGCCGAGCAGGTGATAATCGCCGCGGCTATCGGTCTGTCCGGAAGTTGCGATGCCCGTTGCGTGTTGCACGGCGGTCACCCGCGCCGCCGGGATGGGCAGCCGCTGGCGGTCGCTGACTCCACCGGAAAGCCCGCTGTTTCCCGACTGGGCCCGGCAGGCCACGCAGGCCAGCAGGAAGGCGAGCGGGATCTTCATGCCCGTTGGCATCTGCATACTTCGTAAAGATACCAATGTCTTGTAAAAATGACAAGGCTGCGGAGGGCTCAGCGCGGGATGCGATAGCCCGACGCCGCCAGAATGTCCCGCCCCTTGTCGCGCAGCAGAAACTCCGTGAAGGCCCGCGCGGCTTCCGGATTTTTCGAAGCCCTGACGATCCCCAGCGCCTGGGCGATGGGTTTGTGCGTGTCGTCGCCCATCTGAATGACCTTGCCCGCTTCCTTCATCACCAGCGAGTATGCCGTGAATACCGCGTCCGCATTGCCCGACGCGCCGTACTGCTTCACCGCACTGATGTTTTCGCCATAGACGACCCGCGCCTGCACCTTCTCCCACAGGCCGGCATGGCGGAGCGATTCGACGGCCGCGGCTCCGTACGGTGCCAGTTCCGGCCTGGCGATGGCGATGACCTTCACGTCCGGCCGCGCAAGATCGGCCAGCGTGGCGATCGGCGCGCGGCTGCCCGGCGGAATCCACAGCGCCAGCACGCCCACCGCATAGACCGCGCGCGATCCCGTTGCCAGCAGGCCTTTCGCATCGAGCGCTTCGATGTGTTCCGTGTCGGCGGCGGCGATCACGTCGAAGGGTGCGCCGTTTTCAATCTGCTGCGTCAACTGCGCCGTGGCGCCGAAGCTGAAGATGGCGTGGATGCCGGTGGCCGCTTCGAACTGCGTGCCGGCCTGGCGAAAGACGTCCGTGAGATTCGACGCGGCCGCGATGTTCACTTCGCGGCGCGCGGTCTTCATCTGAGCGAACAGCGTTCCGCCGAGGAGCGCCGCCCCGATGCCGAGGGTCGTCACGATACGCCGGGCTGTTGCGAGGCGATGCATTTCAATTCGTCAGTGTAACGTAAAACAGACACTCGCCTGCGCGGCGGGCCGTGTAGGAAAATAGAATCAAATGGCTTACCCTGAACAACTCCTCGTCCCCATGCGCCAGGATCTGACGCGTTTTGGCGTCGAAGAAACGCGCACGCCCGCCGACGTTGACCGCGTCCTCGCGGAAAACGAAACCGTCCTGATGGTGGTGAACTCGGTTTGCGGATGCGCCGCCGGTAAGGCGCGGCCCGGAATCGGCATGGCTCTGCAGCACGCGGTGAAGCCGGCCAAGGCCGCAACCGTATTCGCCGGTGGCGACGATGCCGCGGTCGCGCACGTGCGCAATCTGCTGGCGGATTATCCGCCGTCATCGCCGTCGGTGGCGATTTTCCGCAACGGCAAGCCGGTCTACATGATGCATCGCAGCGAGATTGAGCCGCGCGACGCCTTCCAGATCTCGCGCCTGCTGACTGAAGCCTTCGAAAAGCACTGCGCTCCGCAGGCGCAGTAGCTTGTTTTCCACGTGAATTCGATTCACGTGAAATTGACCGTCTCTTAACTTGACAACAGTCTAAGATTAGATTTAATCTAATCTTGTGACCCCCGCACCCGACATCGAGCACCATCTGCGGGCCAGCGGTCTCCGCTTCACGGCGCAGCGTTACGGCGTGCTCAAGTATCTGGCCGCCGGGCCGTATCACGCGACGGCCGACGAAATCTACGCCGCGCTCACCGAACGCGAACCGCTGGTTTCGCGTGCCACCGTTTACAACACCCTGAAGGAACTGACGCGCGCCGGGCTGGTGCGCGAATTTCCCTCCGACAGCAACGCCGCGCGTTACGATGCGAACCTGCATCCGCACCATCATTTTGTATGCGATGACTGCGGGGCGGTGGAAGACATTGCGTGGTTCGAGCTGCCGCGCCAGTCCGGGCAGCCGGATCTGGGCGGCCACAACATTCGCAGTTACGAAGTGGTTTTTCGGGGCACCTGCGGGCAATGCAGCCGGTCCGCGGGCGCCAGTTAGTTCCGGAGTCTCTGAATCTCAACCCCAAAAGGAATCACAAAATGGCAACTCTTAACGGATCGAAAACGCATCAGAACCTGAAGGACGCCTTCTCCGGCGAATCCCAGGCCAACCGCCGCTACCTCTACTTCGCCAAGATGGCGGACGTGGAAGGCTACCCCGATGTCGCGGGCCTGTTCCGTGACACCGCCGAGGGCGAAACCGGCCACGCGCACGGCCACCTCGATTATCTGAAGAAGGTCGGCGACCCGGCCACCGGCCTGCCGATCGGCGACACCTCCGACAACCTGAAGGCCGCCATCGCCGGCGAGACGCACGAATACACGGACATGTATCCCGGCATGGCGAAGGCCGCGCGCGAAGAAGGCTTCTCGGAAATCGCCGACTGGTTCGAAACGCTCGCCAAGGCGGAAAAGTCGCACGCCGGCCGCTTCGCCCAGGGCCTCGCGTCGATTTCCTAGTTTTTTCTCTCACCTCGGGCGGCTGCTCCGGTGGCCGCCCCTTTTTTCCAACGAACGAACCGATTACAACCCATGGACGTCATCAAAGGCAAGCCAACCGCCGGACTCACTTACGATCCCAATGACCGCAAATACTGGGATCGCGACGCGCTCGATCCGGAAGTGGAGCGCATCTTCGAAATCTGCCATGGCTGCCGCCTTTGCTTTAACCTCTGCCCCTCGTTTCCGGAACTTTTCGACGCCGTGGATCGCCACGATGGCGACGTCCGCAAACTGACGCTGGCCGAAAACGAGCGCGTCCTCGATACCTGCTACCAATGCAAGCTCTGCTACGTGAAGTGCCCCTACACGCCGGACGACGGCCACGAATTTCAGCTCGATTTTCCGCGCCTTCTGCTGCGCGCCAACGCCGTCCGCAAACAGGAACAGGGCATCGACCTGCGCGCGAAGCTGCTCGCCCGCCCCGAAGAGATGGGCCGCATCGGCGGCATGACGCCGGGCATCGCCAACTGGGCCAATAAGCAGCCGCTGCTGCGGCAGATTGCCGAAGCCACCATCGGCATCCATCACGAAAAGATTTTGCCCGAATTCCAGCCCGAGACGTTCTCGAAGTGGATGGAGAAGAACACGCCGTCGGGCGATACGTCGAAGGCCGTGCTCTTCACCACCTGCTTTGTGGAACACTACAATCCGCAGGTCGCGAAGGATGCGGTGGCCGTTTACGAAAAGAGCGGCGTCGCGTTGACGTGTCCGAAGCAGAACTGCTGCGGCATGCCGGCTCTCGAATCGGGCGACGTGGCGCTGGCGAAGAAGCTGGCGCAGCAGAATGTGGAGAGTCTGCTGCCGTCGGTCGAAGCCGGTAAGAAGATTGTGGCGATCAATCCCACGTGTTCCTACATGCTGAAGAAGGAGTACGCGGAGCTGGTCGGAACGGAAGAAGCGAAGAAGGTCGGCGAGGCCACTATGGATCTCAACGAATATCTCTTCGAGCTGAAGAAGACCGGCCAGTTCAATCGCGACTTCCAGTCGACGCCGGGCAAAATCGGCTACCACCTGCCCTGCCATCTCAAGGCGCAGAATATCGGCTTCCGTTCGCGTGACATGATGCGCACCATTCCCGGCGCGGAGATCAAGCTGGTGGATCAGTGCAGCGCGCACGACGGCACCTTCGCCATGAAGAAGGAATTCTTCCCGCTTTCGATGCTCGCCGGCAAGAAGGCCTTCGACGAAATGAAAGAGACCGAAGCCGAAGTGACGGCCACCGATTGTCCGCTCGCCGCCGTGCAGTTCGATCAGGCGCTCGGCGTGCGGCCGATTCATCCCATCCAGGTGCTGGCCCGCGCGTATCGGCCGGATGGCTTCCCGAACAAAGTGAAAAAGGAACAGGCGTAAACAATCATGCAACCCGTTGAACTGTCCGAAATCAAGAGCGTCGCCGATTACGAGATCGCCCGCGACACCCTCCGTCCGCAGATTCTGGCGCTGAAGGACCGCCGCCGCATTCACGTGGGCGACCACCTGACGCTGCTGTTTGAGAATCGCGAAACGGTGCGCTATCAGATTCAGGAGATGATGCGGATCGAGCGCATCACGAAGCCGTCCGACATTGCTCACGAAGTGGAAACCTACAACGAGCTGATCCCGGCGCAGGGCGAGCTTTGCGCGTCGCTGCTCATTGAGTACGAAACGCCCGCCGAGCGCGACGTGAAGCTGCGCGAACTGCTCGGCCTCGAAAAGCACCTGTGGCTGGAAGTGCCGGGCGCAGGCCGCACGTGCGCCATCTTCGACCCGCGCCAGATTGCGACCGACCGCATCAGCTCCGTGCAGTACATCAAATTCCGGATGAGCGAGGCGCAGGTGAAGGGCTTCCCTTCCGGCGCTGCGATTGTCTGCGACCACCCGGCGTACACCGAGCGCCGCGACCTCACGCGCGCCGAACTCGACGAACTGACGCCGGACTTCGCGTAAGCGCCGGCCGGCCGTCAGGCACAGACGTTCAGCTTCATCACCATCTCAATGCAGTCGAGGCCGGGCGCGTAACCGTCCGCTTCGATGTCCACCACCTTGAAGCCCTGCTTGTAATAGAAGGTGGAGGTGCGTTGCGACGTGTCGATCCGGACCCGCGCCGCGACGCCCGCCTTCGTCACCTCGCGAAGACGGTACAGCAGGAGGAAGCGCCCCAGTCCCTGGCGATGCAGGTCGCGCCGCACCATGCCCCAGGTCAGGCTGGCGAGCTTTTCGTCGGCTACCAGTTCCCAGCCGCCGCACCCCACAATCGCGCCGTCGTTTTGCAGCACGACGTAGGGGAGCGGCCCGGCAGTGAGGAACTCTTCGAACTCCGCCCGCTCGGCCGCATCGAAATACTCCGGCACGTTCGAATCGAAGACCGCGAGGCACGCTGCCAGATCGTTCGCTTCGTAAGGCCGCACGTCCATGAATTTAGTTTGGCACCGGATCTTGTTTGGCACCGGGATTTTGTTTGGCACGGGAAGGCCGCAATCTGCGATATACCTATCTCTAATGCCATCCCGCCGCGCCTTCCTGAACACCGCCGCCGCTGCCGCCGCAACGGCAATCGCCGCCCGCGCCCAGACCGCCACCTCCAACGGCTCGACGCCCCGCGACTACACGGGCGTCACGCCCATCCAGTATCCCGACCCCGACGTCATCGCACTCGACCAGCGCTTCCGCAAGTACATCATCGGCAACACCACCATCCGCCGACACTACACCGGCACACTGTGGGCCGAGGGTCCGGCGTGGAACGGCGTCGGCCGGTATCTGGTCTGGAGCGACATCCCCAACAACGTCCAGATGCGCTTCCTCGAAGAGGATAGCCGCGTCTCGGTTTTCCGCAACCCTTCCGGCTACTCCAACGGCAACACCTTCGATTACCAGGGCCGGCAGCTTTCCTGCGAGCACGGCGGCCGCCGCGTGGTTCGCTACGAGTACAACGGTACGGTGACCGTCATCGCCGATAAGTTCGAGGGCAAACGGCTGAACTCGCCGAACGACATCGTCGTCCACCCCGACGGCAGCATCTGGTTCACCGACCCTCCCTACGGCATCAGCGGCAACTACGAAGGCTTCCGCGCCGAAAAGGAGAATAAGGAATCCGTCTACCGCGTTGACGGCATCAGCGGCCAGATGGCCCGAGTTTATGACGAGATCGATGGACCCAACGGCATCTGCTTCTCGCCCGACTATAAGAAGGTGTACATTGCCGACACGGGTAGTAGTCGCGAAGTGAAGGTCTTCGATCTCGACGGCCGGGTCCTGCGCAACGGCAAGCGCTTCGTGCAGCTGGATATCCCGGACTCCACTGGTACTCCTATTGCCGGTGCCAGGGCCGCCGCCGATGGAATTCGCTGCGATGCCGATGGTAACCTCTGGTGTGGCGCGCGCCCGGGCGTTCAGATCGTGGCGGCGAGCGGCGAAAGAATCGGCATCATTCGGCTGCCGGAAAACTGCGCAAATATCTGCTTCGGCGGTACGAAGAGGAACCGGTTGTTTATGGCTGCGAGTCAGTCCCTGTACTCAATTTATGTCGGCACCACGGGCGCACATATTGCGTAACGCGAATTTCGCAGAATGCGGCTGCTTATCCGGTATTGACCCGGTTCGGCGCGTAATGCCCGTATTCTGCCTATGTTACGGCGCAACTTTTTTCAGGTTTTCCCCTGGATTGTGTAGCAATATCGACACTTTGCCCACTATACTGGAGGCGAGGTCGCCCTATGGCCGGTAATTTTCTACGTGGTTTTGCAATCGCCGCTGGCACGGGCCTGGCTATTGGCTTCGGTTCGGCCTTCCGCCGGACGAAATCGCCGATACGCCGGGAAGCCCCTGTCGATCTGGACCGCCGGGATCTTGAACCGCTGATTCAGCGGCTCGACCGCATGGAGTCGCGTGTGGCTCGAGCGGAATCGCGCCCATCGTCTGAGCTCTCCGCCGATGTCGCCGCCGTCCGGGCGTCCATCTCGAACATCGAGCACCGGCTCGACGAGCAGACGCGCGAACTGGAACTTCTGCGCATCCGGACAGCCGAGGCCGAGAAGCTGGCCGAAGCGGAAATCCGCCTCACCGAGCGCCGCTTTAAAGAGGTTGCCGCCTCGCTGCCCGCCGAAATCGAAGCTGCCGTCGGGTCGCGCGTCGAACAGGTGCGCCAGCGTCTGCATACGGAAATCAAGGAATCGGTGGCGAGCGCGGTGGCTGCGTTCGAAGAGTCGCTCGACAGCCGCATCTCCTCGCGCATCACCGCTCTCGAACACAAGCTCATCGATCAGTCGGCGTCGCTTGCCGATCTGACGCACCGGGCCGGCCTGGCAGATACCAATCTGCAGAAGCTGGTGGACGCCGTGGAACGCCTTTGCGAAAAGCGGGCCGTGGAACCGGCCCCCGCTCCCATGGCGCCCCCGGCATACGCGGCGCAGGGGCAGGAGCCGACCGTTCTCGATCTGCGTTTCGAAAATCACCTGCAGCGGGCGCTCAATGAGGAGCCGCCGGCGGCTGCCGCAGCCGCCGCCGGTGCCCCCTCGACAGCGGGCAACGGCTTCTTCCGTCCGCGCGCCAGCCGGATGGAAGAGGAAATCCGCCCCCGTCTGCCGCTGGCTCACATCATGATTGCCACGGCCGCCGCTCTGGTGGGCACACGCTTTATCGGTGGACCGGGGATTTAAGTAAAGAGTTTGCTTGGAGCCGCGCCGGGACTAACCTCCCGGCGCTTTTTTTTGGCCGGCGCTTTTTTTTGGCCGGCGCTTTTTTTTGGCCGGCGCTTTTTTTTGGCCGAAGTGGCTTTTGTGACGAGCGCCGCTTAACTGGTGGCGGCGCCGAGGTCGGCCGGATTCACCGGCGGATTCCAGTACAGCATCCGCTTGCAGCTCTCGCACACCATCACCGCATCGCCCCGCTTCAGCTCCTGCAGAAAATGGGGACGCAGCATGATGTTGCACTTCGTACACCGGCCGCCCACGACTTCGGCGATCGCCACGCCCGCCCGGCCCTTGCGGATCCGCTCGTACTCGGAAGCGATCTTCGGGGACATTTCGGCGACGATCTTCGCCCGCTCCGCCTTCAGGCCGTCGATCTCTTTCTGATCCACCGCCGTGCGTTCGCGCGCCGCGTCCTTCTCCGCTTCCACCTGTTTCTTCTCCACCGCCAGCGCCGCCTCGGCCGCCTTCACCGCTTTGTCCAGCGGTTCGGCCGCGCCCATCAGCTCGAGGATCTTGTCTTCGTGCTTGCCGATCTCGGTGGTGCAGAAGTCGATCTCATGCTGGAACGCCCGGTACTGGTCGTTGGTCTTGGCGTCCATCATCTGCGTTTTGAGCTTGGTGATCTTGCCTTCCTGGGTCTGGATTTCGCCTTCGAGGCGCTTGCGCTCGCGCTGATTCGCGGTCTGCTGCGCGCGGTCGTGGTCCAGCTGGCGCTGGTGGCTTTCCAGCTTTTTTTCGATCTCGGCGATGTGCTTCGGCAGCGTCGCCACTTCTTTGAGCAGCTCGGCAGTGCGGTCGTCCAGCACCTGGAGGCGGATCGCATGCGTGATATCGGGAAGCATATTCGTTGTTACTGGAGTTTAACAGAGGCGATTTGAATCACGGCGGGATGGCGAGGCTGCGTCCGCGCCGGGACGCATGCCTCGCATCGCTCTGCCGCCGAAACGACGTTTAAAAGCTGAGCTTGAGCGCCAGCTGAATCTGCCGCGGGGGAAGCTGGTTCTGCACGATCCCGAACGTGGGATCGTTGACGATGCGGCCGATCAGATTGTAGTTCGGGTGGTTCGCCAGATTGAACAGCTCGCCCCGGAACTGCAGATTCATCTTCTCGCCGAGCCGGAAGGTGCGGGCCAGCGTCGCATCGATATTGATCAGGTTCGCCCCGGTCATTGTGTTGCGGCCCACGTTGCCAAACGAAAGGATCGGTTGCACGAAGGCCGCCGTGTTGAAGTATTGCGACGTGGTCCGCTGGCTTGACGGCAGATTCGGGTCCACGTTCTGCCCGTTCACCGTCGCATAGTTCGGCCGCACCAGAATGCCGCCGCTGCCGCCGCCGATGTTGATCGGGTCGCCCTTGTAGTTGATCGTGTACGGGAAGCCGGTCTGCATCTGCAGGATGCCGGAGAGCTGCCAGCCGCCGAGGATTGCCGCGGCAATCCCCTGGTTCGCCATCGCCTTACCTTTGCCGAACGGCAGATCGTACACCGCCGAAGTCACCCACCGGAACTTGGTGTTGAAATAAGCCGGGCTGCGGTCGGCCGCAAGATTGAACGAGTTCTGCGGCGGCGAATTTTCGTCGCCCGTAATGCCGCCGGCGTTGCGATACTGCGGCGCGTTCGTCAGAGCCTTGGACCAGGTGAACGCGCTCAGCAGCGCAAAACCGGCATCGAACTTATGTTCTCCGCGCAGCGCCAGGGCGTGGTAGCTGCTGTGGGCCGAATGCGGAAAATAGTTGATGGTTGTCACCGGCACCACACTCGCCGTGGCCGGGAAAGCGAGGGCCGCCTGGGTGGCCGGCGCGAGCGTGAGCCCGTAATAAGGCCGCTTCGCCGTGGGGCCGGGCAGCGAATTATTGACCTGAACATTCTGTTCCAGGTGAACGCCGGCCGAGCCCAGGTACCCGACTTCCAGCACGGTATGCGGCGTAATCGTCCGCTGAATATTGAAGCTCCATTGCGGCGAGTAGGGCGTGCCCTGGTGCGGGTCGATGGCCGCCGCCTGAATCGACGCACTGCCCACCACGGCCGGCGAAAATACATTCGCCAGCGTGACCTGCGGAACATAAGCGTTATATGTCAGGGTTTGCGCGTATGTGGCCGGCAGGGACTGCGCCATCTTCAGCAGCGTGTTGTCATCCTGCGTGCCGTAATATATACCGCCGCCGGCGCGAATCACGGTCTTGCTGTTGAGCGACCATGCCACGCCCAGCCGCGGGCTGAAGTTCTTCCAGTTGGTGTAGGCGCAGCCTTCCGGATAGCCGTCGCGTCCGCAGACGAACAGAGTCGGGCTATAGACGCCCTGCTTCCCGCTGGCGAAGATGGTGGCCGTGGACGGCACGGTGCTGAAGTCGATCGAGGCCATCTGGTGCCGGATATCGTTCAGCGGCGGCGAGACTTCGTAACGAATGCCGGCGTTGATCGTAAGGTTCGGCAGCACGCGGTAATCATCCTGAATGAACGCGGCGTAGTTCTTCTGACGCCCGTCGATGCGATTCGGGCCGAGCGTCCGCACCGCCGTCTGCGGCAGACCGAGCAGCGCCGAAGCCAGCGCATCGCCGCTCGTGTCGCCCGCCTTGGGCGCGGCGCCGGTGGCATTCGTGTAGCCGCTCGTGAAGGTGAGCGACCCCAGCGCATCCGCATTTTCAAAGCGCACGTACTGGAAGGCATCGAACTCGCCGCCCATTTTGAGCGAGTGCCGGCCAATCTGCCACGCAAAGATATCCCACAACTGATAGACGTTGTCGCGCGACTGCGCAATGCCGCCCGGACCGGTTGCATTGTATGGACCCGCGCCGCCGAAATTCAGCTGCCCCACGATGAAGTTCGGCAGGTTCGTCGCCGCGCCGTTCACCTGAAACGCCGGCTCGGGCAGACCGTAGAGGAAGTTCAGCCGGCTGAAGCCCAGCCGAAGGTCGTTCACCTTGTTGCCGGACACGATATCGGTAAGACCCACCGCCACGTTGCGCGGCACGGCATTGTCCAGGCTGGCGCGGCCGGGCAGCGTGGCGGGAATCGCAGCGTCTTCCGTGGCTCCCGAGTAGCGCGTGAACAGCCGGAGTTTGGACGAAATCGCTACGTCGACCCTCGCCGAAAGATTGTCATTGTTCTGCTTCAGCACGTCGGTCGTGTTGATGAACAGGTTGCCCGGCAGGTTCGGCAGCGGCAAGACGTTGAGCGCGGCACTCACCGCCGGGTTGATGAGGAGGCTGGGCGCGATGATGTTGCCGGGGAACGGGGCGCGCGCGCCGGTGCCGTTGGGATTGTAGATCAGCGTCTTCGGCAGCTCTTCGGAGAAATTGCCGGCGCGCTGCAGTTGGTCCGGTACCGCGACCGTCGTCAGGTTTGCCGCCGCCTGGCGGACCCGCAGCCCTTCGTACGCGAAAAAGCCGAACACTTTATTCTTCAGCAGCTGGCCGCCGATGGTGCCGCCGAACTGGTTGCGGCGAAATTCCGGTACATCCGGCGACGTGGTCAGGTTGAACGGCCGCGCATCCATCACGTTGTTGCGCAGGAAGTTCCACACCGCGCCATGCCATTGCGTGGTGCCCGACTGCGTGATGACGTTGATCTGGCCTCCCGAGGCGTGTCCGTATTCGGCGCTGTACTGCGCCACCTGCACCTGGAATTCGGAGATCGCGTCGATGATCGGCACGTAGTTGAGCGCGTTGTAGTCCGGATCGGTGTTCATCACGCCGTCGAGCAGATACGCCGAGTCGTTGCTGCGCTGGCCGTTGACGCTCAGTCCGCCGACCTCTCCCTGCCGCAGCGAATTCTGCTGCACCGCCATGCCGCCGGAATTGGTGCCCGGCACCAGCAGTGCCAGTTGCAGAAACTGCCGTCCGTTCAGCGGGAGGGCTTTGACTTCCTCATCGGTCACGGTGGTTCCGATGGCCGCCGAGGCCGTATCCATGAGAGAAACTTCCGACTTCACCTCGATCGTCTGCGTGACGGCGCCGAGCGGCAGGGTCACGTTGAAGGTCGATGCGCGGGCCACTTCCAGATGCAGCCTGGAATCTTCCACCGTCTGAAATCCCTGGGCGGTCACCTGGAGTGAGTACTCGCCCGGCGGCAGCAGGTCGAAGCGATACGTGCCGTCCTCGATGCTGCGCCCGTCGCGGGCGGCGCCGGTGGCATGTTCCGTCACCCGGATTGCGGCGTTCGGCACGCCGGAACCGGACGGGTCCGTTACCCGCCCCGTCAGGACGGAATTCTGATTCTGCGCCAGTAGCGCGGACGCGAGAAATGCGCCCACAAGGATGAGCCGGCCGGTTACGGATTTCATGGTGACTATCCAGACTAAGAAACTGGCGTTTACAGGGGATGACGGACGCGTTTCAGGACGATGTCAGCGGATGATCCGAGGGGCGCGTCCCAGCTTCTGCATCACCGCCGCCCGCGTTTCCGCCAGCTCCGGGATCCGCAGCGCCGCGGCAACTATATAAAAGGATGCGGCGCCCGCGGGAATGCCCGCCGCCACGTCCAGCACGCGGGCCGCAAGGCTCGCACCGAAGAAGTGGTGCGATGCCAGCACTACGCCGCGGCAGACCAGTCCGGTCGCCGCCGCCGCGATCAGAATCCTGGCGAAGCTCCGCGTCATGGCGCGGCCGTTAATGCCGCCGATCTTCCCGCGCAGGATCCAGAGCAGCGTGACCGCGCTGAACGTGTAGAGCAGCGCCATAGACAGCGCGAGCCCCGCGTGGCCGAAGCCGAACACGCGGACCAGCGCCGTTGCCGTCGCGGCATTCACCACCACCGCCGCGAGGCTCACCAGCATGGGCGTCTTCGCGTCGCCCAGCGCATAAAATGCCGGCGCCACCAGACGCAGCACCGAATATCCGGCGAGGCCCAGAGCGAAGCCTTCCAGCGCGAGGCCGGTTTGGACGGTGTCCTCCGCCAGAAACCGGCCGTGCTGATAGACGATTCCGATCATGCTCTCGCCCAGCACCGCGAGGCCCGCCGACGCAGGCGCCGTCAGCATCAGGATCATCACGATGGAGCGCGACAGCGTGTCGCGAAACTCGCCGAAATTCTTTTCCGCCGCGCTGCGGGAAATGCTGGGCAGCGTTGCCGAGGCGATCGAGACGGCGAACACCCCCATCGGCAGCGCAAAGAACCGGTACGCGTAAGACAGCCAGCTGACCGGCCCGTTCATCACGTGACCGTGCGCGTCGCGCAGCCCCGCCGCGAGGTTTGTGGTCACCAGTACGTTGATCTGGCCCGAAGCGCTGCCCACAATCGCCGGACCCATCAGCATCAGAATGTGCCGGACCCCTTCATGCCGCAGATTGCGGCGAATATTCCAGCGCGGCCGCCACGCGAAGCCTTCCCGCCAGACGCTCGGCAGCTGGAACGCGAGCTGCGCCGCCCCGCCCAACACCACGCCGAACGCCATGCCTTGCACGGGAGTCACACCGATTCGCGGACCGAGCCCGTAGCCCAGCAGCACGCCGAACGCCACCGTCGCGAGGTTCGACACGCTGGTGGAAAGCGCCGGCACGCCGAACTTGCCGCTGGAGTAGAGAATGCCCTGCGCCTGCGCGGAAAGAGCCAGCAGCACGACGTAGGGGAACATGGTCCGCATCAGTTCCGCCGCCAGTTCCCACTTGCCGGGCACCGCGCGGAAGCCCGGCGCGAACAGCGTGGTGAGCCACGGACTCAGCGCCATGCCGAGCAGCGCCAGCATTGCGGTAATCAGCAGAACCATCGTGCCGGCGATGTTGGAAAGTTCGCGCGCTTCTTCCTTCGATTTCGTGGTCAGGTAGCGCGTGAACGTGGGCACGAAGGCCGAGGAGAGCGCGCCTTCGGCAAACAGTTCGCGCGTGAGATTGGGGATGCGGTAGCCGAGGACGTAGGCGTCGTTGGCGGCGCCCGCGCCCAGCATCCAGCTGAGTACGCTTTCGCGCAGCAGTCCGGTGATGCGGCTCGCCATCACCGCCGCGGAAATGACGCCGGCCGACCGCAGGACCGAAGGTCGCGCCGGCGGTCGCGGGCCTGAATTGTTCTCGCTGGTTGGCCGCTCGGTCAAAGTTCGACGTGGCGCAAATCCACGTCCTGGTGAATTTCCGTGGTTTGCGCCAAAGTTCCGAAATTCATGCCCGGCAGTTTTGCGGATGCCGTGCCGGAGGCCACGCCCCACGCCAGCGCCTGCGGAAATGCGTCGCCCCGGTCCATCGCCCAGGCGAGCGCCGCCTGTTTGGCATCGCCGGCGCCGATCGGCGAGATTGCGTCCACGCGCGGCGGAATCACTTCCACCACCTGTTCTTTGCCGTCCGCATCGAGCCACGCCCCGATGGCGCCACGCGGGCCGAGCGAGAGTGCCACCGCTTCGGCGCCCATGGTGACGATCTTCCGCGCCGCCGTGATGGCATGTGCGCGCGTGAGCAGTACGGTGTTCAGCAGCCGTTCGGCTTCCTGCTGGTTGGGCGTGACCACGGTGGGTCCGGCTTCGATGCCGCGGCCGAGCGCGTCGCCATCGGTATCGAGCAGAGTCTTCACGCCGCGCTGTTTGGCGCGCTCGATCATGCGTGCATAAAAGTCAGCGGGAACGCCCGGCGGCAGGCTGCCGCACAGCATGAGCCAGCGGGCGTGTTCGAGGTGCCGGTCCACAACCTGCTCGATGTTGGCGAGTTCGGTCTTGTCGAGCCGCGGGCCGATTTCGTTCAGCTTGATGGTGAGGCCGTGGCGATCCGTGATGGTGAAGTTGCGGCGTATGTCGTTCCGGATCGGCACCTGCTCCACGCGGAAGCCGCAATCTTCCAGATGGTGGCCGATGCGGACGCCGCGGTCGCCGCCGACGGGCAGAATCGCCACCGTGTCGCCGCCGAAGGAGTGAATGACGCGCGCCGCGTTGATGCCGCGTCCGCCGGCCGAGTCGTTGCTGGAAAGAATGTAGGCGCGGTCATCGAACGCAAGCCGGTCGACGCCGATGGTCCGGTCAATCGCCGGATTCATGGTGAGTGTAACGATCAACCTCTCATGTTGACACAACCGGAAACGCAGGTGGAGTGAATTCGTCCGATAATCAAAAGGGACCAGAAGGAGCAGTGAAATGTCGAACTACGGAACCTTTTGGAGACTCGCGGGCGCGGCGTGCGTGCTGGCGGGTACCGCATTTGCGCAGGTTATCAGCTCACCCGCGGCCACTCCGACGCCGGTGAACTTTACGCAGTCGTACGTATTTTTGCCGGTGGGACTCGCGGCAACGGAGACCGCGCAGATCAACGTGGTGAACACCACGGTGATTTCGGCAACAACCAACGGCACGCTGAATCCCGTGGCGGCTCCCATCTGCAACGGAACCATCTCGTTCCTGAGCAGCGGCGGCGGCACAATCGGCAAGGCGGCGACGTTCAGCATCCTGCCGGGCCAGATCTTCTCCGCGAGTCTGCCGTACGCATCGCTTGGCGTCAGCGGCGGCGCGCGCACCGTGATTCGCGGCCAGATATCGGTCAGTTCGGCGCCCTTCGCGACGCCGAACGTGATCGTCAGCAACTCCTGTTCGCTGGCGTATTCGTTCGAGACATTCGACACGGCGACCGGCGTCACTCACGTCTTCACCAACGTCACCGGCTCCTCGGCATTTGCGGTCCCGCTGCTGAGCGTCGGCTTGTCACCGTCCGTGCCATAGCTTGTGTCACGAGCTTGTGACACGAGCCGGCGACACGAGTTGGCAGCGGATTCGTCAACGCTGTGCCGAAGCGGCAGGCTGGGAAGCGGTAGGCTGGGAGAATGTCGCCCCGCCGCCCGACGCCGCTCGCTTACGCGGCTCTCGCCTCGGTCTGTTTCTTCTGGGGCACCACCTATCTCGCCATCCGCATCTCGCTGGAGAGCCTGCCGCCGCTGGTGGTGATTGCGACGCGCTATCTGCTGTCCGGCTCCATCCTGCTCATTGCCGCCCTGCTGCGCGGCGCGCATATTCCGCGTGGACGTGAGCTGCGCGTGGCCTGCCTCTGCGGCGTGATCGTTCATGGCATCGGCAACGGCGCCATCTTTTTCGCCGAACAACGCATTCCGAGCGGCATGACGAGTCTGTTCATTACGCTCGGCCCGTTCTGGCTGGTGGGGATTGAAGCGATGCTCGGCGGCGAGCGTCTCCACATGCCAACCGTTGCCGGCATGTGCGTGGGGCTGGCCGGCGCCGTGCTGTTGTTGCTTCCCGGCGCAAGCGGCTTCGACCATGCGATGCTGATCGGTTTTCTGATCGTGCAGGTTAGTTCGGTGAGCTGGAACGCCGGTTCCATCTACCAGCGGCGGCAGCACATTGTGGCGCATCCGATCGTGACCGGCGCCGTGCAGCAACTGGCGGCCGGCATCGTCTTTATCCCGATTGCGCTGGCGTTCGGCGGAATCCATGCAGCGCCCTCGCTGCGGAGTATGGCGGCGGTCGCGTACCTTGTGATCTTCGGTTCGGTGGTTGGATACAGTTCGTATATCTTCGCGCTGGATCGCCTGCCGGTAGCCGTGGTTTCGATTTACACCTACGTGAATGCGGCCGTGGCCGTGTTCCTCGGCTGGCTGTTCTTTCGCGAACCGGCCGGCCCGCGCGAACTGGCGGCGATGGCGATTATCTTCGCCGGCGTCGCCATCGTAAAACGAACGGCTCCGAAGCACGGACGGAGCAGCACGGACGCCGCGTAGCTCGCGCGGCGCGCTACAGGTTCACGTTGACGGTTTCGGTGAAGACCGAATCCGGCAGCGTGATGCCGCTCAGCCGCAGCCGGTCCATGATCTTCGGCCGCACGCCCGTGGAGCGGAACGTGCCCTGCACTTTGCCCGCGTCCGTCACGCCCTTGCGCTCGAAGGTGAAGACCTCCTGCAGTTCCACATGATCGTCATGCGCCTTGATGACTTCGGCGATGCTCACGATCTTACGTGTACCGTCCTGCAGACGCGTCACCTGCACCACCACCTTGATCGCCGACGCCAGTTGTTGCAGAATCACGCGCGTGGGGATTTCGAGATCGGCCATCATCACCATGGTTTCGAGGCGCGAGAACGCGTCCTTCGGCGTGTTGGCGTGCACCGTGCTCATGGAACCTTCCACGCCGGTGTTCATCGCCTGCAGCATGTCCAGCGCTTCGGCGCCGCGGCATTCGCCGACGATGATGCGATCCGGCCGCATACGCAGCGCCGTGCGCAGCAGCGCGCGCTGGTTGATGCCGCCTTCTTTGTTCAGATTCGGCGGACGCGTTTCGAACTTCACCACGTGCCGCTGCTGCAGCTGCAGTTCGGCGGTGTCTTCGATCGTCACGATGCGCTCTTCTTCGGGGATGAAGCGCGAGAGCGCGTTGAGCGTGGTCGTCTTGCCGGAACCGGTGCCGCCGGAGATGAGAATCGTGGTCTTGCACTGCACGCAGGCGGCGAGGAATTTCAGCATGGACGGCATCACCGTCTTGTACTGAATCATTTCGTCCTGCGTGATGACGTGACGGCCGAAGCGGCGGATGCTGAGGCAGGGGCCGTCGAGCGCCAGCGGCGGAATGATGGCGTTGACGCGCGAACCATCGGCGAGGCGGGCGTCGACAATGGGCTGCGCTTCATCGATGCGGCGTCCCACCTGCGAGACGATCTTTTCGATGATGTGCATCAGGTGCGCATCGTCGCGGAACCGCACCGGCGTCTCCGCCAGCTTGCCGCCGCGTTCGATGTAAACCTTATCCGCGCGGTTGACGAGGATGTCCGAGATGGACGGCTCTTTCAGCAGCGGCTCCAGCGGCCCGAGGCCCAGCACTTCATCGAGCACTTCCTCGATGATGCGGTTCTGGTCGCTGGCCGTCATCGGCACGCGTTCGTCTTCGAGCAACCGTTCCACCACGCGACCGATTTCGGCGCGCAGACGCTCCTTGGGCAGCGAGGCCACGCGCTCGAGGTTCAGCACCGTGAGCAGCTTCTTGTGGATCGCGGACTTCAGCTCGAAGTTGCGGTCCGTCGGTCGGCCATAGTTCGGCGCTACGCTTCGGCCCGGCGGCGGTGTTGGACGGTTGGTTCCCACGGGGTATGTAACGGACAATTATACCGGGCGGTTGCGGTTTAATATAGTGATCGCGGTAGGATGACGATGGTGGACGAGCCTCAGGAACAAATTCCGGTTCCCATACCGGACAAGCTCTTCTTCAAGATTGGCGAGGTCAGCCAGTTGGTCGGAGTCGAGGCATACGTGCTGCGTTACTGGGAGACCGAGTTCCCTGGTCTGTCGCCGCGCAAGTCCGACACCGGGCAGCGCATGTTCCGCCGCAAAGACGTGGAGCTGCTGCTCAACATCAAGCACCTGCTCTACGACAGGAAGTTCACCATCGAAGGGGCGCGAAAGGCGCTCCAGACCGCCCCCAAACCGACGAAGACACCGAAGCCGAAACCGGTACGACAGGTGTCGCTGTTCACGACCGACGATCCGCTACCCGGCATTCGCCAGGAGCTGGAAGCGATTCTGAAGCTGATGCGGAAGTAATTGTACGAAATCGTACAATTATGATTTGGTCTGCGTGACGATCGTCTCGTAGATCCGTTCCAGGTCGTCGGCCGAGTAGTAATCGATCTCCAGATAGCCCTTCCCGCCCGCTTTTTCGACGATGCGAACGCGCGTACCCAGCGCGGCTTCCAGTTCACTCAGCGCCGCTTTGACATTGGGATCGAGCGGTTTCGGCTCTTCCTTCCTGCGGCTCTTGCGCGGCGCGGCCGGGGCTTCCTGCTCAGGCCGCGTGTACTCTTCAATCCGCCGGACCGACCAGCCTTCTTCGACGCACTTCACCGCGACTTCTTCGATGAGCGCGGCATCGGCGAGCTTCAGCAGCGCGCGGGCATGACCGGGGGAGAGTTCGCGGTTCCGCACCATGTGCTGCACCGTAGAAGGTAACTGCAACAATCTTAACGAGTTGGTGACGGTGGTGCGCTCTTTGCCGGTCTTGCGGCCGATCTCTTCGTGGCTCAGAGCCAGTTCGTCCGCCATGCGATGGAAGGCGAGGGCGAGGTCGATCGGATTGAGGTCCTCACGCTGGATGTTCTCGACGATGGCCAGTTCCATCGTCTTCTCGTCGTTCGCCGTGCGGACGGAGACGGGGACTTCTTTCAGTCCGGCCAGGTTTGCGGCGCGCCAGCGGCGTTCACCGGCGATGATCTGCCAGGAGTCGGGGCCGTTTTCGCGAACCACGATGGACTGGATGATGCCGTCGCGTTCGATGGACTGGGCGAGTTCCATCAGCGATGCCTCGTCGAACTCGCGGCGCGGTTGGTTCGGATTGGGCGTCACCTTCTCAATCGGGAGGGTGCGGATGTCTTTATTCGCAACCGGGCCCGAATCGGAAACCGGCGGTGTTGCCACCGGAGTGGACTGGGCGGGGGTGGCCGGCGTCTGGGCCGGCGCTTCGGCGGCGGTGCGGCGCGGTAAAAGCGCGTTGATGCCCTTACCGAGCGCTTTGCGCGGATCGTGTTTGCTCATGAGTCAGAATCTCTTTCGCCAGTTGGATGTAAGCTTCCGATCCCTTCGACCCTGGGTCATAGAGAAGGATGGGTTTGCCGTGGCTGGGGGCTTCGGCGAGGCGGATATTGCGCGGAATCACCGTGCGCAGCACCTCGTTCTGGAAGAATTCGCGGAGGTCGGCTGCAACCTGACGGGCGAGGTTGGTGCGCTCGTCGTACATGGTCAGCAGGATGCCTTCAATTTGCAGGGGATGGCCGAAGGATTCACGCACGCGGTCGATGGTGTCCATCAGACTGGAAATGCCTTCGAGGGCGAAGAATTCGCATTGGATCGGCACGAGTACGGCGTCGGCGGCCATCAAAGCGTTCAAAGTGAGCAAATCGAGGGCCGGCGGGCAGTCGATGATGATGAAGTGGTATTTGCCGCGCAGGCCGTGGAGCCGCTGGCGGAGGACGGACTCGCGATCGGCGGCGTTGGTGAGTTCGAGGTTGACGCCGATGAGGTTCTTGTCCGCCGGGAGGATGTCGAGGCCTTCCATCTCTGTGTGCTGGATGGCGTTGGTCAGGTCTTTGCCGTCGATGAGGACGTCGTAGAGGGTGTGCATGCCCTCGGTTTTCTGGATTCCGACGCCGCTGGTGGCGTTACCCTGCGAGTCGCAGTCGATGAGAAGGACGTTGACGTCGTTGGCTGCGAGCGCGGCGGCGAGATTGACGGCGGTGGTCGTTTTACCGACGCCGCCTTTTTGGTTGGTAACTGCGAGGATTCTGGTCAAAGGGAGTTCAGCCTGAGATAGTTACGGTCGAAATACCTAAAGAACGTTTGGTGCCGCTTGAGGCGGAAGTTCTCAATCTAGCATGTTTCACGTGAAACGGAAGGGATTGGAACAATCGAAGCCATTTGTGTTGCCGCGTGGGCCGAATTTCGCACACTCGAAGCCAATTTCACGGGTGTGTTGCACATTCGAAGCCAACTCCGGGGGCGATCCGCGCGTTCGAAGCCGATTGTGAACGCGTTTCGCACGTTCGAAGCCAACGACGGCTCCGCTTCGGAGGATCGATGCCGGTGCCAGGCTCATTATGCACATTCGAAGCCAATTGTCGGTTGCGCCCGCCTCCTTCGGACGGTTGTTTCACGTGAAACATAGTTGCGATTGGGTTCGAACGTGCAAAACCCCGCTTCAAGTGGGTTCGATTTTGCGGTCAAAGTGCGACAAGGTTAACCTTATGTTTCACGTGAAACAGTTTCACGTGAAACACTCAGCGTAAGGTGGATATCCAAAATCGAGATCGCCGCCGGGGTGACACCGGGGATGCGCGCCGCCTGACCCAAAGTCGCTGGCTGAACACGAGTCAACTTCTCCCCGACTTCACGCGACAACCCGGGAAGATTCAGATAAACAAACTCACGCGGGATCGGGCGATTGTCTGAACCGCCCATCTTCTCCATGTGCCGCCGTTGCTGATCCAGATAACCCGAGTACTTCACCGCCGTCTCAACAGTCATCAGAACGCCGCGCTCCGGCTCACAGCCGAGAATCGCCCGAATCCACGGTTCAAACTCGGCGATTTTGACCTCGGGACGCCGCAGATAGGCCGCCTTCGGACCGGATTCCAGCGCCTCGATCAACTTCGCTGTCTGTTCCCGCTTCCGTTCGAAGAATTCCCAACGCGCCGGGGTGACCAAGCTGGCTCGATACCCAACAGGAGTCAACCGCTCATCCGCATTATCGATGCGCAGATGCAGCCGGAACTCGGCCCGTGAGGTGAACATCCGGTACGGTTCGTCGGTACCCTTGGTCACCAGATCGTCCACCATGATCCCGATATAGGCCTCACTGCGCGGGATTACGACCGGTTCGCGGCCCAGAACCGACATGGCGGCATTCAATCCGGCGATAATCCCCTGCCCGGCGGCCTCTTCATACCCGGAAGTCCCGTTGATCTGCCCGGCGAGGAACAACCCGGGCAACTTCTTCACTTCCAGCCGATGATCCAATTCGCGGGCGTCCACGGCATCGTACTCAATGGCGTAGCCCGGGCGAATCATCTCCGCGTCTTCGAGGCCGGGGATGGAAGCGATCATCGCGGCCTGCACGTCGATCGGCATACTCGTCGACATGCCGTTGACGTAGATCTCGTTCGTATCGAGACCTTCCGGTTCGAGGAAAATCTGGTGTGTGGCCTTGTCCGGGAACTTCACGAACTTATCCTCTATAGAAGGACAGTAACGCGGCCCGATGCCTTCGATCTGCCCGCTGTAGAGAGGTGAGCGGCTGATGGAGTCGCGGATCACGCGGGCCGTCTCGTCGGTGGTGCGGGCGAGGAAACACTGGATCTGGGGACGGTCAATCTTCTCGGTCAGGAAGGAAAACGGAACAGGGACGGCATCGCCGGGTTGCGGTTCGAACTTCGACCAGTCGATGGTGCGGGCGTCGAGCCGCGGAGGGGTGCCGGTCTTCAGTCGAGTCCAGGCGAGTCCGAGGTTGCGGATCTGTTCAGCGAGCACTTCCGACGACGGCTCGCCATTGCGGCCGCTGGAGAACCGTTGCTCGCCGATATGAGCTAACCCCTTTAAGAATGTGCCGGTTGTGATGATTACGGCGGAGGAGGGAATACTGCGCCCATCCACCAGCCGGACGCCGCGGCAGACGCCGTTTTCCAGAATCAGCGACGCGACTTCCGCCTGCTTGATGTGCAGGTTGGGCTCCCGCTCCAACACTTCCTTCATGCGGACGCGGTATTGCTTCTTGTCGCACTGCGCGCGCGGCGACCAGACGGCCGGGCCACGGCTGGTATTCAGAAGGCGGAACTGGATACCGACGGCATCGGTCACTTCGCCCATCACGCCGCCCAGCGCATCGATCTCCCGAACCAGGTGTCCCTTGGCGATGCCACCGATGGCCGGGTTGCAGGACATCTGCGCGATGAGGTCGGCATTCATCGTGATCATGGCGGTGCGCAGGCCGAGGCGCGCGCAGGCCCGCGCGGCTTCACAGCCGGCGTGACCGCCGCCAACAACAACTACCTCATACGAGTGCGCCATTGATAACATTGTAGCCGTGAAAGCACTAGTAATTGGGTCGGGCGGGCGCGAACACGCGCTGGCATGGAAGCTGAAGAATTCGCCGTCGGTGAAGGCGCTCTACGCGATGCCGGGGAATCCCGGGATCGGGCAGGTGGCGGCATGTCATGCGGTTAAAGATTATGTCCAGTTTGCGGAGGCGAACTCGATCGATCTCACGGTGGTGGGTCCGGAGGTGCCGCTGGTGGCCGGCGTGGTGGACCGGTTCCGCGAGCGCGGCCTGGCCATTGTGGGGCCGACGGCGGAGAATGCGGCGCTCGAAGGCAGCAAGGTTCACTCCAAGCGCTTCATGGAAAAGCTCGGCGTGCCGACCGCCCGGTTCCGCGCCGTCAGCAGCGCCGGCGAAGCCACTGCCGCCCTGGCGGAGTTCCGCTATCCGGTGGTCCTGAAGACGGACGGGCTCGCCGCCGGCAAGGGCGTGATCATCGCTCAGAATCGTGCGGAAGCCGATGCCGCCATCGCCGCGCTGCCGTGTCCGCTGGTGATGGAAGAGTTCCTCGAAGGCGAAGAGGTGAGCTTCATTGTGCTGTGTGACGGCAAGCGGGCGGTGCCGCTCGAACCCTCGCAGGATCACAAGCGCGTGTTCGATGGCGACGAAGGGCCGAACACCGGCGGCATGGGCGCATATTCCGATTCGCGGCTGATGGATGAAGCCATGCGAGGGCGAGTGCTGGACACGATCATCAACCCCGTGGTGCAGGCCACCGGCTTCACCGGCTTCCTCTATGCCGGACTGATGATGACGCCGAACGGGCCGAGCGTGCTGGAATTCAACGTCCGGATGGGCGACCCGGAGACGCAACCGCTGATGATGCGGCTTAAGAGCGACTGGGGCGAAGTGCTGATGGCGTCGGCGCGCGGGGCGTTGTCCATGGACCGGCTGGAGTGGACCGACGAACCGGCGACGTGCGTCGTGATGGCGTCGGGCGGCTATCCGGGCACGTTCGAAACAGGCAAGAAGATCGCCGGGCTCGACAGCGTGAGCGGCGCGGTGGTCTTCCACGCGGGCACCAGGCGCGAGGGCGGCGACATCGTCACCGCCGGCGGACGCGTGCTGGGCGTGACGGCGCGAGGGGCCGATCTGAAGGCGAGCATCGACGCGGCATACGCGGCCGTGGCGCAGATTCACTTCGACGGGGCGCACTACCGCAAAGACATTGGGTATCGCGGGATGCGACGCTACAATAGCTGATACGTGGGCACGTAGCTCAGCTGGATAGAGCGGTCGCCTCCTAAGCGGCAGGTCGGCGGTTCGAATCTGCCCGTGCCCACCAGTCCCACTTCCACCGACGCGGTGCAGAAATCGCGGTTAAGAAAACAAAGTCAGGATCGGGCGGCTAGTTCGCGCAGGTTCGGAAGCAGGTCGGCCGGAATGTGCAGGTTGCCCCGGATGCCGGTGCCGAGCGAGATGTTCGGCTTGTTGGCGCCGTGGAAATCGGAGCCGCCGGTGATGCCGAGTTTAAAGCGCGCGGCAAGGGAAGTGTAGAACGACACGTCCTCCGGGCTGTGGTCGCTGTGGTGGGCTTCCACGCAGTCCATGCCGAGTTTGGCGAGTTCTTCGACGTACTTCTCAAGCGTCGACCAGTGGTTCTTCGCCACGCGCACCGGATGGGCCAAAGATGAGATGCCGCCGCCGGCCCTGATGCGTTCGATGGCTTCCGCCATGGGCACATCGTGGCGCTGCACGTAGCCCTGGGCCGATTCATCGAGATAAACGTCGAAGGCTTCCTGAATGGTTTTGACGTAGCCCTTTTCCATCAAAACGCGGGCGAAGTGAGGGCGCGCGGTGAGGGTGCGGCCTTTCACTTCCACCTCTTCCAGCGTGATGTTGAGGCCGAGCTCCCGCAGGCGGGCGATGAGGCGGATGTTACGGTCGCGGCGCTGATCGAGCAGGAACCTGAGCCACTCACGCAGTTCGTCCGATGGCGGGCGGTTCAGAAAGTAGCCGAGCAGATGCACGGAAGCACCGTGGAATTTGGTGGAGACTTCGATACCGCAGAGCAGCTCGAGCCCGGCTTCGCGCGCGAGGGGCAGGGCGGCATCGTAGCCGGCAAAGGTATCGTGATCGGTGATGGCCAGCGACTTCACGCCGACACGGACGGCTTCGGCGACCAGTTCGGAGGGAGTGAACGTGCCGTCGGAGCGATCGGTGTGGCTGTGGAGATCGATCATTCTCTGCTGATCATTCACTGACGATCATTCGCTGACGATCATTGGCTAATGAAGCCGCGCCGCCTGAGTTCGGCCCAGATGCGGTCGAGACTTTCGTCAACCGTCTCGCGGTCCGTGCGCACCTCGACATCGGGATGCAGCGGCGGTTCGTAAGGATCCGAAATTCCGGTGAAGTTGCCGACTTCTCCGGCGAGCGCCTTCTTGTAAAGACCTTTCACGTCACGGGCGGCGAGCACTTCCACCGGGCAGTTCACGAAGACTTCGACAAAGTTGCCGATCTTTGCCTTCACCTCCTCGCGGGTTTCGCGATAAGGCGAGATGGCGGCGACCACGACGATGACGCCGTTGCGCGAGAGCAGTTCACTGACAAAGCCGATGCGGCGGATGTTGGTGTCGCGGTCCTCGCGGCTGAAGCCGAGACCCTGGGAGAGGTTGGTGCGGACGATGTCGCCGTCGAGCAGTTCGACTTTCGCGCCGGCGGTGCGCAGACGTTCGATGATCTTATCGGAGATGGTGCTCTTGCCGGCGCCCGACATGCCGGTGAGCCAGAGAGTAAAGCCGGTGTGTGTCATTCCGCGTACATCGCTTCGTGCCGTATCCATCACTTCGTGTTCGAAAGGACTTCGCGCAGCAGCACGTCCACGGCGCGTTCGGCGCGGCCATCCGGCGTGAAGTGAATGCCGCACTCTTTGTCGGTTTCCGACTCCCACCACCAGCGGCCGGCGCGCTCGCTTTCGCCCGCGGTCACGGCACGCGTGCAGGGATCGCAGCCAATGCTGGTATAGCCGGCGGCGTAGAGCGGGTGTTCGGGAAGTTCGTGCTCGCGAGTGTAGGCGGCGACGTCTTCGGCTGACCAGTCGGCGATGGCGCTGATGCGAGCCGGTTCGGAGCTGCGGTCGATGAGTTCGACCTCGGCGCGGGTGTCGCTCTGGCCGCGGCGCAGCCCGATGAAGATGGCGCTGATGCCGGGGTTGCGCGTCATGTAGCGGTCGAGCGGGCGAACCTTACGAATCTGGCAGCAGAGCATCCGGTTCGGTACCGACTCTTCGAACAGATCGCGTCCATAAAGCGAAACCATGGAGGCCACCTCGGCCGAATCGGGCGTGATGAGCTCCACTTTGGTGTTGTAGCGCTTTTCGACGGCGGCGATGATGTCGTAGGTGGCGGCGGGGAGGCGGCCCGTATCGATGGTCAGGACGGGCGTATGGGGAGCGAGGCTGAGTACCAGATCGAGCACCACCAGACCTTCGCGCTGAAAACTGGTGAGGATGGCGAGGCCGTCGGGAAACTCACGGATGGCTCCGGCGATCAGTTCCCGGGCAGAAGCCACTTTGTCGGTTGCCGCGCCGCCTGGTGTTTTACGGGCGGAATCGATCTCGCTGAAGGAAGCAAGCGGGTCCAAGAGGAATCTGCTTTCTGTCGGGAAGTTAAGAGATGTATGGAGCGGGAGACGGGATTCGAACCCGCGACATCGACCTTGGCAAGGTCGCACTCTACCAGCTGAGTTACTCCCGCTTGAAGCGAAACCTTGATTCTCTCCTGGCGAAGGCCGGGGTGTCAAACCAAGCGGTCAAAACTATGTTAACAGACCACCATGCGTGGAGCCAGCAGGAGGCATACGGTATCCGCCGGAGCGCCCGCGGTGAGACGAGACACAACAGATTTTGCGCTCCATGTTTCACCATGAAATTTCCAACATTTCAGCTACATGACTCCTGCCGATTCTGTGTTAGACTCGTCCTGTTCGCAGCCTGGCGGCCCTGCTCGGACCGCTGCACTGCAAGTTCAAAATCCCGGGAAAGATCTGGCTGGGGCGAAGGTCCCGCGTGCAAGGAGCTCAGGCTCCCGGAGGGGATGTGTTGTCTTTGTGAGTGGGGAAAGTCCAAATCCGTGGGATCTGATCCGGGGAAAACTCGAGAGGACCTTAAGCGCCGAAAGTTTTGAAAACTGGATTGCCCGAACCAGGCTGGAAAGCTGGGAAGGCAAGACTCTGCGGATCGCTGTGCCGGATGAGCAGACGGCGATGTTTCTGGCCGACGAATATCAGGGCCAGATCAACAGCCTCGCCGCGTCGCTCGGGATTGGCATCGAAAGGGCCGAGTTTGTGGCTCCGCAGGCGAGACTTCGCTCCGCGGGGCTCAGTTCGCCCGGACAGCCCGCGTACCACGAAAACGCGCTGAACGATTTCGAATCGCCCATCGCGCTGAATCCGCGGTTCACATTTGACAGCTTCGTGGTTGGCACGTGCAACCAGTTCGCTCATGCGGCGGCGAGATCCGTGGTGGCGAATCCGTCGCGCCACTACAATCCGCTGTTCATTTACGGCGGCACCGGGATGGGCAAGACGCACCTGATGCATGCGATCGGGCGGGCGCTGCTCGCGCAGGGGCGGATGCGAATCATCTATACGACCAGCGAGCGGTTCACCAATGAAGTGGTCACCGCGATTAAGCACGAGCGGATGCCGCAACTGCGGGCACGCTACCGAACGGCGGACGTACTGCTGATCGATGACATTCATTCGCTTGGCACACGCGAGCGGACGCAGGAAGAGTTCTTCCACACGTTCAACGAACTGCACGACGCTCAGAAGCAGATTGTGATTTCGAGCGACTGCCCGCCCAAAGACATCGGCGGACTGGTGGACCGGTTGCGGTCGCGCTTCGAATGGGGACTGATGGCGGACATTCAGCCGCCCGATCTGGAAACGAAGATCGCCATTCTGCAAAAGAAGGCCGAGGCGGAGGGCTTCGATCTTCCGCTGGACGTTTGCTCCTACATTGCACAGAAGGCGAAGTCCAGCGTTCGCGAACTGGAAGGCGCGCTGGTGAAGCTGACGGCTTACTCGTCTCTGACCGAGACGCCGGTTACGGTGGCCATGGCGCAGCAACTGCTCAAGGACATGCTGCAGAGGCAGGACAGGCGGATTACCATTGACGCCATCCAGCGGGCGGTGGCCGAGCGTTACGGGATTAAGCCGTTGCAGCTCAAAGAAAAGAGCAATCGCAAGGAAGTGGTGATGCCGAGGCAGGTGGCGATGTTCCTGGTGAAGGAACTGACACAGGCGTCGCTGCCCGAGATTGGCCGGGCTTTCGGCGGCAAACACCACACCACGGTTTTGCATTCGATTGCCAAAATTACCAGCCAGCGGAGCAGCGATCCGGACCTGAACAAGCTCATCCACAGTGTAATCGACTCATTCCAATGAGTTTGCTGTGATTTGCACAGAGGGGGGCGTGGGAACCCTGTGTGGATCTGTTTAAAAGGCGTTACAAGCGGCGTTATGCGCTGCCGTCCAAGAGGGTTTCAACAGGTTGAAATGGCGGAAAGTTCTATTTTTTTGTATAATTTAGATAGTCTTCCACATTTCGACAGGCTCTATGAATACGGTTCTTAGAGCGAATTCATCTATACCGTCAGAAGAGAGGAATCCAGAAACACATCATGGAGTTCACGGTCAGTAAGGCGGATCTGGTACGCGAACTGAGTTTGTCTCAGGGCGTCGTCGAAAAGAAGACGACGATCCCGATCCTTTCGAACGTTCTTCTGGAAGCCAGGGAAGACCGGTTGTATTTGACGGCGACGGATCTGGAGCTGGGGTTGCGGACGTCGTGTCCGGCGAAGGTGAAGAAGGAAGGCTCGGGGACGATTCCCGCGCGCAAGCTGCTGGATTATGTCCGGTTGCTGCCGGATTCCGACATCACGATTAAGTTCGGCGACAACAACTGGGCGAACCTGACGTGCGGGCGTTCGAAGACGCGCATAGCCGGGATGAGCCGCGAAAGTTTTCCGGAATTGCCGACGATGCCGGCGGTGGTGGCGCAGTTGCCGGTGAAGCAGCTTTCGTCGATGATCGCGCGAACGATGTTTGCGATCTCCATGGAAGAGAGCCGGTTCACACTGAACGGCGCGCTTTTGCTGCTGGCCGATAAGAGCATCACGATGGTGGCGACCGACGGACACCGCCTGGCATTTGTGAAGCGGGACAGCGACGTGGGCGATGGCTCGAGCGTGGCTTACCGCGCGCTGGTGCCGCGCAAGGCGATGGGCGAGATTACCAAACTTTCCGACGATGGCGGCGCGGACGCGAAGGCCAGCTTCGGCGGCGACGATAATCATCTGTTTTTTGAATTCGGGCCGAGGCTGCTGATCACGCGCAAACTGACCGGAAATTTTCCGGATTACGAACGCGTTCTGCCGCAGGACAATACCAACACGGCAATCGTGGCGAAGGACGAAGTAAAGGCCGCGATTGAACGCGTGGCGCAGTTTGCCGATGAGCGGTCGCGTGCGATTCGCGTGCAGTTTACACACGGCGAGATCAAAGTATTCTCTTCGGCGCTCGAAACCGGCGAATCGGAAGAGAGCGTAACGGCCACCTACACGGGGCCGGACATGGAGATTGGTTTCAACGCGCAGTATCTGCTCGATTTCCTGCGCGCCATTGGACAGGATCAGGTGGCGTTCGGACTGAAGGATCAGAAGAGCGCCGGTGAATTGCGGCCGGTGGGCGGAGATGAAACGGAGCAGTACCGCTACGTTGTGATGCCGATGCGCATCTGACGGGGAACCGCTGACCGCAGATCGGCAGAAAAAATTTTCCCCGAAGACCAACTGAGCAGCAGACAAGCAAACCAGCACCAACGGCCGGAAGTACAGAAGAAGAACTTAGTTTCCCTATGGCAAATGACGTAGTTACACCGACTCCTGAAATTTACGATTCCTCATCGATCAAGGTGCTGGAAGGGCTGGAGGCGGTGCGCAAACGGCCGGCGATGTATATCGGGTCGACGCGCGAAGCCGGACTGCACCACCTGGTTTACGAGGTGGTGGACAACTCGGTGGACGAGGCGCTGGCCGGGCATTGCAGCGAGATCAACATCAAGATCCATATCGACGATTCGATCACGGTGATCGATAACGGGCGCGGGATCCCGGTCGATATGCACAAAGAAGAGGGCGTGTCGGCGGCCCAGGTGGTGCTGACCAAACTGCATGCGGGCGGCAAGTTCGATTCCAACAGTTACAAGGTTTCCGGCGGCCTGCACGGCGTGGGCGTGAGCTGCGTGAACGCGCTTTCGGAAAAGTTCGACCTCGAAATCTGGCGCGACGGGTTCACCTGGGTGCAGGAATATTCCAAGGGCGTGCCGAAGAAGCCGCTCGAGAAGGCCGGCAAGGCCGGCAAGCGGACCGGCACCAAAATCACCTTCAAGCCCGACAGCACGATCATGGAAGCGACGAAGTACAACTTCGATACGCTCGCCCAGCGGCTGCGCGAACTGGCGTTTCTCAACAAGGGCCTCAAGATTACGCTTACCGATGAGCGTGAGGAGCCGGAGAAGGTCGCCGAATTCATCTACAACGGCGGCATCGCGGAGTTCATTAAGCATCTGAACCGCGGCAAGGCGGTGCTGCACGAATCGCCCATCTACATTGAAGGCGAAAAGCCGGGGCCGAGCGGCACGGTGGGGATTGAAATCGCGCTGCAGTACAACGACGGCTACGCGGAGACGCTGTTCAGCTTCGCCAACAACATCAATACGGTGGACGGCGGCACGCATCTCAGCGGCTTCCGCAGCGCGCTGACGCGCACCATCAATTTTTACGGGCAGCAGGCGGGCCTCTTTAAGGACGTCAAAGAAAATTTGTCCGGAGACGACGTGCGCGAAGGGCTCACGGCCGTCATCAGCGTGAAGGTTCCGCAGCCGCAGTTCGAAGGCCAGACCAAGGGCCGGCTGAACAGCGATATTGCGGGCCAGGTGCAGCAGCTCGTTAACGACAAGCTGGGCGAGTTCTTCGATAAGACGCCGAGCGTGATGAAGAAGATCGTCTCGAAGGCGATCGACGCGGCGCG
>CAIKMJ010000026.1 GCA_903828455.1 uncultured Acidobacteriia bacterium | reverse complement strand
AGGAGAGGGCGGAGGGGTCTCCGAGGGTGATTTCGGCTTGGCTCAAAAAGGATACTCCTTATTCTCTATAGAGAATAGCATATTAGTCAGATTACAGATAGAGATGCTTGAGTGCAGGATAAGCGATGCGGGGGGCTGGGGGAAAGATGCAGGAAACGAAAAAACGAAGCCATGTTCCATTTTGGGATTGCGGGAGAGGGCGGCCGGGATGAAGAGGGGTGATTTCGGCCTGAATCGAACAAAAAAGCGGTGGCAGGTGTGCAGGGCCGGATTCGACCGAGCGGGTGCGATTTGAAAAAACGAACCCAGGATCTGCAAAAACGAACCCAGGATTTGAAACAACGAACCCGGGATTTGAAAAAACGAACCCAACGAAGTGAGGAAGCGGCGCGACGAGAGTCGGGCGAATCAAAGAGATTGTGAACGGGGCGGGCGGAATATTGGCACGTTCGAAGCAAATCTTTCCGAGAGCACCGGCGGGGACCGGCGAGGCTGCGGACAGGGTGAAGGCAGGCGGGAAGAACGAGATTGCGGGAAGGGCAGGAGTGGCAAGGGTGGCAGGGAGTCGCATGTGACGGAATCGGCGGGGCGGCAGTTGAACGGCGGCGAAGAATGGGCCGACGCGAGCGGACGGCGTGAGGCACGCAGGGGCTCCACAACCCCTCGGCCATGACGGGCAGACTCGACCGTTACCGGGAATCACGCCATGCGTCGGGCCAGTCCGCTCGCGAAGGCAATGAAGCCGCCGCGCGCCCCCCTGCGCGCAACGGCTTCCTGGACAAAAGCTAGCACCGGGAAAAGGGGCTGGGCGGGGGAATCGCGGTAAGTGATTGAAAAGACGCTGTCGATTTTTTGAAAAATGGTGAACCGGGCGGGAGGCGGCGTCAACCCGGGGTTCCGTTTCGGGCTATACTGGCACAATTCCCGTGGCACGAACCGATTCCACACATGACGCAGCCCGCATTGCCGCGCGGCTGGACCGGCTGCCGCCGACGCGCACGGTGTGGACGCTGGTGGCGCTGCTCTCGCTGGGCGGGTTCTTCGAGATGTACGATTTGTTCTTCGCCGGCTACATTGCGCCGGGGCTGGTGCGGAGCGGCATCCTGACGCCGACGACGCGCGGGCTGTTCGGCACGACGGGCGTGGCGAGTTTCGTGGCGGCGATGTTTTCGGGGCTGTTCGTGGGGACGGCGATTTTCGCGTTCGTGGCGGACCGGTACGGCAGGCGCATCATCTTCACGGTGGCGCTGCTCTGGTACAGCGTGGCGACGGTGGCGATGGCGATGCAGACGAATGTGACGGGGCTGAATCTGTGGCGGTTCATTGCGGGGATCGGGGTCGGGGTGGAGCTGGTGACGATCGACGCGTACCTGACGGAACTGGTGCCGAAGCGGATGCGGGGGCGGGCATTCGCGGTCAATCAGACGCTGCAGTTTTGCGCGGTGCCGGTGGCGGCGTGGCTGGCGTGGGTACTGGTGCCGCGCGCGCCGCTGGGGGTGGAAGGGTGGCGGTGGGTGGTGCTGATGGGTGCGGCGGGCGCGGTGTTTGTGTGGGCGATCCGGCGGAGGGTGCCGGAGAGTCCGCGGTGGCTGGCGGGGCAGGGGCGGATGACGGAGGCCGAGTTTATTGTGGCCGAACTGGAGGCGCGGGCGGTGCGGGAAACGGGCGCGCGGCTGGCGGAGCCGGAGGAGGCGGCGGCGGAGAAGCAGCGCGGGAGTTTTGCGGAGATCTGGCGGACGCCGTATCGGGGACGGACGCTGATGCTGGTTGTGTTCAACGTGTTTCAGACGGTGGGTTACTACGGATTTTCGGCGTGGGTGCCGACGTTGCTGGTGCAGCGCGGGATCCGGCTGGCGAGCAGCCTCGAGTACACGTTTCTGATCGCGATGGCGGCGCCGCTGGGGCCGGTGCTGGCCGGGGCGGTGGCGGACCGGACGGAGCGCAAGTGGCAGATTGTGGGAGCGGCGGGCGCGGTGGCGGCGGCGGGGCTGGCGTTTGCGCGCATGGACGCGGCGGTGTGGCTGATTGTGTTCGGCGTGCTGCTGACGCTTTCGAATAACGTGCTGTCGGTGGCGTTCCATGCGTATCAGGCGGAGCTGTATCCGACGCGGGTGCGGGCGCTGGCGGTGGGGTTTGTGTATTCGTGGAGCCGGTTGTCGGTGGTGTTTACCTCGTTCGTGATTGCGTTCTGTTTGCGGGAGTTCGGGGTGGCGGGGGTGTTCACGCTGATTGCGGGGAGCATGGCGGTGGTGATGGCGGCGATCGGCATCTTCGGGCCGAGGACGAGCGGCGCGGCGCTGGAGGCGATATCGGGCTGACGGGCGGGTTGCGCGGCATTCGATATGTTAGAAGAAGTGAATTCCACGGGGTTGAATTGAAGACATTTTTCGTGATTGCGGCGATCGCGGCAGTGGGCGCGGGCGCGTGGTTCTATACAAAAAAGAGCGCGGACCCGGCTGTGCCGTTCGCGAAGACGACGCGCGAGACGATTTCGAACGTGCTTTCGACGAACGGCCGGGTGGAACCGGTCGAGTACGTGGACGTGAAGGCGGAGGCGCAGGGGACGATCCGGACGCTCGGGGTGCGGGCGGGCGACACGGTGGCGAAGGGACAGGCGCTGGCTGAGATCAGCGACCCGGCGCTGCAGCAGGAGATCGAGGCGGCGGCGGCGCGCGAGGCGGCGATACGGGCGGAGATCGGCACGCTGGAGGCGGGCGGGCGCGGCGCGGATTTCGCGGAGATCGACGGCAGCGTGGCGCGTTTGAACGGGGAGCGCGAGGCGGCGCAGAAGAATGTGGAATCGCTGACGCGGCTGGTGGAGAAGAAGGCGGCGACGGGGTATGAACTGCAGCAGGCGAAGCAGGCGGTGACGTCGCTCGATGTGCAGATTGCGGCGCTGCGGCAGAAGCGCGGGGCGCTGGTGACGAAGGGCGAGCTGACGGGAGCGCAGGCGCGGCTGCGGGAGGCGCAGGCGAATTCGGAGGCGATCCGGGCGCGGCTGAAGCTGTATGCGGTGGCGGCTCCGATGGCGGGCGTGATTTACGACCTGCCGGCGAGGGCGGGAGCGTTTGTGCATCCGGGCGATGCGGTGGCGAGTGTGGGGCGGATGGATCCGGTGCGGGTGCGTGTTTACGTCGACGAGCCGGAACTGGGGCGCGTGGCGGTGGGCAAGGCGGTGCGGCTGACGTGGGATGCGCTGCCGGGGCGCGAGTGGAAGGGCACGGTGGATAAGATGCCGTCCGAAATCCTGACGATGGGGACGCGGCAGGTGGGCGAGGTGCTGTGCACGATTGAAAATCCGAAGCGAGAACTTGTGGCGGGAACGAATGTGAATGCGTTCATCCTGACGCAGGTGGTGGAGAAGGCGCTGACGATTCCGAAGGCGGCGGTGCGGCGGGACGGCGGGATTGGCGTGTTTGTGCTGGCGGGTGATGGCACGCTGCGGTGGCAGGCGGTGAAGACGGGGGCGTCGGACGCGCTGCGGGTCGAGGTGCTGGAAGGGCTGAAGGACGGCGACGCGGTGGCGGAGGCGACCGACGGCAATCTGCAAAACGGGATGAAGGTGACGGCGGTGATTCAACAGCAGTGATTAAATTAACGGTGATGCTGAATACGAGAATTATTTTTTCCACGGCAGTTGCGGCGCTTCTGCTGGCGGCGCCGGGCGCATGGGCGCAGTGGCCCGAATATAAAGTGCCGGGGGCTCCGCGGCTGGCGAACGGCAAGGTCAACATGAATGCGCCGGCGCCGAAGATGCCGGACGGCAAGCCGGATTTTA
This sequence comes from uncultured Acidobacteriia bacterium, assembly GCA_903828455.1. GTDB lineage: Bacteria > Acidobacteriota > Terriglobia > Bryobacterales > Bryobacteraceae > BOG-234. Next base: position 133,212 of record CAIKMJ010000026.1, on the reverse strand, counting down.
CGGGCGTGTGGAACAGCGTGGATATTCTGGGCGGGCCCGCCGGAGGGCCGGGGACGAAGCCGACGTTCGTGCCGCCGGGATTCGGCGCGCCGTGTCAGGGGCCGCCGGCTTCGGCCGCGACGCCGGATGAGGCGAAGAAGATTTATCGCGCCGGATTCCAGAACCTGGCGGTGCAGTGGCCGGGATGCCTGCTGCCGTATCAGCCGTGGGCGCTGGAGCTGCGGAACAGGCGTTCGGCGCGCAACGGGATCGACAGTCCGGATACGTATTGCCTGCCGCTGAATCCGGTGTGGCTGTGGGTTCATCCGTATCCGCGCAAGCTGATTCAGGGGACGCGGGAGCTGGTTTATCTGGGCGAGGCGAACAGCGCGACGCGGGATATTTTCTTCGACGGGCGCGCGCAGCCGAAGAACGGTTCGGTGCAGCCGTGGTGGTACGGGTATTCGACGGCGAAGTGGGAAGGCGACACGCTGGTGGTGGAAACGACGGGGTTCAACGACGAGGGGTGGATCGACGAGAACGGCAGTCCGCTGACGAGCGAGGCGCATGTGACGGAACGGATCCGGCGGCCGAATTACGGGACGCTGGAGGTGCTGGTGACGGTGAACGATCCGAAGGCGTACACGCGGCCGTTTACGCTGAGCATGAATCAGTATCTGATGGCGGACGATGAGCTGCTGGAGTTCATCTGCGCGGAAAACAACACGAGCACGAAGCACTTCACGGAAAAATAGGCGGCACAAAAAAAAGGGAAGCGCGGCGAGCCGCACTTCCCTTCTGCTGAGTAAACGGCCCGCCTACTTCACGGTGATGGGTACGGTGGCGACGTGGTTTTCCCAGGCTATTTCGAGTTGGGCCGAAGTGGGTCCGGTGGAGGTGAGCGTCATGCGGTATTTTTCGACCGGGGCGGGCGGCTTCGACATGGTCATCTTCACGCGGCCGAGATCCTCTTTGGGGTGATAGGTGAGGCCCCACTGGCCGATTTCCTTGCTGATGATGAGCTGCCAGTTGTCGGGGTCGCTCACGAGACAGTACAGCGTGTAGGCGCCTTTGGGCACGGGGAGGTTGCCGATGATGAGGTCGGCATCCGTATTGAAGGCGGTGGCGTCATTGGCGCCGGCGCGCCAGACGGGATAGGTCGGGTCCTTCGAGAGCAAGCCGCCGGGGCCGAAGATTTTGCGGCCTTTGACGGAAGGAGCGGAGTAGCGGATAGAGATCATTTTCGGCCCGAAGCTGACGGCAGTGGCGGCGGGCGGACTGGCCTGCTGGCCGGCCTGAGCGAAGGCCGGGGCGGCGGCGGCAACGGAAAGAGCGAGGAGCGCGGCGAGGCGGGTCGCGGCGAAAAAGTTTCTGGTAGTCATGCGTTGTCTATTGTAAAGCGGCTGGCGGTGCAACGTCACGGCGGGCGAGCGGGCGGGGCGGATTTGTCATGATGGGAGTCCGCATGGATTTCCGGGCTGTGGAAGAGAACCTTCGTCAGTCGTTCCGCGTGCTGGCGGCGGGGAGGCCGCGCGCGGAGGTTGCGGAGTTGCCGGGCGTTTCGATTGCGTCGCTGGGCGCGCAGTTCCAGATGTTCAATGCGGCGTTTCTGAGCGCGCCGGTGGAGAGCGCGGAGGAACTGGAAGAGCGGCTGCGGGCGGCACGGGAGCGCTTTGCGGCGCGCGGGGAAGCGTGGTCCTTCTGGTTCTGCGAGGACTGGCTGACGGCGGGTGTGCGGCGCAGACTGACGCGCAGTTGCCAGGAGGCGGGACTGCGGTTGTGCGCCGAGATGCCGGGGATGGCGGCGGCGCGGCTGCGCGAGCCGAAGCGGGCGGTGCCGCGACTGGAGTACCGCCGGGTGGGCCGGGGGCGGGAGATTGAGGATTTTCGCGCGATTGGGGCGACGTGCTTCCGGGTGCCGCTCGGGTGGTTCAGCGAAGTTTTCGATCACGCGATGGAGGAGCGGCCGGAGTTCGTCTGCTGGGTGGGTTATGCGGAGGGCGAACCGGTGGTGACGGCGGCGACGGTGCGGACGCCGGGCAATGTGATCGGCGTGTACAACGTGGCGACGGCGCCGGCGCATCGCGGGCGGGGCTGCGGCGAAGCGGTGACGCGGCATGCGATCGAGGCGGCGCGGCGGGAGGGCGACGAGACGGTGATTCTGCAATCGACGAGCCTCGGCTACGGGCTGTATCAGCGGATGGGGTTCCGCGACGCGGCGCGGATCTCGGTCTACAATTCGGAGCCGGCGCCGGGCGGCAGGTGAACGGGGCGGCGGGTGAACCGCGGGGGAGCGTTGCGGCGGGCGGAATCGTCGTAAGATCGAACCGGATGCCACTGCGAAGCACGATTCTTTATCTGGCGCGCCATGAGGGGCTGCGGCGATGGATGGAAACATCGCCCGCGGCGCGAAGATTTTCGTCGCGCTTCGTGGCCGGGCACACGCTCGAAGAGGGGCTGGCGGTGTGCCGGAGGCTGCAGGGCGAGGGCATGACGGCGACGCTCGATTACCTGGGCGAAAACGTGGCGTCGCTGGAGGATGCGGCGGCGTGCCGTGACATGTATCTGCGGATGGTGCAGGCGATGCACGAGGAGGGCGTGGAGCCGAGCGTTTCGCTGAAGCTGACGCAGTTCGGGCTGGAGCTTTCCGAAAGCGCGTGCGAGGAGAATGTGGCGGCGCTGGTGCAGGCGGCGGCGGCGGTGGGCGGGTTCGTGTACGTGGATATGGAAGCGAGCGCGTATACGGACCGGACGCTGGGGATGGTCACGCGGCTGCATCGGACCTACGGGGCGTGCGGAACGGTGCTGCAGGCTTATCTGCGGCGCAGCGAGGGGGACGTGAAACAACTGGAGCGCGAGGAGGTGCGGGTGCGGCTCTGCAAGGGCGCGTATCTGGAGCCGCCGGAGAGGGCGTTTCCGGAGAAGAAGGACGTGGACGCGAATTATCTGGCGCTGGCGAAGAGTCTGCTGGAGAGCGGGGCGTATCCGGCGATTGCGACGCACGACTGGAAGCTGATCGAGGCGGTGGAGCAGTTTGCCGCCGAGCGCGGGATTGCGCGCGACCGGTTCGAATTCCAGATGCTGTACGGGATCCGGCGCGACGAGCAGCGGCGGCTGGTGAAGGAGGGCTACCGGCTGCGGCTGTATGTGCCGTTCGGCGATGCCTGGTATCCGTATTTCATGCGGAGGCTGGCGGAGAGGCCGGCGAATCTGTTCTTTTTCCTGCGCTACGCGATGGCGAAGTAGCTACGCGACGGCGAAGCAGCTGCGCGATGGCGAAGTAGCTACGCGATGGCGAAGCAGCCGCGCGACGGCGAAGCAGCGGGAGCCGCGGCGGCGGGCGCGATCAGAACGCGAATCGAAGCTGGAGTTCGAGGCGGCGATTGTTGGCATTTTCCGAAAAGCCCTGGCCGTTGATCGTGCCGGCCATCTGATTGGCGAGACCGAACAGCGGCGAGGTGATGTTGCCGATGATGGGCCCGGCGTTGGTGTGGTTCAGGGCGTTGCGGAGCGAGAGGCCGACGGTGAGGTTATAGCGGCTCGGGGCGGGCGGACTGGCGAAGAGGCCGCGGGTGGATTGAGGCGCGGAGAGCGCGGGGCCGGCAGAAACGGAAGAGTCGCCGGCGGCGGCGGATTTCGCGCCGCGCTCGCCGCCGAAGCCCCACGTGCGAGTGATGCGAAGGTTGGCCTGGATCTGCATGGGTCCGTTGCCGGCGTTGCGGGGCAGGATGGTTTCGCCGGGGGAGGGGTTGGGATCGAGCAGTCCATACGCGGTCGGGATGAGGCCGGGTTTGGTGGAACCGGCGGGGGCGATGCCGGGGCGGGCGTTGAAAAGAGTTGTGCCGAAGACGTCGTTGCCGGCGGTGATGTCGAACGGCGCGCCGGACTGCGCGGTCAGGAGCGGATTCAGCCGGACGTTGCCGCGGAGGGCGATGGTGCCGCCGAAGACGAGGCGATGGCGGACGTCGGTGGCGGCGCGTCCGTAATCGCCGGAGAAATTGTAGGGATTGCCGGGGAAGGTGTTGATGCCGTCCGAATTGCTGCGGGCGTGATTGAGAACGTAGTAGCCGAAGAGCGAGAGCGCGGGGCTGACTTTGGCGTTGACGTTCACGATGAGCTGGTTCTGGTTGTAGAGACCGGAGGAAGTGGTGAGGAAGACGGGACCGCGGCCGGGAAGCGGATAGACGGCAGCGGCGGGAGAGGCCGCGTTCCAGGTGCCGGCCGCGGGCGGATTGATGTCGATGGATCGCAGGACGTGGAGGGCGTGGGAATTGGTGTAGGTGACGGCGAGCGTGGTGTTCTTCGGCAGCTGGCGTTCGACCGTGAGGGCGGACTGCAGGACGTAAGGCGCGCGGAAGCGGGCGTCGATCTGGCGAATGCTTTGCTGGGTGGAGGGGGCGAGAGCCGCCGGCGGCGGGACGGCGGGGAAGAAGGCCGGGGCGGAGACGACGTACTGCTGCTGCGTGGCGCCGTTGTAGCGTTCGGCGGGCAGGACATTGGAGAGATTGAGGCGGTCGTAAAACATGCCGAAGCCGCCGCGCAGTACGGTCTTCGCCTTGCGGTTGCCGACCGCGCCGGGTGCCCAGGCGACGCCGAGGCGGGGCGCGAAGTCGTGGAAGTCGCTGATGATGGTTTGGGCTTCGTAGCGGAGCCCGAGGCTCAGCGTGAGGTTGCGGCGGAGGCGCCAGTCGTCACCCGCGAAAACACCGGCATCGAAGCGGCGGAGGGAGAGGGACGGATTGCCGGCATTTAAGGTGAACTGGGCCGGGCCGGCGCCGGGCAGCCCCAGCATTGTGGCACGGTACTGGTCAATGGAGGTGAAGGTATAGGTTCCGTTGAAGTTCGAGCGGGAATAGTTGTCGTCCGTGATGCGGCGGAAGCGGACGCCGAAGCGCCAGGCGTGCGAACCATGCTGAATCGAGGTATAGTTCGAGGCTTCGTAGCTCTGGGTGACATCGCGCTGATAACCGACGGTTGCGCCGCCGCCATTGAAGGCGCCGAGTACGGAAATTTCGGGCGTGAGCAGCGAGGGGATGTCTTCATAGCCAAATTTGGCGTACTGGAAACGGGTTTCGTTCACGCTGTTGCCGTGAATGGAGGTGAGGGTGGCCTGGCCGTTGCCGATGCGGTTGTCGTAGTTATAGCCGCGGGAGACGAGTTCGAAGTCGTCAATGCCGGCGCCGGTGATGCGGGCGATGCCGACCAGATAGCGGACCGAGAGGTAGGTGGTGTCGTTGATCTGGTAATCGATATGGGGGGCGATGCGGAGATTGCGCTGCGGGGTGAGATGCACGCCGGTGAAGGCTACGGCGTTGAGAGCGGAATCGAGCGTGACGGCGTTGACGACCGCGCCGTTATCGACCCACTGGCGTTCCAGATCGAGCGTGAACGAGGCGCGTTTGCCGAGCGGGCCGCTGCCGCTGTTTTCCGTTTCATTGAGCAGGAAGGGGGCCTTCTGCGCGGCGTAGGGGTTGCGTGAATTCCAGTGCTCGGTGCCGTAGTTGTACGTGACGGTGGCGTGGTATTTGTCGGTGCCGGGCTTGGTGAATATTTCCACGCGGCCGAGGCCGAGCTTATCGTATTCGGGCGAAAAGGGATTCTGATTGATGCGGATTTCGCGGATGGATTCCTTGGGAGGAATCTGCGCGTCGCTGAAGCCGTCGACGAAGATGGCGCCGCCGCCGAGTCCGGCGGAGGGTCCGGCGAGGGCCTGGAGGTCGGAGGCAAGGTCATCGGGGTCGTCGGAGAGCGACTGGAGATCGTCGCCGGAGATGGTGGTGCCGCTGGCGTTGTTTTCGGCGGCGACGCTGACGGTATTGACCTCGTCTTTCACGGTGATCTGAGTGCTGGAGGCGAGGATTTTGACGTGAAGATCGACCTGCAGCGAAGCGCCGGCGAGGCGCACGGGGACGGGCTGCACGGTGGCGAGTCCGGGGGCGGAGGCAGCCAGAGAGTAGGCGCCGGAGGGCACGGCGGGGAAGGAAAATGCGCCGTCGGCCGCGGAGGTGGCGGTGCGGGAAAAGCCGGCGTCGCCGGTCAGGAGAACGCGCGCGTTGGGGACGAGCGCGCCGGCGTCGTCGAGGACCCGGCCCGCGAGGACGTTGGGCGTCTGCGGCAGGGCTGCGCCGGCGAACAGCAGTCCCGCCAGCGCGACGCGGAGCCAGGGGAATATGCGAGAAATCACCAAGCTCTATTTTTCTCACATTTTACGAAAATGAAACAGTAAAAAACCGTATCTTTACAAAACAATCCGGATGTAATTCTGCTGACGGAAGCTGGCGGGAGTTGGGCGGGCGGAGTTGGGCGGCGGAGTTGGGCGGAAGCTGGCGGGAGTTGGGCGGGCGGAATCGGGCCGGCGGAGATGGGCGGCGGGCACTTGCCGCGGAAAAGTTGCATCCGGCCGCAATGTCCTATCATTGGACAGGGAGGAGGCGGTGTATGTTCGCAAGCGTGAAACAGCATCTGCGGTACTGGGGTTTTCTCCTGCTGAAGCTGGCGGGCGCGTGGGTTGTGGCGGAACTGGCGCTCGGGTTGCTGAACCTGTGCTTCCCTCCCCTGCACCGGCCGTTCCATCTGAATATGGGTCGATTTAGTTACGACCTTGGCTATACGACGCTGGCGGGAGTGTGGTTTCTCTTCTCCTACGGGCTGGCGTACCTTGCGGTGTGGGATCAGAAGTACAGGTGCCGCACGTGTCTGCGGCGACTCTGCATGCCGGTGGAGACGGGTTCGTGGAGCCATATGCTGCGGCTGGGGCGTCCGCAGATGGAGTATATATGCCCGTACGGCCACGGCAAGCTGAATGTGGAAGAAGTGCAGATTTCCGGCGCCGCGCTGCCGGAGTGGACCGAGCACGGTGACATGTGGGACGAACTTTTCGCCGTGAAGAAGGACGAGGGGCGCCGTTGACGGCCACGCCGGACGCGAAAAACATGGGCGCGGGAAACATGGGCGCGGGAAATATGGCGGCGGAGAAGCTTCCGCTGTGGCGAGCGATAACAGGTTTCGGCGTGCTGGCCGCGATGGCGGCGGTGCTGCTCAGTCTTACGCCGACGTACCTTGAAAACTACCGGCTGCAGCAGTATTTAAACGGCATGGCGCACGAGGCGGGGCTGGGCGCGGCCTCCGACGATGCGGTGCGCGGAGAGATTGTGGCGCGGGCGCGGGAACTGAGTCTGCCGGTGGTGCCGGGCGACATCCGGATTGCGCGGACCGGCGGGGCGGTGAAGGTGGAGATGCGGTACGTGGTGGCGATGAATCTGGCGCTGTACCGTGTGGATCTGCACTTTCACCCGGGCTTCAGCGCGACGATTGCGGCGGGCGCGCCGGAGCCGGCGCGGTAATTGCCGGCAGCAGTCGCAATTCACGGCAACCCTGACTCACGGCTGGCGGTCCGTTAATCTAACTGATGGACTGTCATGAATTTGTTACCGAAGGACGAGAAGTTTTTTTATCTGTTCGAGCGGCACGCCCAGATCCTGTGCCGGGCCTCCAGGCTCCTGATCAGCGGTCTGAATGACGGCTACGACGGCGTGTGCCGGATCCAGAACGACATCAGCACGATTGAAGACGAAGGGGATCATGTGGTCCACGAAATCTTCGAGCGGCTGCGCTCCACCTTCATCACGCCCTTCGATCCGGAAGACATTCAGGCACTGGCGACTTCGCTCGACGATATTCTGGACGGGATCGACGACGTCACGTTCCGGATCGTGGCCTACCGGCTGAAGCCGATTCCTCCGGCCGTGCTGCTGCTCGCCGAAAAGGTATCGGCCTGCTGCGCGCTGCTGGCGGAGGCGCTGGTGGCGCTGCATAGAAAGAAGCCGGTGGTGAACCTCTGCATCGAGATCAACCGGCTTGAGAACGAAGCGGACAAACTGGAGCGCAATCTTCTCGCCGAACTGTTCCGCAATGAGAAAGACGCCATCGCGCTGATCCGGCAAAAGGAGATCTACGAACTGCTGGAGGCGACGACGGACCGCTGCGAAGATGTGGCGGATGTGATTCAGAACGTTTCGGTAAAGAACAACTGATCAGCAATGAACACGTTCGATCTGGTCGTCTTCATCATCGGCGTAGCGCTGATTTTCGATTACATCAACGGCTTTCACGATGCGGCGAATTCGATTGCGACGGTTGTTTCGACCCGAGTGCTGACGCCGACGGTGGCCGTGATCTGGGCGGCGCTGTTTAATTTTTTCGCCGCTTATCTGCTGGGGACCGGAGTGGCGTCGACGGTGGGCAGCGGGTTCGTGAACGTCCATCTGGTGACCCCCTGGGTGGTGCTGGCGGGACTTGCGGGCGCGATTCTGTGGGATCTGCTGACGTGGTATCTGGCGCTGCCGACCAGTTCGTCGCACGCGCTGATCGGCGGCTATGCGGGCGCGGCATTTGCCAAAGCCGGCTTCGCGGGTCTGGTGGCCGGCAAGTGGGGAATTACGGTGGCGTTCATCGTGCTTTCGCCGCTGATCGGCATGGCGGCGGCGTATCTGCTGATGGTGGGGGTCTACTGGGGCTTCCGCAGATTTACGCCATCGCAGATGGATCGCCACTTCCGGCGGTATCAGCTGGTTTCGGCGGCGCTGTTCAGTTGCGCGCACGGCACGAATGACGCGCAGAAGACGATGGGCATCATCACGGCGGTGCTGGTGGCGGGCGGCATGCAGAAAGACTTCCATGTGCCGTCGTGGGTGATTGCCGCATCCGCCGGAGCCATCGGGCTGGGGACAATGAGCGGCGGCTGGCGCATCGTGAAGACCATGGGGACGCGGCTCACGCGCCTGCAGCCGCGCAGCGGATTTTGCGCGGAGACCGGAGCGGCTGTTTCCATTCTTTTCGCGACCTACCTCGGGCTGCCCGTATCCAGCACGCATGCCATCGCGGGAGCCATTGCGGGCGTCGGTTCGATTCAGCGGACGCGGGCCGTTCGCTGGCACGTGGCGGGCGGGATTGTAACGGCGTGGGTGCTGACGATTCCGGCCAGCGCGGTGGTGGCGGCGATCACCTACTACGCGATTCGCCTCTTTCTTCCCGGCGTGTGATGCACGCAGCGGCGTGACGGCGGCTTAACGGGCGGTCTCAAATTTGGCGAACGGACCGGAGGCGTAGACAACTTTGCCGCCCACCATGGTCAGCAGCGATTCCAGAGCGCCGATTTGTTCGACGGGCATCGTCAGATAGTCCTTTGAAAGCACCGCAAGATCGGCCAGTTTGCCGACTTCGAGCGAGCCGCGTACGGTTTCGTCATGCGAAAACCAGGCGCTGCCCTGGGTATAGAAACGCAGCGCGGTGGCGCGGGAGGGCGTTTCTTCGGGACCGCGGATCGGCTTGCCCTCCACCGTTTTGCCGTCGAGAAGCCACTGCAGTCCGGTGAAGGGGTTGTAGGGGGCAACGCGATGGGCGTCCGAGCCGGCGCCGACGGTGACGCCCAGTTCGCGCGCGGTTTCGACGGGAGGCATGCGGCGGACGGCGTCGGCGCCGAGGCGGGCAGGCTTTCGTCGCCCTGGAAGTACATGGAGTCCTGCATGGTCCAGCCCATGCCGAGGGCCTTCATGCGGCGCAGGCTGGCGGTCGAGGCATCGTTGAGATGGGCGATGGACCAGCGGAGGTTGCCGATGGGGATTTCGCGGTTGACGCGCTCGAAGACGGTGAGGATGGCGTCGACGGCGGCCTCGCTGCCGCAATGGAAGGTCAACGCGTAGCCGCGGCCGGCGGCCCATCTGACGATTTCGTAGAAGCGTTCGAGATCGGCGGCATCCGGCTTCGCAACATTGTTGATGGCCCAGACGATCTGTTCGCCGATGCCGTTGAAGTGCAGCATGTCGTCGCCGAAGCCTTCGGGCATGAGGCCGAGGTATTTTTTGTAGTCGTCAAACTCCTTGCCCGGAGTGAAGCCGCAGATCATGTAGGCGACGCGCACGGTCATCTGATGCTGACGCCAGACTTCGAAGAGGGCGTTGTAGGTATCGGGAGTGACGTTGTTGCCGCAGGGGTCGATGACGCCGGTCATGGCGAGGCGGTTCAGTTCGCGGAAGAAGAGCCTGGTGCCGTCCACCTGCTCGGCGGGCGTGGGCCTGGGGAGGCGATCGAACAAAGGAATGATGCCGCCGCGGATGCCGCCGGTGGGCTTGCCGGCCGCGTCGCGCTCGAGTTTGCCGCCGCCGGGAAGGTCGGCGTCCGTTTTGATATTCAGGGCATCGAAGCCCAACTGATTCATGAGGACCCAGGAGTAGAGGAGCTGGATGTAGGCCGGGTGGCTGCCGGCCGCGGCGGTCAGTTCGGTCTGCGTGGGCGGGCGGTTTTCGCGGAACTGTTCGGCCTTCCAGCCGCCGCCGACGATGATCCACTGGCCGGGCTTTTCGCGAGCGGCCGCCTGTTTGATGCGGTCGAGAGCTTCGGCGAGGGTGGGCACGCCGGCCCAGTTGACCTCGGTGGAGAAGAAAGAGGCGGCGCGGATGGCGTGGAGGTGAGAGTCGATCAGGCCGGGGATGACGGTGCGGCCGCCGAGGTCGATGACCTGCGCTTTCGGGCCGGCGACTTTGCGGATTTCGGCGCTGGTGCCGACGGCGGCGATTTTTCCATCGTGCACGGCGAGGGCTTCGCGGACGGAGAAGCGCGGATCGGCGGTAACGATTTTGCCGTTCACGAGGATGGTGTCGGTTCCCTGCGAATAGGCGGCGGCGGCGACAAGCAGCAGCGCGGACGAGAGAACCGCGGTCCTGTTCGTTGTCAGCGGATTGTTCATGAGCGCGCTCCGTTTCCGCCCGCAGGCAGTTTGCAGGCCGAGTGCAGGCCGGCTGCAGGCCAGCTGCATGCAGGCTGCAGGCATGGAGAAGTATACAGTAAGTGGCGGCGACGCCGATGGCGAGTCCGATGGCCTGCCGCGCGGTCCGGCGACCCGGTATCCTGAAGTTATATGAAGGCAGTTGACGACCGCCCGGGATCCGGGTCGCCACGTGGCAGCGGGCCGGGATCAGGGCGTCAGCCGGCGCGCCGCGTGCGCGTGCCGAAAAACGCGGGACTGGTGCGCTTCCTGCTGCATCCGGTGGGGAAGGCTCTGGTGGTGCTGCTGGTGCTGGCGATGCTGGCGGGGGCGGGCGTATTCGTTTACTACTACAACCACTACGCGACGATGATCGACCAGCGGCTGAAGGGCGGGCCGTACAGCAATACCGCGCGGATTTTTGCGGCGCCGGGTTCGGTGGCGGTGGGGGAGGCGACGACGCCATCGGATATAGCGGCTTCGCTGCGCCACGCCGGATACAACGAGAACCGGACGAATCCGGTGGGTTCGTATTCGATGAGCGCCGATTCGATCGACATTTTCCCCGGCGCGGATTCCTACTTCGATCAGGAACCGGCGACGGTGAAGTTCAACAAGGGGCATGTGACGCGCATTGTTTCGCTGCGCGACAACACGGACCGGCCGCAGTACGACCTGGAGCCGCAGCTGATCACCAATCTGTACGACCGGAACCGGCAGAAGCAGCGCGTGGTGCATTACGAAGACATTCCGCCGGTGCTGCGGAATGCGATTTTGTCGGCGGAAGACAAGCGTTTTTTCTCGCACTCGGGGTTCGATCCGATCGGGGTGGTGCGGTCGGCGTGGGTGGATTTGCGGCGCGGCAAGAGCGCGCAGGGCGCCTCGACGCTTTCGATGCAGCTGGCGCGGGATATGTTCCTCACGCCGGCGCGCAACTGGCGGCGCAAGGCGGCCGAGGTGATGATCACGCTGCAGCTTGAGCAGAAGCTGACCAAGCAGCAGATCTTCGAGATGTACTGCAACCAGGTGGACCTGGGCTACCGGGGCAGCTTCACGATTCGCGGGTTCGGCGAGGCGGCGCAGGTTTATTTCGGGAAAGACATTCGCTCGCTCACGCTGCCCGAGGCGGCGTCGCTGGCGGCGATTGTGCGCGGCGCGAGCTTTTACAATCCGTACCGGCACGGGGACCGGGTGAAGGACCGGCGCAACGCGATTCTGGCGCTGATGCGGCAGAACGGCTTCATCAACGACCGCGAGTACGGGGTGGCGGTGGAGACGCCGCTGGCGGTGGTGCAGGGGCCGGCGGAATCGAGCGACGCGCCGTATTTCGTGGATCTGCTGAACGACGATCTGGAGAAGCGGTTCCCCGGCTACGACTTCCAGGCGCGGGCCGATAAGATCTACACGACGCTCGATCTGGACCTGCAGCGCGCGGCCAACGAGGCTGTTTCCGTGGGGATGAAGCAGCTCGACGACATTGTGCGCAAGCAGGGGCGGTTTAAGAAAGCGCCGTTCGTGGAGCCGCAGGTGGCGCTGATTGCGCTCGACCCGCACACGGGCGAGATCAAGGCGCTGGTGGGCGGGCGCAACTATAACGTCAGCCAGCTGAACCGCGTGCTGGCGGAGCGGCAGCCGGGTTCGATCTTCAAACCGTTTGTTTACGCGGCGGCGCTGAATACGGCGGTGGCGGGAGGGTCGAAGACGATGACGCCGGCGACGATCGTGGTGGATGAGCCGACCACGTTTGTTTTCGACGGCCAGGAGTACTCGCCGGGCAACTTCGACAAGGAGTACTTCGGGCCGGTGACGCTGCGGAAGGCGCTGGCGAAATCGCTGAACATCGCGACGATCAAGGTGGCCGAGATGGTTGGCTACAGCACGGTGGTGAACCTGGCGCACAAGGCGGGCATCAGCAAAGACGTGAAGGCCACGCCCGCGATGGCGATCGGTTCCTACGACGCAACGCCGATGGAAATGGCAGGCGCGTACACGGTTTTCGCCAATGGCGGCAAGCGCGTGCAGCCGGAACTGATTTCGCTGGTGCGCGAGCAGGGCGGCCATCTGCTTTACGAACAGAAGCCGCAGCCGAAGGATGTGCTGGACCCGCGCGTGACGTATCTGATGGTCAACATGCTGGAAGAGGTGATGCGGACCGGCACGGCGGCGGGAGTGCGGGCGCGTGGTTTCACGGTTCCGGCGGCGGGCAAGACGGGGACGTCGCATGACGGCTGGTTTGCCGGCTTCACGTCGAACCTGCTCTGCATCGTGTGGACGGGCTTTGACGACAACCGGGAGCTGGACGTGGAGGGCGCGCATTCGGCGCTGCCCATCTGGGCGGAATTCATGAAGCGGGCCACCGAGTTGCGGCGCTATTCCGATGCGCGGCCGTTTGAAGCGCCGGACGGCGTGGTGACGGTGACGATCGACCCGGAATCTGGCATGCCGGCGACGGCTTCGTGCCCGGCGCAGACGCCGGAAGTCTTTATCTCCGGCACCGAGCCGGTGGGGACCTGCCCGCTGCACGGCGGCAAGGGCGGCGACCAGGTGACGGTTTCGGGGTGGACGCTGCCGGCAGGCAAACAGGAGGCGGCCGAAGCGCCCGCGGCCGCGGCCAATGCGGCGCCGCGCCGCCCGAAGAAGGAGAACGCCGCCGGGGCCACTACGCCACCGGCAGCGCCAAAGCCAGCCACGGCAACCGAGCAACAGCCGAAGAAAAGCTTCTTCGGCAGGCTGCTGGATGTGCTGAAATGAAGACGGAGCAAGGTGCCGCGGCTTGTTATGCGGCCTGAGTCTCAGTGAGGCGCCGCCGTGCAGTCCGTTCGAATCGCGATGCTGTCTACTTCGGCCATTTGTTTCTGCCTTTCGCCGGGCTTTGCGCAGAACGATGCGACGGTGGTCTCTCAGTACAGCCCCTCGGCTACCGCGGCCGTTCAGCCCAAGCCGAAGCTGAGCCCTCAGGAAATGGGCGATATCTACATGGCGCGCAAGATGTACCGGGAGGCGATCGACACCTACAAAGAAGGGCCGAACGACGCGCTGACGTGGGACAAGATCGGCATCGCATGGCACCAGCTCGGCGACCTGAAGGCCGCGCGCAGCGCTTACGAAAAGGCCGTGAAGCTCGATAAGACGTACGCCGACGCGGTGAATAATCTGGGCACGCTGGACTACGCCGAGAAGCGCTACCGGACGGCGATTAACCGCTACCGCAAGGCGATCGCGCTGTCGCCGGAATCGGCGGCGTTCTGGAGCAATCTGGGGACCGCGTATTTCGCGCGCGGCAAATATGAAGACATGGCGAAGGCCTATGCGAAAGCACTGGAGCTCGACAAAGATGTTTTCGAGCAGCGCGGCGGTACGGCAGGCACCCGGATGCAGGAGAAATCGGTGGGCGACCGGGCCCGATTCCACTACGAAATGGCACGCACGTACGCAAAGGCAGGCAACAACGAACTGGCGCTGCAGTATCTGCGCAAGGCTCTTGAAGAAGGTTTCCGCGACAAGGAGAAGCTGCAGCAGGCGCCGGAGTTTGCCGCGCTGCGCGGAACCGATGAATTTCAGGACCTGATGAAACTGGAGCCGCGTGTCCTTTAATCGGCTGTTCTCAAGTAATCGGCTGTTCTCAAGTAATCGGCTGTTCTCAAGTAATCGGCTGTTCTCAAGGCACGTGCTGTGCAGCCGGTCGTACGGCCGGATTTTGGCAGGCGTGCTGGCGCTCGCCGCGCTCGGGCTGGCCGGATGTCAAAAAGAAAAAGCAGGCGGGCCGCCGCCGCATTTCGCGGTGCTGCGCTTTGAAAACCTCACGGGAGACCCATCGCTGGAGTGGACGGCGCGGGCGGCGAGCGAGGTGCTGGCGGTGGAGATCGAGTCCGGCATGGAAGGCCCGGTGCTGCCGAGCAGCGCGGTATCGAGAGGCGTACAGTCGCTCGGGGCGCACATGGCGTCGGCTCCGGGCATCTCGGCGGAGCGCCAGGCGGCATTGCTGGCCGGCGCGGGACGGCTCATCACCGGATACGTCACGCGGGAGAACGGGCGGCTGCGCATCACGGCGTCGGAGGAAGACGCGGCGACCGGTAAGAACGTGCGCACGCTGTCCGCGGCGGGGAGCACGTTTGAAGCCGCGATCAATGCGCTTGCGGGCGGGCTCACGACCAGGCCGCGTCCATACTTCACGGGCCGGACGGATGCGGTTCGCTATTACGCGGCCGCGCTGGAGTCGCCGGGCGAAGCGGGCGCGCAGGGATTCCGGAAGGCGCTCGAAGCCGATCCGGATTTCGGTCCCGCATGGGTGGCCAGCGCCGTTCTGGACGCGAGCCGCGGGGATCGCGCGGCCTTCACGGCGACGCTGGAGCAGGCGGCGCGGCGGAAACTGGACGGCTTCAGCAGGGCGCAACTGGAACTGGAAGCATCGGCGCTCAGCGGCGATCGCAAGCAGCGACTGGCGGCCATGCATAAGGTATCGGACCTGAGCCCGGCCGATGGCACGCTGCTGAGGTCGGTGGCGGAGGCGGAGGTTGCGGCGGGCGAGTTCAAGGCCGGCGCGGCGGACTGGCAGCGCGTGACGGCGCAGTCGCCGGACGACTGGGCAGCGTGGAACAGCCTCAGCTACGCGCGCTCGTACGCGGGCGACTACAAGGGCGCGCTGGAGGCGATCGGGGCATACGCGAAGCTGCGGCCGAACGACGCCAATCCGCTCGATTCGGCGGGCGACATCCATTACGAATTCGGAAAATTTGCCGAAGCGGCGGCGTCTTACGCGCAGGCCGGGCAGAAAGATGCGAACTTCGAGCGGCAGGGCTATTTGTATAAGGCGGCATGGGCGAAGTTTCGCGCGGGCGATCGCGCGGGCGCCGATAAGCTGATGGCGGATTTCAGCACGGCGCGGCAGAAGCAGCCCGATGCCGTGCTGCCGCTGCAGCAGGCGGCGTGGCTGTATCGGACGGGCCGGGCAGAGCAGGCCATCGCGATGCTGCGGAAACTCGCGGCGGCCGAACCCTCCGGCCCCGGCGATGCGTCGCTGGCGCAGAATCGGGCGAATGCGCTTTCGCAGCTGGCGGTATGGGAACTGCTGGCCGGCGATCGGGCAAAGGCGGCGGCCGACGTTGCCGCGTCAGGCAAGCCCACGAGTATTCCGGCGCTGCTGACGGCGTTTTCTTCGATGCCATCCGCGCCGGTGGCGGAATGGGAGACGCGAGCGCAACACCTGTTCCCTGCTCCGCAAATGCAGGGGCTGCGGCGTACTGCGCTGGGATATGCGTTGCTGCTGGATGGCAAGCGCGAGGCCGCATTGCCGGTCTGGAAGGAGATAGCCGCTGCCGAGCCGGGCGACTTCCTCTCCGCCGCCATTTTCGCGCGGCTCGAGGGGCGCAAGCCGGCGCTCGAAGTGCTGCCCACGCCGGACAGCGCGAACGGCTTCCTCGCGGTGCTGGATCAGCTTTCGCGCTGAAGTCGTCCGGAGTTCAAAGGTCCGGAGGGATCAGGCCCCGCCGTATTCCATCACGACCAGTGTGACGTCATCGGACTGTTCGGCGCCGGCGGTGAAATCGAGCAGCGCCTTCTGAATGGCATCGTGCATTTCGCGGGCGCTGGCGGTGGCCGCGCCGGCAACGGCCTCGCGGAGTCGCTGGCGGCTGAAGAATTCGCCGGCCGGATTCTGCGCTTCGGTCACGCCGTCCGAGTAAAGCACGAGGCGATCGCCCGGCTGCAGATCGCGGGATCCGGGATGGAAACCGGCACCGGGCATGAGGCCCACCGGCATGGAAGTGGTCTCCAGCTTTTCGGTTTCGCCGCTGGCCCGCACCAGCAGCGGCGCGCAGTGGCCGGCGTTGACGTACGTCAGTCGGCCTGCGCTGTCGAGCCGCGAATAGAACATGGTGGCGTATTTGCCGTGCTCGGCGCGGTCGGTCAGGAAGGCATTGATGCGCGAGAAGACCTCGGCGATATCGGTGACGGCGGAAGCGCTGAGAAAAACGCCCTGCAGGAAGCTCGCCAGGAGGGCCGAGCTGACGCCCTTGCCCGCCACGTCGGCAATCACGAGCGACCAGACGTCCGGGGCGACCTGGACCACGTCATAGTAATCGCCGCCCACCTGGTGCGAGGCGACGCTCGACCCGGCCACGCGGAACCAGCCGGATTCGGGCAGCGCGCGCGGCAGCAGGCCCTGCTGGATGTGACGCGCCACGTCGAGTTCCTCTTCGATGCGCTGACGGAGGCGCTCCTCTTCGAGCAGGCGCGCATTTTCGAGCACGGTGGAGGCTTCGATGGCGAGCGTTTGGAGCAGTTCGCGGTTGCCGCCGGCGAGGTCCACGGCGCCGAGCCGCGAATCCATGTAGAGCAGGCCGGCGCTCGACTGCGATGCCGACATCATCTGCGTACCGGCCGAACTGCTCAGCGAGATGCGCACGAGCGGCACGCAGACGACGGCGCGCAGGTCGAGCGCCATCACGGTGTTGGCTGGCTGATCTTCACCGGCGGCCGAGGGATCGAACGACATGGAGAAGAGATCGCGGCGGCTTTCGAGCGCGCGCTGAATCAGGCGGCGGGGCACGCGCAGATCGTCGGCCGGAAGCTGGCCGCCGAGGCTGGAGCGCGCGCTGCGGACCTGGAGTTCGCGCTCTTCGTTGAACAGCAGCAGGAAGCCGCGTTCGGCGCCGGTGACGGTGAGGGCGGCATCGACAACGGTATTGAGGACGTCGTCGACTGAAAACGAACTTTGCAGGGAGCGGGCGACTTCGAGGACGGCGCGGAGCTTTTCGAGGTTGGAGGCGCCGGGATTTGCGGCACCGGGGATGGCAGCGGCGGGATGGGGCGCGGCGGCGCGCACGGTATCGACCAGCGCGGGCCTGGGGGCGGGATTTTCGGTGTCGCCGGCGGCGACAAACTGCAGACGGTAGCCGTCGGGCACGCCGAACTCGATGCAGTCGGAATCTTTGAGCGCGTGTTCGCCGTCGGCGCGGGCGCCGTTCACCCAGACGCCGTGGCGGCTGGCGAGATCCTCCACGACTAAGTTACCGTCGTTGCGGACGATCCGGGCGTGGTTGCGGGACACGCGCGAATCGCGCAGGATCAGATGGTTGTCCGGCCCGCGCCCCATGCAAAAGGGCAGAGGCGACAAGGGAACGCGCGTGCGTCGTCCGTTGGGATCGGTGACGACAAGGACGGGGACTTCAGAGGGATGAGACATCACCGCGCAGGACGGCCGGCCGGGGTGGTTTTCGGCTGCGTTGCCGAAATTTTCGAGGCTGGCATTTTCGAGGCTGGCTTTTTCGAGGCTGGCTTTCTTGCCGCTGGCGGCTTGACGCGCGCCTGTTCGGCGGCCTGCTCGAGTTCGCGCGCCCGCAGCGCCTGGCAGTGGGAGCAGTAGCCGCCGACTTCCGTCCTTGCCAGCACCACCTGAAAGCCGAAGTGCGATTCGATCTGGCGGCGCAGTTTGGTCAGCGGATCGCCGAAATACTCTTCCACTTTGCCGCAGGCGAGGCAGATGACGTGGGCGTGCTCGCCCTTGCGGCGCGTTTCGTAGAAGTGCTGTTCGCCGGCCTGGTGCATGAGGTCCAGTTCATCGACGAGGCCGCCCTCTTTGAGCATCTTCAGTGTGCGGTAGACGGTGACGCGGTTGAACTTCGGGTCGGCCTGTTTCGCCATCTGAAAGAGGCGCTCGGCATCGAGATGTTCGCCGGTGCGATCGATCAGATCGAGCAGGATTTTGCGCTGGCGCGTGAGGCGTTTGCCGCTTTGCGTCAGCACGGTATTGGAAGAATCGTGAACCGACATGGACTGATACACAGTTTAGCGCCCGCGGCCGCGGGTTTGGTTGCGGAGCGAGCCGGATTTTCGTTGTCGGATTGGCCTGAACGCGTTAATCTGAACACAAGGGAGATTCATCAAATGGCCAAAGGTATGGACCGCAAGAAAGAAACGAAGAAGCCCAAGAAGGACAAAGCGAAGTAATTCTCCGGTTTGTGCCCGGCCCGGCGCAGGAGGGGAAGCTCCCCGAAGCTATCGGGCCGGCACAAACGTCACGGTATTTTTCACATCCACCCGATTGAACTGCATCGGGAAACTTGTCCCGCTGTAGTAGGCGTCCCACTGGTCTTTGTAGTGGCTCGACGCGAAGTGTCCGGATTGCCCCAGCGGGATGTTTTCGAGCGACGCATCCCAGTCCCCCGCCAGAGAGTTCAAACGCACCGACGGCCCGAGCAGTTGTGTGGTCTGCTTCACCGTTGTGGGACCGCCGCTCATCGGCACCGGCCCGATGTTGAAATAGGAGCCGATCCAGGGGATGCGCGCGCCAACCGGGTTTTCCAGCGGGATGAAGAGCGCGTGTCCCCACTGCCAGTGTTTGGGGTCGGTGCCCTGGCGGCGCTGGGCTTCCTCGAAGGCATCGGAGAAGCTGCTGAGCAGTGTGCTGTCCCAGTCGCCGAACCAGCCTTTGGGGCGTTCACGCAGGATGCGTTCCACAAGGGACCAGGAAAGCTTGGTTTCCCAGGCGGCACCGTTACCCGGCGAGGCGCGCTCGGCAATGGCCTTGCGCAGATACTGCGAAGTCAGGGTGACGATGTAGGGGGCGGCGAGATCCATCTCCATCTGGCCGTTCCATTCGCGCAACAGGCGGACGGCGTCGGCAACCTTCTTATCGGCGCCGTTGCGTTTGTCGTAGGCCTGCACGATCTGCGCGGCGAGGAATTTGCCGAGGCCGCTGTAGACGTCCTTCTGCACGCGCAGGCCATCCTGCGGGGCGACCTTCGGGGTGGCCCGCAGCAGGTCGAGAATCTGCTGCGCGCGGTAGGGGGAATCGAAGAGGCCGGCGACGTGATATTTGTAATCGGGCGGAAAGGGATTCTGGTTGGCGGTGACGATCAGGCCGCCGGAGGGGTTGTAGGCGCTGGGGAGTTCTTCGAAAGGAATGAAGCCGTCCCACTCGTTTTTGGCGGTGGACCCGTCGACCGGCACGTCGCCGTAATAATCGCGGCGGATGGGCAGCAGGCCGGCCGCCTGGTAGCCGATGTTGCCGTCGATATCGGCATAAACGAAGTTCTGGCCGGGCCCGGCCCAGCGCGTCAGGGCGTGACGGAATTCTTCCCAGTTGCGGGCGCGGTTGAGTTCGGGAAGGATGACCTGAATGGCGCCGGGCTGGGCGGCCGACCATTTGAGCGTCATGACGGTGCCAGCGGAAGTTTGCCAGACCGGACCGTGACGCGTCACCCAGTTGGTGGTCTCTTCGAGGCCGCGGCCCTTGACGACGATGACGTCGCGTTCGGCGCGGGCGCGCTCGGCTTTGCCGTCGAAGACGTACTCGCCGGTGCGGAGATCCATGCGTTCGAGGTAGAGATCCTGCACATCGAAGGCGAGATTGGTCATGCCCCAGGCGATGCGGTCGTTATGGCCCGAAATAATGCCGGGAAGGCCGGGCAGCGCCACGCCGGAGACGTTCATGCCGGGGGCTTCGAGGTGCGTCATGAACCAGATGCCGGGGACGCCGAACTCCAGATGCATGTCGTTTGAAAGCAGCGGTTTGCCCGAGGCGGTGTGCGCGCCGCCGACCGCCCAGGCGTTCGACCCGGGGTGGCCTTCGGTGCCCGGCATGAATTCCCAGCCGATGCGATACGGGAAAAGGTAAGCGACTTTGTCCGGTTCGCCGCCGCTGAGAATGCGGGCCTTGTCGATCTTGTTCTTCCAGTTATTGGTCAGCGAGCGGTACATTTCGAGACCGCAGAGCAGCGAATCGACCACGCTCCAGGGGCGCGGGTCGTAGTTCAGCAGCGTGAACTCCATGCCGTAACGGCCGTGACGGGACTCGATGTAGGCGTTGACGCCGCGCGCGTAGGCCTGCAGGGCTTTGGCGTCCTCCGCCGACAGCTGCGTGTAGGCCGCTTCGGCGATGCGGCGCATGCGCATGCGGCGGGATTCGCGATCGGCTTCGAGCGCCACCGAACCGACGATCTCGGCGAGTTCTCCGGCAGCCCGGCGGCGGAGACCATCCATCTGAAACATGCGGTCTTCGGCGGTGGTGTAGCCCTGGGCAAACCAGGCGTCCTCGGCGGTGGCGGCGTGGATGTGGGGGACGCCGAGTTTGTCGCGGTCCACGCGAACGGGTTGCGAAACGGTCGCCTCAATTGTGCCGGAGGTCTGCGGCAGAGCGCGCCAGAAGACCCAGTAGTACGCACCGAGACCGGCCACGATGGCAATGGCGATCAGAATATTGACAACAAAAAGGACACGGCGCACTGAGCCGATTGTAAAACGGGCGCGGGCACAACCGGAGGGGCCCGGCCGAAGTTCTTTCTTTGGCTTCGATTCTCTACACTAGGGTTAGTGCCTGAACCCGGCTACATCCCGCGCCTGCTGCTGCTGGGCCTGATCATTGCCATCAACGGTTTCTTTGCCGCGGCCGAAGTGGCGCTGCTTTCGGTGCGGGACTCGCGGCTGCGGCATCTGGCGGGCGAAGGCAATGCCGGCGCGCAGATGGCGCTGTCGCTGCTGGCAAGGCCGGAAAAGCTGCTCTCGGTCACCCAGGTGGGGGTGACGCTGGCCAGCCTGGGACTCGGCTGGGCCGGCGAGGACACGCTGTTTTCCGTGTTTCTGGCGCTGGCGCACCCGGTGATTACGCCTTCAACGACGGCGGTACTTCGCGCCGTCTGCTTCGTGCTCGCGTTTCTGCTGATGACTTACTGCCACGTGGTCATCGGCGAAGTGGTGCCCAAGAATCTGGCCATCGACAAGGCCGACCGGCTGGCCGTTGTGGTGGCGCCGGCGCTCATGGTGTTCTACCGGATCGCGGCGCCGTTCATCAGCGTGATCGAGCTGTCCTCGGCCGCCATTACGCGGCTGCTGGGAGGCAAATCGGCTCATGGCGCGGGGGGCGGACATTCGGCGGAGGAACTGAAGCTGATCGTCAGTTCGAGCCGGTTCGCGGGCCGGCTGCCGGAGACGCAGGAATCGATCATCCACCGGGTGCTCGATCTGGAAGATCTGTCGGCGCGCGAGATTATGATTCCGCGGCGCGACATTGTATCGGTGGCGGCGAACGCCTCGCTCGACGAAGTGCTATCCGCCATGGTGGAGAGCCAGCATTCGCGGCTGCCGGTCTGGGAGGGCAGCCCGGAGCATATGATCGGCGCGGTCTATTTCAAAGACATGCTGCAGATCTGGCACGACCGCCGGGCGGCCATCCGCGGCGGACACCAGGTGGCGCCGTTTCATGTGGCGCGGGTGGTGCGCAAGCCGCTCATCATCCCGGAGACCAAGCCGCTGCTGCAGATGCTGGAGGAGTTTCGGCTGAACCATCTGCATATGGGCCTTGTGGTGGATGAGTTCGGCACGGTGACGGGTCTTCTCACGGTGGAGGATGTGCTGGAACAGATTGTCGGCGAGATTCAGGACGAATCCGACGAACGGCTGGTGACGCCGCGGCCGGAAGCGAACGAAATGGAAGTGGACGGTTCGATCAGCATCCGCGACTTCGATTCGCTGTACGGCGTGGAACTGCCAGCCGATGGGGGCTTTGAGACGCTCGCCGGATACATGCTGTTCCGCCTCGGGCACATTCCGGTTGCGGGAGAAGCCGTGGAGTTTGAAGGCCGCTGCTTTGCCGTTACCGCGATGGAGCGCAACCGCATTGCGCGCGTCCACGTGACGCGGCTTGGCGATCCGGCCGAGGCCGTTTCGGGCAATGGAGCAGGCGGTGAAATGAAGGGAGAACAGCCAGGTGCTGGGGCTCGATAAGCAAACGGCGCGGCAGACGTGGACGGCCGCGCTGGTGCTGCTCGGCATCGCGCTGGTGTACTTCGTGCGCCAGACGCTGTTCGTCTTCGTGATTGCGCTGCTGTTCGCGTATCTGCTGTATCCGCTGATGAACTTCATCGACAGGCGGCTGTCGGGCAGCACGCGCACGCCGGCGCTGTTCATTACGTTTGCGCTCGTCATCCTGATTCTCGGCACGTTCATCAGTTTCATTGGAACGGTGGTGGCGGAACAGGCGAATGCGCTGGCCGCGTCGGCACCCGGGTTTCTGGACCGGCTGCGGGCGGCGGCCGATGCGGGCCCCGATCCGAACGGGACCGTCTGGCAGAAGTTCTTCCAGATGCTGGAAAGTCAACTGCGCCAGCACTACAACGAACTGGTCTCCTTTGCGCCGCAGGCGACGCTGCGGCTGCTGTCGGCTTCGGGCAGCCTGATCGACGTTGTGATCGTCCCCATCCTGGCCTTCTTCATCCTGAAGGACGGACGGGAAATTCAGGAGAGCTTTCTCGGCCTGTTCGACCGGCGGCGGCACATGGCGGAAGAGACGCTGGCCGACGTGCACGAACTGCTGCTGCAGTACATGCGCGCGCTGCTGTTCCTGTGCTGCGCGACATTCATTTCGTTCAGCATCGTGCTGAGCGCGCTGCGCGTGCCGTATGCCATTCTGCTGGCGGCGATCGCGTTTCTGCTGGAGTTTATCCCGCTGGTGGGGCCGCTGGCGGCGGCGCTGATCATCGTGGGCGTCAGCGTTGCCAGCGGGTTCGACCACGTGCTCTGGCTGGTCATCTACCTCGGGGTTTATCGGCTGTTTCAGGACTACGTGCTGTCGCCGCACCTGATGAGCAAGGGCGTGGAACTGCATCCGCTGCTGGTTATTTTCGGCGTCTTCGCGGGCGGAGAGATTGGCGGGGTGGCGGGAATTTTCCTCAGCATTCCGGTGCTTGCGCTGCTGCGGCTGCTTTTTCATCGCTTCCGGAAGGCGCAGTCTCTGCAATGGGGCGCAACTTCCGAGCCGGAAAAGAGTTCATGATAGTGGGAAGGTGAGGGTCATGCGGCATACGGAACATTCTGCTGGATTACGGCGTCGGGGATGGATGCCCGCCACCCGGATGGTGGCCGCTTTCCTGGCGTTTTCGCTGCTCTCCGGCGGCGTTTTGCTGGCAAAAAAGAAGACGCCGCCGGCCGCGGCAACAAAGGCTGCGCCGGTGGTCCCGCCGGTACCCCGGATGACGGCGGATCAGGAGGCGATCCACGTGCTGAACCGCCTGACGTTCGGGCCGCGGCCGGGCGAGGTGGAGGCGGTGAAAAGCATGGGGGTCGACCGCTGGATCGAGCAGCAACTGCACCCGGCGGAAATCCCGCAGAACCCGGTGCTCGAAGCCAAACTCGCCCCGCTCGACACGCTGACGATGTCGCCGGCCGATATGGTGCGGCACTATCCGACACCGCAGATGGTCAAGGCGATTATCGAAGGGAAGCTGCCGTATCCGGAGGATCCGATCCGGCGCGGGATCGTTACCAAACTGGTGGCGCGCTATGAACGCAAGGAAAATGCCACCAAGGCCGGACAGGGCGACGATGTGGATGTCAACGCGCCGGATGTTCCCGCGCAATGGGTGCTGGATGAATCCCAGAAAAAGATTCTGGCGAGCGGTACGCCGGCCGAGCAGGTTGCGCTGATCGCGGGCATGCCGGTTGCCGAGCAGGCCGATGTGCTGGATTCGCTGCCCATCGGGACGCTGCGCAAACTTTACAACGCGGCGCCGACGCCGGAACTGCGGCGCAGAGTGCAGGTTTTCACCGGGCCGCTGCAGGTGGTGAATCAGGATCTGACCGAAAGCCGCCTGTTCCGCGCCGTGTATTCGAGCCGGCAACTGGAAGAGGTGCTGACCGATTTCTGGTTCAACCATTTCAACGTGACCCTGGATAAGGGCGCGGACCGCTACATGATCACGGCGTATGAGCGCGACGTGATCCGGCCGAATGTATTCGGAAAATTCAAAGACCTGCTGCTGGCGACGGCAAAGAGCCCGGCGATGCTGTTTTATCTGGACAACTGGCAGTCGGTCGGGACCGATGCGAAGGCGCCGGGCAAGAACAAGAGCGGGCTGAATGAAAATTACGGCCGCGAACTGATGGAACTGCACACGATGGGCGTGGATGGCGGCTACACGCAGGCCGATGTTACGGAAGTGGCGCGCTGCTTCACCGGCTGGTCGCTCAAAGAACCGCTGCAGGGCGGCACATTCATCTTCAATCCGAAGACGCACGACAATGGCGAAAAGCACGTACTCGGGGTGACGATTCCGGCGGGCGGCGGGATGAACGACGGCCTGCTGGTGCTCGACATTCTGGCGCACCACTCATCGACGGCGCGCTACATTTCCCGTTCGCTGGCGATCCGGTTCGTTGCCGACGAGCCGCCGGCGGCGCTGGTGGAGCGCATGGCGAAGCGGTTCACCGAGACCGATGGCGACCTCACGGAAGTGATGCGGACGATGTTCAATTCGCCCGAGTTCCGGGATCCGGCGCAGTTCCGCTCGAAGGTCAAGTCTCCGCTGGAGCTGATTTCGAGCGCGGTGCGGGCGGTGAACGGCGATGTGGATTATGCGTTCGGCCTCGCGAATCTCATGACGCAGATGGGAGAGCCGCTGTATCGCAAGCTGGAGCCGACCGGGTACTCCAACAAGGGTTCGGAATGGATGAACTCAGCGGCGCTGATCGCGCGCATGAACTTCGGGGTGGCGCTGGCGAAGGGCACCGTGCCGGGCGTCAAGGTGGACACGTCACAATTCACGCTGGACGCTTCGAAGCTGGAGCGCATGATCCTGCAGACCGAACCTTCCGAAGAGGCGCGGGTGGCGATTCAGCGCGGGCTCGATCAACAGACTTTCGGCGCCCTGGCGGCCGGGCTGACGCTCGGTTCGCCCGATTTCCAGAGACGGTAAGAGGAGCTCACCATGTTGCAGAACCGCAGAATCTTCCTTCGCAATTCCGCTCTGGCAATGGCCGGAACCGGCACGCTGCCGCTGTGGCTGGAGCGCGCGGCAAAAGGCGCGGAGACGGCCGGCAGGAGGCGCAAGATCCTGGTGGCGATCTTCCAGCGCGGCGCGGCGGACGGCCTTAATATCGTGGTGCCGCACGGCGATCCGCAATATTATGCGATGCGGCCGACGATTGCGATTCCGCGGCCGTCCGTGGCAACGCCCGCCGAGTCGGCAATCGATCTGGATGGCTACTTCGGGCTGAATCCGGCGCTGGCTCCGCTCAGGCCGTTCTGGCAGCAGCAGCAACTGGCGATCATTCACGCGACGGGCTCGCCCGATCCGACGCGCTCGCACTTCGATGCGCAGGACTACATGGAATCGGGCACGCCGGGCCTGAAGTCGACCGAAGGCGGCTGGCTGAATCGCGCGCTGCCGGCGCAGAGCGACAACAAGTCGCCCGTGCGCGCCGTCAGCCTGGGACCGAACCTGGCGCGGGCGATGCGCGGCCCCAACAGCGCGGTGGCGATCGAAAGCCTGAGTGCGTTTACGGTGCGCGACGGGGCGGCGGCGAAGGCGATGGAATCGATGTACGGCATGACCGGCGACCAGGTGCTGGGCGGCACCGGCAAGGACGCGTTCCAGGCGATGAGCCTGCTGGATTCGCTGCGCAAGACGCCTTACAAGCCGGCGGCGGGCGTGACCTATCCGAAGGGCAAGCTCGGCCCGAGCATGCAGCAGATCGCGCAGCTGATCAAGGCCGATGTGGGGCTCGAAGTGGCGTTTGCCGATATCGGCGGCTGGGATCATCATCTGAACGAAGTGGGGCAGAAGGTTTCGCTCGGTCCGCTGGCCACGGTGCTGACGGAGTTCGGCGCGTCGCTGGCCGCGTTCGCGCAGGATCTGGGTGACCGGATGGAAGATGTGGTGGTGGTCACGATGTCCGAGTTCGGGCGCACGGCGAAGGAGAACGGCAACCGCGGCACCGATCACGGGCACGGCAATGTGATGTTCGCGCTGGGCGGCCCGGTACGCGGCGGCAAGGTGTACGGGCAGTGGCCAGGCCTCGCGAAGGAGCAACTCTACGAAGCGCGCGATCTGGCGGTCACGACGGACTTCCGCGATGTGCTCTCCGAAGCGGTGGCCAGCCATCTGGGCAACACGAACATTGCCGGCGTCTTCCCTGGCTACACCGGCAGCGCCGACAGGTTCCGCGGCTTCCTGAAGGCCTAAGCGCTGAAGGCAAAAGCAGCGGCTCGGTTATACTGAGACCGCCCGATGCCCCAACATATCGACTGGACCGAAGTGTTCGGCTTCGTCAGCGGCGTCCTCAACGTCTGGCTGCTGGCGCGGCAGAAGGTCTGGAACTGGCCGGTCGGGCTGGCGAATAACGCGGCGTATCTGATCCTGTTCGGGCGCACCGGCCTTTACGGCGATGCGGGTCTGCAGCTTCTCTACATCACTCTCGGCATCTACGGCTGGTGGAGCTGGGCGCGCAGCAGCACCGGCGGCACCGAACTGCGCGTGGCGCGCACCGCGGCGGCGACCTGGCGCTGGCTGATTCCGGCGACTGCCATGGCGGCGCTGGGGCTTTCCTTTTTTCTCGCGCGATTCACGGATTCAACGGTGCCCCGGTGGGACGCCGTAACCACGGCACTGTCGCTGGCTGCAACCTGGGGCCAGTGCCGGAAGCTGGTGGAGTCCTGGTGGATCTGGATTCTGGTCGATGTCATCTACATCCCGCTGTATGTCTACAAGGGGCTGGCACTGACCGCCGTGCTGTACGGGATCTTTCTGGCGCTGTGTATTGTGGGGCTGCGCGCGTGGACGGCCGAACTGCGTGCATCCGGGCAGCGCGCCTGATTCAGCCGTGGCCGGGGCGAGCGTTGCCGGCCGATCTGTTGCCGACTGATGTGTCAGTTTCTACCCGTGCAGTCCCAGGCGCGAGAGCACGCGCCGCACCTTCTTCGGCGATACCGACAAGCGCCGCGAAACGCGCGCCACTTTGCGGCCTTCGTGCTCCCAGATTTTGGGGATGATGAGATCGGCGAAGTCCTCGGTGAGCTGCTGGAACGTGCGCTCGCCGACGACTCCCTGCGACCACGCCTGCAGGGTGGAATCGAGGTCGCCGCCGCGCACGACTTTCGACTTCAGCGTCTGCAGATCCTCCCAGATGTGATCCTGCACTTCATTCTTCAGCAGGAGCGCGGCCTGTTCGCACATCTCGCGGGCGGCGTCGAGGCTGCCCGGCGAAGTGTTGCAAAGCGTGAGTCCCTGCCAGATCTGGGCACGGGCCTGCAGGCGGCGATTTTCGGTGCGGCGAGCCATCTCGACGGCTTCGCGCGCGGCCTCCAGCGCCAGATGCGCGACCCAGGCGGAATCTTCAATCTCCTCTTCGAGCTTGGTGTTCTCCACCATGCATTCCAGAAGCCTGGCGCGCGCCATCAGGATGTAGTCGCTCTTCTGCTCGCCGAGCGAATAGGCGCGGCGGGCTTCGTCGTCGGCTTTGTAGAGATCGCCCGAGTCGAGGTGGAGGTGGCCGCGATTGACGCAGACGGTGCCGGCGCCGCGGTGGTTGGAGTGGATCTCGTAAATGCGGCTGGCTCGATCGAGGTGCGCGAGCGCTTCGGCGCGGGTGTTTTCGTAGTCGCGGCGGAGGTCGGGTTCGGAGCGGCGGCGCTGGGCGGCGTCGGCGTCGATCTTCTTGCGCAGTTGCAGGGCGATGAGGCGTTCCACGTAGCCCATGTTGGCGAGTGAGCGGGCGAGGTTGCGGTGCTCGGCGTCGCGCTTGCTGTATTCCTCAATGGCGGCGGCGAAGTGGCGGAGGGCAAGATCGTAGCGGCCCTCGCGGCGGTACATGCGTCCGTAGGAGGACTGAATGTTGCCGAGCGTGATGAAGTCGTCGGTTTTCGAGAGGACGGCATCGGCCTCGCCGAGAAGCTTCAGCGCATCCTTGATGCGGCCCTTCTGGAAGAGCAGCCAGCTTTCGGCAACCTGCATGGCGGCGGCCATGGGACCGAAGCCGGCTTCGGTGGCGAGCCGGAAGCCCTCGGCCGCGTGGTGGAGAGCGGCGTCGTACTCGCCGGCTTTGCGGTTGCAGCGCGCGCTCCAGAAGTGGGCGAGCGAATGAAGGACGGGATCGGTGACTTCATTGCGGAAGGAAAGAACCAGGCCGAAGTTGGCGAGGGCGCGATCGACATGCTCTTCGGCGACCCAGACCATGCCTTCCGCCATCAGGACAAAGGCGTAGTCGGCAAGAGGGAGCGATGCGCGGCGGCCTTTGGGGAATGCGCCGAGTCCGTCCTGGACGACGTCGACGTCTCGCCAGCCGGCATCGACCCATTGCGCGATGAAGCAGAGCAGGGCCGCGGCGTCCGGGTCTTGTGGGTCAAGCCGGCCCGCTTTTCGCCAATAGGCGTCGAGGCGGGCCATACCGCTGCCGATGCGGCGCTGGCCGAGGTCCTCGCGGAGGCCATTGAGGAGGGAAAGAGACATTGCGGCCACAATGGTATCAGATAATCGTCCGAATCGGACCAGTAAGAATACGTACCGGACGGCGAATTGCAGTCGGGTTACAGGCGATGGCTGCGAGGGCGGAGGGCAGGCGTCAGGCGTGGGGAGCCGGGGCGGGCGGCACGGCGACGGAGGGAATTCCGGCGGCTTCGAAGACGGCTGTGAAGCGTTCGGCGATGCGGACGATGTCGAAGGTTTCGTCGGCGTAGGCCTGGGCGTTGCGGGCGAATTGCTCGCGGCTTGCGGCGTCTTCGTAAAGTTTCCGCGCGGCGGCGATGAACGCGGCCGAATCCTCCGGCGAAGCCACGACGCCGGCCGGGCGGCCATTCATTTTGCCGGCTACGATGCGGGCGGCGAGGTTTTGCGCCGGCACCGAGAGCAGCAGCGGACGGCCCACGCAGAGGTAAGAGAGGACCTTCGAAGGCACGGAGAATTCGCCCGATTCTTCGCCGAGCAAGGCGGTCAGCACGCTGGCGGTCGACAGGACTTCCGGCAAACGCTCCCAGGGCTGCAGGGGGAAAAGGCTGAGATTGGAGATGCCGCGGCGGGCGATCTCGGAGCGGATCCACTCGGCATTGACGCCTTCCGAGACCACGACCACCGAGACATCGGGAAAGGGCCGCATCGATTCCGCCAGATCGACGAGCAGGCCGGGGTTGTGTTTCATCCCGATCGTGCCCGAATAGAGGAAGACAAACCGGCCGGCAAGACCGTGTTCGCGCGACCACGGATTATCCTGCGGACGGGGTTGAATTTCGTCGCGCACGGCCCAGTTCTCAATGGTGTGGAGACGGCTGCCTGAGACGCCCCAGCGTTGCAGCACGGGCGCGAAATCGGGGCTGATCATGACGACGGCGTCGCTCGAGGCCAGCATCCGGCGCTCGAGCCGCGTGTACCACGCGCCGATGAGGTCGGCGAAAGGAAACTTCCGCTTCTTCAGAATGGAATGGATGGCGATGCTGTAGATGTCCTGGAGCCAGAAGACGAACTTTGCGCCGATGGCGACGGAGGCCGACTGGATGATCTTTTGTGCGTCGAGCGGAGCGTTGCTGGAGACCAGCAGGTCGGGGCGGAATTCGGCAATGCGGCGCGCGGCCATGCGGCCGTAGCGGATCTCATGGCTGCGACGCCGGACGAAGTTATCGTATTTCGCGAAGGGCTCGCTGAAGCGAATGCCTTCAATCTGAAAACTCGCCGGGTCGCCCGGCCGGCGCTGCACCGCTCCCTTGGGCGACTGGAAAGATTCGAAGTAAAGATGCAGCACGTCATGGCCGTGGCGGGCCAGTTCGCGGCTCAGCTGAATCTGAAACGGATGGCCGGAATAATCGTGGATAACGATTCTCATGCCGCCGCGCCTCCGTTGCCGGCCGGAGCCGCGGATTCGGCGGCGGACAGCCGGGTGTAGATGTCGTGCCAGCTTTCGGCAATTGCGGAGGGAAGATCGGGCGGCACCGAAAAGGCGTGGTTCCGCAGCCAGATGGAGGAGCAGCCGGCATTGCGGCCGCAGAGGATGTCGGCCTCGCGATCGCCGATCATGCAGGAAGCGGCGAGATCGAGGCCGTGATCCCGCGCGGCGAGTTGCAAAAAGTAAGGAGACGGCTTGCGGCACTCGCAGTTTTCATCCGGCGCATGCAGGCAGAAATAAGACTGGGTGATGCGGACGCCCTGTTCGGCAAGCAATTCGAGGAAGCGCAGGTGGACGGCATCCATTTGGGAGGGCGCGATTTTGCCCCGCCCAACACCGCTCTGGTTGCTCACGATGAAGAGCTTCCAGCCCTCGGCGGCAAGCGCGGCGAGCGCTTCGGCGGCGCCGGGAAGCAGGCGGACCAGGGCGGGGTCGGCGATGTAGCCGGTGTCCTCCATGACGGTGCCGTCACGGTCGAGGAAGAGCGCGCGATTCACGCCGATGCTCCCGGGCCGGCGAGCAGGCGTTCGATCAGGCCGGTGGTGGAGCGGCCGGGGTGCAGGGGCAGGAAACGCACTTCGCCGCCATATGCTTCAACGACGGCGCGTTCGGGGATGGGGCGCGAACCATCGGCGTACTCGGCTCCCTTGCAGTGGATGTCGGGCTGCAGCAGGGCGAGGGCAGCGGCGGGATCCGGCTCGGAGAAGACAGTCACGTAATCGACGTCGGCAAGCGCGGCGAGAAGTTCGGCCCGGTCCTGTTCGCACATCAGCGGACGCGAAGGACCCTTCAGCGCGCGCACGGAGGCGTCGCTGTTAATGCCGACAATGAGGATATCGCCGAGGGCGCGGGCATCGTGGAGACTGCGGGCGTGGCCGGCGTGGAGAAGATCGAAGCAGCCGTTGGTCCAGACGACGGTGCGGCCGCCGGCACGCCATCCGGGGCGCAGTTCGACCAGTTCGCCGAGAGCTTTGAGTTTTCGGGCCGCGTGCGGCGGGGCGGCATCACGCATCGCAGACATGTCGCCCATCGGAATTTATGCCTTGCCGGATTTGCCGTTCGAATCGGGACGATAGTAGCGCGTGTAGTAGCCGTAATAGTAGTAGCTGTCGCTCATTTCGCGCGTGACTTCGTTCAGCACCAGACCGACAACGTTTGCGCGAAGGCGGTTCAGCGTGGCGAGCACGGCCGATACGGCTTTGCGGTTGGTATGGCCGGCGCGTGTGACGATCAGAACGCCGTCCACGTTCGCCGCCATCTGCAGCGGCTCCGGGAAGCCGATCAGCGGCGGAGAATCGAGAATCACCAGATCGTACTCGCCGATGGCTTCTTCGATAATGTCCGGCAACTGGCGTCCGATCAGATCCGCGGCACGGCGCGACGCCGGCCCCGCGGGAATGATGTGGAGGTCGGGAAAGTTGGGAGCGTCGTAAATCGCCTCGCGCCAGGGGAGCGAGCCGGTCAGCACGGTGGAAAGTCCCTTGGTGGTGGGCAGATTGAAGTACTTGTGTGCGCTGGGGCGGCGGAGGTCGCCGTCGATGAGCAGCGTCTTGTGGTGCTGCTCGGCGTGAGCGGCGGCAAGATGGGCGGCCACGGTGCTTTTGCCTTCGGCGGGCGAGGCGCTGGTCACCAGAACCGAACGCAGGCGGCGGTCGAAGTCGGTCAGAAGAATGGAATTGCGCAGGGTGCGCACGGCCTCTTCGTAACCGGAAACTGTTTTTTCCTTCTCGGCGGGAACGAGGCTGGTGCCGGTGTCATCGAGCGGGGAGGAGTACGGCGCAAGACGGCCCTTCAGCGAGCGGACGGCGGGAAGTGTGCCGACGACTTCGGTGCGAAGACTGCGCGAGACTTCCTCGGGATCACGAATCGTGTTGTCCACCAGATCGCTGATAATCGCGGCACAGATCGCCAGCATGCTGGAGATGGCAAAGGCCAGCCCCAGATTCAGGAACATACGCGGGAAGACAGGCTGCGCCGGGGTGCGGGCGCGGTCGGCGATGCGGACGGAATTGTCCTGGAAGGTGGCATTGATGCCGGCCTCGCGGATCTTGCGCACGAGTTCGTCGTAAAGCTTCTTATCCGATTCGGCGTCCTGTTTGAGGGTCGAATAGTCGACCGACTTGGCGTTCAGACGCTCAAACTCGCCGCGGGTTTCGGCGACCTGCTTCTGCAGCATGCTCTCGCGGTCCACTGCCTGGCGGTACTCGACGGCCACGCGTTCCACGATGCTGTCCTTGCGTTCGGCAATCTGGCGCTGCAGTTCCAGCACCTGTGCCTGAGCGCGGCGGTAATCGGGATGGTTCTCGCCGAAATGCAGTTTCGCCTGGGCGAACTTCTGGTTGGCGTCGTCGAGCTGCTCGATCAGTTTTTTCAGCGAATCGCCCTGGCTGGAGGCCAGCGCGGCATCCATGGAACCGGCCTTGATTGCGTTGTAGGCAGCTTCCTTCTTGGTGCGCTCGTCCTTGGCGGTATTGTAATCGGTGTTCAGCTGCAGGAGGCTGGCGGACTGGATACTGGTTTTCTGGTCGGGATTGATGACGTTCATCTCCCGCTCGAATTCGTTGAGGCGCTGGCTGGAAGCCTCCATTTTGGCGCGCAGCTGATCCATCTGCACTTCCATGTAGCTGCCGAGTTTGGCCGAGGAATCGATGCGAATCCGGTAGGAGTGCTCCAGATACGAATCCGCCACGGCATTGGCGACGTCGGCGGCCAGTTGCGGGCTCGGGGAACGGTACTTGATCAGCAGGAGGTACGTATTGGGCGGGCGCGTTACGTCGAGGCCGGAAAGCAACACGGGGGCGTTCTGCTGCTCCGGTGTCCGGACGGTGCGGCCGTAGGAGGGCTCGACTTCCTTCAGGCGAAGCCTTTCGACCACGGGACGGAGAACCGAATCCGACTTGATGATATCGATCTGGGTAGCCAGAAACTGGTCGGCCTCGTAGGGCGAAATGATCGATTTTGCGACCGATGCCTCACCGATATTGCTGGACGGAGCCTGACGATCGACGTCAATCGTGGTGGTCGCCTCGTAGAGAGGGGTCAGGCGGCTGGAGACGAGGTACGTCGAAACCACGCAGGCTGCAATGAAAAGCAGAATCTTCCAGCGGTGGCGACGCAGCACCCAGACGTAATGCGAAAGAGGAAGTGATCTTTCTTCGGGTTCGGGGTCGCCCAGCGGGCCGACGGAAATCGGGCCGGTGTAAGGAGCTAAATCGCGAATCTGAGTGGTATCGGCCATCGTCGGTGATTGATTTTCAGGTTATATCCGGATCGGTTCTGGGTCGCCAGGTTGAGACTAATGCGGCGACTCGGCGACATAGATCAGGCTGCCCGCGGCGCCTGTGGCAAAGCCGGCCAGGCGATCCAGCGCCGTGGCGGTCAGCCTGCGGCCCGGGCTGTCGGGCACGTAAAGGATGTCCCGCGCCTGCAGCGCCACGTCGGGAGACTTGCGATGCAGGATGTCGTTGAGTTCGACCTTGATCTCATGTTTGACGCCCTGGTCGTCGGAACGGTAAATGTAGGCTTCGTGCGAGTAGTAGCGCTGCAGCCCCTGGGCCTGCGCGATCGCGGTGCCGACCGTCATGGAAGCAGCATCCAGAACCGGGAACACGCCCGACCGGTTCACATTGCCCCAGACGACGATCTTGCCGACTTCCGGCACGCGAATTTCCTCGCCGCCGATCAGTTTGATGTTGAGCTGCGGATCGGCGCCGGCAATCAGCGCCTTGGCCGGGATGCGCTGAACGGACTGCTCGCCACTATCCCCGTTGGGGCGGGTCACGACAATTTCGGGACCAGCCAGTTCCGTAAGGCCGCCAGCCCTGGCGATCGCATCGAGAAGAGTCACCGTACCGATCGCCTGGAAAATGACTGGCACTTTGACCGAGCCGTTCACGCTGATGGGCCGGCTCTTGTACTCAAGAACGTTGACGGTCACGAACGGATCGACGAAAATTTTGTCCCGTTGCAGGGCATCGGAAATCAGCGCTTCGACTTCATTGGGGAAGAGCCCCTGCACCTTGATCGGATCCTTCAGCATGGGGAGGCGGATGGTGCCGTCGGAGGCAACACGGATGCTGCGGGTAAATTCGGGAGCATCATAAATCTGCAGCCCGATAAGATCCTCTGCCCCGATGCGCTGAAATGGCAGCGCCGCAGGCTGCTGCGTTGACGAAAACGGAGCGGGAAGCTGCCGCTGCTCCTGGGCCGCACATGTCAGGGCGGCGAGGAAAACGAAGGCGGACGCTAAAAGTTTCGGATGCTGCATATGTAACGCCATAGTGGCGAAGATGGAGATATTATCTCACGCATCGCCGGCCTATAGCCGACTATCCGGCGACAAATCAGGGGCTTGAGTCCATTGTAGTGTCCCGGCGGACGGCTTTGTCAGGGGAGCCCCCGGGACGGGCCGCCGGATCGTCCGCGGCGGGGGCCGGAGCGCGAAGGTTCGCGGGCATGGAGGAGGGCGCCGGCGAGAGAAAACCAAAGCAGGCCGGGCGCGGCGGCGCGCGTCGGATAGTCGATGAGGCTGTGAATCATCACCATCAGCACCCCCAGCCCCCAGGTGGTGGAAAAGCCGGCCCGCAGCGTGGAAACGACGAGCACGAGCATCAAGCAGACGAAGGGAATGCCTCCCTCGGCGGCCCACTGGGCCCAGTCGGAGTGGGCCTCGTTGGCGACCAGCGCGATGTCGAAGGTGGCGAAGCGGGGATAAAGCAGGCGCCAGGTGCCCATGCCGGCGCCGAACCAGGGCCGTTCGGCGATCATCCGGAGCGTCGATCCCAGTAACTGGTAGCGGATGCTGTACGGGTGCTGCTCGTGAAAATGTTCGATGATTCGTTGCGGGCCCGCGACAACCGAGGCCAAGGCGGCGAGCGCGACCAGGCCGCCGGCCAGCACGGCAGCCGTGCGCAGAGGAATGCGGCGGCGGTAGAGGGCAATCGCCAGCGCGCAGATGAATTCGGCGGCGAGGAGAATGACGCCGGCCCGCGAGGTGCTCGCAACTGTTGCCGCAAAAAGGACGGCGAAGAACATCAAGCCGGCGACGGGAGATTCGCGCCCGCGCAGCGCGCGCCACAGGGCGATGGGCGCGGCCAGTTCCATCATGGCGGCGAACTGATTTTTATAGAGAAAGGTGCCGACGAGACTGTCGTCGGCCGGGAAAATCCCGTAGGCGAGAGGCGGCGACGTCGACATCTGCAGCATCGCGAGGACCGCAAACACGGTTGCAGCCCAGAGCAGGATGTTGAGAAAAAGATGGCGCGCGCGCTCGGAGGCCAGAATCTGCGAGGCGGTGACGAACGCGAGCCCGTAAGCGACCCAGTCGATGGAGGCGCGGGCGGTGCGCCACGGCGCCACGCTCGAACCGAAGAGCAGTTGCGCCGGGCCCCAGACGGCGATCAGCGCCATGGCAACGCAGGCGGGCAGCGAGGAGGCATCCAGCGCGAAGGAGTCGGCACGCAGCGCCCAGACGAGGCCGAGCAGAGCGATCGCATCGATGGCGACGGCCGAAGGCCAGTACGCGGGAGGGAAACCGACGGCGACGGAAAGAATCAGCACGCCGGCGAGAGCGATGGCGAAACTGCGCGCCCGGTGTTCGGACATGGGACGGGAATCGGTCATGGCACTCTTCCCGCGGCTACGGCTTCCAAATGCGCAGCGGAAAGGACGAAGACGCCCTTGATGCGCGTGGCGCCCACCGGCCGCTGGTAGTGGATCGTCAACCGCAGAAACCTGGTGGATGGCGCCACCGCGATGGCGCACGATCCTTTCGCCGCCGAACCGAACGACGGGCAGAGGACGGGGCCGCCCTGCGTCGCGGCGTTCGAAGCCAGCGCAGCCAGATCGTCGACCCGAAAGGCCAGTCCGAGAGGAGCGCCGCGGGTGGTTTCGAGACGCGAGACATCGGCCTCCCAGCTCAGCCGCCAGTTGCGGGCCGCACCGAGCGGAACCGCTTTGGTGAGCAGGTCGAAGGTGTCGGGCTCGTTGCCGGTAAATTCGAAGCGCAGCGCATGGGGCGACGAAGTAACGAAGACGCCTTCCATGCGCGCCGGATACCAGGAGAGGAAATGCGAAATCGGCGGGTAGATGAATTCGGGATTCTCCACGGGATCGCCCGCGGCGATGTCGACGGGGGCGGACTGAACGAAACCGCGCTTCACGAGGTCGTTCCAGACGGAGGCCGCCTGGGCGGCGGCGAATTTTGTGGAGACGAGATATTCGCCAAAACTCAGCAGCACTTCGTTGTCGGACGAAATCGAGGGATCGGCCACGGCGAGAACGTCGGGCCAGACCTCCATCGCGGGACCGATGCGATCGGTCGACTGCAGATACCGCAGGTACGGGATCAGCGTGGCCGCGCGGCGCGGCACCAGCGCGCGGATACGGGCCGCGTTCGGATCCTGATGCCAGGCAAGATCGAAGACCGGGCCCGGATCGAACGTGCTCGGTTCAAGGTTATGCGACTCGATCATCGAAAGGCAGCGCCGGATCATGGGCCAGAAGCCGGCATCATTGCCGGTGCGGAAGTAAAAGTTCGCCAGCGTCCAGGCGGGCTTGAAAAGCAGACTGACGGAAGCGGCGCGTTCCAGATACGTGCGGGCCGCGGCATCGTCGCCGCGCCGTTCGGCGCGCACACCGAGCGCCATGAGCGCTTCGGCATCGGCCGGATTCATCGACACCGCGGTTTGCAGGTCGTGATCGACGGCAGGCGAAGGGTCGCCGGTGACAGCACGAAAGACGGCGCGCGCCGAGACATATTCGGCGTTGCCCGGCTGCAGCCGGCTTGCCTGCAGCCAGCCCTCTGCCGTGCGTTTGGTGGCGTAGTAATCCGCGCGCTCCTGCGCGGTGGAAGTCCACAGCGCGCAGACGGCGGCGAGGGCGATCAGAATGCGGGGAACGAGAGTGCCGAATTTCATCGCAGGAGCCGCGCATGCGCGCCTGGCACAGTATCTCACGACCGGCCTGGACAGGCGACGCGCGCCTGCGCTTCAGTTGACTTTTTTGTAATCGGCCGGGATGTCGAAGGCCGAGTCCGGAACGCTGGCCGTGGAGAAGCCGGTGGAGTCCACCGTCATTTCCATCATGACTCCGGGGGGCGTGTTGCTGTTTGCCGCCGGAGCGCCGCCGGGCATGCGCGCCAGCTGCTGCTGCGCCATGGCTGCCGCGGGTCCGCCGCTTTTTGCCATCTCTTCGAGTTTGGCGCGGGCCTGGGCGAGCTGAGCCATCTGCGACTCGCTCATCTGCGGCATTCCCGGCGCACCGGCCGCGCCCGAAGGCGTCTTCACGCGAATGATCATCTCCACCGCGACGCCGTTCATCGCCGCAAGCTTCTTCTGCATTTCCGCCATGGCGGACTGCATGCTTTGATTGGCGCCGCCGCCGGACATCGCCG
Source organism: uncultured Acidobacteriia bacterium (assembly GCA_903828455.1). GTDB lineage: Bacteria > Acidobacteriota > Terriglobia > Bryobacterales > Bryobacteraceae > BOG-234. Next base: position 95,437 of record CAIKMJ010000026.1, on the reverse strand, counting down.
AGTAGGGAAAACGCGAAGCGTTCTTCGTGTAAAAGGCGCGGAGTTCGCCGGTGCCGGGAGGATCGGACGAGATCCAGGAATCCATCTCCATCTGCATCTTCATCGCCGGGCCGCCGGCGCGGCCGGGCTGGTCGACGTCCATCGTCATCACCAGTTCGCCGGCGCTGAAGCCGTTGATGGTCTTCTTCTGGCCGGTTTCCTTCGCGTCGATTTTGACGTCCATGCCGGAGGCGCCGGCGGCGGCATCGCTGAAGCTCTTCACCGACACGGTCTTCGCGGTGTTGTTGACCGTCGTGATGGTTTGCGCATCGAAGTCCATGATCATGGCGATGTCGCCCATGTCGAGCTTCATCTTCTGCCCCTTGAGCGAGTACTTCGTGGTGCGGTTGGCGGCGGTGCCGGCGTAAGCGGCCATGGTGCCGCCGGTCACTTTCATTGTGCTGGTGTAACTGAAATCCGCGTGGGCGCTGACGGCGGCGATTGCCGCAAGGGTTAGTAACGTGACGGCTCGCATGGAATGCTCCTGCGGCCAGTGTAAACGTACCGGGCGCCGGTGTCATCCTTTCCGTGGCCCGGTTCGGCGTTTCTGTGGCGCGGTTCGGCGTTGCTTCCTGCCGCGGCGCCGCGCCGGCGGTTCCGCGCCGGCCATGCCGTAACGTTAAACAAGACACTCATGGCGACCCTCTACCGATATCTGCGCGACTACTGGCGGCTGGTTGCAGCCGCGCTGGTGCTGGCGGCCATCAACCAGATCTTCTCTCTGCTCGACCCGCTGATCTTCCGACACGTCATCGATTCCTATGCCACGCGTTTTCACGAGTACACCGTGGGGCAGTTCATCCGCGGCGTCTCCCTGCTGCTCGGCGCGGCAATGGGCGTCGCCTTCGTTTCGCGCGTGGCAAAAAATTTCCAGGACTATTTCGTCAACGTGATCACGCAGCGCGTGGGCGCGCGAATTTATGCCGACGGCGTGCGCCATTCGCTCGAACTGCCATACGGCTTGTTCGAAGATCAGCGCAGCGGCGAAACGCTGGGCAAGCTGCAGAAGGTGCGGACGGACGTGGAAAAGCTCATCACGGTGGCGATCAATCTGCTGTTCACGACGCTGATCGGCGTCATCTTCGTGATGGTTTATGCCAGCCGCGTGCACTGGTCGATCGGACCGGCTTATCTGGCCACGATCCCGCTTCTCGGCGGCCTCAGCCATCTGCTCAGCGGCAAGATCAAGGAAGTCCAGAAGAAGATCGTGCGCGAGACTACCGCGCTGGCCGGGTCGACGACCGAATCGCTGCGCAACATCGAACTGGTGAAGAGCCTCGGCCTTGCCCAGCAGGAGATCGACCGGCTGAACTCCACCACCGCGCGCATTTTGAAGCTCGAACTGAGCAAGGTGAAGTACCTGCGCAGCCTCAGCTTCGTGCAGGGGACTTTCGTCAATCTGCTGCGCACCTCGATCCTCTTCCTGCTGATGTACCTGATCTTCACGCAGCGGATCACGGTCGGCCAGTTCTTCTCCATCTACATCTATTCGTTCTTCATCTTCGGGCCGCTGCAGGAACTGGGCAACGTGGTGCTGACGTACCGGGAAACCGAGGCCTCGCTGCAGATCTTCGAAAACATTCTGGCGCTCGAACCGGAGCCAAGACCCGAGCACCCCGTTGCGCTCGGCGACTTGCGGGAGATGCTGTTCGAAAACGTGGAATTCCAGCATGCCTCGGCAACGCAGCCGGCACTGCGCGATGTTTCGTTCCGCGTGCGGCGCGGCGAAACGGTGGCGTTCGTGGGGCCGTCGGGCTCGGGCAAGACGACGCTGGTGAAGCTGCTGGTCGGGCTCTACCGGCCGAAGTCCGGCCACATTCTCTACAACGGGACGCCGGAGGATCAGATCGAGATCGAAGACCTGCGCGAGCGCATCGGGCTCGTGACGCAGGACGCGCAGCTGTTCTCCGGATCGATCCGCGAAAATCTGCTGTTCGTCAGGCCCGGCGCCAGCGACGCCGAGTGTATGGCGGTGCTGCACGCCTCGGCGGTCGACAGCCTCCTCGCGCGCGCGGAAAAGGGCCTCGACACGATGATCGGCGAAGGCGGCGTGAAGGTATCGGGCGGCGAGAAGCAGCGGCTGTCCATCGCCCGCGCGCTGCTGCGGAAGCCGCAGTTGCTGGTCTTCGACGAGGCGACGTCGGCGCTCGATTCACTCACGGAAGAAGAGATCAGCCATACGATCCGCAGTCTGGGCGCCGCCCGCGAGGCCATCACCATCCTGATTGCCCACCGGCTTTCCACCGTCATGCATGCCGATCGCATCTACGTGCTGGAGCGGGGGCGGATCGTCGAATTTGGCGGCCACGACGAACTGCTGGAGAAGAAGGGGCTCTACTACGCCATGTGGCGTCAGCAGGTGGGCGAAGGGCGCGCGCTGGCCGGGGCATAGCGGTGGCAAGCCTGCGCTCGAATTTACAACAAGCGCTCGAGGGTCTCCGCCAGATACTCCTCGCCCACCGGACCGCTGCGATGGGTGCGGGGGTCGAAGTAATACCAGGCAGCGCTGCGCGCGCCGTCGGGTCCGGCGACGCCGGCACCGTTCACCTCGGCCGGCTCAGGGCAATAAAAGAGCAACTGTTCATCCACGCAGCTCTGGCTGAGCGCTTCCTGATTGAATGAACGCAGCGAACCAGACAACACGTACGGGCGGCGGAAATCGTCCCGGCTGGTGAGTTCCTCGGTGGAGGCGAACTGAAACTGCAGCAACCGGCCGCGCAGGTTGATCTGGAAGAAACAGGTCAGGCCCGGCCGGAAATCGTTGCCGGCCATTTCGGAGGGATCCAGAATCAGTTCCGGCGTCGAAAGCCTCGTGTTGATGCTGCCGACGAACCGGCTGCAGATACCGTGCAGCGCCAGCGCTCCCTGCTCGCGCAGGCGCTCTACCGCGGCGGCCTCGGCGACGCTGCGGCGATCGCGCTCGCCAATCGCTTCAATGGCCCGGACCAGCCGGTCCAGCCGGTCGGGGGGCTTCGTCTTCGAGTTTGCGCGAAATCCAAACAATGCGTGCTCTTACGATATCCAGAATATTCCGTCCACCCAGCGGGCGCGAATCCCAGGTTGCCGGATCGCCGAAATTGGCCTCGTGAAAGACGTTGAGGCGAGTCCCCGCCACGCGGGCGTAACGGACGCGCATGCCGAAGGGATCGTCGGCCACGATCCAGAGACCGAACTGCGGGCGCGCGCGCCGCGCCGGACTTTGATCGAGCAGAACGATGTCACCGGCTGCGCACGGGCGTGGCAGCACCAGGTCCGGGGCGAGCCGGGCGGCCACCGGGTCCACCAGTTCCGAAGCCAGCGAACGCTGCACGGGAATGTACCCGCGGAAGGCATTGAACACCGGCTGCGTTCCGGGACCGACGCGGGCGCGCAGCAGCGGAATGGCGGCGAAGGTGAATTCCTCGTCCGCGTCCGGCGGCGCATTTTGTCCGGCGTGAACCGTTGCCGGCGGGGCGCCCAGCAGTTCGCCGATGCCGATATCGAGACAGGCCATGAGCCGGTCGGCCGATTCGAAGGAAAGCGTGCGCGCGTTCTTCAGCACGTTGTGGATGTGCGGCTGCGACATGCCGCTGAGACGGGCCAGCCCGCGCTCGGTAATCTGGCCGTTGCGGACCCTGCGGCGGACCACGTCGAGGAGGCTGCCCTGGAGATCGCGGAAGTTCACCGGCTATATTTCCTCAGGAAATAGGTCATGCAAATTCACATGTCCGCAGCAATTATTTCGGCACCCAATTTAGGCATACAAAGTTAGTCCTATCAGTACTATAGATATATAACTTTAGCAAAATGAGCAATCAATTATTGCAGCAAAAGCCAAATTAAGAGACATTTCCTGCATGGGAAAACTAACTCCGGTTTCCCTGGAACGAAAGGGGAAACATCGGTGAAATCTGAATGGAGCCGCTCGGACACCATCGCGCTGGCGAAAGAGTCCTGCACGCAATGCCAGGGTTTAGGATTGCGGAATTACATGAAGAAAGAGGAGCCCACGCCCTGTAACTGCGTCCTGCGGGGCATTTTCCGGGCCTGCTATAACCGCTTTCGACATTGCATCGAAAAAGAAAAACATATGACCCAGGCGCGAATTCAGATCATTGGCGCGACGGAGCGGCGGCAGGTCTGGGGCCGGCGGGATGAGGAGTACATCGCCGATTTCTGCCTGGTCAGCAGGCGATATCTGGATGATGTGGAGTACCAGCTCTTCCGTTTCCATTTTCTGCTGGGAGCCGACTGGAAACTGTGCTGCCGCCGCCTGAAGATCGACCGCGGCACATTTTTCCACTCGATCTACCGGATCCAGCAGAAACTGGGCCGCGTATTCCGCGAACTGGAACCGTACGCACTGTTCCCGCTGGACGAATACTTCGGCGGTTCGGTGAGGAAAGACTTTTCCCTGGAGGCGCGGAACGTGCTGGCGATGCCGATGCCGGTCGGCCGGCACAAACTCAGGCCGCCGATCCGAAAGGCGGCCTGAACTCAGACAGAATCCAGGTGGAGAGACGCGCGGCGGCCGGTTTATCCGGCCGCTGTTGCGTTTGGGGGCGGGTTTCGGCCGCATTCCTTCTGCTAAAGTAGCCATCCATGAAGGCTTTTTCGATTCCCGTTCTGGCTGCGCTGAGCGCCGCCTGCCTGTTCGGACAACTCGCGCCGCCGAACGACACCGGCGTCCGGCTCGGCCACATTCATCTGGTGGTGAAAGATGTGGCGGTGCAGGAGAAGTTCTGGGTCGAGATGGCCGGCGGCAAGGTGGTGAAGAACGGACCGCTGTCGCTGATCGAATTTCCCGGAGCGTACATTATGCTGCGGCAGGGTGACCCGACCGCGCCGCCCGCCGGTTCCATCGTGGATCACTTCGGCCTTTCGTTCCGCGATCTTCCCGCCATGCTGGCCAAATGGAAGGCCGCCGGCGTGAAGGTGGAGCAGATGAGCAACCCGATGCAGGGTTACTTCACCGCGCCGGACGGCGTGCGTACCGAATTCTTCGGCGATCCCAAACTCACGGTCCCGGTGCGCATGGATCACGTGCATCTTTCAGCGCCGGCCGCAACGATTCAACAAGCGCAGGCGTGGTACCAGAAGGTCTTCGGCTTTGCGCCGGGCCAGCGGCCCCGCATCTCGACTCCGGGCTGGGTCGACTGCAACTTCATGCCGGGCGAGATCACGTGGTCTTACACCGCGCGGGATACGGCGGCCGAGGGCACGAAGGGGCGCTCGCTCGATCACGTCGGCTTCGACGTGACCAGTCTGGATGCGTTCAGCAAGCGTCTCGAAGCGGCCGGCCTGAAATTCGACGCCGCGCCGCGCCAGGTGCCGAACACGAAGACCCGCGTGGCATTTTTCACCGACCCGTGGGGGACGTATATCGAAGTGACGGAAAACCTGACGCCGGAGAAGTAGAGCGGTTCCTCAGCGCGCTTGGTTTTTGTGAACTGACAAAAGGTTCGTCACCCATTTGAGTGACAACTGGCGCATGGCAGCGGGCGCGCCGGCTTGCCGCAGCCCGGAACGGCGTGCATCGATCCTCGCCGGTCTTCAGGCGTGACCGTCGGCGCAGGCGGCAACGAATGGCTAAGTTGTACGGCCGGTCGGCGCTGCGTTTACAGAATGCGCAGATCGCGGCCGGTCATTTCTTTGGGCTGCTTCTCGCCCAGCACTCCGAGAATCGTGGGTGCGATGTCCTGCAGTGCCCCGCCCTGCCGCAGTTTCTCGCCCGAATCATCCACCAGAATCAGCGGCACCGGATTGGTCGTGTGATACGTGTGCGGCCCGCCGGTCACCGGATCGATCATCATCTCGGCATTGCCATGATCGGCCGTGATAATCCAGCGCCCGTTCTTTTCCTTGAGCCGCTGGTAGATGCGTCCCAGGCAGGAATCCACATACTCCACCGCGCGCACCGTGGGTTCCAGCTTACCCGAGTGCCCCACCATGTCCGCGTTGGCGAAGTTCATGATGATGACGTCGAAATCCTTGCGTCCCATTGCGTCCAGAATCACTTCCGTGATCCCTTCCGCGCTCATCTCCGGCTTCAGATCGTAGGTTGCGACCTTGGGCGACGCCACCAGTTCGCGCTCTTCTCCGGCGAAGGGCTTCTCGAGGCCGCCATTGAAGAAGTACGTCACGTGCGCGTATTTTTCCGTCTCCGCGCAACGCAGGTTCTTCCAGCCGATCTGCGCGAAAACGTTGCCGAGGATGTTGTCGAGCGGCTCGCGCGTCAGCACGTAAGGCACGTTGAGCGACTTATCGTACATCGTCATGGTGGCGAACTTCAGGTTCTTCGGCACAGCCGAACGGGACGGCTGCTCGAGCGTCGCGCTGGTGAGCGCTTCGGTCATCTCGCGGCCGCGGTCGGCGCGATAGTTGAAGAAGATGCACGCGTCGTCATCGCGAATCAGCCCGACGGGCACGTTGCGCGCATCCACAATCGTGACCGGTTCCACGAATTCATCGGTCACGCCCGCTTCGTACGACCGCTTCATCACATCGGCGGGATCGGTGGACTTCAGCCCGTTGCCGATCACCATCGCGTTGAAAGCCCGCTCCACCCGCTCCCACCGCTTGTCGCGATCCATCGCGTAGTAGCGCCCCGCTACCGTTGCGATGCGCCCCGTGCCGATCTCGCGCATCTTCTTTTCGATGGCGCCGATAAAGCCGATGCCGCTCTCGGGCGGCGTATCGCGCCCGTCCATGAAGCAGTGCACGAAGACGTCGGTCACGCCCTGCTGTTTCGCCATCCGCAGCAGCGCATAAAGATGTTCCAGCGACGAATGCACGCCGCCGTCGCTGCACAGGCCCATGATGTGCAGCCGGTGTCCGGCGCGCGCATGGCGCATCGTTTCCACCAGCAGCGGCTGATCGAAAAACTCGCCCGACGCGATCATATTGTCGATGCGCGTCACGTCCATATGGACAACGCGGCCCGCGCCGATGTTCAGATGGCCGACTTCGCTGTTGCCCATCTGCCCCACGGGCAGCCCCACGGCGGGCCCGGAAGTATTCACCAGCGTGTTGGGGAATTCGCGCAGCAGCATGTCGTAAGTCGGCTTGCGTGCCTGCGCGATGGCGTTGCCCTGGACGACAGGGGAAAAGCCCCAGCCGTCCAGAATCGTGAGGATGAGCGGTTTATTGCGTGACATGGCGGCGTCCTGGGCGGCGTCCGGGGCGGGCTACTGGCGGAACGCCTTGCGGCCCGGGAACTTTGCGCCGGCGCCGAGCTGGGCTTCGATGCGCAGCAACTGGTTGTACTTGGCGATGCGGTCGGTGCGGCTGGCCGAACCGGTCTTGATCTGGCCGGCGTTGGTCGCCACCGCAAGGTCGGCAATGAACGGATCTTCCGTTTCGCCGGAGCGGTGCGACACCACGGCGGTGTAGCCGTTCTTGGCGGCCGTCAGCATGGCGTCCAGCGTTTCGCTGAGGCTGCCGATCTGGTTCACCTTCACCAGAATCGAATTGCCCACACCCGTGTCGATACCGCGCTGCAGGCGCTCGGTGTTGGTCACGAACAGATCGTCACCCACCAGTTGCGTGTTGGCGCCAATCGTTTCGGTCAGCAGCTTCCAGCCCGCCCAGTCGTCTTCGGCGAGGCCGTCTTCAATGGAAACGATCGGGTACTGCCGGCGCCAGTTGGCCCAGTATTCCACCATCTGTTCGGAAGTGCGGCGGCTCTTGTCGGACTTCTTGAAAACGTAAACGCCGTCCTGATAGAACTCGCTCGAGGCCGGATCGAGCGCAATGCCGATCTCGTCGCCCGGCTTGTAACCGGCCTGCGTAATCGCTTCCAGAACCACTTCGAGCGCTTCTTCGTTCGACTTCAGGCTCGGCGAGAAACCGCCCTCATCGCCCACCGCGGTCGAGTAGCCACGCTTCTTCAGCACCGTCTTCAGCGTGTGGAAGACTTCGGCGCCCATGCGCAGCGCTTCGGAAAACTTCGATGCGCCGTAGGGCACCACCATGAACTCCTGCATGTCGACCGAACTGTCGGCGTGCGCGCCGCCGTTGATGATGTTCATCATCGGCACCGGCAGCGTGCAGGCGTTGACGCCGCCCAGATAACGGTAAAGCGGCACGCGCTGCGAACCGGCCGCGGCGCGCGCGGTCGCCATGGAAACGGCGAGAATGGCGTTGGCGCCGAGGCTGGCCTTGTTCGGCGTGCCGTCGAGGTCGATCATGATCTGGTCGATCTTCGCCTGCAGCGTCGCGTCGTGGCCATGCAGCGCTTTCGCGATGGGTCCGTTGATATTCGCCACCGCCTTGCGGACGCCTTTGCCGAGATAGCGGCCCTTTTCGCCGTCGCGCAGTTCCACGGCTTCGTGCTCTCCGGTGGAGGCGCCGCTCGGGACGGCCGCGCGGGCGCTGGTGCCGTCGGCGAGGAAGACTTCGGCTTCCACGGTGGGGTTGCCGCGCGAGTCCAGAATCTCAATTCCACTGACGCTGATGATGGTCGACATGATTTCGGTATGCTCCTGAAAAATTTCCCTACGATCTCAAAACCGGCGACGGCACCACGGTGATTCCCGATTCGGTGACGATCCGGCCCAAAGCCCGGTCCTCGTCCGGATCGATCCCCACCCGGCTGTGCTCGGGCAAAACCACAAATTCATCCAGAATGGCCCGGTGTACCCGGCTGTGACGTCCCACGGAGACGTTCGGCAAAAGGATGGAATCGGTAACGTCGCAATAACTGTTGATGCGGACGAACGGCGCCAGAACCGAGCGGTTCACCCGTCCGCCGGAAACAATGCAGCCCGGCGACACGATGGAATCCACCGCCAGTCCCATGCGCTTGCCCTGCTGGGCAAAGACGAACTTGGCAGGAGGCGCGATCAGGGCGCGGCTGCGGATGGGCCATTTCTGATCATACAAATTGAATTCCGGCGAGACGGAAATCAGATCCATGTTGGCTTCGAAATACGCGTCGAGCGTGCCGACGTCGCGCCAGTAGCAGGAATCCTTCCGGTTCTTGTCATGCTGGTTCAGATCCCGGAAGTCCCACGCAATCACGCGGCGGCTCTTCAGGCAGCGCGGCAGCACATCTTTGCCGAAATCATGGGATGAGGTCGGGTCCTCGGCATCGGCAATCAGTTCGCGGATCAGCACTTCGGTCTTAAAGACGTAAATGCCCATGGACGCGCTGACCATGGCCGGGTCGAAGACCGAGCGCGCGGGATTGCCATGCTGCGGCTTTTCTTCGAAACCGGTGATGCGGTGGTTGGGCTCGATGCGGGCCACGCCGAAGCGCCGCGCTTCGCCGGGCGTCACGCGGATGGTGGCAATCGTGACGTCCGCCTCTTTTTCCGTGTGCCAGGAGATCAGCTCCTGGTAGTTCATTTTGTAGATATGGTCGGCGCCGAGGACCAGAACGTGCGAGGGCGATTCGGTCAGAATGCTGTGCAGATTCTGATACACCGCATCGGCCGTCCCCTGATACCACTCCTCGCTCACGCGCTTCATGGGCGGCAGGACTTCGATGAACTCGCCCATCTCCGCCGAAAGGAAGTGCCAGCCATCGCGGATATGGCGGTTTAATTCCAACGACTTATACTGTGTTAGGATGAAAGCTCGGCGGATGTCCGAATTCACGCAGTTGGAAAGCGTGAAATCGATAATCCGATAAACGCCGCCGAATGGGACCCCGGGTTTCGCGGTGTCGCGAGTCAGCGGATAGAGTCTTTCTCCCGCGCCTCCGGCAAGAAGTATCGCGAGAACGTTTACCATACAGAACTGGTCAGGCTGGATTTATTGCGGCCGGATCGGCTGGCGGAAGAGCTGGCGGGCTTGACATTCCCGTTCAAGCAAATATGATATCAATACCTTGAGCATTGCTCAGCGTAGATTTTTTGGTCGGGCAGGAGGTGTATTGGTTTGGCAGAAGTAAGACTCCAGGAAGGTGAAACCCTGGAAAACGCCCTCAGACGCTTCAAGCGGAAGGTGCAGCAGGAAGACATCATTAAAGAGGTCAAACGGCACTCCTTCTATCTGAAGCCGGGCGAAAAGCTGCGGGTGAAGCAGGCGCTCGCGCGGAAACGTAACCGGAAGAAAAGTCGCCGGGAAGTCGAATAACCCTCAACAGGCGGAGCGAACGGCATGCCGCTCCGCCTTTGTCCCATCAGGATGGTGCTATGCCGGATTTTCAGGATCGGTCCCTCACTTGTGTCGACTGCGGCGCGGAATTCATCTTCACCGCGGGCGAGCAGCAGTTCTATCACGAAAAAGATTTTAAGAACGAACCCCGGCGCTGCAAGCCCTGTAAGCTGAAGCGTCAGGACGGCGCCTCCGGCCGCGGTGCGCCCGGGCGCGTGGAAACGACCGCCGTCTGTTCGCATTGCGGGCGGGAGACCACCGTGCCGTTTCGTCCCACCCAGGGCCGGCCCGTATTCTGCCGCGAGTGTTTCCAGACGCGCAGGACATCGGGCGCGGCGGTTTAGACCCGCGCCGCCGGAATCGGGTTTTCCGTACCGGTACCCGATTCAAATGTGAAGCTGCGAACACAAGGAAACAGGGAGCGCAACGGCCCGCGTTGACACAGAACGAGTTGGTGCCCCGGCGTCCGGGTGTGTAGAATAGGTGCGGTAGCCAATTCACCCCGGAAATGTTTCGGGGATGTCGTTCCTGGATTTTCATGGATCTGAACGAACCATCAATAGACCGCCTTCGCCTGAAGCTCCGCTACAAGGTCCTGTACCATGTGGGCCACGGCTGCGCGGACGTCGACGACCTGGTGCAGGAGACGCTGGTTCGCTTTTTCCGCGCCGAACAGCGCAATCAGATCCGCAATACCGAGGAGTTCGGGGCCTTCCTGAACGGTGTCTGCCGCAACGTAATCCTTGAATACCGCCGCCGCGTGCGCCGCGAGCCGGTCATGGAACCCGATATGCCGATCCCCGACGCCGGCTCCCGGCCCGAGGCGGAAATCTTCGAAATGCGCGACGCCATCAACAACGGCCTCGCCGAACTGGCCGAGCGGGACCGCATGATCCTGCGCTCGCTTTATCTGGAAGGTAAAGAAAAAGAAGACATTTGCAAGGAATGGAATATGACCGACGCGCAGTTCCGCGTGGTCCTGTTCCGCGCCAAAGAACGTTTTCGGCGAGTTTATAGCGCCGACGTGAAACGAGCCGGCACCGCCGAGCACTAGGTAGGTGGAAGAAGCTATGGTCTGCAAGATAGAACCGATCGAACGGGAGGCAGTAATCGCGAAGTACCTTTCGCGGTCCCTCGATTCCGAGGCCGTGGAAGAATTCGAAGGGCACTACCTCGGCTGCGACGAATGCTTCGACGAACTGCGGGTCAGTGAACGCCTCGCGGCCGATCTGCGCGTCTCCAGCTTTGAATGGAAACAGTCCGGAGGCGTTTCCGTTCTCCAGTTCCGCGTCAATACGGAACTGACTCACTCGGCACAGGAACTGGAGGAACTGCGTCGGGAGGTGCTCGAACAGAGCGACACGCGAGTCATCATCGACCTGAGCCGCGTCACCCGCATCGATAGCGCCGGCCTCGGCCAGCTGATGAGCTGCTACTCGCATCTGGTAAAGAACCGCGGCGCGCTCAAAGTCCTCAACCCCACCGCGGAAGTGCAGAAGCTGCTCGACATGACGGGCATCGGCACGCTCATTCCGTCGTTTGAGGATGAAGGCGAAGCCGTCCGCAGCTTCCGGAACTAGCCGGCGCGCAGCGCTCGCACGCAACCCGCGCACGCAGCCAAAGCAAGCAGTCAAAGTAAAGACCCAGGCATTGCCGCTCCCGGAAGCCATCGTCATCCGCGTCGCCAGCGAGTCCGACTTTCCGGCCATCGCCCGGCTCCAGCAGCAGTGTCCGGACGCCGCACAGTGGCCGCTCGGCGACTATTCCGGCTGCAACACGTTTCTCGCCCTGCTCGAAAAAACACCGGCCGGTTTCTGCGCCTGGCGCCAGACTGCGCCGGACGAAGCCGAACTGCTGAACCTCGGCGTCGCCCCTGCCTTTCGCCGCCGCGGCGTCGCCCGGGCGCTGCTCGAAGCCCTGCGCAACACGGCCAGCGGCGCGCTGTTTCTGGAAGTCGCGGAAAACAACCACGGCGCAATCGCCCTCTACACGGCGGCTGGCTGGACCCCCGCCGGGTACCGTCCGGGCTACTATCACCACGGAACGGTAAACGCAGTTGTCATGAAGAAAGGTTCATGATAAATTCCTGGTAGACGAACGGCGAACCGTTCGCACTTCAAAGCGAAGTGAAGCTCCCTGCCGGACCGGCCGCTGTTCTTCCGCCGGGGCGGCAAGGCAACTCCACTGCAGGAGAGATGCCGAATATGGAACAGACAACGCAGGAAGACATCAAGGCGCACCTGATGCAGACGAATGAGCACTATCGTCAGCTCCTCAGCAAGCACCACGAGTACGATCAGCTCGTCGAGGCACTGGAATCGAAATCCGTGCTGTCGGCCGCCGAGGAAGCCGAAGAACATCGTCTGAAAAAGCTGAAACTCCATCTGAAGGACGAGATGGAACAGTTCGTGAGTAACTACAAACTGCAGCACACGAGCTAAAGCCCGTCAGGCGCGCCGAATTATTCGACGTACATCATAAAAAACGGAAGCCCGGTCGCACTTCGGCCGGGCTTTTTTCATGACACCTGAATCTGAAAATCCCGACATCCCGGTCGTGGTGCCGATTTCCGACGTGCTCGACCTGCACCCGTTCGCGCCCCGCGACGTCAGCGCCGTGGTGGAAGAGTACCTTGCCGAAGCCCGCCGCCTCGGCTTCACCGCGCTCCGCATCATCCACGGACGCGGCATCGGCGTACAGCGCGAGACGGTCCGGGGCATCCTCGCCCGCACACCGTTCGTCGTACAGTTCCGCGACGCTCCCCTCGAGGCCGGCGGCCGCGGCGCAACCGTCGTTACTCTGCGTTAGCTTCGTGCCGGCGCAGCGCTTCGGCCAGGTCGGGGTGCTTCTCGAACAGATCGAGTCCGAACAACAACAGCAGGCGGATCAGATCCGGCTGGCCGTGCGTGTGTGCAGCGGCGGCTTCGGCGAGGATCCGATCCAGCTCCGGCACCCTCGCATGCCACGCCCAGCTTTGTTTCCCCGAGTGGGCATACCCGGCGGCCGTCTGCGTCACCAGCGCCGCCGCCAGACGGGGAGCATCCGCTTCGCGCACGCCCGCGGCCCGCAGCAGAGCCGCGGCTTTGTCGATCAGCGGCGTCATCGCGCCGGTCGCGAGCGTCACGGCCGCGTCGAACAGATCCGACGAGCCCGGCCGGATTTCCACCGCCGTCAGCCCGGCTTCCTTCACCATCCTGTGCGCCTGCTGCAACCCGCGGCCCGCGCCTTCCAGCAACACGCGCCCCGCCAGCCCGAAGCTCCGCGCCGTCACCACACTTGCCCCTTCGTGGCGGAAACGCTGCACGATCGCGCAGCCGGCCTGACAGTCGCAAAAGATCAGCGTCCTGCCGGGCCACGAGACCTGCGCCTCGCCCAGCAGTTCGAGCAGCACCTCCAGCTGATCGGGCGGCGCATGGAACAGCACCACGGCCGCGTCATTCAGCGACGAAGCGTCCCGCGCAGCCGTCCCGCCCCGGAGCGAATTCGCAATGCGGCTCGCCACCCGGTAAGACACCGCCGCCACCGGGCCCGCGGCAATCGCCTTCGCCGGCAACCGCCCGATCAGGCATTTGCTCACCGCGCCCGCGCCAATTACGCCGTATTTATGCCGGAATTCCAATACCTGCCACGTCCTTCGTCCGCAGGAGTTTGATTCTATCGCGAAGCTGTGCGGCCTTCTCGAATTCGAAGCGCCGTGCGGCATCGCGCATGCGCTCCTCCAGATCGGCGAGGACTTTCTCGCGCTCGGCCGGCGAAAGATTTTCCTCCTCGCCCGGCGCCTCATCGGGAACCGTTACGTAATCGCCCTCGGCAATCCGCACGAGGCTCATGTCGATCGGCTTGATGATCGATTGCGGCGTGATGTTGTTGTCGGCGTTGTACTGCACCTGAATCGCCCGCCGGCGGTTGGTCTCGCCGATGGCGCGCTTCATCGAATCCGTCATCACATCGGCATACAGGATGGCGCGGCCTTCCAGATGGCGGGCCGCGCGGCCGATCGTCTGGATCAGCGAACCGCTGGAGCGCAGGAAGCCTTCTTTATCCGCATCCAGAATCGCCACCAGCGAAACCTCCGGCAGATCCAGACCTTCGCGCAGCAGATTGATGCCGATCAGCACGTCGAACTCCCCGCGCCGCAGATCGCGCAGAATCTTGATCCGGTCCAGCGTGCTCACTTCCGAGTGCAGGTAATTGCACTTCACGCCGACCTCCGAATAGTATTCGGAAAGGTCCTCCGCCATCCGCTTGGTCAGCGTCGTCACCAGCACCCGCTGGTTCTGCGCCACACGTTTGCGAATCTCATTCAGCAGATCGTCCACCTGGCCCTTAATCGGCCGGATCTCGATCTCCGGATCCACCAGCCCCGTCGGCCGGATAATCTGCTCCACCACTACGCCCGCCGATTTCGTCAGTTCGTACGGCCCCGGCGTCGCCGTCACATAAACCACCTGATTGACGCGGTGCTCGAATTCTTCAAACGTGAGCGGCCGGTTATCGAGCGCGCTCGGCAGCCGGAAGCCGTGCGAGACGAGGACTTCCTTGCGCGAACGATCCCCGTGATACATGGCGTGCAGCTGCGGAATCGTCTGGTGGCTTTCGTCGATGAACATCACCGAATCCTGCGGCAGATAATCGAGCAGCGTGGGCGGCGCCTCGCCCGGCAGACGCGCCGTGAAATGCCGCGAGTAATTCTCGATGCCGTGGCAGTAGCCGATCTCCTTCATCATTTCGAGATCGAACATGGTGCGCTGGTGCAGGCGCTGCGCCTCGATGATCTTGCCCTGCGCCTCCAGTTGCGGCCGCCACTGTTCCAGCTCCGCCTTGATGGATTCAATCGCCGCTTCCTTCGTGAGGTTCGACATCACGTAGTGCGTCTTGGGATAAATCGGCAGCCGCGTGTACGTCTGCTTCACTTCGCCGGTCAGCGGATCGAAGCGCGAGAGCGCCTCCACCTCGTCGCCCCACAGCTCGATCCGATAGGCGCTCTCATCGTAGGTCGGCCAGATTTCGATCACATCGCCGCGCACGCGAAACGTGCCGCGGCGGAAATCGCTCTCATTGCGATCGTAGAGAATCTCCACCAGCTTCGACGTAATGTCCTTACGCGTGATCTTCTGCCCTTTTTCCAGCATGAGCAGCATGCCGTAATAGGCTTCCGGCGAACCGAGACCGTAGATGCAGCTCACGCTGGCCACGATGATGCAGTCGCGCCGCTCGAACAAAGACTTTGTGGCGGAAAGCCGCAGCCGGTCCAGCTCGTCGTTGATCGTCGCTTCTTTCTCGATGTAGACGCCGCTCGCCGGAATATACGCTTCGGGCTGATAGTAGTCGTAATAGCTGACGAAGTATTCGACAGCGTTACCCGGGAAAAAGGATTTGAATTCGTGGTACAGCTGCGCCGCCAGCGTCTTGTTATGCGCCAGCACCAGCGCCGGCACGCCCATCTTCTCGATCACTTTGGCGACCGTGTAAGTTTTGCCCGAGCCGGTAACGCCCAGCAGCACCTGATGCTTTTCGCCGTCCTGCAGGCCGCGCGTCAGTTCCGCAATCGCAGTTACCTGGTCGCCCTTCGGGCTGTAAGGGATGGCCAGCTGAAATGACATGGGAGAACTCTCAGTATAGGGCGCACCGCGCAGGCTTCGGCGACGTCGCGGCGGAAGTGAAATAAATGCCCGTTTCTGCCCGTTTTTTTTGACGTAACTGTAACTTTACATAGCTACCCGGGCAGGTATACGCTGAAAGAGGATTCCGCTTGCACGATCGGCTCCACGGGCCGGCTCGATTGTCTCCATCCTGCATAATGAAACGCATTTGCAACATGACGCTCCTCGTGTGTCTGCCCATCGCGGCTGCGTTCGCGCAGGCACCGGCCGATTCCTCGCCGCTTCCCGCCGACCAGCCCGAGCGCTGGAACATCTACTATCAGGCGACTTCCATCGGCCAGCAGCACGGCTCGTTCACGTCGCCTTACTCCGGCGCAAACAGCCTCGCCAGCCATCCCGAACACGAAGTTTCGCTCACCAGCACTTTATTCTTCGGCCTGCGCCTCACGCCGAACACCCAGCTTTATGTCGATCCGGAAGTAGCCGGAGGCCGCGGCTTCAGCGGCGTCACCGGCGTTGCCAATGCGCCCAACGGAGAACTGCCGCGCGTGGCCAGCGCAACGCCGAAGCCTTACCTCGCGCGCCTCTATCTGGTGCAGGATTTCGCCATCGGCAAGGAAAAGGAAAACGTGGAGAGCGACGCCAATCAATTGAGCGGCTCACGCCCGGCCACGCGCTACACCATCATCGCGGGCCGCTTCACCCTGACCGACTTTTTCGACAACAACTCTTACTCGCACGACCCCCGCTCGCAGTTCACCGGCTGGGCGGTGATGTACAACGGCGCCTGGGACTATCCGGCCGATACGCGCGGTTACACCTGGGGCTGGGTCCATGAGTTTCACACGAAGAACTGGACGCTGCGCTACGGCAGCGGCGCCGTCTCGAAGGTAGCCAACGGTCTGCGCTTCGACCGCCGCCTTTTCCGCGATCGCGGCGATGTCTTTGAAGCAGAACTTCACGCCCCGTGGAGCCGACCCGGCGTACTGCGGCTGCTGGGATTCGAAAACCACGTCGCCGCCGGCAACTACGGCCAGGCCCTGCAACTCGCCGCTGCCACGCATAGCACGCCGGACGTCACGGCAACGCGGAAGATCGGCGCAGTCAAGTACGGCTTCGGCATCAATGCCGAGCAGGAGATTCTGCCCGGCGTCGGCCTCTTCGGACGGCTTGGCTGGAATGACGGCAAGACGGAATCGTTCGAATTCACCGCCATCGATCGCCTCGCAACCATCGGCGTCGCCTTTTCCGGCCGGCGCTGGCATCGTCACGATGACACGGCGGGAAGCGAAATCACGGTCAACGGGATTTCCTCCGTCCACGCCCAATACCTTGCCCGCGGCGGCCTCGACTTTCTGCTCGGCGATGGCCGGCTGAACTACGGCACCGAAAACATCTGGGAATCCTATTACAACGCCCGCCTGTTCAAAGGGTTCTACGTCTCGGTGGATGCCCAGCACATCGGCAACCCCGCTTATAACCGCGATCGCGGCCCGCTCTGGGCTTACTCCCTTCGTCTGCACGTCGAAGGCAAAGCTCACTGACGCGCCGCCAGCCGGCTCGCGCCCGGATGCCGGCTTTCAGCCAGTTTTCAGGCTGACGCAATAGCGTTATTCTGGATACCGATATTCCAATCCATTTCTGTAAGTAAGGAACAAACCATGAAGCTCTTCCCGACACTGGCCCTGTCTCTGGCCATCGCGACGGCCGCGCTCGCCGCGCCTCCCACCTATAAGGTCACTGGCAAAATCAAGATCGGCGGCGCCGGCCGCTGGGATTACGTTTACGTCGACAGCGCGAATCATCGCCTGTACGTCTCGCACGGCACCACGACCGAAGTTGTCGACACCGCGACCGACAAGGTTGTCGGCACCATCCCCGACACCAACGGCGTGCACGGCATCGCCATCGCCGCCGACCTCGGCAAAGGCTTCACCAGCGACGGTACCGACAATGACGTCTCCGTCTTCGACCTCAAGACCCTCAAAGTCACCAGCAAGGTGAAGACCGGCACCAACCCCGACGCCATCATCTATGAGCCCGTGACGCACCGCGTCCTGACCTTCAACGGCCGCAGCAACGATGCCACGGTGTTCGACGCCAAGACCGGTGAAGTGGTGCAGGCCTCCATTCCCGTCGGCGGCAAGCCCGAATTCGCTCAGGTGGATGGCAAAGGTCACGTCTACTTCAACATTGAAGACAAGTCCGAGATCGGCGAAATCGATGCCAAGTCGGCCGTGCTGACCAAGCACTTCTCGATCGCCCCCTGCGACGGACCGAGCGGCCTGACCATCGACCCGAAGACCCTGCACCTCTTCTCCGTCTGCGGCAACAAGACCATGGCCATCAGCGATCCGGCCACCGGTAAAGTCGTCGCCACGGCGGTCATCGGCTCCGGCCCGGACGGCGTGGCCTTCGATGACGGCTACGCATTCAGCGCCAATGGCAAGGACGCCAACATCACGATGGTCGATGCCGCCACCAACATGCCCGTCGCCACGATTCCGACCACCGCCGGCGCGCGCACCATCGGCGCCGATGCCAAGGCGCACAAACTGTATCTGCCGGCCGCTGAAATGCAGGCGCCCGCAGCCGCGAAGGACAAGGACGGCAAGGCCGCGAGAGCAACCGCCGTGCCCGATTCGTTCTACATCCTCGTCGTCGGCCGCTAATCAGGCAAAGCCAGTCAAAGCGGCGGATCGCGGCACTCACCGCGATCCGCCGTTTTCTTTTCCCCCGCCTCTCTGTTGTTCGCACCGCGGCCTTCGCCGTGCATAATCGGAAGTGAAGTACACCGGAACTGAAGTACACCGAAACTGAAGTACTCCCGAGCAAAGTACACCGGCGCATGCGAATCGCGAACTTTTTCCTCACACCGCTTCTGCTCGCGGCCCTGCTGCTGACCGCCTGCGCGACCTCGCCGGCACCCGCCCCGGCTGCGATGAAACAGTACCCGTTGAAGGGCGAAATCATGGGCCTCGACGCCTCGCAGCACGTCGCTACCATCCGGCACGAAGCGATTCCGAATTTCATGAAGGCCATGACGATGGGCTATCCGGTCAAAGACCCCGCTGAATTCCGCAAACTCGCCGTCGGCGACCGAATCACCGCCACAGTCTACGCCAGCGACGACGACATGTACCTGGGCAACATCCAAAAGCTGCCGCAACCGCCGGAAACGAAGTAATCCAGCGGTTCCGCCGCAGCGGCGATAATGGAAGCAACCGCCATGAGCACTGCCGCCGCCTTCCCGAGTTCCCGCCCGCGAACCGGTCCTCAAGCGGGTACGCAGGCCTCGGCGATTGAATCGGCGGGCATCCCCTGGTACATCTGGCTCTCGGTCGCCGGCGTGACCTCCGCCGTCATTGGCGTCCATTGGGACATTTCCTGGCACCGCTCCATCGGACGCGATACGTTCTGGACTCCGGCCCACATCGCGATTCAGCTATGCGGCATCATCGCCGGCATTACCTGCGGCTGGCTGATTCTCGGCACCACCTTCACGCGCTCGGCCCTGCGCGAGGCTTCCGTCAACGTGCTCGGCTTCCGCGCCCCGCTCGGCGCCTTCATCTGCGCCTGGGGCGGCTTCACCATGATCACCTCGGCGCCCTTCGACGACTGGTGGCACAACGCTTACGGGCTCGACGTCAAGATCCTCAGCCCGCCACACGTCGTCCTCGCGCTTGGCATGGTCGGCGTCGAGATCGGCGCGCTGGTGCTGATCGCCGCTGCCATGAACCGCGCCGCCGACCGCCTGCGCAACCGGCTCGAACTGCTCTTTCTCTACGTGGCCGCCATGATCCTGGTGGTGCTGATGGTCCTCGTCCTCGAATTCACGCACCGCGTCTATCTGCATACGGCCGTTTGTTACCGCGTCATCTCGATGCTGGTGCCCGTCACGCTCGCCATCGCCTGGCGCTCCACGCGCTCGCGCTGGTCGGCCACCATCGTGGCCGGCTGCTACTCGGCATTTCTGCTCGCGCTGCTCTGGATTCTGCCGCTCTTCCCGGCGCAGCCGAAACTCGGTCCGGTGATGCACGAAGTGAAACAGTTCATCCCCGCCGGCTTCCCGCTGCTGCTGATCGTACCCGCTTACCTGCTCGATCTTCTGCGCGCGCGCGTGCCGGGCTGGAGCAACTGGAAGCTGTCCCTCGCCGGCGGCGCGCTTTTCGTCCTCGCCTTTGTGCCCGTCCAGTGGTACTTCGGCACATTCCTGCAATCGCCGTGGGCCCGCAACTGGTTCTTCGGCAGCATTTACTACGACTATTTCCAGAGCCCCAAAAGCTTCGCCGCAACCTACCGATTCGTTTCGTTCGAATCGCCCGCCGAGTTCCGGACCGGCATGGCGCTCGCGCTCTGTTGCGCCGTGGTTTCCATCTGGCTCGGACTTGGTGCGGGAGACTGGCTCAGACGTGTCCGCCGCTAAGCTTTTTCTGCTCGGTGCCCTGTGCTGCGGCGCAGCCTTCGCGCATGTGGGCAGTCCGGACGTGTTCTATCAGGGCAAGGCCGGTGCGTATCCGCTGCTGATTGCAATCCGCCCGCCCGAGGTCATCCCCGGCGTCGCCCGCATCGAAGTCCGCTCGCTTGCCCCCGGCCTGCAGCAGCTTCAGCTGACGCCCACGCCGATGACCGGAGAAGCAGCCAATCACCCGCCCATCGCCGACATCGCCGTGCAGTCGCCCACCGACCCGCAGTTCTACGAAGGCTCGCTCTGGCTGATGCAGATGGGCTCGTGGGTCGTTCACATCCATGCCACCGGCCCCGCCGGCACCGGTGACCTCGTGGTGCCCGTGCCCGCTGTCGCCACCCGCATCCGGCCCATGAACAGCGGCGTCGGATACTTTCTTCTCGGCATGATGGTCTTCCTCGTCACCGGCCTCGTCTCCATCGCCGGAGCCGCCGTCCGCGAAGCGCAGCTCGAACCCGGCCAGCCCTCGGCGCGCTGGACGCCGAAGACGCTCCTCACCATGGCCTGCACCGCGGCTATCCTTGCCTTCGCCCTCTGGCGCGGCAACATCTGGTGGGCCGAAGACGCCGCTGTTTCACAGCAGCGCCTCTTCAAGCCACTCGGCATCTCGGCCAGAATGACGGACGGCGATCATGCCCAATTTCGCCTCAACGATCCCGGCTGGCTGCGCCTGCGCCGCCTCGACGATCTGATCCCCGATCACGGCCACCTCATGCATCTCTTCCTCGTGCGCTGGCCGGCCATGGATCAGGTCTTCCACCTGCATCCCGATCAGACCGCCACGGGATTCTTCGACCTCGACCTGCCCCCGCTGCCGGCCGGCGAGTACCGCATCTTCGGCGACATCGTGCATGAGAATGGTTTCGCCGAAACCGCGGTCGGTCAGGTCACGCTTCCCGATCTCCGCGGCAAACCGCTCGTCGGTGACGATGCCGGCGGCGCGGCCACCAGCGACCTCGGCCACGGCTACCGCATGATCTGGCAGCACGATGCCACGCCCGTCACGGCGAAAGGCGTCCGGCTCTTCTCCTTCGCCATCCTCGGCCCCGATGGCAAGCCCGTCAGCGATCTCCAGCCCTACATGGGCATGGGAGGCCACGCCGAATTCGTCAAACGCGATGGCTCCGTCTTCGCCCACGTGCATCCCACCGGTTCCGTTTCGATGGCCTCCGTCGCCGTGGCCTCTCCCGAACAGATGGCCGCGATGCACGAAACTACCGTTGGCCCCGTGGTTTCGTTCCCGTTCGGCGTGCCCGCGCCCGGCTCGTACCGCATCTTCGTTCAGCTCAAACGCGCCGGCAAAGTGGAGACCGGCACCTTCGATCTCGAAGTCAAATAAGCGACGCCGGCGAATTCCGCTCAGTGAAAGTCGTGCGAGGCGACCGCCGGAATCACCGGCTCGATCCGTTCGATCGTTTTCGCCAGCACGTGAATCACGTTGTCGACGTTCTGCACCCTGCCTTCGACCAGCAGATACGGCTCGCGCAGCAGGAGCAGGCGGTTGGCCGCAAACAGGTCCGGCATCACCACCACGTTCGCAATCCCCGTCTCGTCTTCGAGACTGAGAAACAGGATGCCTTTCGCCGTCCCCGGCCGCTGCCGCACAATCACGTTGCCCGCCACGCTCACCGGCGCGCCGTTGCGTTTGTAATCCAGCCCGCGCGCCGACGTCACGCCTCGCCGGTTCAGCTCCGGCCGTAAATAGTACATCGGATGCCGCCCCACAGTGAGCCCCGTGCCGCGGTAATCGGCCTCCAGGCGTTCGGCCGTCGTCATCTGCGGCAGCGCCGCGGCTGCATCGCTCTCTGCGGCATCGCTGTGTTCGGCATCGCTCTCTGCTGCATCGCACTCTGCGGAATCGCCCGCCGCCGGCAGTTCTGACGTGGCTTCCGGCACTTCCGCCAGCAATGGACCCGCCGGACGCCCCGCACGCCCCGCCTTCCATAACGCGTCCCTCCGATGCGCCGTCTGCAGCGCGGCCAGTGCACCGGTCGCGGCCAGCTTTTCCAGCTCGTCCTTGTTGAGTTCCGGCACGCGGCGCGCCAGATCGTCCACATCGCGATACGGGCGCCGTTCCGCCACCGCCCGTCCCGCCGCCGCGCGCAGACCGCGGATGTAGCGCAGCCCAAGCCGCAGATGGAAGTCCTCGCCTTCGGCAAACTGCCGCACAGTGCAGTCCCACTCGGATTCGTTGGCATCGGCCGGCAGCACGCGCAGCCCGTGACGCTGCGCATCTTTGATCAGCACCGCCGGATGATAGAAGCCCATCGGCTGATTGTTCAGCAGCGCGCAGGTGAACGCAGCCAGGTAGTGGCACTTGAACCACGCGCTCGCATACGCCAGCAGCGCGAAACTCGCCGCGTGCGATTCGGGAAATCCATACAGAGCAAACGACGTGATCGATGCCGTGATGCGATCGGCCACCTCGCCCGTAATGCCGTTCTTCTTCATCCCCGCGCGCAGCCGCACTTCGATCTCCGCCATCCGCGCCTGCGAGCGCTTGAAGCCCATGGCGCGCCGCAGCTCCTCCGCCTCGCCGCCCGTGAAGTTCGCCACCGTCATCGCCATGCGCAGCAGCTGTTCCTGAAACAGCGGCACTCCCAGCGTGCGCGCCAGCACCGGCTCCAGCAGCGGATGCAGCGGATCCACCGGTTCCCTGCCCGCCCGCCGGTTCAGATAGGGATGCACCATCTGCCCGGTGATCGGCCCCGGCCGGATCAGCGCCACTTCCACCACCAGGTCGTAAAACTTTTCCGGACGCAGGCGCGGCAGTGTCGCCTGCTGCGCGCGGCTCTCCACCTGGAACATGCCGATCGTGTCGCCCTTCCGCAGCGCCCCGTATACCAGCGGATCGTCCGCCGGCAGACGCCCCAGATCGATCTCCTCTTTCCAGTGCCGGCGCACGAGTTTCAGGCAGTCTTCCAGCACCGCCATCATCCCGAGGCCCAGCAGATCGACCTTGATCAGCCCCAGATCCGCGCAGTCCTCCTTGTCCCACTGCACCACCACGCGGCCGGGCATCGACGCCGGCTCGAGCGGCACCACGCTGTCCAGCCGCCCCTGCGCAATCACCATGCCGCCCGAATGCTGCCCCAGATGCCGCGGCAGATCCTGCAGGCCGTTCACGATCTCCAGAAACTTCCGGATTCGCGGGCTCGTGAAATCGAGGCCCGCCTCCTTCAGCCGCTCTTCCTTCGCAACACCCTCTTCGCTGTAGCCCCAGCGCGGCGAAAGATCCGACACCTTGTCGAGCGTGGCCACGTCGAAGCCCAGCACCTTTCCCGCCTCGCGCGCCGCAAGCTTGCCGCGATACGTGATCACATTGGCCGTCCTCGCCGCGCCCTGCTCGCCGTAGCGCCGGTAGACGTACTGGATCACGCGCTCGCGCTGCTCACCGCTCGGCAGATCGAGATCGATATCCGGCCACTCGCCGCGCTCTTCGGAAAGAAACCGTTCGAACAGCAGATCCATCGCCACCGGATCCACCGCCGTGATTCCCAGCGAATAACAGACCGCGCTGTTGGCCGCCGACCCGCGCCCCTGGCACAGTATGCCCTGCTCGCGGCAGAAGCGCACAATGTCCCAAACGATCAGAAAATATCCGCCGAGTCCCAGCTTTTCAATCAGCTTCAGCTCGCGCTCTACCTGCCGCCGGGCGCGCTCGTAGTAGGGCTGGTAGCGCCCGCGCGCGCCTTCATCCGTGAGCTTCCACAGGAACGACGACACCGTTTCACCGGGCGGCAGCGGATACTCCGGGAACTGATAGCCCAGATCGCTCAGCGTAAAGCCCAGCCGCGACGAGACCACTCGCGTATTCGCGATCGCCTCCGGCAGGTCGGCAAACAGCCGCGCCATCTCGGCAGGCGATTTCAGATGCCGCTCCGAATTCACCGCCAGCAACCGGCCCGCTTCCGCCAGCGTCGTCTTGTGCTTCAGACACGTGAAAACATCGAGAATCTCGCGCTGCTTCGCCTCCGCATGGCACACCCCGTTCGTCGCCACCAGCGGCAGCCGCAGCGAACGCGCAATCTCCACGGCCGCCTGATTCCGCGCCTCCTCCGCGCGATCCAGATGCCGCTGCAGTTCGACGAAGACATTCTCGCGACCGAACAACTCAACGAGCCGCTCCACCGCTTCCCGCCCGCCGGTGGCCAGCGGACCTTCATCACCGCCCGTCAGACAAATCAGTCCGCCGGAGAACTCCCCGAAGTCCTCACGCGTAGCCGCGGCTCCTGCGCCGTGCTTGGGATTCTTCGTCCCCGCCCGCAGCTTTGTCCGCGTGATGAGGCGCGACAGATTCTGATAGCCCGCGCGCGTGGCCGCGTACAGCGTGTAGCGTCCGCCCTCGGCCGCCGTCACTTCCGCCCCCACGTGCGCGGTAATCCCGAGCCGTTTGCACGCCCCATGGAAGCGCGGCGAACCATAAAAGCCATCGGCATCGGTGAGGCCCATCGCGTTCATCCCGTGCGCCGCGCAGATGGCTGCGTAGTCCTCCGGCACCGACGCCCCGCGCAGGAAGCTGAACGCCGACCGCGCGTGCAGTTCAATGTAGTCGGTTGACATGGCGAAGTTGTGCGTCTATTGGCCGGCGAGGTCGATGCGCTTGAGTTTCGTCTGCGTGTTCTGCCCCGCCGTCACCGTAACCGCCGCGCCCTGCGTCGCGTAAGGCCGCATCCACTCCGCGTCGGCCCACGCCACGGCCTGCGCATCGTCCCACGCGTACACCGTGTAGTCGCCCGGTTCGAGGTTCTGCAGCTTGAAATATCCGCCGGTCATCGTCGACCCGATCACCGGTCGCCCCGCGCGCGGCACCGCCATGATCGCGCCGTTCAGCGGATTGCCCTGCGCATCGGAAACATCGCCTTCGATTCTGCCGCCGTCATCCCGCAGCACAATGTCGATCTCGCCGCCGCCCGCGCTTAGCGCCGCCGCGCCGCGCAGAATATCCTGCCCGCCGATGGTGGCTGCCTTCACGTAAAACGGCGCAGGCGCAGTCGCCGTCAGTTGGTACTCGCCCGGCGTGAGTTCGGCAAACGCAATCGTCCGGTGATCCTCGGCCCACTTCACCTGCCCGCCCGCCAGCCCCTGTTCCGCCGGCCGCAGACTCACGGTGAACTGCGGCACCGCCGGCGCCGGGTCCGCCGCCGATTCGATCCGCACACGGGCGGTCAGCGCGAAGCCTTCTTCCATGTGCACGGCGACGTCGTTCACATCGCTCTGCCCGACATTCACCGGCATCCGCGCAAACAGCCGTCGCGTGTTCTCAAACAGACTGCCCGTGAGCACGTAGTCGCCCGGCGGCACGCCGGCAATATCGAACGCACCGTCCGGCCGCACCGTTCCCGGGTAATTGCCGCCATACCCGGAAGCGTCGAGGCGGCGCATCAGGCTGATCGAAAACCCGCGGCCCGCCGGTTGCCCGCTCACCGTCCCTCTCACGTGCACCGCGGCCACGCGGATCAGGTTGAAGTCGACGCGCAGGTCCCGGCCCGCCGCAATCTCCGTGCTGCTCGACATCCCGCCTTCCACCGGCCCCGGCCAGCAACTATCCGCCAATGCCTCGCGCGCCGATGAACTCGATGGGTTCCGCCGCGCGCAAATGATGTACCGCCCCTTCGCCAGGTTCGCCAGCCGGAACTCGCCGATGTCGTTCGTGTTCACACCCGCCGCCTGCTGGAAAACGAAACGTCCGTCCGTCACCCGCGACGAGAGCACGCTCACCGTGGCATTCACCACCGGATCGCCCTGGTCGTCCAGCACGCGACCCGTGACCACCGCCTGCGGTACCAGTTCGACTTTCACATCGTGCAGCGGCATTCCGGCAAACAGCATCATCGGCGTCACCACGTGCCCCGGGCGCTGGCCGTGCACGTAGGGGAGAAAGCCGGGCCGGGAGACCACCAGTTGCACCGTTCCGCACGGCACCGCCGGAAAGCTCCACCGTCCGCCGTTGTCGCCCGTGGTTTCGACCGCCGCGCCGCCCGTCGTCACCGTGAGCCGCGCGCGCGGCACCACCTCGCCGGTCAGCGCGTTCACCACCGCGCCCTCCATCGCGCAGTTCGGCGCGGATTGCTGCGCAAAGCCCGCGGCCGCACCCGCGTGAATCAGCAGTGCGCAGACCAACGATTTCGGGATCAGCCGGATGAGTCGGTAGTTCGTCATCGCCGGAAGTTCGCGGGCCGTTGCGCCCGCAACGTCTACTCCTTCACCCCAGCGTATCGCTTCGGCAGCAGAAGCGTCAGGGCGTCGGGCACCACGCGGAACACAGCGGGCAGCGCGCCTACCGCTTCGCCGTCCACCTGGATGTAAATCCGCCGGTCTTCCGGTGCGCTCACTTCCACCTGCGAGGAGCGCGCGATGTGGACGCCCTTCACCCCGGCCAGGCGATTGGTGGCCACGCCGCCGAAGAAGCGCAGGTAGTCTTTCCACTCGTTGTCTTCGAACGTCACGACTTCAAAGTCCGGATCGGTGAGCCGCACCTGCCGGGCAATCTGAAAGTCGCCACCGTAGTTGCGGACGCGCGACATCAGCGCGAAGCTGACTTGATGTTCGGCGCCGTTGACGTTCGCATGGAAGCGCGGCTGCTTTTCGCCGAACAGGCTGAAGCCGCCCTGCCAGTAGGCCAGCTTGCCGAAGCGGCGTTTGAGGCCCGGGTCCAGATCGTAAACGATGCGCGC
The DNA here is from genome assembly GCA_903828455.1 of uncultured Acidobacteriia bacterium. GTDB lineage: Bacteria > Acidobacteriota > Terriglobia > Bryobacterales > Bryobacteraceae > BOG-234. The sequence goes on along the minus strand of CAIKMJ010000026.1, from coordinate 68,570 downwards.
GTCAAGACCCACGCCCGCCATCAGCGCAAAGTAACGAGGCATCGCGCCCTTCACATCCACGCAGCCGAGCGAAATCCGCACCGGCACGGTATCCAGAATCTGCCGCGCCGCATGATCGGGGCGCTGCGCGAGGCCAATCTCATTGGCGAGCACATTCGCCGTCCCGGCCGGCAGCACGCCCATCACGACCTTCGTACCCGCCAGGCCGTTGACGGCCTCATTGATCGTTCCGTCGCCGCCCGAAATCAGCACCGTGTCGCAACCGTCGAGCGCTGCCTGCACGGCCAGCGCGCCCGCCTGATTCGGCGCCGCCGTGGCGATCAGCCGGACCTTCATTCCCTTCTTCTGCAGCGTCTTTACGGCACGGTCCAGACGCGCGCGTCTGAACCCTTTCAGGCCGCCGGCGTGAGGGTTGTAGATGATGCCAATGCGATGGAATGAGTGCGAGATAATTTTAGGGCCGCTCGAAGTCTACGATTATAGCGAAGCTCCTGTGAAGACGTCCGCACACCACCTTTCCGAAGAAGCCGAATCGCTGCGCGCCGAACTGCGCCGCCACGAACACCTGTACTACGTTCTGGACCAGCCCGAGATAACTGACGCCGAATACGACGCTCTCATGCGGCGCCTGCAGGCCCTCGAAACGGCCCATCCCGACCTGCGCACGCCCGATTCCCCCACCGTTCGCGTCGGCGGCCAGCCGCGCGAGGGCTTCCGCAAAATTCCGCACAGCGTGAATATGCTGAGCCTCGACAATGCGCTCAACGAAGACGAACTCCGCGCCTTCGACGCCCGCGTGCAGGACCTTCTGGAGGGCGCACCTTACCGTTATGTCGCGGAGTTGAAGATGGACGGCCTCTCCATGGCCGCCCGCTACAAAGACGGCATGTTCGATCTGGCCATTACGCGCGGCGACGGCAGCGTCGGCGAAGACGTTACCGAAAACGCGCGCACCATCCGCTCCATGCCTTTGCGCGTGGAACGCAGCGAGCCCATTGAAGTCCGCGGCGAAGTCGTCATGAACCGCGCTTCCTTCGACCGCCTGAATCTGGAACGTGAAGATCAGGGCCTCACCCGTTTTGCCAACCCGCGTAACGCCGCCGCCGGCTCGCTTCGGCTGCTGGAACCTTCCGTCACAGCCTCGCGGCGCCTCGATTACTACACCTACTTCCTGTTCGACGAAAATGGCCGCCACGTCTTCCCCACCCACTGGGAGTCGCTCGAATGGCTGACCAGCCACGGCTTCAAGGTGAATCCGAAGCGCCGGATCTGCGCCGATGTCGATGAGGCAATCGCCTTCTGCCGCGAGTTCGAAGCCGAGCGCGAAATGCTGCCCTATGAAATCGACGGCGTAGTGCTGAAGATCGACAGCATCGCGCAGCAAACGCAGCTCGGTTTCACAGCCAAAGCGCCGCGCTGGGCGATCGCTTTCAAGTACGCCGCCCGCCAGGTCGATACGGAAGTTCTCGACATCGAAGTCAGCGTCGGCCGCACAGGCGCGCTCACACCCACGGCTGTGCTCGCGCCAAAGCTGGTCGGCGGCGTCACGGTCTCGCGCGCCACGCTGCACAACGAAGATGAGATCGCGCGGCTCGGCCTCGAGATCGGCGACACCGTCATCGTGGAACGCAGCGGCGACGTGATCCCCAAAGTGGTTCGCGTGAAGCTGCAGGGCTCGCACCGCAAACCGTTCCACATGCCGAAGCAGTGCCCCGTTTGCGAAGGCCGTATTGTGCGCGAAGAAGGCGAGGCCGCCAGCCGCTGCATCAATCCCAACTGTCCGGCACGGCTCAAGGAATCGATCGGCCATTTCGCCTCGCGCGGCGTGATGAATATCGATGGTCTCGGCGACGTTCTGATCGATCAACTGGTCGACAGCGGCCTCGTGAAGAACGTTGCGGACCTTTACGACATCACCGCGGCCGATCTGGAAAAGCTGGAGCGCATGGGGCCAAAGTCGGCCGCCAACGTCATTCACAACATCAACCGCTCGCGCTTCCTCCCGATGCCGCGCGTCATCTCGGCGCTGGGCATTCGCTTCGTCGGCGAGCGTACCGCCGAACTGCTGGCCGGGCATTTCGGCACCATGGATAAGATCGCCGCGGCGACCCGCGAAGAACTTCAGGGCGCCGAAGAGGTTGGCCCGCGCGTGGCCGAAAGCATTTATGTGTACTTTCGCGAACCGCACAATCAGGCGCTCATCGAACGGCTTCGGCGGGCCGGGCTTTCGTTCGAGTACACGGTTCGCGAAAAGAAGGACGGACCGCTCACCGGCCTGACCTTCGTCATCACCGGCACGCTCGCCGGAATGACGCGCGACGAAGCGAAGAAGGTCATTGAGATAGCCGGCGGTAAAGTGACCTCCGCGGTCACACGCAAGACGAGCTTCCTGCTGGCGGGCGAAGAGGCCGGCTCGAAACTCGATAAGGCGAGGTCGCTGAACGTGTCGGTTATCGGCGAGGCCGAACTTGCCGAAATGATTGCGCGGGACAAATGAGACGGATACTGATAGCTATGACCATGATGGCGGGCGCATTTTCCGGCGGTGCCGACGCACAGACGACGCCGAACTGGGATGCACTGGTGGATCGCTTCTTCGACGCCTACTTCCACTTCAATCCGAGCGCCGCAACGTCGGCGGGATTCCATGAGTACGACGACCGGCTGGAAGATCTTTCGGCGGCATCGACCCGGAACTACATCGCGGCAATGCGCGGCTTCGAAGCCGGGTTCGCCGCATTTCCGGGGGCGAAGCTCACGCCGGTACAGTCGGCCGACCGCGACCTGGTGCTGAGCACGATCCGCGCCGGACTGCTCGATGTCGAAACGATCCGCGATCAGGAACGTAATCCGGACGAATACACTTCAATTGCCACCAACAGCGTATTCGTCGTGATGAGCCGCAGCTTCGCGCCGCCGGAACAGCGGCTGCGCTCCGTCATCGCGCGGGAGCGGCAGGTTCCGGCCCTGCTCGCCGCCGCGCGGGCCAATCTGAAGAACCCGCCGCGCATTTTTACGGAAGTGGCGCTGGCACAACTGCCCGGCATCGTCTCGTTCTTTCAGAAGGATGTGCCGCTGGCGTTCAGCGCAGTGAAAGACAAGGCGCTGCTCGATGACTTTCACAAGTCGAACGCCGCGGTTCTGAACGAACTGACGGCTTACGAGACGTTCCTGAAGACGCAGTTGCTGCCGAAATCGAACGGAGACTTCCGCCTCGGCGCGGAGAACTTCCGCCGCAAGCTGTTGTACGAAGAGATGGTCGATATCCCGCTTGACCGCCTGCTCGAGATCGGCTACGCAGACCTGCGCAACAACCAGCGCCTGCTGCGCGAGACGGCCGCGCGCATCGATCCGAAGAAGCCACTGCAGCAGATCCTGAACGAAGCGAACAACGATCACCCCGCGCCGGACAAATTGCTCGACGCCTTCCGCGCCACGTTCAGCGGGCTGCGCGAGTTCATTGAGAAGCACAACATCGCGACGATCGCCTCGCCGGTTCTGCCGACCGTGGAAGAGACACCGCCCTTCATGCGCGAACTGACATTCGCCTCCATGGATACGCCCGGGCCGTACGAGAAGGTGGCCAAGGAGGCGTTCTTCAACGTCACGCTGCCGGAGAAGTCATGGCCGAAGCATGAAGTGGAAGAGCACATGGCGCAGTTCAATCGCGGCACCATCACGGCAACGGCCATCCACGAAGCGTACCCGGGACATTACGTGCAGTTCCTGCAGATGCAGCACGCGCCGTCGAAGGTGAGGCGACTGCTCGGCGCCAACACGAATGCCGAAGGATGGGCACACTACTGCGAGCAGATGATGATCGACGAAGGCTACGGCGGCGGGGATCCGCATGTGCGGCTAGGGCAGTTGCAGGACGCACTGCTGCGCAACTCGCGCTACATCGTCGGCATTCAGATGCACACGGGGAAGATGACGTTCCGGCAGGGCGTCGACTTCTTCGTCAACGAAGGCATGCAGACGCGGACCAATGGCGAACGCGAGACCAAGCGGGGCACCTCCGACCCGACTTACCTTTACTACACGCTGGGCAAGCTGGAGATCCTCAAGCTGCGCGAAGATTACCGGAAGCAGCGCGGCGCAGCGTTCACGATGCGCGAATTTCACGACACGTTCCTGCAGCAGGGCTTCCCGCCGATAAAACTCGTGCGGCGCGCCATGCTGGGCAACGACTCGCCGGTGCTGTAGGGCGGCGTGAAGATCAAGGTCGCATTCGGATCCGGCACGGACGAACTGAACAGCGCGCTCGTTGAACGCATGCGTGCAGTCTTTCCCGAACTGCCGCTCTGGGTCGTTTCCAACTTCCCGCCGGAAGACAAGACGCTGCCGTGGATCCCCTGGTACAACAGCCGCACGCTGGCGGAAAACATGGGCCGCGCGCGGGCTTCGATCGGCGACAACACCATCCGGCTCGCCGGCGTGATGCTGGTGCCGAACGTGCCGTTCCGCAGGATGCGGCTGATGGCACTGCTGCTCGCGCCGCTGCACTTCCTGGCGTTCAACGAGAACCTGAACAACTTCATGCTGCGGCCGGCGTCGCTTCCGGCGATTCTGCGGCACTGCCTCTGGCGCACCGGCAACTTCGTGCGCGCGTTGTTCGCGGCGCGGCCCGCGGCTGAAGTCAGCGCGCCGGCACCGGCCGCGCCGGCTGTCAGCGTGTTTATTGGACGACCGGCAGCAGCACGGCCGCGGGTGCTCGTGGCCAGCCCTTATCTGCCGTTTCCGCTGTCGCATGGCGGCGCTGTGCGGATGTACAACCTGATGCTGCGCGCCGCGCGCGAATTCGATCTGATCCTGATCTGTTTCACCGACGAGATCGCAGCGCCGCCCGCGGAGTTGCTTGCGATCTGCGCCGAGGTGATCCTGGTGCGGCGCGAAGGCACTCACGAACTCCCGTCGCGCGGCCGGCCCGATACGGTGGAAGAGTTCGATTCGCCGGCGTTCCATGACGCGCTGCGCGGCGCGGTCCGCAAGTGGCAGCCCGCGGTGGCGCAACTGGAGTTCACGCAGATGGCGCAGTACGCGGCGGACTGCGCGCCGGCTCGCACGCTGCTCATTGAGCACGACGTCACGCTCGATCTGTATCAGCAGATGCTGACGACTGCCACCGGCGGCGAAGCGTGGGAAGTGCGGCGCCAACTGGCGCTGTGGCGCCGCTTCGAACACGACGCATGGCAGCGCGTGGACCGGGTGGTGCTCATGTCGGAGAAGGACCGGCGGCTGGTGGCAGTCACAGGCAGCAGGGGCGAGCCGGTGACGCTGGCCAACGGCGTGGATCTCGAACGCTTCCGCCCGTCATTGCGTGAACCGGAGCCGCGCCGCGTGCTGTTCATCGGATCTTTCGCGCATCTGCCGAACCTGATGGCGCTTGGCTTCTTCCTTCGCGAAGTGTGGCCGGCACTCGCGGGCGCGACGCTCCACGTGATCAGCGGCGCGCGGCACGAGTATTATCTGGACTTCTATCGCGACCGCGTTCATCCTGATCTGGCGCAGCCGGGCATCGAGGTCGAAGGCTTTGTCTCCGACGTGCGGCCGGCGTATGAACGGGCCGCGGCTGTCGTGGTGCCGCTGGTTGCGTCGGCCGGCACCAACATCAAAGTACTGGAGGCGATGGCGATGGGCAAGGCCGTGGTGAGCACGGCGGCGGGCGTCAACGGGCTCGACCTCACGGCCGGCGAGGACTTCGTTCTTACCTCGACCGGCAGCGAGATGGCGGCGGCGATCAACCGGCTGTTCGACGACGCGGCCGAACGGCGGCGGCTGGAACGCAGCGCGCGCCGCACCGCCGAGAGAGAATACGGATGGGACGCGATTGCGGCCCGGCAGGCTGAGCTATATCGGGAATGCGCTTCGTCATCCTCCATTACCACATTCTGAAGAACGCCGGTTCGACGGTGATCGAGATGCTCGACCGCAGCTTTGGCGAGCGCCTCTGCCTGTACGACACAGACGAGCGGAGCGGCACGGTGGACGCCGACCAGGTGGCCTCGCTGATCGAAGAGCAGCCGCGCCTGCAGGCGTTTTCCAGTCATCAGATCCGGCATCCGCTGCCGCTGAGGCCGGGCACGCTGTTCTTCGACATCTGCTTTCTGCGCGATCCGGTGGACCGGGTGCGGTCAATGTACGACTACTTCCGCAAACGGCCGGCGGCGGGCGATCCGATCAGCGACCTCGCGAACCGGGCGACGCCGGGCGAATTCATTCGGGGCATGGTGACGGAACACGCGCTGCATGCGATGAACGTGCAGGTGAACCTTCTGGCCCAGGCGGGCGATTCGGATGAGCCGACGCGGGCCGATCTGGCGGTGGCAAAGCGGCGGATCGAAGAGGCGTCGTTTCCAGGCGTCGTCGATCTGTTCGATGCAAGCGTAGTAGCGGGCGAGTACTTTCTGCGGGCGGCGTTTCCTGGGCTCGACTGCGCTCTGCCGCCGGTGAATGTATCGAAAGGACTCGACAGCACGCTGGCCGAGCGCATGGCCGGACTGCGCGGCGAATGCGAGCCGGGTGTGTTCGAGCGGCTGGTGGAGATGAATGCGCTCGACTACGAACTGCTGGAAGCGGCGCGGGCCGAAGTGATGCGGCGGTTCCATATGGTGCCGGATGGCGCGGCGCAGCTCGATGAATTGCGGCAGCGCGTGAAGCGGGGCGCGGTTGCGAAGGCGCAGGTGGCGGCGGCGCAGGTGACGGTGGCGCAGGTGACGGCGGCGAAGAAGGACGGCTGGCTGGCGCGACGCAGGCAAGGCGCGGAGATTGCGCCGCTGTTCGATGCGGCGTTCTATCTGGAGCGCAACGCGGATGTGCGGGCGGCGGGAATCGACCCGCTGCAGCACTACCTGACGCATGGAGCGGCGGAAGGGCGGAAGCCGCACCGGATGTTCGAGCCGGAGTTTTATCTTGCCGGATGCAGCGTGGAGGAGAGGGCTGCCGCGGCGGCGAATCCGCTGTTGCATTTTCTCCGTGGCGGGGTGCGTGGCGGGGTGCACACCGGGAAGGCAAGGCCGCATCCGTTGTTCGATGGCACGGCGGCGGAGCTGATCGAGTACGTGCGCAGCGGGCGAATGCGGACGGGCGGCATCGAGATCGGGGATGTGACGTTCGATGCCACAGCCGCCGAGCAGCAAAGATTCGTGCAAAGCGTGAACCGGGAGCAACTGCGCGCGCTGCCCGATTCCGGTTCGCCGGCATAAGATCAGTGCTTCTTCTTTGAGAGCCGCGACAGCGTGGCGAGCTGAGCGAGGTACTGGCGCAGCGGGCGCGCGGGAGTGCCCCAGACGGGTTCGCCGGCGCGCACAATCTTCGACGTGAGGATGCCGGCGCCGGAGCCGACGATGGCGCGCGATTCGATGCGGGCTTTGTCGCCGACACCGACCTGGCCGCCGACGACGGCGTAGTCTCCAACCGAGACACCGCCGGCGAGGCCGGTCTGCGCGGCGATGACGACGTGCGAACCGATGCGGCAGTTGTGCGCAATGTGGACCATGTTGTCGAGCTTGGCGCCGTTGCCGATGACGGTGACGCCGAGCGTGGCGCGGTCGATGCAGGTGCCGGCGCCGATTTCCACGTCGTCGCCAATTTCAACGGTGCCGACCTGCGGAACTTTGCGATAAGCACCGGCGGCCATCTCAAAGCCGAAGCCATCGGCGCCGATGACAGCATTGGCGTGAAAGATGCAGCGCGCGCCGATGTGAACGCGTTCGTATACGGTGACACGCGGATAGAAAACGGTGTCATCGCCAATGCTGACAGATGCGCCGATGGAGCAGCCTTCGGCGAGGCGGACGCGCGCGCCTATCCTGGCACCGGCCGCGATGCGGACGAAGGGACCGATTTCGGCGGTGGGGTCGATAGAGGCGGAGGGATCGACGAGGGCGGTAGTGTGGATGCCGGCTTGCGCGGCGGGCGCGGGATAGAGGATCGAAAGTGCCATCGCGAAATGGGCGCGGGGCTGCGGCGAGACGATGACGGACTGGCCAGGGGCGGGTTCGAAATCGGCAAGCGCGATGATGCAGCCGGCCCGGGAAGCGGCGGCGGCGGGGAAGAATTTGGGCGCGCCGGCGAAGGCGACATCGGAGGGGCCGGCCTCTTCGAGAAGCGAGGCGCCGGTGAGGAGACGAGCGGGGTCGCCGCGTAACGGGAGGCCGAGGCGAAGGGCGAGGTCGTGAGTCGAGATATCAGCCATGCATTGCCGACGCTAGCATATTGCGATTGGCGAGCGGAGACACACGTGTGGTGTTGACGGGGCCATGCGGTTGGCGATGAGGGCGGATCAACAGGGTCCGAAGCGCTAGAGCGCGGCGGAAGGCTCGGAATCTATCCACGGAGCGCCGTATGGACGAGGCAAAGTTCCACGCAGCGGAGTCATTGCGGCGGCTTGATCGGGGCGCGAAGAATTCTGCAAAACAGAGCCAATTTTGTCGACCGGATCGCGTCTGCCGGTGCCAGCGGCGGAATCCTGGCCGGAGACGCCCGTTGCGGAGGCGGCATCGAAATACTGGTCGGGCTTCCGGGTTGAGCGAACGAAGGTGGTGTGAGGACGGTTGCGCTCCTTCTGGAGGTGGTGGAGGAGAGCGTAGTCCTTATGAAGTCCGCGGCGAAGACGGGCTTCGATGCCGGAGGCGCGATCGAAATCGCGGGCGCGCGCCTCGAAGGTAAGGGCGTTGGAAACGGCAACGTGGATTTCGCGGGCGGCGGCGGCCGTGGGGGCGTCGACAACAACCCTGGCGAGGATGCTGCCGGAGTCGGCTTCGTTTTCGAGCAGGCCGAATGCGTAGGCGGTCTCTTCAATGGCGGCGATGCGATGCAGACGCCAGGTATCGCGAACGATGCGGGCGGCGACGTGGAGTTCCTCGATGCCGATGGGGTTGAGCGAAGCGGTGAGCTTTTGCGAGAAGGCGTTGTAGGTTTCGCGCTCTTCGGGAGCGATGACGAGGAGCTGGCCGGTGAGGCCGTCCTTCAAGGCGTTGAGCCGGGTGATGAGTTTGCCGGCGAGCGTGCGGGGGCCGGTGGATTTTTTCGCGTTGGCGCGGTTGGCTGCTATCTGTTTGGCAGTGGCCACAGTAGTAAGTTCCTTTCTATCGAGACATTGCTGTCGGACACAGAAGTAGCACGCGCGCGGATGAAGTTACGCAACGCAAGGAGCGAAGTTATTGAGGGAAAGGGAAATATAAATTCGCGAGTGATGGGAACGACCCGGCGTTGCAGCCAATGCCGGGAACGCTACGGTTTTCCCCCGCGCAAACGGGCGAGCATATTGGCAATCACCGGATTGGGGCGGAGGCGCTGCGAGGCTTCGAGTTGTACGATCGCCTCCTGCGTCCGGCCAAGACCTGCGAGCAGGCCGCCGTAGCCGGCGTGGGCTGCGGGGTCGTCAGGATTCACCGGCAGTGCGGCCTGAAAGGACGCGATGGCATCGGCAGCGCGGGCGGCGGTCATCGAGAGCGCCAGGCCCCGATAGTAATGGGCGGCCAGATAGTCGGGTCTGGCACGGATGGCGGCTTCCAAATGCGGCAGTGCGGCCGCATAATCGCCGCTGCTGAACAGAGACACGCCGAAGCCGTAGTGCGCGACAGCATGGTCCGGGGTGGCGCGAAGCGCGGCTGCAAAATGCGGAATCGCTCCGGTGTAATCGGCGAGGCTCATCATCGCCATGCCGAGATTGGTGTGGGCACCGGCGTCGTCGGGACGGGCGCGCAGAGCGGCTTCGAAGTGAGGGATGGCGGCTGCATAGTCGCCGCGAGTGCTCAAAGCCACAGCGAGGTTGCCCTGCGCGGCGGCGTCGCCGGGCCGCGCGACAACTGCGGCCAGCAGATGCGGGACAGCGCCGGCACTGTCGCCGAGGCTCATCATCGCGATGCCGAGACCGCTGTGAGCTTCGGCGTAATCCGGCCGGATGCGCAGCGCCGCTTCGAAGTGAGGGACGGCGTCGGCGTAGCGCTGCAGAGAAGTCAGGTATTGCGCCAGATTGTATTCGGCCACCAGATTGTTCCGCGTGACGTCGTTCTCCGTCACTTCTATGGCACGCCGGTACAGCGTTTCGCTGTTCTGCCAGTAAGCCGTCTGAACCCGCGCGAGCGCGAGGCAGCAGACACAGGCCGCGATGCCCGCCACGGCGATGAGACGCGATGCGGCGGGCCACCTGACGCTCGCTTCCTGCGCGCTCCGGGCGAGGAGGAGCAACAAGCCGATCATCGGGATGTACATGTAACGATCCGCATGAGCCTGCATCCCGACCTGCACGAAGCCGATGACCGGCAGCAGAGTGATCAGATACCAGAACCAGCCGACGGTGAGCCAGGGGCGGCTCCGCCATGCGCGTGCGGTGAAAAACGAAATCGCAACGATAACGGCGAAGGCGGCGACCGGCTGCCACGCGGGGATCGACTGCGGGTACGGATAGAAGAATGCCAGCCGCACGGGCCAGAGCGTCTGCGCGATGTAAGTGACGTACGACACGATTGCGTTTTCGGTGCGCAGCATGGGCGGGACCGAGTACATGGCGCCGGACGAGCCTTGCACGAGATACGTGACCACAGAAGCAGCGGCCGACAGCGCGAACAGCGGGAGTTTCTCCACGAAGGTTCGCGGCCACCCGGGGCGGCGCAGCGGCCACAGGTCGAGCAACCAGAGCGTAAAGGGAAAGGTGACCAGCATCGGCTTCGACAGCAGGCCGAGGCAGAAGGGAAACGCCATCGCCAGATACCGGCGCGGGGAGGGCCGCTCGGTATAGCGCAGGTATCCGAAGAGGGCGACGAACCAGAAGAAGGCACTGAGAACGTCCTTGCGTTCGGCGATCCAGGCGACCGAGCCGACATGCAGCGGGTGCAGCGCGAAGACGAAGGCGACGAATGCGCTCAGGCCGCGCGAGCCGGCGGCACGGCGGAGGCACAGAAAGAGGAACACCGCCGCCAGCCCGTGGATCGCGACGTTGACAAGGTGGTGCATCCCGCTGCGCATGCCGAACAGCTGGACATCGAGCATGTGCGAGAGCAGCGTGACCGGCATCCAGTTTTTGGATACGACGGCGGTGAGGGCCCAGCGGATACCGTCGGGCGTGAGCCCGGACTGCACGTGAGGATTTGCCGTGACATACAGCGGGTCGTCGTAACTAATAAAGTCGAAGCCGGCAACCGGAGCGTAGGCGGCGAAGACGGATAGGACGAGGGCGAGACAGACGGCCCAGTCGAGCGACAACCGGCGGGTGGCCGCGGCGGGCGAGTTGCAATCCGGGGCGACAGCGCCGCGCACGGGATGCTGCGCGCGTGCCGCCGCGCTCTTCGGCCTGCCGGTAGTGCGGGACATGCGCGATGTTCTCCCAATGGAGGGCCGCCTGAAAGCAGCTGTTTCTCCAACAATCAATATTAATCAACTGTCGTTAACTCAACCATGGTTAACGAACGGACCGCGCTCCCGGTTGTCAAACGGGAGACGAAATCTTTCAACCAAAGACAGTCTCAACTTTCGCCGGTACTTTGCGTACTATGCACCTTGTAGGCGGAGGTTCACTTGAAACGCATCAATCTCTTTTTCGCCGTTCTGACTGCAATCTTACTGTCCTGTATTCCCGCGCTTGCCGACACGTTTACGCTCAGCACCGCAAATCGCGGCTGGATTACCAGCACGGGCACATCCAACGGGACATCGGGCGCGAACAGCTATTACACGGGCATCGACTTTTCGTACAACGCCGGGGCGGAGCTTCGGGACTGGTTTAGTTTCGATCTTTCGACGGTCAGCGGAACCATCACGTCGGCAACCATCCAGGTTGCTTCGGGCACTTATATTCCGTACCAGACGACTTCCGAAACTCTGCAGCTGACGAGTGTCGCCGCGCAGGACTTCGCCGATCTGGGGACGGGCACTGTTTACGGCACGCAGGTCTACAGCGCGGCGGAAAACGCCCAGACGGTGACCATTACGCTGGATGCGGCGGCGATCACGGCGCTGAACAACAACGCAGGAGGCACGTTCGAACTGGGCGGCCGTCTGACGAGTCTGCAGCAGACCGCTCCGGGGACGGCCAACGAAGCGATCTTCTCCACGGTGAGCGGCGATCCGGCGCAGGTGCAGCTGGTGCTGAACACGACCGGCACCGGAGGCGGGGGCCAGGGAAATGCGCCTGAGCCGGCTTCGATGCTGCTTTTCATCACGGGGCTGGCGGCGATTCCGCTGCTGCGGAAAGTCGGAAATCAGACGCCTGGCAGGTAGGCGCTGGTTAACCGATGGGAGTACCGGCGGCACAACCATTGCAGAGGTTGTGCGATGGCCGTTCGTCAGACAGGATAGATCTATATGACCGATTCGCGTATACCGCGCCGCCACGTCGGCCGGCGCAGCGGAAGCAACGTCATTGAGTTCTCATTACTGATTCCCTGGTACATCTTTCTTTTCGTGGGCGCGTACGATTACGGGTTCTTCGCGTATTCGCTGATTGCGTCGCAGACCGCGGCAAGCGTGGGGGCGACTTATTGTTCGTCCAGCTCCAGCACGCTGACAGACGCGACGACGGCGTGCAGCTACGCGCTCGACCAGTTCCGCTACCTGCCGAACGTGGGGTCGGGACTTTCGACATGCGGGACCGGCACAACGGTTACGACTTCGGCGCCGGTGGCGGTGACCGCTTCTTCGGTCACGGGACCGGACGGCAACACAGCGACCGCGGTGACGGTGGTGTATCTGACGCCGCAGCTGATTCCGATTCCGGGCATCCTGCCCGGAACACTCACGATTAACCGCACGGTGAAGATGCGGCAGCGGAGCTGACGGCATGCGACTGCGCAGAGCAAACGGGCGAAGAGGGAATGCGCTGATCGAATTTACGCTGCTGGGCATTCCGCTGACGTTCATGACGATTTCCATTGTGGCGATCTCGATCGATATGTGGGAGTTCCACAATCTTGCCTTTGCGACGGAGGCGACGGCGCGGTACGTGACGCTGCATGGCGCGACGTGTACCGCGAACAGCAACAGCTGCACGATCACGGTGGGTAACGTGGCTACGTTCTTCGTTGGCGCCGGAATGGCGCTGAGCAGCGGCAGCGTGATTCTGAAGATGACAGACGGGAGCGGCACGACGACCTGCAACCCGGCGAGCAGTTGCACGGGCACGTCAACTCAGTTTCCGAACGCGTCCTACAATGCGGTGGGCAACGACGTCACCATCAGCGCGACTTACATTCTGAAGAACCCGGTGGCGATCTTCTGGCCGCCTAATTCGGATCCCCCGAATGACTTCACGGTGGGCGCAAAATCGCGGCAAAGGATTCTGTTCTGATGCAGAGCGCGAAACATTCCGGGCGTCGCGGCGGGCAGGCGCTGCTGGCGGTGAGCCTCAGTCTGATTTTTCTGTTCGCGGCCATGGGGCTTTCAGTAGATCTGGGGTGGGCCTACTTCCTGAAGACGCGCGTGCAGACGGCGGCGGATGCGGCGGCGTCGGCAGCGGCGGTATACGCCAAGGCCAACGGGGACAACTGCAGCACAATCAGCTGCGGGACGACTTACACGTGCGCGGGAGTTTATCCTCCGACCACTTCACTGCAGGCCGGTTGCCTCTATACGACGGTGGATTCGCCGCCGACATTCACGGCGACGATGGTGGAGAACAACACAACACCGCCGGGCGTGACGGGTAACAGCCCGAGCATGTGGGTTCAGGCGAACGTTTCGACTTCCGCGCCTAATTTGTTTCTGTTCGGCGTGGGGTACAAGATTGCGTCGATTCAGGCGTCGGCGATCGCGGGCGTGACGAGCATTCCGAGCACGTCGTGCATTTATCAAATCGGCACGGGCAATATTGCGCAGGCGGTGTCGGTGACAGGTTCGTCGTCGATCACGGCGTCGGGATGCGGGGTGTATGTGAACTCGTCGAGCACGACGGCGTTGTATGTGACCGGTTCGTCGCACGTGAGCGGAAACTTCATCAAGGTGGTGGGGAGCGTATCCCTGGGCGGAACTTCCACGGTATCGCCTACGGCAACAACCGGCGCGACCGCGGTGGCCGATCCGCTGGCCTCGCTGCCGGCGCCGAGTTACTCGGGATGCGATCACACGAATTATTCGATCGGCAACGCCAACTCAGCGACCGTAAGCCCGGGTGTCTATTGCGGCGGCATCACGGTTACCGGCGCGGCAACGCTCAATCTGAATCCCGGCAACTATATTCTGAACGGCGGCGGGCTCACGGTTAGCAACTCGGGAACTCTCAACGGAACTCACGTCATGTTTTACAACACGGCGAGCGGTTCGTATACGATTGCGCCAATTTCCATTCAGGGCAGTGCGATCGCCACTTTGTCGGCGCCCAGTTCGGGGACCTACCAGGGAATTGTCTTTTTTCAGGACCGGTCGCAGACTTATGCGTCGGCAAACGTCATTGCGAATTCGGGGACCGGGCTGATCACCGGGACCTATTACTTTCCGACGACGGCATTCAACTTCACCGGCGCCACGAGCACGGCGTTTTACGCCGCGTTCATCGCCAAGACGATCGTGGTCAGCGGCAGCAGCACGATCCAGAACGACACGTCCGGAACCTACACGGGATTGACGAAGTCTTCGGCGACGCTGATTAAGTAACTCCCTAAGTAACACCTCAAGTAACACCGGCGGAGCGGCGCACTCGAAAAAACGAACCCAAGCGGGGCGGTGCAAGGCGGCGCGGCATTTCAGGCCGGGCCGCGGGGCCGGCCGGCGTGCTGGGCGTCGACGATGCCGGCGATGCGGGCGAAGCCGGCGTCCCAGTCGGGGAAGAGATCGACGTACTGGGTTTCGCGGCAGATGCGGGCGGGGACGGGGCAATCGTCGAGGCGGACGGGGATGAGGAAGACGTCGTCGAGCGGGACTCGGCGGGCGCAGTCGAGGGCGTAGCGGATTTCGGCCTGGAAGCCGCCGCGTTTTTTGACGGAGTGGCGGGAGAAGCAGGCGATGAAGAAGTCGGAGCGGGAGATGGCGTCTTCGATGCGGCGGGGCCAGTTCTGGCCCGGGAGGAGTTTGCGGCGGTCGAGCCATGAGGAGTAGCCGCGGGAGGCGAGGGAGTCGTTGAGGCGGAGGGCGGCAGGGGCGTCTTCGACGGCGTAGGCGATGAAGATGCGGGGGCGTGCGGAGTCGTGGAAAGAGACTGCGCCGCCGGGAGTACGTTCGAAGGTGCCGAGGCCGTCGATTTCGACGGCGCGGGAGTGGCGGAGCTGGCGGCGGATGAGGCGCGCAAGTTCCGCTGTATCGAGTTCCACTGTGACCGGTTCGAACGGGGCCGATTCGGAGCGCGAAACGGAGCGGCGGCGGTTCATTTCGGGCCTCCGGAACGGGACGGGCGCGAGGCTGCAGGGGCGGGCGCTTTCATCGGAGCAGCGGCGGCCGGTTTGGGCTTTTCCGGGCGGAAAGTCCAGGTGTGGCCGGGTTCGAGCGTGCCGAGACCGGGGAGCCGGGCGGGGTGTCCATGGCGCAATGCCTTTATAATCTGATGGATAGCGCGATCTACCTGGTCGGCGGCGGCGGCCTTTGGCAGGCGGCGCAGGCGGGCGATGGCGTCGGCGAGGTCAGGCTTCTTCATTTGCCTGGAGGCTACCACGGGGCGCGGCGGGAAAATACGTAAACTGTTGATTCTAATTACTCACATCAATGAACTGCAGTTTATTAAGTGAATTTAATTACGAATCCTGGGGTGTTGTGGAAGAGGTTCGGATATCATACTTAAGGCGGCAGACTGTCGTCAAAATTTTTAGGAGAAAACAAACTCGCATGAAAAAGATTCTCATCGCCACCCTCGGCCTCGGCATCGCTCTCGGCACCATCTCGTTCACGTTCGCCCAGGGCGACGACGCAAAGAAGGAAGGCGGCAAGAAGGGCGAAGGCAAGAAGGGCAAGAAGGACACCGCCGAAACCAAGTAGTTTCCTGGGCTGGCCGACCTGGGAAACCGGGTCAGCTGGCCCTTTTCTTTTTCCCGCCGGTTTTTTCCTTCCTTTCCCGTTTCTCTCCCTTCCGTTTGTTTTTCTGCCGGCCACCGGCGCCAGTTAAACCCTCCAAGGCCTTTAGTTTCAACAGGCGAAAATACTTTTGCAAATTAATCGCATTTAATCGCGCCTTAAGGAGCGGTTCATGTGGGTTCGGATATCATTCAATTGACGGCAGACCGCAGTCAAAATTTTTAGGAGAAAACAAACTCACATGAAAAAGATCCTCATCGCGACCCTCGGCCTCGGCATCGCTCTCGGCACGATCTCGTTCACGTTCGCCCAGGGCGGCGACACCGCAAAGAAGGAAGGCGGCAAGAAGGGCGAAGGCAAGAAGGGCAAGAAGGACACCGCCGAAACCAAGTAGTTCTCCGGGCCGGTCGACCCGGGGAACCGGGTAGACTGGCCCATTTCTTTTCCCCCGCTGGCAGTATTTCTTTCTCCGCCTTTCCCCGCATTCACGGTTCTCTCCCGCCGCGGTCCGGCAATCCGGCTTTTTTTCATGAATTTACGCTGGCCCGTTCGTTAGATTAAAGAGACTTAATCAAAGTTTAAGGGCAGGTTCATGTGAGGATGGATATCATCCAGGTGACGGCAGAACGCCGTCAGACATTCAGGAGAAACCATCCGCATGAAAAAGATTCTTATCGCAACGCTCGGCCTCGGTCTGGCAATCGGCAGCGTCTCGTTCACGTTCGCCCAGGGCGACTCGACCACCAAGAAGAAGGCCAAAAAGGGTGGCGGCAAGAAGAAGGTTAAGAAGGACACGGCCGCCCAGAAGTAATTCCGCGGGCTGGCCGGCCAACGGGTTCGGCCAGCCCGTCGTTTTCCCTGCTGTTTGTTTTGCCTCCGCAGTTCCCCGCCCTGCCTATCGTTGTTGAATCCCTGCTTCTCGTTTTTAACCCCGGCTTCTCGTTTTTAACCCCGGCTTCTCGTTTTTAACCCCGGCTTCTCGTTTTTAACCCCGGCCCGCATTTTTAAACGCCAGCGCTGTGTTTTGCCCCCGATTCCGTGTTCTGAACCGGACGGGCCGCTATACTTTCTGGAAGGACAAGAGCGCACATGAAATTCTTCCTCGACACCGCGAATCTGGATGAAATCCGCAAGGGAGCCAGCTGGGGCATTGTGGACGGAGTCACCACCAACCCGAGTCTGATTGCCAGGGAAGGCAGGCCGCTGAAGGAACAGGTGGCGGCGATCTGCGACATTGTGGACGGGCCGATCAGCGCTGAAGTGCTGTCGACCGAGACGGCGGCAATGATTGCCGAAGGGCGGGAACTGGCGAAGATCCACAAGAACATTGTGGTGAAGCTGCCGCTGATTAAGGACGGGATTGCGGCCTGCGCGGCGCTGAGCAAGGAAGGCATCCGCGTGAACGTGACGCTGTGCTTTTCGCCGGCGCAGGCGCTGATTGCGGCCAAGGCCGGGGCATATTTCATCAGCCCGTTCGTGGGGCGGCTGGACGATATCGGGCACAACGGGATGGACCTGATCCGGCAGATTGTGGCGATTTACGAGAACTACGATTTTTCGACGCAGGTGCTGGCGGCGTCGCTGCGGGGGCCGACGCATGTAATCGAGTCGGCGCTGGCGGGCGCGCAAATTGGCACGATGCCGCTGAAGGTGATGGAGCAACTGTTCAACCACCCGCTGACGGATAAGGGGCTGGACCAGTTCCTGAAGGATTACGGCAAGGCGTTCGGCACGCAACCGGCTGCGCGATAGCGGCGGCCTGCGGATCGATGATGGATGGAGTTACGGCCGGGCGCGCGGTCTCGGTTGGGCTGGACGCGCTGCGGGGCAATCCGTGGCCGGTGGGGATACTGGCGGGGGTGGTGGCGATTGCCGGCGGCGTCGCGGTCTACCTGCGGTTCCGCAGGCGGCCGACGCCGGAAGAGGTGGAGCGGCAGCGGCGGGTGCTGATTCACACGACGGGCAAGATCGGCGACGGGGAAGTGCTGGATCTGGACGGGGTGAATCTGCTGTATTCGTACTCGGTGGCGGGCGTGGGCTACACGGTGTCGCAGGATATCAGCGCCGTGCTGGCGCGCGTGCCGGGCGAGCGGATGTCGGTGCTGGGGCCGGTGCTGGTGAAGTTTCTGCCGCGGAACCCGGCCAATTCCATCGTGGTTTGCGAAGACTGGACGGGCTTCCGCAGGCCGCCGCTGCCGCCACCGGTGCCACCGCGCGCGGCGTGAGGCGGATGAACCGGAAAACGATCAGCGGAGTACCGCCCGCGACGAATCCGGCAGACTCGTGAGCGGAAGGGGCGGGAGCAGGTCGGCGGGCGGGGGCGAATTTTCCTTCAACACACGACGCAGCGCATCTTCGCCGCTTTCCGGCCGGCCGAGGAAGTAACCCTGCGCTTCATGGCAACCGAGTTCGCGGGCGATCTCCATCTGGCGGCGGGTCTCGATGCCTTCAAGCGTGACGCGCAGGCCGAGCGTGCGGCTCATGGCGACGAGGGACTGAACCATTGAAGTGGAAGCCGGACCGTCTTCGAGCGTGGTAGTGAATGAGCGATCGATCTTCAGGCGATCGACCGGCAGGTACTGAAGCGAACTCAGCGAGGAGAAACCGGTGCCGAAGTCATCGAGCGAGATCCGGATTCCCATCGCTCGCAGACGGCGCATTTTTTCGATCGCGTCGTCGCGGTCGCGCAGGACGGCGGTTTCGGTGAGTTCCAGTTCGAGCAGATACGCGGGCAGTTGCTCGGCCGAGAGGTACTCGGTAACCAGTTCCACAAAGTAGCGGTTCGAGAACTGGACCGCCGAGACGTTGACCGCGACGCCGATACCGGCATTGGCGCCCTGCCAGATGCGCGCCTGGCGGCAGGCCTCGCGTAGGACCCATTCCCCGATGGAGGCGATGGAGCCGGTCTCCTCCGCGATGGGGATAAATTCGCCGGGAGGCACCTGGCCGAGTTCCGGATGCAGCCACCGGCACAGCGCTTCAAAACGCACCAGGGCGCCGCTGTGAATATCGTAAAGCGGCTGAAAAACGACTTTGAATTCGCCGCGCTCGACGGCGCCGCGCAGGCAGGCTTCCACGCGGGCGCGCCGGAGGGCGGCTTCGCGCATACGGGCATCGAAGTAGAAGAATCCTTCGTTGCGGCTGCGCTTGGCTTCGTACATGGCGGTATCGGCATTCTGGATCAGCTCGGCTGCCGTGCTGCCGTCTTCGGGGCTGCGGCTGATGCCGATGCTGGCGCCAACCGTAACGGCCTGCCCGCGAATTGGGAACGGCTCGCGCAGCGCCCGCAGAATTCCGGCCGCAAGCTGCGCCTCCGGAGCGGACGCCGACGGTTCGGAGCACGCCTGCTCCCGGCGGCACAGCACAATAAATTCATCGCCGCCGACGCGAGCCACGTTGTCGTTCTGCGTGGCGCAGTCCCGCAAACGGTTGCTCACCGCCCGCAGCAGTTCGTCGCCAACGGCGTGGCCCAGCGTGTCGTTCACCAGTTTGAAGCCGTCGAGATCGATATAGAGCAGCGAGACAGAGCCCGGCGCCGCCAGCAGATCGGCTGCGAGCACCGCTTCGAAATGACTGCGGTTCCAGAGGCCGGTGAGCGAATCGTGCGTCGCCTGATAACCGAGCTGCTCGCGGGCCAGCTTTTGCTCCAGAATGTCCTCGCACAGCAGCACGATGCCGGCCGGCTCCTCCGGAGAACCGACCAGCGAGGCGCTGGCACGGATCCAGCCGGTCTCGCCGGCTTTGCCAAGAATTCTGCTTTCGGTGCGATACCAGGACCTGCGGCCCTGCAGAAGTTCGGCGAGGGCCGCGGCGCCGTCACCGTCCTCATCCAGCGGGAGCAGCCGGGCGAGGGGCCAGCCCGTCACTGCGTAGGAAGAATGCCCGGACATCTCGCTGATCGCACGATTGACCGAAACGATCCGCAGGGAACAATCGAGGACGACGATTCCGACCGAGGCGCTTTCAAACACATTCCGGAAGCGGGTTTCGCTCTCATGGATCACGCCGAACGCCGCATGCAGTTCCCGCAGCATGCGCCGCCTGCCGGTGGCACCGGCCAGCAGGGCGACCACGAGAAGCAACGACACTACCAGCAGCGCAACGACTTCGAGGCAGGCGCGCCGCATGGTCTGCCAGGCCGTCTGCACCTTCTGCTGCGACGATGCCTCGAGGCGACGCTTGCCCTGTCGCAGTGCCTCGGCCGCGCGGTCGAAAGCAACCCGGCCGGCGGCCCGCTCGATCGCCAGCGCCTCCGGCACGTGCGACTGCAGGGAGAGCGCGATCATATCGTCGCGGGTTTCGAGATAGTCCTCCCACGCGCGGGTGAACTGCCCGAAATGGGCGCCATCACGGGTGAGCACCGTCGCCTGACCGGTCAGCAGGCTGACCTGGGCGTCGGCCTCCCGCGCCTGCGCCACCTTGCTGAGCCGCTCCTCTTCGGTGCCGGCGGCCACCAGAAGCTCAAGAAAACAGCGCCGGCTTTCCTGAATGCGAAACTGCAGTTCGCCTTCCACGCTGAGCGCCTTCGCATCGACCTCGTAGATCGACCTTACGCCGGTCAGCGCCCGATACAGATCCTGGACCGAATGGATTCCGGACAAAAAGGTCAGGCACGCAAGCACCGCCGCACCTGCCAGCAAGACCGTGGACCAGGCAGAAGCGGCAGGCGGCCGATGATCCGGCGCACGGCCGGCGGGGACAGCCCTGTTACTCAAGCGACTCCGGTGGATGACGGGGATAGCATGCCTGCCAGTGAGATCGGCAAGCCGCGCGCGGAACTATAGGGTTGAGCGGGCTCGGTACCCGTAAATATTACGGTGATGGAGGGCCGCGGGGGCGGAAGGGTATCGGCCGGGGCGGCGCGGCGGAGAACAGGGGGGCAATTGCCGCGTGCCGTTGTATTACTTCTTGACACCGCACAGGCGATACGACAATATTGAGTTCGCCTGGGGTTCGCACCTGAATCGTACGGGAGGCCACGGTTTTATCCGGGGGACGCGATTCCCCGGCATCCTGTCCGCCAAAGGGTTCATGTGAATGCTCATGTTGTCCGGCAGTGTTTATTCGCCGCGTTTTTTCCGGCTCTCATCCTGGCGCAGGCGCCATCCATCACAGCCAACGGAGTTCTGAACGCGGCCAGCTACGCCGGGCCCGCCAGTACGGGAGGCAATGTGCAGATCGCGCAGGGCTCGATTGCCGTGATCTTCGGCAAGAACCTGGGACCGGCGGCGCTGGTCAGTGCCCCGCCCCCGCCTCTGGCGGCGACGCTTGCCGGCACGTCCGTCAAAGTCACGTCGGGATCGACCGGCTATGACGCGTATCCGATCTACACGTACGCGGGACAACTTTCGGTCGTCATACCATCCGCTGTACCGGTGGGCAATGCGACGGTCACGGTCACTTATAACGGCCAGACGAGCAACGGACAGGCGATCTCCATCGTGAAATCGAGCTTCGGCATCATTACGAAAAACAGCGGCGGCTCGGGCCCCGCGGTGATGCAGAATTACTATTCCGATGGAACGGTGAAGACCAACGGACTGGCAGCGGCCGCGGTTGCCGGGCAGACACTGATTCTTTACGGAACGGGCCTCGGCGCGGTGAGCACGGCCGATAATGTCACGCCAACGGTGGCGAGTTTCGCCACCAACGTCACCATCAACGTGGGCGGGCAGATTCTGACGCCTTCGTACGCCGGCCGTTCGTTTTATCCCGGCCTCGATCAGATCAACTTCCAGTTGCCCGCCACCGTAATCGCCGGAGAGGCCGGCCGAAGCGGATATTATCCGGACGCGGCTTCTCGCCCGGATGCCGGGACGAGCGTGTCGGGGGGCTGCTACGTTCCGCTGACGATTGTCACGGGGAACGCGCCGGGAAATCAGGCGACTATGTCGATCGCTTCGGGCAGCACGCCGGTCTGCAATCATCCGATGGGGCTTTCCGCGGCGGCGATGGCGCAACTCGACAACGGCGGCACGGTCAATGTGGGCCTCGCGCTCGCCGCGCGCATCGGACTCGGCTTCGGCCTTACGGCGGACGGGGCGGGCGCGGCATTCTTCAATGGCACGGCGAACGACGTGTTTGTCGCCTCGCTCCAGGCGGCGAACAATAACGGCTCCACTTCACAGCACGGACAGACCGGCTGCTACAGCGTCAATTTGCTGGCGGGAGCACCTGCTGCGTCGGCGACGGCGAGCCTTTCCGGGTTCAACTACGCAAAACTTCTGGACGCCGGATCAACGCTGAGCCTTACGGGCCCGGGGCCGACACAGACGCTGCTGGCGCTGAAGGGCGGGGGCTACGGCGCCGGAGGGCTAACACCGTTCCTCGCCAACGGCACGTGGACGCTTTCGGGTAACGGGGGCGCCGATGTAGGCGCGTTTAAGGTGTCTTCGAACGTTCCGGTGGTGACATGGACCAATGCCAGCCAGTTCGACGGACAGAATGTGACGCGCGGCGCGCTGACGATTAACTGGACCGGCGGAGGCCCGAATACGATTCTCGCCATCGCGGGGAGCTCTACCGTCATCGACGCCATCAATCCGCAAAACAGCGCACTCGCCGAGTTTATTTGTTATTCACCAGCCACCGCACAGACGCTGACCGTACCGGCCTCCATTGTGCAGTCGTTACCGGCATCCGTGACTGGCAGCACAACGGCGGGAGGCCTCGGGACGCTCTCGGTCAGCGCGGGTGACGCCAGTTCCTTCACGGCGCCGCTCACCAAGGGCGGGCAGCTCGATGGCGGAATCTTCGGCGGCGCCATGACGGATGTTCGCGGCGTGACTTGGAAGTAGCCGGCGGCAGAGGATCCATGTAGCGATGAACCTTCGCCTTCACGCCTGGCGCAAGACGGCTTCACGTTCGTTCCACGCGCCGGAACGAAGGCGCTGAGCGGCACCAGGCGGGAAGAGGCCTGCTTCGCGTGCATCCCGGACAAGCAGAAGGGCAAGGGCGAGGCAAAGGAGATGGCGCGCCGAACCAGAAGGCGGCCGCGGGGCTGCCGTGGGCGGACGTGGCCGTCGTTATGGAAACGGGGCTAGTCGAAAGACGGCCCGCCGCTGTGGTTATCGACGAAGTTGCTGTCGATTTCCCGGCGGCCGGCGAAACCTTCATTGATGCCGTGCCAGTGGCTGATATCGGCTTCATCCATGCGCCAGCAGAGATAGACTTCTTCGCCTTTGAACAGCGTGGGGAAATCGACGAGGCCGGTGTCGAGATCCTTCACAAGGACGCCCAGC
Organism: uncultured Acidobacteriia bacterium; assembly: GCA_903828455.1. Classification (GTDB taxonomy): domain Bacteria; phylum Acidobacteriota; class Terriglobia; order Bryobacterales; family Bryobacteraceae; genus BOG-234. The sequence continues at coordinate 45,393 of CAIKMJ010000026.1, read as the reverse complement.
TGCTCGATGCGCTCCATGGCACTCTTCAGCGTTGAGGCGCTGCCATCGAGCTGCGCCTTCCAGGCCTCAGTGCGGACGTTATCGACGTGCATGCCGCCGGCCATGAGGATGCGCTGGGCGAGGTCGCGGATGAGAGTGTCGGCTTCGCGGTATAACTGGCGCGCCTGCACGGCCTCGCGGATGGAGCGGCCCACCACGGGCAGCGCGGCGCGGGCTTCATCCAGAGTGAAATAGCGTGGCATTTATTCGGCGCTGCGGGGCGTTATGCCGTGACCGCTTCTTCGCTCTTTACGGCGTAGTGAGAATCGACGTAGTCGTTCAGGATGGCGATGAACTCGGCGACGATGGCGTCGCCGCGCAGCGTGGTGGAAAGCCGGCCATCCACGTAAACGGGCGCAACCGGTTCTTCGAAGGTACCGGGGAGCGAGATGCCGAGACTGGCGTGTTTGGATTCGCCGGGGCCGTTGACGACGCAGCCCATGACGGCGACCTTCATCTCTTCCACGCCTTCGTACTGCGCGCGCCAGACAGGCATGCGTTCGCGAAGGTAGGTCTGGATCTGATCCGCCATGTCCTGGAAGAAAGTGCTGGTGGTGCGGCCGCAGCCGGGGCAGGAGGTGACCTGCGGGGCGAAACTGCGGATGCCGAGCGATTGCAGGATTTGCTGACTGACGAAGACTTCTTCCGAGCGGTCGCCGCCGGGGAGCGGGGTGAGCGAGGCGCGGATGGTGTCGCCGATGCCTTCCTGCAGCAGGATGGAGAGCGCGGCGGTGGTGGCGACGATGCCTTTGGCGCCGAGGCCGGCTTCGGTGAGGCCGAGGTGAAGGGCGTAGTCGCACTGGCGGGCCATGGAGCGGTAGCAGTCGATGAGATCCTGCACGGTGCTGACCTTGGCGCTGAGGATGATGCGGTCTTTGGGCAGGCCGTAGCTTTCGGCGGCGGCGGCGTTTTCGAGGGCGCTGGTGACGATGGCGTCGAGCGTGACGTCGCGGGCGTCCTTCGGTTCGGCGAGCAGGTTGTTGGCATCCATCATGCGGGTGAGCAGGGAGCTGTCGAGCGAGCCCCAGTTGACGCCGATGCGGACGGGCTTGCCGTACTCGATGGCGGCTTCGATCATGGTGCGGAAGTTGTCGTCGTGCTTCTTGCCGATGTTGACGTTGCCGGGATTGATGCGGTATTTGGCGAGGGCGCGGGCGCAGTCGGGGTATTTTTTGAGCAGCAGGTGGCCGTTGTAATGGAAGTCGCCGACGATGGGGACTTTGACGCCGAACATGTTGAGGGTGTCGACGATTTTCGGCACGGCGGCGGCGGCGGCTTCGGTGTTGACGGTGACGCGCACCAGTTCGGAGCCGGCTTTGGCGAGCGCCATCACCTGGTTGACGGTGGACGTGACGTCGGCGGTATCCGTGTTGGTCATGGACTGGACGACGATGGGGTTGGCCCCGCCGACTTTAACTCCGCCCACGTTCACCGCAACCGATTTGCGGCGCGCGATCTGTGCCATCAGGCCTCCTGAGAAATAAAGGTGGAAAGGTTTATTTTAACAGTGAGCCAGAGAGCCCTGGTTGGGGACGATCTTTTAGTCACGGAACCGGGCGCTGCAATGACGCAACGAAGAGCGAGCAACGCCGTGAGATTGCAACTTAGCTGGTACTTGATGTGCGCTACCGAGATGCGGAACTTACCAAATCGTCAACCGCACACTTCGTTCGCTGCGTAGTACAAGGCTTAGAATCATCCCATCCCCAGAGAATAATTCCCTGCGGTGTGACCAGCCGAAACGTCGCAGTCTGAGATTTAACCTGTTCTGTGATGGATGTGGATTTACCGGTGGCGAATCCGACCCCGGAAGCCAATCCCGTGCTTTCCGCCGCAGTCGCTGAACCCAGCGCGACGACGCCACCCTTCCGGTTCGATTCGGTCCTTGTGGCGTCAACCTCAACGTTGTACATTCCTCGCACCACCGCGTCGGCTAATTCCGGGGTATCGACTGCCTGAAAACGTTGCGTGTTCGCTATCCCGGCCATCAATTGCTGCCGCGCCATCGGTCCATAGCTTCCGTCAATTTGCTCAACATATATTCGCGTTATGCCTGCAAATCGCGATGGTTCGGGTGCGACGGCTTGCAGGATTTTGGACAGACTTGCGAAGTGCGTCGGCCCGGCAATTTTAACCTTGCTGGACAACTCTGCCGTGAGAGTCTCGCCAGCAGCCCACTCCCGTTGATCTGGGTTCTCCATCCAGAAGAGGCAATTCTTTCGGTAAGAGGGGGATGTGAAACAGATCTTAGCCGATTGAATCGGAAGATTACTGACGTTTGTCGCCGTGGCCACCCAGTGAGGGTGTCCATTTCCATCAACAGTTATCGTGCTCTCGACATGAATCACTCCCGCCGGTATCTTCAAATCGAATTGCTCCGCCGAAAGACGCAAGACTGATATGAGCGCAAATGCCAATATTCTTGCGGTCGAGTCTATCCGAATCATCGTTTCCGAGTATATCGCCGAGCAGGGCCGCCCAAATTTGCGTCTAACGCCAACGGACACCCCTTCCGCCGGCGCGAACCATGATTACTCAATCAAGAAAATCATGCGTTTCCGGGATCGGCTCGCCGACTTCCCGCATGGCTTCGAAGTGGGCCGAGAGCGCGTCCTCGAAATTGCGCCGGGTTTCGGCTTCGGTGTCGCCGGCGGCAGCGCATCCGGCGACGCCCGGCGAGTAGGCGGAGTAGCCCGTCGCAGTTTGCTCGATGATGACTGGATAACGTCTGGTCACGCTGCTATCTTCTCGCTTCCCATTTTCCGCAGCAGCCACCAGCCGGCCAGCGGGGGCAGCGCCACGAGCCAGCAGACGGGCGTGTAGCCGTAATGATCGACGAGAAAGCCGATGAGCGGCGAGATAGCCGTCTGCAGCAGCCCGTAGGCGAAGACGAGGGCGGAGATGGCCATACCGGCCCGCTCCCCGCCCCAGATGTCGACTGGGATGGTGTAGAGATTCACGCTGCCGGCCGTGGCCCAGAAGTAGCTGGCTGCGATCACAGCGGTCGCCAGCAGCGCGGTGGGCATGGCGGGGGCCGCGAGGGTCACGAGGCAGCCGGCGGCGCTGACAAGCGTCCCCAGCACGCGCGCCGGAACGTTGGCCGAGCCGCGCACGATGGCGCGCCGCGAAATCCAGCCGCCGGCGAAGGCGCCGAGCGTGGAGGCAAGCGGCGGGAACCAGGCGTAGGCCGCGGCCTGGGCCGTCGTGAGGTTGTACTGGTGGACGAGGTAGAGCGTTGTCCAGTTCGACCAGAGGGTGTAGATTCCCATCCAGAGAATGTTGGCCGCCACGAGGCGAAGGAGGCGCGGTTCGCGCAGCAGTTCCATGGCTCCGCGCAGGCTGGCGCTTTGCGGCGCGACGACGGCGTACGGCTGCACGCGGCGGCGCACCGCGAGCCACACGGGAATCCAGCCGAGGCCGAGCGCGGCGCAGACGAAGAACGGGCTGCGCCAGCCGGCCATCGACGCGACGAGAAGCGGCGCGCCGATGCCGCCGATGCTCAACCCCACCTGCGTCATGGCGGCGCCGATCGCGCGGTCTTTCGGCTCCAGATAGATGGCGTTGATCTTGCCCGCCGCCGGGACGCCGACCGATTCCCAGATGCCGAGAAAGACGCGCGAGGCGACCAGTTGCCCGAGGCTGCGCGACCAGCCGCAGAACGCCGTGGCGAGCGACCAGAGGCCGACGGCCCAGCAGATGCCACGTTCGAGACCGAGGCGGTCGAGAAACCAGCCCATGACGGGAGACGCCAGGGCGTAGGCGAGCGCGAAGGCGGAGAGCAGCCATCCGTAGTCGGTGTTGGTGAGATGGAATTCGGCGCGGATGCGCGGGGCGGCGGCGGAGAGCGTGAGGCGGTCCAGATAATTCCACGCCGAGGCCAGCGCAAAGAAGGAGACGGCGGCCCAGCGTGAAGCGGCACTGCTTTGGCGCGAGGCCGGCTCAGTTGTTCCGATAGAACTCACAGGGGGCACAACGAGTGTACAGTGTGGAAGGGGAATCGCGCAGAGTGTTGCGCCGCGCAACTGGCGGCCTAAAATAAAAAACCCCTACTGCTGCAACCACCAAGCGGAGGATAACGAGTCGATTGATTACGGCTAAGACTCCCGAAAGCCTTTTGCCTCGATCTCGTCATCCCAATCGCCGTCGAGTTGCAGCAGAGGGCAGGTTGAGTTACTTCTAACGATTCGTTAGTCAGGATAGCAAATCGACCGCCGCTTTCGGAAGCCCCAAGTGATTGATTTTATTTATCTATCGGGAACAAAACCGGCTTAAATTGTGGCAACTCTGCCCGCTGGTGTGTCGGGGTGACACAATACGGCCAAAATTGGCTATCCGGCAGCCTGCTACTACGAGTGACGAACGCATGATTTGCCCACTTTTGGTGCCAAAGTGCGGAATCGCGGTTCATGAGCGCCCAGGCAATAACTGCGGGAGGCGCATTCCACGGCATCCGGGAAAGGATATCCGGGAGTGCTGCTATGCGAAATTGGAAGATGGTTCATTTTGGTCCGAGCCCTCCGGCCTGACAAAACAACCGCTCAACTCGAAATGCAGTCCATCCGGAAATCGATGAAACCGATGCTTTGGCCCACGGTGGCCGTTTTGCTTGCCACGCTGCCCGCAAATGTCCGGGCCCAGACGCCGGCCACGCCGGCCGACGACCGCGCCGCTATGCGGCAGGAGATGCAGGAACTGCGGCGGCGGCTCGACGAACTGGAGCAGCGCATGCGAATCGCGGACGCGAATGAGGCGCGCAGCCAGGCCGCGGGCAGTTCCGCCACCGCGGCAACGTTGCCGGAACCGAACCCTGCCGGGGTCACGCCGAAGTCGCAGCCGGCGGTGGTGACGGCCGATACCAGCGGCTTCTCCATCCAGTCCGCAGACGGAGATTTCCGGATGAAGATTGGCGCCGATGTTCAGGTGGACAACCGTACATTCACCGGCAGGGGCGCGGCGGCCCTGACCGACCAGATGCTGGTGCGGCGGCTTCGGCCCACCGTTTCGGGAACGGTCTATAAGTTCGTGGATTATTACTTCCGGACGGACTTCGGGCTGGGAACGACGGTGGTGAACGAAGCGTACATGCAGTTCAACTACTTCCCGCATGTCAATCTGCGGGTGGGGAAATTCAAGCCGCCGGTGGGGCTGGAACGTCTGCAATCGGACGACGATACGGCATTCCTCGAGCGCGGTCTGCCGACGCTGCTGGTGCCGAGCCGCGACATCGGTTATCAGCTGGCTGGCGATCTGCTGGAAAACCGCATCAGCTGGCAGGCGGGCGTGTTCAACGGAGTTCCGGATAACAGCCTCGCCGACGCCTCGCCGAGCAGCCACCGCGACTACGCCGGCCGCATCTTCATTACCCCGTTCGCGCCGAACCGCAGGAGCCTGCTCGCGGGGCTGGGCGCGGGGCTGGGCGCGTCGGGCGGCAGCGTGGACGGGCTGGCACTGCCCGCTTTTAAAACGATGGGGCAGAATACGTTTTTCACTTTCGCTTCCGGCGTAATCGAGGCGGGGCACCGCACACGGCTGGCTCCGCAGGCTTACTACTATCTGGGGCCCTTCGGACTTCTGGCGGAATACGGGCTCACCGAAGAAGGTCTGCAAAAAGGCACGGTGCGGCGCGACGTGGCGTTCCGCGCATGGCAAGGCGAGGCGACCTACCTTCTGACCGGGGAGCGGAAGAACTATGGCAACCTGACGCCGCGGCGCACGTTCGATCCGCTGCATCACGGCTGGGGCGCGGTGGAACTGGCGCTGCGAACCGGTGAGTTCAGCGCCGACCATACGATTACGCGCTACGGCTTCGCCGTGCCGACCGCGACGCCGCGCTCTTCGCGCGAATGGGTCGGGGGCGTGAACTGGTATATGAACCGGATTGTCCGGCTGTCGGCCGACTACGCAGTGACGTCGTTTGAGGGCGGCACGCCGGGCGGCAACCGGATCGCGGAACGGGTTTTGCTGTTCCGCTTCCAGCTGAACTTTATTTAGTTCCCGATTCAGTTCCGGGATCCAGCGTAAGGCCGGCTGGGTCGACGTCCGTAAAGTTGACGTCAGTAAAAACGAAGCCGTCGCGTTCCACCTGTTCACCCGTCCGGATGCGGATTGGCGCAGAGAAAGCGGGCGATTCGTAGACGAACGTGTGGAACTCGCCGTTTTCGCCGCAATGGTCGATGCCAGGCGGCAGCGAGGCGAGGAAGGCCGCATCGAAGTCGCGGCCGGAGAACGAGCAACTGAGCTTCGAAGAATCGACGCACGTGATTCTGGCGCGGACGCCGGCTGCGATCATCTGGCGAGCCAAATCGGCGGTGGGAATCCCCCAGACGGGGAAGAGCGGTTCGAGACCCGTGCCTTCGAGCTGCTTGACGCGATAGGCGCGAATGTCTTCGAGGAAAAGATCGCCGAAGGCCACGGCATCGATTCCCTCCGCGACGGCGCGGGCGCAGACGGCACGCATGCGGTCTTCGTAATCGGCGTTGGAACAGGGCCACGGCAGCTCGACGGCCCAAAGGAGGAGACCGGCGCGCTCGGCCTGCAGTTCCACCAGTTCGCGGCGGACGGCGTGCATAGCGACGCGATTGGCGGCCGAGTTGAAAGTCGTGAGCAGCGCGACGACCTCGACGTCCTTCTGCTGACGCAACAGATGCAGGGCCCAGGCGCTGTCCTTGCCGCTGCTCCAGGAAAGAAGCACGCGCTTCAGCATTGCGGCATCCACTGCCAGACGCCGGCCTCGGCGCTGCCGCCGTGCAAAATATCCGCAAGAATCTCAGCGGTGCGCGAAACGGTCATGCCGGAGCGATTGAAGTAGAGGTTGCCGTCGGCGAAGGCGACGCGCCCGTTGCGGACGGCACGCAATTCGCGCCACCACGGAAGCTGTTCCAGCACGGCCTTCTCCGCAAGCGCACGCGCCAGATTGAAGCCGCACGGGGCGACGACGATGCACTCCGGGTCGGCGGCGCGCAGTTGCTCCGCGTCAATGGCGGCCGAGTATTCGCCCTTGCGGCCAATCCGCAGATCGCCGCCGGCGATTTCCACCAGCTCCGGTCCCCAGTTGCCCATGGCGAAGAGCGGATCGGTCCATTCGAGCAGCACGACACCTGGGCGGGGCAGAGCGGCGGTGCGCGCGCGAACGGCATCGAGGCGGCGACGCTCGGCTTCCACGAGTTCGCGGCCCCGTTCGGCTAACCCGAGCGCTTGCGCCACGCGAACAATGTCATCGAAGATGCCTTCGACGGAACCGGCGGCCAACGCCAGTTGAGCGGCTTCGATGCCGTGGACATTTTCCGGCGTCACCGCGCAGACGTCGCAGTGCGACTGCGTGATCACCAGATCGGGCCGCAGTTGGCGGATCCGTTCGGTGTGAATGATGTAGAGCGGCTCGCGAGCGCGGATGCGGCGGCGCACTTCGGCATCGATGGCGCCGCTCGAAACCGCAACGTCGAAGGCGGGCTCACTGCAGGCCGGCAGCGCGCGCACCCGCGGCGGGTTATCGCATTCGTGCGAGCGGCCCACGAGCCAGTCGCCCGCGCCGAGCGCGCAGACCATCTCAGTCGCGCTGGCGAGCAGGGAAACGATTCTCACGCCGCGCGGCCCAGGTTACTGACGATTTCCACGAGACTGCCGTTGAGATTCCGCATGAGCCGCCGCTTGAGCCCGATGTACGGCTGCGTGCCGGCAAACAGATCCTGCATGATGTGGCGGAATTTCGGGCTCAGGCGCGTGAACTGCACCATGCGGTCCGTGACGGCGCCGAGCAGAAAGCGGCCGTGGAAAATGCGCGGCGCGAGGCGGGAGCCGAATTCCAGATCGGCCACGAAATCGCGGCGGAGGTTTTTGCGGTACTCGGCGGCGGGGTCGGCCGGGGAACCGAGCAGCGCGTCGGCGGCGAGATCGCCGGAACGCATCGCGTAGTAGAGGCCTTCGCCGGTGATGGGGTCGACCAGACCGGCGGCGTCGCCGACTGCCAGCCAGCCGTCGCCCGCCACGCGATTGCGCTGCCAGGCGGGAGTGTCGAGCGCGGGCAGCAGATGGCTGTAAAACGTGGCATCGCGGCGCGGGATACCCTGCTCATCCATATATTTTTCGAGCCGCACGCGCAGGAGCGACGCCGGTTCGCCCTTGCCGCAGATGCCGACCGAAAGGTGTCCGCAACGCGGGAAGACCCAGATGTAGCCTTCGAGACCGGGAAGAAACTGAATATCGATTCGCTCGCGATCGGCCGGCACGTAATAGCCGAGGGCGGACATGGTGTCGGCCGGCGTCAACTCGGTGCCGTAGCCGCGCAGCGGATTGCGCGCGCCGGTGGCGAGGATGCAGCGGTCGGCATCGAACGTGCCGCCTTTGGTTCGCAGGGTCCAGCCGGTCGGGTTCCTGTCGATGCCGAGCACGCGCGTTTTTTCAATCTGCGCCCCGGCCTGCTCGGCGCGGCTCAGCAGAAGGCCGTTGAGATCGAAGCGTGAATAGATGAGCAGCGGCTGATCGAGCCGCAACGTGACGGGTTTGGAGCGCGGCGCGGCCAGCACGGTTTCGTGGACGACTTTGCGCGGCGCAGCGCTTTCCGCCAGAAACGGGTACTGCGAATACGCTTTCCAGGTGAGTCCGCCGCCGCAGGGCTTTTCCCAGGCGAGCTTTTCGTCGAAGACTGTGGTCGAAACACCGGCGGCGGCGAGGCGCGCGGCGGCAAATGCGCCGGACGGGCCTCCGCCGAGGATGGCGACCTTCATTGCTTCGAAGCGGGTGCGGCGGGCATGGGAACGCCGCCAGGGCCGACGGTGGGTGCTCCGCCCGAAGCGCCGCCGGGCATTGCGGGATGGCCGGGAGGCAATGCCGTGCCGCCGGTTGCTGCGCCGGGCGCGCCGCCGCCCATGCCAGGATGGCCCGCCGGCAGCGAACCGCCGCCGGACTGCTGCTGCATGTGGGCCGCATCGCCATCGAGCGAACGCGACTTGATCTTCCATTCGTCGCCTTCGCGCACCATCAGGTACTTCATCATCATGCCCTGGCCGGCGGGCAGACCCTTCGGCGCGAAGATGACCGACGCATCGGCCTCCTTGCCGCGAAATGCAACGGACTGCACGGTGACGTCCATGCTCTGCACGTCCATCTTCTTCGTGAGGTCCTTAATGACGCCGGCCTTGATGGCTTCGGGCGTATCGATGTTTTTCGAGCAGCCGGCGAGCAGCAGCGCGGCGGCAAATGCGGCGAGGAAAATGGCGCGGAGATTCACTGTCCGATTATATCGGGCAGGTGACCGAGCGCGCCCCTCGCCTATACAAACGCGAACCAGAGGCCCAGTCCGAGCGCGGCAACCGCGGTGGCGGCAATCAGCGCCGTAATCAGGCGGCCGGAATCCATCTTTTCCGCCATCCCCGACTTCGAAAAGACCATGCCGAGGACGAGGAACAGGATCAGGTCGGCGAGACCGTGCGTGGTCCAGTGATGGCCCGTGAGCGACTTCATGAAATTGTTCAGCGCCGGCGAGGAATCTTTGATCCACGCGAGCACCGTGTTGAACAGGACCGCGACGGTTGCGGCCATCACATAGCCTGCCGTTGCCGGCGAAAGCTTATTCTGCGAAGCGTTACCCGGATTCATTTCGTGCCTCCCTGTGCGCCGCCGCGTAGCAGCGCGATTTTGACGCCGTGACCGATCACCGCGCCGGCGCCCTCCACCACCAGACCCGTCACCACAATCAGCGACGCCACCGCCAGCACCAGGCGGCGCGCCACGGCATTGGAATGCAGTGCGTCACGCGTGGCGATCGGCAACAGAAACGCCAGGATGCCCGTAATGAAGAACAGGTGTTCCTTGGTCTCCATGAAAATATCGTGCGCGAACGGCCACGGCCCTTTGAGGATCAGCGCCTTTTCCGGCGCGTAAAAGTGCACGTACCAGTAGCCGCCGAAGATCCAGGCGGCGGCAATGCAGACGGCGGTCAGCAGAGCCGCGGAGCGGATGCGGGCCGCGTTCGACGAGCTCGCATTGAGCGTTTCCACAATCACCCACAGCGCGGCCAGGCATCCCGTGACGCCGAAGCCGGCATGGGCCAGAAGTATCAGATCGCTGGCGGTTATGTTCATCGGATTTCCTTTCGATTCGTTTCCACTGGCCGGTCAGGCTTAGTGGCCCATCAGACCCGGAGGCGACGCGGGATTGAACGCGATGCCCGCGACGGGCTTGTCGCCCGGCTTACCGCCGTCGGCATCCTTGCCCCACGTCCAGTACAGACCGAGGTAGCCGTAGGTTTCCGACTGTCCCACCACACTGTGGCCGTAGCAGAAGAGCAGCTGAAAACCCGGGTCGCGGAATTTGTAGTAGCCGCCGAAGTCGATCATCGTGGTGGGCCGGTTGAGCGGTGTCCCGATGCCTTCCGGACCGTGAAAGAACGCCTCGGTGGCAAGCGTTACCTTCTTGCCAAGGTCGCGCTGCACCAGCCAGCCGGCGAAAGGATAATTGCGATAACCGGGACCGGAGACGAACGTTTCGCCGCCGCCGCCGTAGGTCGTCCACGGGCCCCAGCTCTTCTGCGCCCAAAGCGGCACTTTGTACCACGCCTTGCCGACGCCGAGTCCCTTGCTGGAGTTGCCGGTGGGCATTTCGAACATGACAAAGGTACCGACCATCGGGTGGCTGTCGGTTTCCTGAATGAACTTGTACTTAATGCCGAGTTCGGTGTCGCCGACGCCGAACTGGCGTTTTGCCGTGGGGTCGCTGGTCGGAACAATGGCCGCCGCCGGAAAGATGATGTGCAGATGCGTGTTGGGCAATGCACCCCAGTTAAATTCCACGGCCGGACCGTTGGTATCGATTTCATCCGGCGTGCGGTCCACCGTGCCGAAGGTGTAGAACTCGTAGTGTTTGTATTCGATCGGCTCGGGATCGTCCGTCTGAAACGGCGGGCCCGCCAGCGCGGCGCCGGAAAGGCAGCCCAGCGCGGCCACCACACGAATGATCTGCGACAGAGCAGCGTGATGCTTTCGGTTACCTTGCTTCATTCATCTCTCCAAACAGTTCGCTCACTTTAACTTTCATTGCCTTCAGTGCTTTCTTTCCGAGCGGCGTGGCCCGGTAAACCTTGCGGCTCACCTGCCCTGCGCGAACCTCGGCAGACCGCAGATAGCCCTTCTTTTCCATCCCGTGCAGCAGCGGATAAAGGGTACCAAGACTGATTCGATAACCGTGCCGGCCCAGTTCCGCCGCCATCTCCAGCCCGAAGACCGGCCCTTCGACCGCGTGGTGAAGAATATGCAGGCGGATGAGGCCTGAATAGAGGTCGCGGTATTCGAAATCGGATTTCGCTATCGGCATTCGCTGGCGTAAGCCATCATATTGACTCGGAGCGGCGGCCGTCAATGAAATATTGTGTTACGGCCGGAGGTATTTCGCCAGAAAGCCGGCCGCGGCGCGGAAGGCAGCCAGCCAGTGGGCATCGAGAAGGAAGTCGTGCGTCTCATCGGGATAGATGATTTGCTCGAACGGCACGCCCCGTTTGCGCAACGCCTCGGTGAGGCGGGTGCTGTTGGCGAAAGCGACATTGCGGTCGTCGTCGCCCTGGACGAGAAGCACGGGCGAGCGCCATTTTTCCATGGAGGCCAGCGGCGACGAGTCGAATGCGGTGCGCGTGACCTGCTGGCGGCGCGCGGGGTCGCTCTCTGGAACGGTATTGGTGATTTCCAGATTCCAGTCGTGCACGCCGTGGAAATCCACGCCGGCCGCGAACAGATCCGAATTGCGCGCGAGGGCGAGAGCGGTCAGGTAGCCGCCGTAGGACCCGCCCCAGATGCCGATGCGCGCGGGATCCACATCCGCGCGCGAACGCAGGTAGGCAGCCGCGCCGAGCACATCGTTGTATTCCACCGCTCCGGTGGCGCCGTAGCCGGGCGTTTCGCGGAAGGCCAGCCCGTAGCCGATGCCCGCCCGATAGTTCACCGAAAGCACCACGTAACCCTGCGCCGCAAGGTACTGATTGAAGGCGTACATTTCGCGGTAGTAGAACATGTTGTGCCAGCCGAGCAGCATCTGGCGGCGCGCTCCTCCGTGCACGAAGATGACGGCCGGCCTGCGCGCGGCAGTCGGCGCGGCGGCGGGAGAAAACAACTGCGCGTGGATGCGCGCGCCGTCGGGCGAGGTGAAGAGCACAGGCTGCGGCTCGACGAGCGCGCTGGCCGGGAACGTGGCGGCCACGGGCGTGAGATCGCGCAGTTTCGCGCCGTCCAGAATGGCCGGACGCTCCGGCATCTTCGCATCGGAACGCAGCGCGGCGATGCGCCCCGCAGGCGAGACGGCAGGCGACCATTCGATGCCGTCGCCGGTGCTCAGCCGCTCCGGCTTGCCGCCATCGGAGGCGACACGCCAGAGGTGACGGCGATCGATGTCATCCTGATTGCACGAATACACGAGCGATTTGCCGTCCGCCGAGGCAGTGACGTCTTCCACTTCGAAGTCGCCAGGCGTCAGCAGCACGGCGTTGCCGCCTGTCGCCGGAACTGAATCTGTAGCCGGAATTGAGTAAAGATGCAGCCAGCCGTCGCCTTCCCACGGAAACACAATGCGGCCGGATGCGCTCCAGGTCAGCTGCGCACGCGCGTCCACCGGCCAGAAGACCGACCCAACGCCTTCCCGCGCGCGCCAGAGTTCGCGCGCCTTGCCAGTGGCGGCATCGACGATGCGAATCGACCACGGCTGCCCCGCTGGCTTCGCTCCCCACGCTTTCGCATCCACCGCGGCCGGCGTCCGAATGAAAGCAACCTGCGAGCCATCCGGCGACCACACCGGCGATTGATCCATATCGACTGACGGATCGAGATACCGCAGCGAGTTGTCGCGTACGCTGTAAACGGCCACCAGCGCATGATCGCCGCGATCGCTGATGAACGCGAGCTGTTTCGAATCGGGCGACCATGCCAGGTCCTTCGACGAACCGCGCACGATGAGGCGCGCCTGCGCGGCGCCGTCCGCGAGCGGCGTGATCCAGACCAGACCGTTCGAAAGGTACGCAACGGCCGAACCGTCCGGCGCCACCGAGGGCGAATGACCACTGGCGAGTTCCGCCGGTCCGGTCTTCGCCGCGGCATTTCCGTTTGCAATATTGGCCATCCACAGCGACTGCTGGCCGCCATCGGGACTGCTCGTCGGGTTGGCGAACTCCCCGCGCGAATTGGGCCCGGTGCCGCGCGTGAAGAATAACGCCGTGCCGTCCGGCTTCCAGGTGAGTTCGGTAATGTCCTGGCCATCGTCGGCGGTGAAGTTCGTCGCCGCAACCGGCGTGAACCCGGGACCGCGCGCGACCCATACGTTGCGGATGCCGCGATCGTAGCTGATCCACGCAAAGGCTTCGCCACGCGGCGCAGCTACCAGTTCGGAGGGAAACGGTGCCGATAACAGCTGATCGAGCGTGAACGGCGGCGCGGCGGCTCGCAGCGTCAGCGCCAAAAATATGCCTGCCAGAATCTTCACGACTAAATGATTTTAGCGACAATAGGTGCATCGTGATGCGGCGACAATTCCGTTACTTTGGCTTATTGCTGACCTGCGGCGTCCTTTGGGGCGCGGAACCCGCGGCCTTCCGCGACGTGACGAGCGGCATGGCGAGCCACGGCTTCCGCGCCGCGGCCGTCTACCTGAACGATGCAGACCAGCCCTTCGGCGCGCGCTTTGTCCATCGGGCTACCGGCTTCACGCTCGATCTGATCGAAGTACAATCCGTCCCGCAGGCCTTCAACTGGGTGAATTCGTTTCCCGCCGGCGACAAAGGCGAACCGCACACGCAGGAGCATCTGCTGATGGGCAAAGGCAACATGGGCCGCGCCTGGGCCGCCAGCCAGACCATGACGCTGACCGAGGCCACCGCCTTCACCATGCAGTGGCGCACGTGCTATTCGTTCAACACGCGTGCCGGCCTCCCTGTCTTCTACGACGAATTCAAACTGCAGCTCGATGCGCTGCTGCACGCCGATTACACCGATGAAGAGATCCGCCGCGAGGTGCGCAACTTCGGCGTGTCGGAAAATCCGGCGACTCACGAGGCGCGGCTCGAAGAAAAGGGCACCGTCTACAACGAAATGACGAGCTCCATGAACAAGCCCGAGTGGGTGCTGTTCAAACAGATCGGGCGCGATCTTTACGGCGCGAAGCATCCGCTCGCCTACAACTCGGGCGGCGAGCCCGCCGGCATCCGCGACATGGTTCCGGCCGATATCCGCACGTTTCACGAGCGGCACTATTTTCTGGGCAACATGGGCTCGGTGGTGTCGCTGCCGAAGGGCGAAACGGTCGCGGCACGGCTGGCGCATTTCGATAAGATCCTGACCGAACTGGAACCGGCGAAGATCAACCGCAAGCCGGAGAGCGAAGACACGCTTCCCCGCCCCGCGCCCGCCGCAGCCGGTACGGTGCGCGTGGTCGATTTCCCGTTCGAAAACGAGCAGCAGCCGGGCTACGTGGGCATCGCCTGGCCCGCCAGCCGCAAACTGGATGCGCGCGACACGCTGCTGCTGAATCTGTTCCTCGATAACTTCGCCGGCGGCGCAACCACGAATCTCTACAAGCTGTTCATCAACAGCACGACGCGGAAGATGGACATCGGCGCCGAGAGCATCTTCGGCTACCTGCAGCAGGACCAGGGCTTTCCGGTCATCATCGGGCTGCAGGAGGTCGCCGTCGCCAATTTAACGGAAGAAAAGACGCGCGCCATCCGCACGCTGGTGACGGACGAACTGAAACGCATCGCCGCGCTGCCGGACGGTTCGCCGGAGCTGGCCGAGTTCAATCGCCAGGCGCGCTCGCGTCTGGTCGAGCAAAAGCGGTCGCTGGCCAAGCTGGTCAATTCACCGCCGGGCTTCGGGTCGCGCGGCGGCGGTTCGGCGTGGATGGAGCAACTCTACCATCTGAATCGCGAACCGGGCTTCCACAAATCGGTGACGCAAAAGCCGGACATCGACGCCGCTGACAAACTGCTGGCGGCCAACCGCAACATCTGGCGTGAGCTGCTGCCGAAGTGGCATCTGACGGACACCGAACCGTTCGCCATCGCCACGCGGCCCAACGCCGCCGCGCTGAAAAAGCAACAGCAGGAAACTGCCGCCCGCGTTGACGCCGAAGTGAAGCGGCTCGAATCCACCTACCGGACCGCCGACGCGCAGCAGGCCATCCGGCTCTACGAAAAAGACTACGACGCCGAAAGCACGCATCTGGACCAACTGGCGAGCGAGGCGGCAGCGCGCCCGTTCCTCGAAGCCCCGCCGCTTACTCTGGACGAACAACTGGAGTACACGGCAACGAAGACGGCGGGCGGCGTGCCGCTGGTCACTTCCGTATTCGACAACATGACGAGCGCGACAACCGGCCTCGCCCTGCGGCTCGACGGCGTGGCCGAAGCCGACCTGCCGCTGCTCTCCCTGTTGCCGGTGCTGCTGACGCAATCCGGCGTAATCGCGGACGGCCGGCCCATGCCATACGAGCAGATGGAGGAGACGCTGCGCCGGGAGATCCTCAGCCTCGACGCCCGCTTTGCCAACAACGTCCGCACGGATCGCGCCGAACTGGTGGTGCGCGGCGCGGGCAACGACGCAGCCGAAAGCCGGCGGGCCATCGAGTGGATGGCGCTCGTTCTGGAGCATCCCGACTGGCGTCCGGAAAATCTGCCGCGCATTCGGGATGTGGTGGCCCAGCAACTGGCGCGCCTGCGGGCCACCATGCAGGGTTCGGAAGAGAGCTGGGTGATGAACCCCGTCCTCTCGTACTGGAAGCAGAGCAATCCGCTCTATCTCACAACGACATCTTTCCTGACGCGCGCCTTCAACGCCGACCGGCTGCGCTGGATGCTGAGCGACACGGGCGCGGAAGACCGCGCCGCGCTCACCACGCGCATCCGCGAACTGGGCGACCGCGCGACCACACGCGAACAGATGACGGCGCTGCTCGCGAGCCTGAAGACCGAAGGCGGCGTTCTCAGGGACGTCGCTCAGGATCTCAGCCAGTTGCTGCCCGATCTGCCGGACGCCAGCCTGCGGGACGACTGGAAGTTTCTCTGCGGCCGCATTGCCGCCGACCTCGCCGCCGGGCCGGAGCAGACGCTGGCGCGGCTCGACTCGCTGCGCCGCGGCCTTCTGCTCGCAGGCGGCGCGCGCGCCTGGCAGGTAGGTTCAAAGGCGAATCTGGCGCAGCTGAACGCCCCGCTCGAAACGCTGCTGAGCACGCTGCGGAGCGGCTCCCCGGCCCCGGCGCAATACGCTGCGGAGCGGGTCATCGATGAGCGGCTTCGCCAGCATCAGGGCGATACCGCAACGCCCCACTTCGTCGGCCTGTACGACGCAAACCTCACCGGCGGCGTGATGGCGTCCATCGTGCCGTCGATTGCCTACGACCAGACCGGCCGCGACGCGCAACTCGACTTCCTCGCCTCTCGCGTTTTCGCTGGCTACGGCGCGCACGGCATCTTCACCAAAACAATCACCGCCGGCCTCGCCTACAGCAACGGCATGCGGGGCAACATTCGCGATGGCTGGTCCGGATATTACGCCGAACGCATGCCGGAAATTCCGCAGACCCTGCACTTCGCCATCGACGTCATTAAGAAGGGAACGCGCGACCCGAAGCTGGCCGATTACACCATCGCCATGGCCTTCCAGGAGTCCAACGCATCCGGCAGCTACGAGGCGCGCGCCGAGGCCATCGCCGCCGATCTCGCCGACGGCGTGCCGCCCGAAAAAGTAAGGCGTTTCCGCGAGGCGATTCTGAATCTGCGGCGCGAGCCCAGCCTCGCGGACGAGATCTTCCGGCGCATCGATACCGTACACAGCAGGCTGCTGCCGGGCTATGGCTCCGCGGCCAAAAACAACGCCGGCGCGGTCTATTTCATCATCGGCAACGACAAGCAGTTTGCCGCCATGGAAAGCGACGTCCGCAGCCGCGAAAACGAGCGCGTCTACAAGCTTTATCCGCGCGATTACTGGCTTCCGCTTCCGTGACGCCGCGACGTTTGGCGGCAATCGGACCGGAACGACCCGAATATGGTACATTTTGTGACAATTGAAGCCACTCACGACAGTTAATGAGGTCATGCTTTGCGGCCGCGAAGACGTGATCGCGGAGGTGCTGTCCAACTGCCTCGCCGAGCGCCACACCGTGGTCAGTTCCGAACCCGGTCTCGGCGTGACTTCGCTGTTTGCCGCCGGCCTTGTGCCGGCATTGCAGCGCGCCGGCTATGTCACCGTGATGTACCGCGCCTGGCAGGAAAATTCCTTCAATACCGATTTCCTCGAAGCCATCGCGCAGGCGGTCCGCGACCAGGCCGATCCCCAGTTCTTCGCACAGGGCGATCCGCTGGCCGATATGCTCCAGTTCATCCGGATGCGCACGGGCCGCCGCGTCGCCATTCTGCTCGACCAGTTTGAAGATTACCTTCGTTGCCAGGCCGGAACGCACCAGTCCGACCTGTTCGACGCCGATCTCGGCCGCATGATTGCCGAACGCGAAGGCTGCGCCGTGATCGGCATCCAGGCGCACGCCATACCGGCGTTTGAGCGCCTTCGCCAGCATGTCCCCAATCTGCTTGGCTATCACATCCAGTTGCAGCCCCTCACCCCTGAAGCCGGCGCGGAGATGGCGAAACTGGTCGCCACCTCGCGGTCGATGGAGATCGAACCGGCGGCCGTTGCCGACCTGCTGCAGGAACCGGTGATCGCCCGCCAGGAAGGCACGGTGCATCCTTTTTTTCTTTCGATTGCGCTCGTCCGTCTCTGCGAAGCCGAATACCGCACCAGGTCGCACCGCATTCGCCTCGCCACCATTCAGAACTTCGGCGGCGCGGACCGCGTGGTGCTGGAATCGTTCGACTATATCCTGAACGAACTCGGCACCAACCAGCAGGATCTGCTGTTCCGCTGGTTCAACAACCTGATTTCGGCGGACAACCAGCGTTTCGCCGTCACCCAAAAGGGACTCACCGAATACGCCGGAAAGCTGGCCCGCTTCGCGCTCACGCTGCTGCCGAACTTGGTGGAAAAAGAGATCCTGCGCACCGTCTGGACCGGCAACACGATGCGCTACGAAGTGGCCCGCGACGGGCTCACCATCATCCTGCGGGACTGGTTCGAGCGCCGCGAAGCCGCCCTCATTGCCCGCCGGCGCGCGCGTTTCCGCGTCATGTCGATCTCGCTCGCCGTGGGCTCGATTGTGCTCGCCTACGTGGTCTGGCTGTTGTGGGGAACCCCGCAAAAATAGCAGGGCGCGCTTACATCTTGTAGCGGCCCAGGTCTTCGTCGCCAAGGCTTTCCAGATAGCGGCGCAGTTCCTGGTTGTTGTTGACTTTGTCGGCCACGGTGCTCGAAAGTTTGGAACTCTTCAGCACGGAATCGTCCACGTAGATCGGGCAGTCCAGCCGCAGCGCGAGAGCCAGCGCATCGCTCGGGCGCGAATCCACCGAGATCAGCTCGCCGTCCCGCCGCACCCAGATCACCGCAAAAAACGTGTCTTCCTTCAGTTCGTTGACGACGACCTTCTGAATCCCCGCGTCCAGCCCCAGCAGCAGCGTCTTGATGAGATCGTGCGTCATCGGGCGCGGCGTGGAAACTTTCTCGATCTCCAGCGCAATCGCATTGGCCTCGTAGATTCCCACCCAGATGGGGAGGACATGCGCGCTGGCCACGTCCTTCAGGATGACGATCGGCATGTTGGTCACCGGGTCCATCATCAGGCCGCGAATCTTCATCTCGACTTCCATGACTTCATTACAGCACAACGGGAATTCGCGGCCGCACCGCGCAGCCCGCCCGCCGCCACAATATTCCCCGCGTTTCCGCGCCGGATTGACAGCCGAATAAATTATGCATACTATATGCATGTTATGCCTAACTGCAATCTCCCGACTCTCTATGACCAGCTCGGCGGCGCCGCCGCCGTGGAAGCCGCCGTCGACAATTTTTACCGCCGGGTCCTGAACGACGACCGGGTGGCCGGCTACTTCGACGGCGTCGACATGGACCGCCAGCGCGTGAAGCAGAAAGCGTTCCTGACCATGGCCTTCGGCGGCCCGCACAACTACACCGGCAAGGACATGCGGAACGGCCATGCGCATCTGGTGTCACGCGGGCTGAACGATTCCCACGTCGATGCCATCATCGAACTGCTCGGCGCCACGCTTCGCGACATGGGCGTCGCCGAAAACCTGATCCAGCAGGTGGCGGCCATCGCCGAATCCACACGCAACGACGTCCTTTGCCGCTGACGCCCGTCATCCGCTTTGGCGACGCCCGCTGCGAACTGCGGGAGGGCGAATCCGTGCTGGACGGCCTGCTGCGCCAGGGCGTTCCGGTGGCTCATGCGTGCCGGGCGGGCAGTTGCGGCTCCTGCATGCTGCGCGCGGTGGAAGGTGAAATCCCCGCGGCCGCGCAGGCGGGACTGAAGGACTCGTGGAAAGCCGGCGGCTACTTCCTCGCCTGTATTTGCCGTCCGGAAGGCCCGCTGACCGTGGCGGAGGCGGGCAGCGATGCTCGCGTCGCGGCGACCATCTCTTCGCTCGGCAAACTGGCCGCTGACGTATTGCGGGTCGGCCTGACCTGCACGGCGCAATTTCCGTATCGCGCCGGCCAATACCTCACGCTCATCCGGGATTCGGGCCTCGCGCGCAGCTACTCCATCGCCAGCCTTCCGGAAGAAGCCGAGCTCGAACTTCACGTCCGGCTCATCCCGGGCGGACGCATGAGCGGATGGCTGGCTCACGAGGCCAGGCTCGGCGACAAGGTGGTCTTACAGGGCCCGTCCGGCGAGTGTTTTTACGTGTCCGGAAGGGAAGATCAGCCGGTTGTCCTGATCGGCACGGGCACCGGTCTCGCCCCGCTTCGGGGCATCGTGCGCGACGCGCTCCGCGCCGGGCATCGCGGGCCGCTCCGTCTCTTTCATGGCGCCCGTACGGTGGATGGGCTTTATCTGCGGGAAGAACTGGCTGCGCTGGCCGCCGCTCACGCGAACTTCACGTATGTTCCAACGGTTCTCGATGGCGATGGCGCGGCGGGCGTAGACGTCGGCCCCATCGACCGGATCGTGGCCGGCCAGTTGCCAGGTCTCGGCGGCTGGCGCGGCTTCGTGTGCGGCGATCCCGCCCTCGTCCAGAACCTGAAACGGAAGCTGTTTCTGAGCGGGATGGCACTGAACGATATCTGCGCCGATGCGTTCCTTCCGGCCGCGCTTTGAGTCAGGTTCGCTGTGCTGTAATCGAACCAGATGCGCCTGAGCCTTCACGCCGATTACTCATTTCGCGTTCTCATCTACCTCGCCGCGCATCCCGGCGAAACAGCCTCCACGGCAAGCATCAGCCGCGCCTATGCGATCTCCCGGCATCATCTGGTGCGTGTGGTGCAGACGCTCGAAGCCCGCGGCTACGTGAAGGTGACGGCCGGCCGCTCGGGCGGCGTGGAACTGGCGCGCGACGCGGGGCAGATCCGGCTCGGCCAGGTGGTTCGCGACGTGGAGCCCAACCTGGCGCTGGTGGAATGCTTCGATCCCGGCACCAACACGTGTCCCATCATCCGCGCCTGTAGCCTGAAAGCCTGCCTGCGGGATGCACTGGCGGCGTTTCTGGACGATCTGGACCGCCACACGCTGGCCGATTTGGCGACCGGCCGCCAGCGCGAAAACATCGCGAAAGCGTTATACCAGGTCGCGCCGGCGACAAAACAGGCAACCCCAACGCCGGAACCGAAAAAACGCCGCCTCCGCGCCGCCGCACGGCGCTAGTTGACGCCGGAACGATTGCCGCCGGCCGGCAGCGCTTCGCCCACCAGCGCATTCGGGCCGCCGCGCGTCACGCGGATATCGAGATACTCGCCGACCTTCGGCTCGCCGTTCGGATGCAGGAAGCCCAGCGTGCGGTTGCGCGACGTGCGGCCCAGCCACAGGCCCAGCGCGTCGTTGCGCCCTTCCACGTTGACTTCCTCCACCTGGCCCACCAGATCCGCGTTCAGGCGGATCTGAATCGCGCGCTGCTTCTCCTGCACCATGGTGAGGCGCCGCGTCTTTTCTTCCTCGGAGATCTGATCCGGCAGCCCGAGGGCCGGCGTGTTGGGCCGCGGCGAGTACTTGAAGCTGAAGATCGAATCGTACTGCACGGCGTCGAGCAGATCCAGCGTCTCCTGGAACTCCTGCTCGGTCTCGCCCGGGAAGCCCACGATAATGTCGCTGGTGATCGCGATGGGCCGCCGCGCGGCCTTCATCCACGCAATCCGCTCCATGTATTTTTCGCGCGTATAGAGCCGCTGCATCGCGCCCAGCACGCGCGTCGAGCCGGACTGCACCGGCAGATGCACGTGATTGCAGAGGTTCGGATTGGCGTCGATGGCGTCGATAATGCGCTTGACGAAATCGCGCGGGTGCGACGTAGTGAAGCGCACGCGGCGAATGCCGGGCACGCCGCCCACGGCATCCAGAAGATCGGCAAAGTCCCAGCCAGCCGCCGAAGGATCGCGGTAACTGTTGACGTTCTGCCCCAGCAGCTGAATTTCGGTGTAGCCGGAGTCGGCAAGGCGCCGCGCTTCTTCCAGCACGCTGGCGCTGGTGCGGCTGCGCTCCGGCCCGCGCGTGAACGGCACCACGCAGTAGGCGCATTTCTTGTCGCAGCCTTCAATGATGGTGATGTAGGCGCGGTGCGGATTGTCGCGGCGCGTGAACGGCGTATCGAACGTGTCTTCCGTATCGAGACTCAGGCCGGTGACGCGCTTGTTGCCCGTTTCGAGCTGCACCAGCATCTCCGGCAGCTTCGTGTAACTGGCCGAACCGGCCACCAGACTCACGTGCGGCGCGCGCTCGAAAATCTTTTCGCCTTCCTGCTGCGCCACACAGCCGATCACGGCGAACACTTTTCCCTCGTGATGGCGCTTGAACGGCTGCAGCCGGTTGAAGACCTTCTGTTCCGCTTTATCGCGAATGCTGCAGGTGTTGTAAAAAACGTAGCCGGCTTCTTCGACCGTCGGCACCTGACGGTACCCCTGCGCGATGAGCGTGCCCGCGACCTTCTCCGAGTCGTGGGCGTTCATCTGGCAGCCAAAAGTTTCGATGTAGAAGGTTTTTTCCACGGAAGTTCCATTGTAGCGGCGCGCGGGTGTCCCGCACCGGGCAGTCCCTGTCGGCGCACCTGTCAGTCCCGGCGCCGTGCCGCAACCCGGCGTTACAATAAACATTCATGAACAGGTTTGCCGTCGTTTTCGCCGTGTGCGCGACCGCATCCGTGGCCGCGGGCCGCGCGCCGGACACCACCTTCACCGGCGTCATCCGCGACAACCGCTGTGCCGACGGCCTGTGCGCCACCCAGTGCCCGGTCAGCAAAACTCCGAAGTACACGCTGCAGACCGCGACCGACGGCTGGCTGCTCAGCGATCAGAAAACCTCGGCCCGCTACCTCGGCCGCACGGTCGCAATTCAGGGCCATCCGCAAAGCGGGAATAAACTGAAAGTCGTCTCCATGACTCTTCTCGACGGCGCGCCGGCCAACTCCGCTGCACTGCAACCCGCGACACTGGATACCAACAAATAAATGGACGCAACGGCGCTGCTGCGCACTCCGCTCAATCAAACCCACCGCGCCCTCGGCGCAAAGATGGTGGACTTCGGCGGCTGGGACATGCCCGTGCAGTACTCGGGCCTGCTCGATGAGCACCACACCGTCCGCAAAGCCGTGGGCCTTTTCGACGTGAGCCACATGGGCGAAATCGAGGTTCGCGGCCGCGAAGCCGCACGCCTCGTCGATTACGTCACCACCAACGCTGTCGCAAAGCTCAGGGACGGCCAGGCACACTACTCGGGCCTGCTCTACGAAACCGGCGGCTTCGTCGACGACATTCTTGTCCACAAGGTGAGCGCCGAACATTTCTTCCTCTGCGTCAACGCCGGCAATCAGGAAAAGGATTACGAGCACATCCGCGCCGCGCATCAGGCAAAGGGCTTCGATTGCGAACTCGAATATGCGAGTCCAAGGTACGCGCAGCTGGCCATTCAGGGGCCGAAGGCGCTCGAAGTCGCGCAGCAGCTGACCGAAACCGCGCTCGCCGCCATCCGCTACTACTGGTTCGCCGATGGCGTGTTCGCCGGCGTCCCGGCCCGCATGGCGCGTACCGGCTACACCGGTGAAGACGGCTTCGAAATCTATATTGCGCCGGACCGTGCGGTCGAAGTCTGGAACGCCATCCTCGCGGCAGGCGCGGCCAGCGGCATCAAGCCCTGCGGCCTCGGCGCGCGCAACACCCTGCGGCTCGAAGCGAAGATGGCGCTTTACGGGCACGAAATCGGCGCCGACATCACGCCGCTCGAAGCCGACCTCGCCTGGATCGTCAAGCTCGATAAAGGCGAATTCATCGGACGCGCGGCCCTGCAAAAGCAGCTCGAAACCGGCCTGACGCGCCGCCTCGCCGGCTTTGAAATGCGCGGCCGCGGCATCGGCCGTGACGGCTACAAAGTGACCATCGCAGGCGAGCCCGCCGGCTGGGTCACCAGCGGATCGCCCGCCCCCACGCTCGGCAAAAACATCGGACTTTGCTACCTGCCCATCGCCCACGCGCAGCCGGGCGAGAAAATAGAAATCATCATCCGCGACCAGCCGGTGGAAGCGGAAACCGTGCCCACACCTTTCTACAAGAGGAACCGCTGAACAGATGAGTTACCCCGAAACGTACCGATACACGAAGGAACACGAGTGGGTCCACCTCGAAAACGGGATCGCCACGGTTGGCATCACGGATCACGCGCAGAGTGAACTGGGCGACATCGTCTATGTCGACCTGCCGAAGCCCGGCGCCACGGTGCAGACCGGCCAGTCGTTCGGCTCGGTCGAATCCGTCAAGGCCGTGTCCGATATTTACGCGCCCGTCGCCGGCGAAGTGATCGCCGCCAACGACGACCTCGCAACGGCTCCCGAAAAGCTGAATGAAGATCCGCACGGCGCGGCGTGGCTGATCCGCGTCAAAGTGGCCGACGGCACCGATCTCGGCAATCTCATGAACGCGGCCGACTACGAATCCTACATCGGGGCGGAACACTAAAGTTGAGATACCTTCCGAAGTCTGACTCCGAGCGGAAGGAGATGCTCGCGGCCTGCGGGCTCGCCTCCGCCGACGAGCTGTTTTCGCAGATTCCCGCCGAGGCCCGCCTCCAGCGGCCGCTCGCGCTCGCCGACGGCATCTCCGAATACGAAATCGTCGATTACTTCAAGTCCCTCGCGGCGCAGAACGCCAACGGCTACGCCAGCTTTCTCGGCGCCGGCGTTTACAATCACTACCGGCCCGTGGTGGTCGATACGGTTGTCTCTCGCGGCGAGTTCCTGACGTCCTACACACCGTACCAGTCGGAGATCTCGCAGGGTACCCTGATGACGATCTTCGAATTCCAGACCATGGTCTGCCAGCTCACCGGCATGGACGTCGCCAACGCATCGATGTACGACGGCTCAACGGCTATTCCCGAAGCCGCCATGATGGCCGAACGCATCACTGGCCGCCACAAAGCGCTGGTGGCGCGCTCCGCGCACCCCGAATATCGCGAAGTGCTCGCCACCTACGCGCGCAATCAGGGCATGCAGATTGAGGAGTTCGGCTTCGACCGCGCGACCGGGCAGATCGATTTTGCCGACCTCGAAAGCAGGCTGGATAAAGAGACCGCCTGTGTCATCATCCAGTCGCCAAACTTCTTCGGCATCGTGGAGGATGCGAAGAAGGCCGCGGCGATGGCCCATGCGGCCGGCGCGCTGCTGGTCTTCACCTTCACCGAAGCCGCGTCGCTCGGCATTCTGGAACCGCCGCGCGATGCCGACATCGTGGCCGGCGAGCTGCAAAGTTTCGCCATTTCGCCCAGCTACGGCGGGCCCTTTGCCGGCATCATGGCCGCGAAGGAAAAGTACGTGCGTCAGCTGCCCGGCCGTCTGGTCGGCGAATCGAAGGACTCGGAAGGCAACCGCGCCTTCTGTCTGACTCTGGCCACGCGCGAGCAGCATATCCGCCGCGAAAAGGCGACGTCCAACATCTGCACCAACCAGGCGCTCATTGCGCTGATGGCCACGGTCTACATGGAACTCTACGGCAAACGCGGACTGCGCGAACTGGCCGAACAGAACCTCGCCAAGGCGCATTATCTCGGCTCGAAGGTGAAGCCGCTGTTCAGCGGCCCGTACTTCAATGAGTTCGCGGCAGTGCCCGCAAAGCCTGTGGAAGAGATCAACGCGCAGCTCCTCGAAAAGAAAATCATCGGCGGCCTGCCGCTCGCAAAGTTTTATCCCGAACTCGGCAACGCCGTGCTGCTGTGCGCCACGGAAATGACCAAGCGCGCCGACATGGATGCGCTCGCGGAGGTGATGGCATGATTCGCAAAGTTCGGCAGCATCTTTCGCAGAACGAAAGTCTCATCTTCGAGCGCAGTTCGCCGGGCAAGATCGGCTATCAGCTGCCCGATCTCGATGTCCCCGCCGTTGACGCTGCGGCGGCGCTCGGCGCGGCCAGCGTGCGTGCGGAAATCGAAGGCTTTCCCGAAGTCAGCGAAGTGGAAGTGATCCGCCACTTCACGCGGCTTTCCACATGGAATTACGCGATCGATCTCGGCATGTATCCGCTGGGCTCGTGCACCATGAAGTACAACCCTCGTATCAACGAAGCGGTGGCCCGCATCGAAGGCCTCGCGTGGGCGCATCCGTATCAGCCGGAAAGCCTCTCGCAGGGCGCTATGGAAGTCATCGGGCGGCTCGAAGCGGCGCTGTGCGAGATCACCGGCCTCGACGCCGTCACGCTGCAGCCCGCCGCCGGCGCGCATGGCGAACTCACCGGCATCCTGCTGGTCCGCGCGGCGCTCGAAGCGCGCGGCAATCCGCGGAAGAAGATTCTGGTGCCGGATTCGGCGCATGGCACCAACCCCGCCACCGCCGGCATTGCCGGCTACTCGGTGCAGAACGTGGCCTCGAACGATCAGGGCATGATCGACATTGAACACCTGGCGGGTCTGGTGGATGACGACGTCGCCGCGCTCATGGTGACCAATCCCAACACGCTCGGCGTTTTCGAATCCAACATCGCGCAGGCGGCGGAAATTCTGCACTCCAAAGGCGCCATGATTTACATGGACGGCGCCAACATGAACGCCCTCGTGGGCGTCGCGCGCCCCGGCGACTTCGGCGTGGACGTCATGCACATCAACCTGCATAAGACGTTCTCCACTCCGCACGGCGGCGGCGGTCCGGGCGGCGGCCCGGTCGCCGTGGCGAAACATCTGGAACCGTATCTTCCGGTGCCGCGGCTGAAGCGCATGAAAGACGCGCTGGCGTGGGACTTCGACCGGCCCGGCTCCATCGGCAAGGTCAAGGCTTTCTACGGCAACTTCGGCGTGATGGTGCGGGCCCTCGCCTACATCCTCGCGCACGGCGGCCCCGGCCTGCGCAATGCCACGGTGGATGCGGTGCTCAACGCCAATTACATCCGGCACAAACTGCGCGACTTTTTCGATCTGCCCTACGACCGCCCGAACATGCACGAAGTGGTGTTCAGCGACGACCGGCAGGCGGCGAAGGGCGTGCGCACCGGCGACATCGCCAAGCGGCTCATCGATTACGGCTTCCATCCCTACACCGTGAGCTTCCCGCTGATCGTCCACGGCGCGCTCATGATCGAGCCCACCGAAACCGAGTCGAAGGACGAACTCGATCTGTTTATCGACGCGATGATCTCCATCGCGAAGGAAGTGGACGAGCAACCGGAGACACTGAAGAACGCTCCGCACATGACGCGGACCAGGCGCGTGGATGAGGTAACAGCGGCCCGCAAGCCGATTTTGCGCTGGAAGTAACGCGCGGCGCGGGCGGAGCGGCGCGCGATTGATTCAGCTGTTCACACCGTCAACTGTTCACACCGTCAACTGTTCACATCGCGGGTTCCATCCGGAGCCCGCGGCATGATCAGCCAGCCGTCTAATTTTTCGGATCGATAATGAACGTCGGCGCAAATCCCGCGGCCGGCGAATAATTCCCCGGCCCGGACTGCGACACGTAGCTGGAACAACCGGCCACCTTGCCGAGGAACGCCTGTGGCTGCACGTCCACCTGCATCTCCTTGAACTCCAGATGCCCGTAGGTCATCAGCGGGAACAGCGTCCGCACCGGCTTCACGCTTTCCTGCACCACGTACGGCGAAAGCTGGGACTCGCGCACCGCGCGGTTCCACGAGGCCTCGTCGTGTTCGTAGCCAACATACGTCTGCAGATCGCCGTAGTCGTCGTTGGGCCGCAGCACCAGCGTCTCGCGGTTCTTGCGGATGTAATCGAGCATGTCGTCGATCACGCCCTCGCGCCCCGTCGTCTTGCCGGCCTTCACCACGCGCGTCCACGGCAGATGCTCTTTGATCGCCTTGCGTTCGAGGATCGGGAACTTCGCCGTCAGCGTGTCGTCGGTCAGCAACGCGAACATCGCTTTCTTGTGCGAAAGCTCGGAACGGAAGCTGTTCACGATGCAGACCGCGCGGTCCCGGTACGCCTGCACCAGCGGATGGTTCAGCGTGAAGCGCAGCAGGAACTCATGCGCACTGATGCGGCGGTAGATCAGGTTGATCTCCATGCCCGGCTTCGGCCCGCTGGTGGAACGCAGCACGCCGTTGCGGTACTCCAGCTGATCCGGCGTCAGAATTTCCGTCTGGTAGCCTTCGTGGCGGAAGTAGTCGCGGTAGATTTCGTATTCGCTGCGGCCCGTCGGATCGCGGAATTCCAGAATCGCAATGTTTGGCTTCTTCGCCGGAACCACCGCACCCGGAACCGCCGCATGCCCGTTACCGTTGCCGTTGCCGTTCGCCGCGTGAGCGGCGCGCGTGGCGAACATCTTATAGGCCTTCATCAGCGCATGCAGGAAGTGCTTCTTGCCGCCCACCCGCGTCAGGTTGTAACGCCGCCGGAATTCCTTCACCGGCGGACAATC
The DNA here is from genome assembly GCA_903828455.1 of uncultured Acidobacteriia bacterium. Classification (GTDB taxonomy): domain Bacteria; phylum Acidobacteriota; class Terriglobia; order Bryobacterales; family Bryobacteraceae; genus BOG-234. The sequence continues at coordinate 17,429 of CAIKMJ010000026.1, read as the reverse complement.
GAAGAAGAGATCGGAAAGTCCCTCCGACCACGCCGCGCCCGTCAACGCGTCGGAGTTATACTGCATGACATGCAGGGAGCCGTTCTGGATCTGCAGATCGAGCTGGGCCGAGACCTCCGACAATTCGTAGCCGGGGTCGATCGCCGCCAGCATCTTCTCGGCAGGAAGAAGCTGCATTCGCGTCAGAAGCTGAGGTGACGCCAGCGCCAGATGCAGCATCCGGTCGATCGCTGAAATCAGCGCCTCGCCGGTCTTCACAAGATTGTCGTACTGTTTCTGTGTGACGAAATTCGGCCGCAGAAACGGACAGAGGAGACGACCGCCCGCCGAAAGCTGCCGTGCTTCCATCTCGTCCTGGAGATTTTTGACCCACTGCAAATCGCGGTAGGGTGCCGATTCCAGTATCCGGTGATATCTGGAAATCGCTTCGTCTAACTGCGTCATTTTTAAAGAGCTACGTTCCGTTTCTGTTGGGTAGTATGACACAGGAATCGGGCTTTTGTCCGAGTCCTGCGGATCAAATTCCGTCTAAACTATTAAAAACAAAAGAAATTATTTCCGAAAGACGTAGCCCCGTTCGTGGCTGTTGCACCACACTTGTGGGTGAAGTTTTTGAAACATATGAAGAAATCTACATCTTTATAGACGAGCCGGACTTCGCTTCCGTTCCACGCCGCGCCCATTCCGCGGCGGTTCGGCGCGGGCGTCTCTTTGTCCGCCCGATGCGATCCGCTAAAATCAGAGATCAACGTCTTTTCAGGCTGAAGATTCCACGACGAAACAAGCCATGTCACAAAACCATGCAGGCGTGGTCGCCATCTACCCCGGGTCGTTCGATCCGATCACCAGCGGCCATCTCGACGTGATCGAACGCGGTTCGCGTTTCTGCGACCGCCTCATCGTCGCCATCCTGCGCAACGAATCGAAATCTCCGCTCTTCAGCGTCGAAGAACGCACAGAAATGTTGCGCGACGTCACCTCGCACTGCCCCAACGTCGAAATCGACAACTTCGGCGGCCTGCTCGCCGATTACGCCATGCGCAAACAGGCGCGCGTCATCGTCCGCGGCATCCGCGCGATTTCGGATTATGAAAAGGAACTGCAGATGGCCCTCATGAACCGCCGCCTGCAGCCGGAACTGGAAACCATTTTTCTGCTCGCCGGCGAGCAGTACTCTTTCATCAGCTCTCGTCTGGTGAAGGAAGTCTTCCGCCTCGGCGGCGACATTACCGGACTGGTGCCGCCCTCGGTGGAACTCCGCCTGCGCGCGCGCCTCGCCCAGCCCGTGGCAAACGAAACCGCGAAGTTATAACCACAGATTCAATCGGCCCACAAACTCAAACGGAATGACAACGACAGTGACACAACCTACACTCACCACCTCCGACCGCATCGCTCTCATCAGCGTCTCTTCGACCATGAAGGTCATGGCCGATGCCGAAAAGCTGCGCCGCGAAGGCATCGACGTCGTCGACTTCAGCGCCGGCGAGCCCGACTTCCCCACCCCGGATAACATCAAGCAGGCCGCCATCCGCGCCATTGAAGGCAACTTCACCAAGTACACGCCCGCCGGCGGCACCGCCGAAATGAAGCAGGCCGCGGTGAACCGCCACAAGGCCGAATTCGGCACCGATTACAAGCCCTCCGAGTGCATCGTCACCGTCGGCGGCAAACACGTGCTCTTCAACTACACCCAGGCGCTTGTCAACCCCGGCGACGAAGTCATCATCCCCGTGCCCTACTGGGTCACCTATAAGGACATCGTCAACTACGCCGGCGGCAAGTGCGTCTTCGTCCCCACGGATGAAAAGGAAGGCTTCCGCCTCACCGCCGCCATGGTCGAGGCGTACATCACGCCGAAGACGAAGATCGTCATCATCAACTCGCCCAGCAATCCTTCGGGCGCCGTGATGGAAGACGCCGAATTCGAAAAGCTCTATCACATCACCGCAAAGCGCGGCATCTTCCTGCTCACCGACGAGTGCTACTCGCACTTCCTCTATGACGCCAAGCCCTGGTCGGTCGCCTCGCTCAGCGGCGCCAGGTCCACCGTGCTCGTCGCCGGAACCGTCTCCAAGACGTACGCGATGACCGGCTGGCGCATCGGCTACGGCCTCGCTCCCGAATACATCATCAACGCCATGGGCAAGCTGCAAAGCCATTCGACGTCGAACCCCACGTCCATCGCGCAGAAGGCCGCCGTCGAAGCCCTCAACGGCCCGCAGGATTCGGTGCCGCAGATGCTCGCCGAATACCGCCGCCGCCGCGATTTCGTCGTCCCCCGCCTGCGCCAGATTCCCGGCGTCGAATGCTCCCTGCCCGCCGGCGCCTTCTACGCCTACCCCAATGTGCGCAAGGCCTTCGAAAAGGGCGGCATGAAGTCGCCGCTCGAATTCGCCGACCGCCTGCTCAAGGAAGCTAACGTCGCCGTCGTGCCCGGTGAAGCCTTCGGCACCGACGATCACGTCCGCCTCTCCTACGCCACTTCGATGACCGAACTGGAACGCGGCCTCGACCGCATCCACAAGTTCATCGAGTCGCTCGGCTAAGGACGCAAGCCACCATGGCCGCTCCCGTCCTTCTCCCCTCGACCCCGTACTACCGGATCTGGGGTAAGGCGGAGACAGAACCCTGGCATCGGAATCCGAACAAGGAAACCATCGGCGAAGTCTGGTTTTCGGCTTCGGATTCCGTGCCCCTTTTGGTAAAACTCCTGTTTACCTCTGCTAACCTTTCGGTTCAGGTTCACCCTGCCGATGACTACGCGGCGGCGAAACACAACTCCCGCGGCAAGACCGAAATGTGGCACATCCTGCGCGCCGAACCCGATGCCAGGATCGCCTTCGGTCTGCGCGAAGCTGTCACCCCGCAGCATCTGCGCGCCGCCGCCGTATCGGGCGAAATCGTCGACCTGCTCCACTGGATCCCCGTCCGTCCCGGCGAAACTTATTTCATCCCCGCCGGCACCATCCATGCCATCGGCGGCGGACTCACCATCTGCGAAGTCCAGCAACTCTCCGACGTCACCTACCGGCTCTTCGACTACCATCGCCTCGAAAAAGACGGCCAGCCGCGCCCGTTGCACCTCGACGACTCCGTCGCCGTCTCCCGGCTCACTCCCGGCGGCGCCGCCCAACAGCCGCAGCCTCTCGGCGAGGGACGCGAACTTCTGGTGGAATGCCCGTACTTCCGCACCGAGCGCGTAGTGGTGACGGGTCAGGCCGCCATTCCGGCGCGCAGCCACAACATGCTCTGCGTGGCGCTCGAAGGTACGGGAAAAATCGGCGGTCTGCCGTTTGCGGCGGGACAGGCCTGGGAAGTGGCAGCCGGCGAAGGCGTGGAGATCGAAAGCCCGTCCGCCGTATTTCTGATTACGTCCGAACCGGAAGGGCGCTAAACCAGCTCGTAGCCAGTACGCGAAAAGCCCGAGTGAATCACTTCGCTCGTGCAGCCGTGCATGGCGAACACGTTGCGCACCAGCTCGCACACTTCGCCGGCGCCGCGTTCGTGGAACACCAGCACCGCCGGCCCGGCGCCGCTCAGTGCGCAACCCAGCAGCCCCGGCCGCCGCAGCCGCAAAATCTCGTTCAGCCCCGGCATCAGCTGTGCCCGGTACGGCTGGTGCAGTTTGTCGTCGAGCGCCGCCGGAAACACCGACGTGTCGCCGGTCGCCAGCGCCGCCACCAGCACCGCCGCCCGCTGAATGTTGTAGACCACATCCGGCAGCGAGTAGCACTCGGGCAGTACCGCGCGCGCCTGCCTGGTCAGCACCGCATAGTTCGGATAAACCACCGCCACGTCGATGCGCTCCGGCAGGTCGAGCCGGATAGCCCGCGTCGTCCCGCCAGGTTCCATGGCGCAAACCACCACCGCGCCCAGCACCGAAGCCGCCACATTGTCCGGATGGCCTTCCATGCGCGCCGCCTCGTCCAGAATCCGCGACGCCGTCCAGCGCAGCCCCAGCAGCCGCTCGGCAATCACCACGCCCGCCGTAATCGCCGCCGCGCTCGACCCCAGCCCTTTGCCGATCGGGATATCGTTATGGATCGTCAGATCCACGGCCGGCAGCGCCAGATGCGCGCGCGCCGCCACCGCCTGCGCCGTCTTCCAGATCAGATTCTCTTCCGTCGCCGGAATATGGTCGGCATCCCGCCCCGTCACCCGGATCGTCAGCTTCTCGCTCGCGGCGAAGCGGCATTCCAGATAAACTTTAAGGGCGAGGCCAAGCGCGTCGAAGCCAGGTCCAAGGTTGGCGCTCGACCCGGGGACGCGCAGGGTGCTGTAAGTGCTCAACTCGTCATTATCCTATTCGCGCGCAGGCTTTTTCAATCTTTCGCTCCCGAATTGCTTCGCCGGGCCGATGAGAATCTGTAAATTTATATGAACGCGCCCCGTTACCTCTGCTCCGAACTGATCTTCATCGAGATCGGACAGAGCCGCGCAGTCGCCAATTTGGAGGAAATCTGGACCGGCGGCGCGGTCATCGAGTGCGAAGAACCCGGGACAATCTCGCCGCTGCAGAAGGGCGTGCGCCTCCGCCTCCGCGCCGGCGGGCATTCTTACTGGGGTGAAGCGGTAGCGGTGGAGCCGCATGAATTCGGCTGCCGCGTTGAACTGGAGTTCTCCCCCATGACGCCGTGGAAGCGCGAAGACTACACCCCGATGCATCTGCTTGACCCGGCGGCGCTCGGTGCCGCCGATCCGAATCCTTCGGATTGAACGCCGCGGCAGTGAAATCCGGCCTTACCGGATCTCGAGAATCTCTTTTTCCTTCGTCTTCGCCGCCTGATCGAGCTTCGCCATGTAGCTGTCGGTCAGCTTCTGCATCTCGTCATGCGCGCGGCGATCGTCGTCTTCGTTGATCTTCTTGTCCTTCGCCAGGCGCTTGATGTGATCGTTCGAATCGCGACGGATATTGCGGATCGCCACCCGGTGATCTTCGGCCACGCCGTGCAGCTTCTTCACCAGCTCCTTGCGGCGCTCTTCGTTCAGCGGCGGAATCGGAATGCGGATCACCTTGCCGTCATTGGCCGGATTCACGCCCAGCTCGGCGGCGCGGATGGCCTTTTCGATCGGCGCAATCTGCGACGCATCCCACGGCTGGATCGTAATCAGACCCGGTTCCGGCACATGCAGGTTTGCCACCTGATTCACCGGCGTCGGCGTCCCGTAATAATCCACCCGCACGTTGTCCAGCAGGTGGATGGACGCGCGTCCGGTCCGGATGGTCGCCATGGCGTGCTGCAGATCGGCCAGAGCCTTGTCCATGCGCTGCTTCGCGCTTGCTTCGATCTCTTTGACGGTTTCCATAAGTCAGTTCTCAGCCAATATCAGTTCTTAGCCAATAATGGTCCCGACCTCTTCGCCGGATACCATTCGCATTATATTGCCCTGCGTGTTGAGATTAAATACCAGAATCGGCAGCTTGTTGTCGCGGCACATCGCAATCGAGGTCGCATCCATCACGCCCAGCGACTGCGTCAGCACCTCGGTGTACCCGATCCGCTTGTACATCACCGCGTCCGGGTGCTTCATCGGGTCTTTGTCGTAGACCCCGTCCACCTTGGTCGCCTTCGCGATCACCTGCGCGCGAATCTCCAGCGCCCGCAGCGTCGCCGCCGTATCGGTCGAAAAGTACGGATTGGACGTGCCCGCCGCGAAAATCACGATGCGTCCCTTTTCGAGGTGCCGCATCGCCCGCCGCCGGATGTAAGGCTCGGCCACCTGATGCATCTGGATGGCGCTCATCACCCGCGTGTGCGCGCCAATCTGCTCCAGCGCATCCTGCATCGCCAGCGCATTGATCACCGTCGCCAGCATGCCCATGTGATCGCCGGTCACCCGGTCCATCTTGCGGGCCGCCAGCGCGATGCCGCGGAAGATGTTTCCGCCGCCCACCACCAGCCCCACCTGCACGCCCTGCGCCGCGACCGAAGCAATCTCGGCGGCCAGCGCCTTCACGCGGTCCGGATCAATACCGAAGGACTGCGGCCCGGCCATCGCCTCGCCGCTCAGTTTCAGAAGAATGCGCTCGTACCGGGCCATGGCAGCGCTTTATAGCTTACGCGCCGGTCTCGGTTGCGTCGCCCACTTTGAACCGCGCAAACCGCGACACCGAAATATTTTCGCCCAGTTTGGCGATCTTCGTCTTGATCAGCTGTTCGATCGTGATCGTGTTTTCCTTCACGAACGGCTGTTCGTAAAGGCAGACTTCTTCGTAGTACTTCGACATCCGGCCTTCCACGATCTTATCGACGATGTTGGCCGGCTTGCCTTCGTTCAGGGCGCGGCCGCGCTGAATGTCTTTTTCCTTGTCGAGCGCCGCCTGATCCACGTCTTCGCGCCGAACGAACTGCGGATCGGCCGCCGCAATGTGCATCGCAATGTCGCGAACCAGTTCCTGGAAATCTTCCGTGCGCGCCACAAAGTCGCTTTCGCAGTTCACTTCCACCAGCACGCCGAGCTGCGCGCCCGCATGAATGTAGCTGCCGACGCTGCCCTGCTTGGTAGTGCGCGACGATTTTTTACCCGCCGACGCGATGCCGCGCTTGCGCAGCACAACTTCCGCTTCCGCCAGGTCGCCCTTGGCTTCCGCCAGAGCGCTCTTGCACTCCATCATTCCCGCTCCGGTCCGTTCCCGGAGTTCTTTCACTAAGCTTGCTGTAATTTCGGCCATGATCCTGATTTACTCCCGCTTTCGTACCGGAGACACACTTGTGGGGTTCGGCCTGCCGGAGGATTTATTTCAATCCCCTGACAGGCCCCGAACCCCGCTGAGCGCAACTTATTACTATAAACCGGCGGCTTTGCCGGAACGTCAGACCCGCAAACTCAGAGCTGCGATGCTTCGGCGGCGGCCGGTGCCGGCTCGCTCGTTTCCGAACCCGGTCCCTTGCGGCCCGCGGCTGCCGTATCGTCGAGCATCAGGCTTTCCTGCATGATCTGCTCGGCGTACTTGGGGTCCACATACTGCGAATATTCTTCGGAGATGTCTTCCACCGCGCCGTCTTCGCCCACAATGCCGTCGCCTGCCACCTTTTCAGCCGTGAAATCCTGCTCGGATGCCAGTGCGCGTCCTTCGATGACGGCGTCGGCAATCTTGCTCGTGAAGAGCCGGATCGCGCGCAGCGCATCGTCGTTGCCCGGAATCACCCAGTCCACTTCGTCCGGATCGCAGTTGGTGTCCACAATCGCCACCACCGGAATCCCCAGGCGCCGCGCTTCCTTCACCGCGATCGCTTCCTTGTTCGAATCGATCACGAAGATCACGTCCGGCAGACCCGGCATGTCTTTGATACCCGCGAGATTCGAATCGAGGTGCTTGCGGTCCCGCTCCAGCCGCCCGATTTCCTTCTTCGGACGCCCGCCATAGGTGCCTTCCGACGCCATCTGTTCGAGTTCCTTCAGGCGCTTGATCGACTTCTGCACCGTCGTCATGTTGGTGAGCAGTCCGCCCAGCCAGCGCGAGTTCACATAGAACATCTGGCAGCGCGTGGCCTCTTCCGCCACCGCTTCCTGCGCCTGCCGCTTGGTACCGACAAACAGGACAGTCTTGCCCTGCGCGGCCATTTCCACCACATACCGCGCCGCATCTTTGAAGAGCTTCAGCGTCTTCTGCAGATCGATGATGTAGATCCCGTTACGTTCGCCAAAGATGTATTCTTTCATCTTTGGATTCCAGCGCTTGGTCTGGTGCCCGAAGTGAACGCCTGCTTCGAGCAATTCTTTCATGGAAATCTGAGGCAAAAACGACTCCTTGGTCTTTCTTCCGCCGTTCCCCGCCGCCGCGCGATCCAAAGCGAGATTTGCGCACAACAAGTACCGGCACCACTACCGAGTCCCCCGTCCCGGGCCCGCCGCAGCCAGCCCAAATACGTCCGGACACAAAACTTCGGGGCGCAAGTAAAATACCTGCGCCCCGACCGCAATAAAAAGCCTGTTCTAGCGCTTGGAGAACTGGAAGCGCTTCCGGGCGCCCTTCTGCCCGTACTTCTTCCGTTCGTGCTCACGCGCGTCGCGCGTCAGCAGGCCCGCTTTTTTCAGCGCGCCCCGCAGTTCGGCGTTGAACTGAATCAGTGCGCGGGCGATGCCGAGCTTCACAGCTCCCGCCTGCCCCGCCACTCCGCCGCCATGCGCCAGGATGAGAATGTCGAAACGGTCCGTCATTTCCACCGTCTGCAGCGGCACCCGTGCGGGCATGCGCAGCGCTTCGGTCGGGAAATAATTTTCCAGCTCGCGGCCATTCACCGTAATCTTGCCCGAACCCCCGGGCCGCAGGAACACACGAGCCACGCTGCGTTTGCGGCGGCCGGTTCCCAGATACTGTTCAATCTTTCTTAAAGCCAACTCAGCTTGCCTTTCTTTCGATGACCAGATCGACCGGCTTCTGCGCCACGTGCGGATGCTTGTCGCCGGCATAAACTTTCAGCTTCCGGTACATCTGCTTGCCGAGCTTCGTCTTCGGCAGCATGCCCGAAATCGCTTCTTCCACCATGCGCTGGGGCCGCGTCAGACGAACCTTCGCCGCGCCGGTTTCCACCAGGCCGCCCGGATAACCGGTGAAATGCCGGTACACCTTCTGCGCGTCTTTCTTACCGGTGAGCTTCACCTTCGACGCGTTGATCACGATCACATGATCGCCCGTGTCGAGAAACGGCGTCCACGACGCCTTGTGCTTGCCCATCAGCAGCCGCGCCGCGTGCGACGCCAGTTTGCCGAGAACCACATCGTTGGCATCGATTACGTGCCACTGTCTTTCAATCCCCGGTTTGGACGGGAACACCGTACTCATTTTGAACACACCACTCCGTCTATGATTGCGAGTTTACCAATCGAGGCTAACGCATCTGCAAGCGCATTGTCAAACCGCTGAAACCAAAGCGCCGTGCCCTGGCACGTGCCGGGGGCTTCAATTAGTATAGCCTGGCCCCCGCGCGGACGAAAAAAATCTCCGCCTGCGTCGGCTCCCCTACCCGCGCCCGTTGTAAAAGCTCGGCAGGCCGCGCATTTGCAGCACCAGATGCGCCGCCAGTTCGATGCCGATAAACGCCGCTCCGCCGACCCGCCACGCCAGCCATCGCAACGGCTGAAGTCCGGCAGCCGCCGATGTCAATCGCATCGCGAAAGCGATCGCTATGCCAGCGGCGAACCACAACCCCATGCGGGCGGCAACCTGCGCCCGGCGCCCGCCCCGCAGGCGCGGACGCAGCCCGTTCAGGTACCACACTTCCACCCAATGGCCGCCGAATGCCGGCCACAATGCCAGCAGCGTCGCCATCGGCCAGCCGCCACCCCGCCCCGGAATCCGGCCAGCACGGCGCCAATCGCCATCGCGATGGCCCCGGTGCGCAGCGCCGTCACACGCAACGGTTCCCGAAAGGGTTTCCAGCCAGCCGTCACCCCGTCTTCCGTCACTGGGTCTTCCGTCCTGGCGTCTTCCGTCCTGGCGTCTGCGGTCCTGGCGCCTGCCGTCATCGCGGAAACCCGGGCTGCCCCATCAGCGCTTCAATCTGCGCCCTGTGCCGCGCCAGATGAAACCGCAGGAATTCGATCCGCTGCAGCGCATCCAGCGGCCCGCTCAAAAAATGCGGAAACACCACCGCTTCCGCATCGAGTCCGCTCAGCACCGTTTCCAGCCGCTCCAGCAACCCCTGCGAAAGCTTCAGATACTCCACCCAGTACGCCAGCGGCCCTCCGATATGCGGTGTCGCGATCGGCGGTGCCGCTTCCTTCGGCCTCCACGTCCGCGCAATCACATCCTCAATCGACAATCCACGATTGGTGTGCTCGCCCGACCATACCGGCCTCCCGTTCCGCACGCCCTCCGCCGCCGCCCAGATCTTGCTCGTCCCCGACACCTCGGCCAGCACCAGATGCTCTAAATTCTCATTCACCGACCACACTTCCGCCGCCGGTTTATACTCCGCCTGCCCGGCCCGCAGACCCTCCACCAGCGCGATCAAGCGCGCCCTCTCCTCGCCCGTCCGCCGGATCCGCAATGCAACGTCTTCGGGCATGCGCTCAGCTCTGCTTATCCAGCAGCTCCACCGTCAGCAGAATCGTCCGCCCCACAATCTCCAGACTCTTCGCCGAAATCTTCTCCATCGTGTCCGTGTTCGCATGGTGGAACTCGCCCATCCCGTCAAGCCCGGGCCCCATGCGCCCGTACATCGCATCCACCACATCCACCGCCGCAATACCCGCCTGCAGAAACGGCGCGTGGTCGTCGATAATCCCCATCTCGTACTGGAAAAAATATTGTCCGTATCCCAGCTGCTGCGCCGCCCGCTCAATGTAATCCTGCAGCCAGCGCGTCGACCCCGTCTCGCGCGCCACCCCCAGGTCTTTATCGCCGATCATGTCGAGCAGAAAAAACCCGCGCACCCGCGCCGCCGTGCCATCGGTCATTAGTTTGCGCGCCAGATGCCGGCTGCCGTACAGACCATCGTTCGCGTCGAAGTCCTTGATCGCTTCTTCCAGATCCGTCCACACCAGCCAGATCTGCATCTTCGTCTTCTGCCCGGCCAGCGCATCGGCAAACGCCAGCAGAATCGCCGTGCTCGATGCGCCGTCATTTGCGCCGATAAATCCCGGCTTGAACAGCGTGTCGTAGTGGCCCGCCAGAATGAATACCGGCTGCTTCGGATCGGCCGTCACATTGAACTTGCCGATGATGTTGTGTACCGCCACCATGCCGCGCGGCGTCGACGCCGTGAAGTCGTCCCCGGCCACCACCGCGCCGTCTTTCTTCAGCACCTGGCGGATCAGCTCTTCCGTCTTCTGGTGGCCCGGCGAACCCGGCCAGCGCTCGCCGAACCCGGCCACCTTCGCCGTGTACGCGTACGCCTGCTGCGCGTTGTAGACCTCATGCGGCGCCGCGGCAAAACTCAGCGCCGGCGCCAGTGACACCGCGGCAATAAACGAAAACGCAAATCGGAATGCCTTTACAGGAAACGACATCTCTTCAATTAGAACCCAGCCCGCGCCGCCCTGTCACACCCCGCCCGCGCCCGCCTGTAATAGAGTAATTTGATGCTCCACCGCCGTCCCCTGTTCCCGGCCGCCTTCGCTCTCGCCGCCTTGTCGCTTGCGGCCTTCGCGCAGCAGAACGCCGCGCCCGCCTCAGTCCCCACCGGCGAAAGCCTCGGCCCCTACTACCCCACCCCGGATTCCATCGTCGACCGCATGCTCCAGCTCGGCGCCCTCAAAGCCGGCGAGAAGATGTTCGACCTCGGCAGCGGCGACGGCCGCATCGTCATCATGGCCGCCGGCAAATATCACGCCGACGCCACCGGCGTCGAACTCGACCAGAACCTCGTCCGCCAAAGCTCGGCCAAAATCAAATCGCTCGGCCTCACCGGCACCGCCCGCATCATCTTCGGCGACGTCATGAAGCAGAACTACTCGCAGGCCAATCTCATCACCGTCTACCTCCTGCCGAAGGCCCTGCCGCAGATTCAGGCCATGCTCGAAGGCCAGCTCAAAAAGGGCACCCGCGTCGTCGCCCACGATTACGAAATCGGCACCTGGGTCCCCGTAAAATCGGAGACTATCCCCGACGAAGAAGGCCGCGCCCACAAGCTCTTCCTGTACATCCGGTGACAAATTCCACGGCCCAAAGCCACAGTGTCATGATGTACGAATGACCGATCAAAACGCACAGCCCTCCGCCCGACCCGAACCCACGCCCGCGCCTCAGCCCGAACCCTGGATGCGGGGCGTAGCCGAGGGGCTCCATCCCGTCACCGGCCATCTCCTCCGCGCCTCCGAACAAATCCGTGAAGACGTCGCCGCCGCCATCGGCCACCTCAGCCCCGCCGAAATCTGGGCCAAACCCCACGGCATGACCTCTGCCGGCTTCCACGCCCGCCACCTCGCCGGCGCCACCGACCGTCTCGGCACCTACCTCGAAGGCAACCAGCTCACCGCCGAACAAATCGCCGTCATGAAGGCCGAAGGCATCCCCTCCGAAAGCCCCGAATCCGCCGCCGACCTCATCGCCCTCGTCAACGCCGCCATGGACCGCTACGACGCCCTCGTCCGCGGCATTGACCCCGCCCGCTTCGGCGAAATCCGCGAAATCGGCCGCAAGAAGCTGCAGACCACCGTCATCGGTATCGCCACCCACATCGCCGAACACGGCCAGCGCCACGTCGGCGGCATGATCGCCGCCGCCAAACTCGCCCGCGCCTCGGCGTAGCGCCCCGCGCGATGCCTGCGATTTTCGAAAGTCGGGGCGGCACCGGCCCGGGCAGTCGATCGAACCGATAAAACTGGATTCCGATGTTTTCGACGGAGATCGACGAACCCGATTTTTTTGCGTTCTTTTTACAGCAAATTGGAGTAATTATTGCTGCGATGATTTGGGCCCGCTTCTCCTTAGCAGCGTGCGAACTACTTACGCCGGCTGGCCCGTTCGGAACTTTCATGCAGGCCGTCGGCAAAGTCGGCTGTAGTCTGGTGCCCGCCTTTTGGGCTGGTCGCCTCATACAAACCAGGTTTGACTGATTCGCCGTATCCGGCACTCTGATATGGATATTGCGCGTCGCTTTGATTGCTACATGGCTTGCCGACGTCGTCTTAACCCGGGGGCTCGTCCGGGGCCGGGCCCTCGCATTCGTGAATTTGTTCGGCCCGCCAGACATTGAGGCGTTCGCCTTTCTTGGCATCGCCTGGTACCCGACTGCAGGGTGCATTGGCTATTCGTGGGGAATCCGATATGAGCGTCGGAAATCGGGACGATGTGACGGCCGCCCAGCCCTCAAAGCACCCGTTCGAAGTGATCCCGCCTGGCGCGTGTCAGCATTGCGCACCGCGGCTAATTCTCTTCTGCTTCCACCTGTGACGGATCCATCACGTCGACGCCGGGGAACCGCGAAAATCCCGTTCGGTCGAACGTCAGGACTGACGTTAGTCCATGAACCTGCATCGCCGCCACCAGTCGCGCATCGTGAGCTGGCTTCCCGGAGACTCCATGCCGAACCACCAGCGCTTCCCAAGCCGCGTAGATGGCCGGGGTATCGTTAAGGAAGTAGAACAGATTGCGCACCCGCAGCACCTCGGCAGCAGCCTCGCCCGTCGTCATGCCGAGTCCGTTTTCCCCGCGCGGCCTTGTCGCCACCACCCACAGCTCGATCAGGTTTTGCGCCGCCACGTGAAGCTTCCGCCCCCGTTCCGGCAATCGCCGGACGGCCCGCTCGGCGGCAGCGTACTGCGGATGATGCGGCTGCAGAGTCCGGATGAGAACGCTGGTGTCGATCAGCATGAATCCCCGAGGCAGCTTTGTACGTTATGCGCGATCCGGATACAAACTATCCCGCCCGGTCGCCTCATCGCTGAGCAGCGGCGTTGTCCGGTCATGCGCTTCGGCCCACTCGTGGAAGCGCCGCGCCCATTCTTCGGGGTTGGTGCTCTGCAGGTGCGCCAGCGAGTCTGCAGACAAATGATCCTCGGCGATTTTCTGGAACCACCGCTCCACCGTCAGGCCCTGCGCCTCGGCCTGCGCCCGCAGCGCCGCCGCCTGCAGATCGGAAAGCTCAATCGTGAGATTCATGCGGAACCTTCTGGTTCCACAATACAGCAATTCCAGCCCTCCTGCCCGAGCCGGCGCCCCCGCCCCTGCTGATGATAAAATTCAACTTCAATTTCATGTCACTCCCTATTTCCCGGCCCCTCGCCGAAGTCGATCCCGCCATCTATGACCTCATCCAGAAGGAGGTCCGCCGCCAGGACGGCCAGATCGAGCTGATCGCCAGCGAAAACTTCACCTCCGAAGCCGTCATGGAGGCCACCTCCAGCGTCTTCACCAACAAGTACGCCGAAGGCTACCCCGGCAAGCGCTACTACGGCGGCTGCGAATACGCCGACGAAGTTGAAAACCTCGCCCGCGACCGCGCCAAACAACTCTTCGGCGCCGAGTACGTCAACGTCCAGCCCCACTCCGGCTCCCAGGCCAACCAGGCCGCCTTCTCCGCCGTCCTCCAGCCCGGCGATACCGTCATGGGCCTCGACCTCGCCCACGGCGGCCACCTCACCCACGGCCACAAACTCAACTTCTCCGGCAAGACTTACAACATCGTCGGCTACCAGGTCCGCAAAGACGACGAGCGCATCGATTTCGATCAGATGGCCGCCCTCGCCGCCGAACACAAGCCGAAAATGATCATCGCCGGCGGCAGCGCCTACAGCCGTGAATGGGACTTCCCCCGCTTCCGCGAGATCTGCGATTCAGTCGGCGCCCTCCTGCTTGTCGATATGGCCCACTTCTCCGGCCTCGTCGCTTCGGGCCTCCATCCCAACCCCTGCCCGCTCGCCGATATCGTCACCTCCACCACCCACAAAACCCTGCGCGGTCCGCGCTCCGGCATCATCCTGGCAAAGGAAAAATACGGCGCCTCCATCGACCGCAACGTCTTCCCCGGCGTCCAGGGCGGCCCGCTCGTCCACGTCATCGCCGCCAAGGCCGTCTGCTTCCTCGAAGCCCTGCAGCCCGATTTCGTCGCCTACCAGAAGCGCGTCCGCGCCAACGCCGTCGCCCTCGCCGAAGGCATGATCGCCGAAGGCTTCCGCGTCGTCTCCGGCGGCACCGATACTCACCTCATGCTGGTCGACGTCTTCTCGAAAGGCGTTCGCGGCAAAGAGGCCGAACAGTCGCTCGACCGCGCCCGCATCACCGTCAACAAAAACGGCATCCCGTTCGACTCCAATCCGCCGCTCAACCCCAGCGGCATCCGCCTCGGCTCTCCCGCCGCCACCACGCGCGGCTTCGGGCCCGAGGAAATGCGCACCGTCGCCGCGCTCATCGCCGAAGTCCTGCAGGCGATCCCCGCCGGGCCGGAGAAGCTGGAACAAACCATCGCCTCCGTCCGCGCCGGCGTCGAAAAGCTCACCTCGCGTTTTCCGCTCTACGACTGGAAGCTCGCCGCGCGCTAAGCAGCCCATTCCGCGGATTGCACCCCGGGGCCGCCCGCCGGCCCCGCGGCCGCTTCCCGATCCTGTAGAATCGATTCCGGTAGAATCAGGCCAGTGAAGATCGCCATCGACGTGCGCCGCGTGCGCGATTTCGGCGTCGGCACCTACATCCGCAACCTGCTGCGCGCTCTCGCCGAGGCCGAGCGCGACCACGAGTATTTACTCATCGGCCCGGCGGCCGACCGCGACGAATTCTCCGCCCTCCCCGCCAACTTCCGCCACGTCGCCCACGAACACACCGACGGGCACCGCGTGGACCACTTTCTTCTCCCTCGCCTGATCCGCGAATTGCGCCCCGCCCTGACGCACATCCCGATCCACCGCGTCCCGCTGCTGATGCCGGCGCCCTACGCCGTCACCGTCCACGATCTCGGCAGCCTCTTTTACGACGACGCCTCCGGCCTTCTCCACGCCGCCCGCGGCTTCCGGCTGCGCCGCGGCCTCGAACGCGCCGCCCGCATCATCACCGTTTCCGGCGCCACCCAGCGCGACGTCGCCAGTCTCGTTCCCTCCGCCGCCGAACGCATCCGGCTCATCTACAACGCGCCCGACCCGCTCTTTCTCGAACGCCGCGCCGCCCCGCTCGCCGTCTCGCGCTCCGCCACTCCGGGTTCGGCAACTGCCAGCCCCGCCGCGCCCGGCCCGGAAGCCACCGCCCGCCAGCGCCACCGCATCCTCGAGCGCTACCAGATTCGCTATCCGTTTCTGCTTTACGCCGGCTCCATCCGCCCGCAGAAGAACATCCCGCGCCTCATCGAAGCCTTCGCCGTCGCCCGCGGCCAGCTCGAAAACCACCGCGGTTACCGCGACCTCCGCCTCATCATCATCGGCGATGAAATCGGCCGCCACCCCGACGTCCGCCGCGCCGTCATCCACAGCCGCGTCGAACACTGCGTCCGCTTCCTCGGCTTCATCCCGTTCGATACCCTGCGGATCTTCCACGAACTCGCCACCGCGTTCGTCTTTCCGTCGCTCTATGAAGGCTTCGGCCTGCCGCCGCTCGAAGCCATGGCGTCCGGCACTCCCGTCATCGCTTCTTCCGTCAGCTCTCTGCCGGAAGTCGTCGGCGGCGCCGCCATGATGGTGAATCCGGAAAACGTCTTCGATATCGCGCGCGGCATTACGGAAGTGCTCGTGAATGACGATCTCCGCCAGGAGCTGATCGTCAAAGGCCGCCGCCAGGCCGCCAAATTCAGCTGGGCCCGCACCGCGCAGGAAGTCCTCGGCGTTTACGATGAAATCGCCGCGACTAAATCAGCCGGTTGATCCTGGCCAGCGCCCCGTTCACGGCCGCTGTTTCGATCCCGAAATTCACACACAGCTTCGCCGCGCTGTAAAGATGCAGCCAGCTCTTCTCGGCATCGCCGCGGTCGAGCGATCGCGACGCATCCGCCAGCTTCTCCGCCACGAAATCGCAGGCCTTGCCGCTTTCGGCATCCGTCCCCAGTCTGTACCGTTCCACGATGGCCGCCAGATTCCGAATCTCGCCGCTGAACCGCAGCGCATCGGCCTCGTCCAGCGTCGCCGGCGGCGCGCTTCCGGCCGCTTCCGCCTTCGCCGGTTCGGCACGGCTGACCGCCGCGCTTCCGTACAGCCGCACCGGATCCACCGACAAGCTCACGCCCGGCAATTGCGCGTAGGGTTTCCGCCGCATCATGGTTACCGCGACACCGTGTCAGCTTCGCTCAGCACCAGCCCGTGAGCGTGGCCGTGCCCGTGCCGCCCTTCCCCGCCCGCCGTGTGCTTCGGCGCCAGTACCACCTGCACGGCCATCCGTTCGCCGCCGCACCGGAACGGCACCATCACCCGGTCCGGATTGCCCGCAATCCGCGTCGCAAACTCCGGCCCGAACACGATCGTCGGCGTGCTCAGCGCCATCGGCCCCAATCGGTCCTCCAGCATGTTTTTCACATTCCCCACAATCATGTTCGCCACCTCGGCCACCGCATCGAGTACGTCTTCGTCCACCACCGCGTATTCGTCCCCGAGCATCCACGACGCAATCCGGCACGCAAACTCCGGCGCGCACGAAAGCTGCCCCGAACCCGCCCACTCGCCGGTCATCCCCAGTACCGCCACCACGCCCGGGTGATAACTCTCCGGATCCGGCTGGCCCGGCTGCGCCGCTTTGTGTACCGTCATCTCGCCCGGTTCCACCCTCTCGCCCAGCATCATGGAGAACACCTCCCCCGTCGCGCGGCGAATCGCCTCGCCGATATACATAGGCAGCGCCGCGCCGACGCCGCGCGTCCCGTCGTGTGTCGCAACTGTCGGAAGTGGGTTCATAATGTCCCATCGGCATCGGCGCGCTGCAACTTTAATCGCCCCCGCCCGCCCCCCCAAAAACAATCCCCCGCCGCCCCCCCGCACAAGCCGATACGGGATGCATGTCAGCACTCCACGGTGATAAGTCTCGCTACGGCAGACTCCGCAAGAAAAAGATCGCAGACCGGGCCCGT
>CAIKMJ010000025.1 GCA_903828455.1 uncultured Acidobacteriia bacterium | reverse complement strand
GCCCTCCGGGCTCCTTCCGCAGCCCCGGAATCGGAATTCTTCGTATTGGACATTCTCTCTCCTTTTGAACATTTTCTATCTCAAATGTTCCCAGAGAACTGTCCAGGGAAATCGTGGGTCAGGGGACCCTTCCTTACGCCTGAGCGTCCCTGTGCCGCATTGCGGGCAAGGCTTCGCCATCCGCTCGCTGGCTTCCAAATAAGCCGTGACCTTGGCCTTGGTGGAGGTCGTGAATAGCGACGCTTGAAAGCCCCAACCTGTACATAGAAATAGAGAATGGCCACTGGAGCCCACTTCAGGCCGCAACATTTACCCAAGTATATTTTGAATCAGCGGCTTGCGGCCTCTCTATTTTCGCGCCAAATTCCTGTCTCTTACGATGTTGCACTCGGGGAGCCAAATTGTTTATCCCCAACCTCTTACCTCCAGTTTGTTAACGGCGGTGGCCCGCCGCAACTACGCAACAGGCCACCAATTGGGGCCTTCCCTTCTCTCCGTTTTTCCGCTGTTTGCCTTGCAGCGCCAACTCTTCCTCCCTTTGCCGTTTACCGAAGCCCGTTTCTCCCCGTCTCCAGTTCCGTCTCCAGGTAGTGGTTAACAAAAATGCGGAATTTGTGTTGCCGACCCGCATGATTTTGAATTCACGGCGTATATAGTTAGCGACACCCGAAATAATTCCACCAGACAGCGTTTCGACCGCCAAGCGGAGATCGTTGTGGGTGGTCTCAACACAGGAGACCACCATGCCCGCCCACGATCCGGCGCTCGACGACGCCGTTCGCGAAATCGCCAATCTTCTCGCCACGGCCCACCTGCGAATCCGGTTTCCGGACCGGCCAAACCGACTTGACTCTCCAGAGACGAAGAGTGACTCATGTGACTGCGGGTTAACAACATGAGAGAAGAGACGGCAAAATCCACCACGTTGCACGAAGAGATTGAGAGCCTCCGGCGCCTGACCGCGGGAGGGCTGAGAGCGAAGTACCTCGAGGTGTTTGGAGAGGAGAGCCGGTCGGGCCACAAGCAGTTCCTGTTCCGCCGAATCGCCTGGCGCATCCAGGCAAATGCCCTGGGTGGGCTCTCCGAACGCGCCCGGCAGCGCGCCTTGGAGATCGCCGACGACGCCGACCTCCGGATTCGCGCGCCGAAGAACTTTCTGCAGATGCCGCTGGACGAGACGCGCACATCGGAATCGAGGTGTTTGGCGTCCGCCGATCCGCGGCTCCCGCTGGATGGATCGGATCTGAAGCGCCACTTCCGGGGCAAAGACATCGTCGTTCGGGTCCGCGAAGAGGGGTTTGAGCATGGCGGCAGGCTGTACCCTTCGCTGAGCGCGGCCGTGCGGGCGGCAACAGGCACCCGCTGGAACGGGTTCGCCTTCTTTGGGTTGGGAAATAAACCGGGGGCCAAACGTGGCGAGTACCAGCAATAGCCCGACGAAAGTAATCCGCTGCGCGATCTACACGCGGAAATCGACTGAGGAGGGGCTGGAGCAGAACTTCAACTCCCTTGACGCCCAGCGCGACGCAGGCGAGGCCTACGTTCGCAGCCAGACCGGCGAAGGCTGGACGGTGCTGCCTACCCTCTACGACGACGGCGGCTTCACGGGTGCCAACATGGAGCGGCCCGCGATGAAGCGCCTGCTGGCCGACTCGCAGGCGGGAGCCGTCGACTGCGTAGTCGTCTACAAGGTGGATCGGCTCAGCCGGAACATCAGGGACTTCGCGAAGATCATGGAGGTCTTCGACAAGCACGGGACGACCTTCGTCTCGGTCACTCAGCAATTCAACACGACGACATCCCTCGGACGCCTCACGCTCAATATCCTCCTTTCGTTTGCGCAGTTCGAACGAGAGATCATTTCGGAGCGCACGAAGGACAAGCAATCCGCTGCGAAGAAGCGGGGTAAGTGGACCGGCGGGCACCTGATTCTGGGCTACGACCTGGACGCGGAGAACGGTCGACTGGTGATCAACGCCGAAGAGGCGGAACGGGTGCGTTCGATTTTCCAGTGGTATCGCGAAGGCGAGTCGGTGTTCAGCATCGCGGCGAAGGTCAGCCGGTTGGGGTGGCGCAATAAGCAATGGACCACGCGGGCTGACAAAGTTTACGGAGGCCAGCCGCTGCGCCGCTCGCATCTCTACAATCTGCTCGCGAATGTCCTTTACACCGGCCAGCTTCGAGTTGACCAGACGCTCTATCCAGGCGAACACGAGGCCATCATTGACCAGGAGACGTTCGACTTGGTTCAGGCCCGCATCAAGGAGAACTCCGTCTGCGGCGAGAAACGTGGGCGCACGAGGATGGAGTCACTCCTTCGCGGCTTGCTCTACTGCTCCGGATGCGGCTCGGCGATGTACCAGACATACGCGTCCAGCAACGACCGCCGCTATCGATACTACGTTTGCGCGCGCTCACAGCAACCGAGCGACAACTCCTGCGTGGCTCGCTCTGTCTCAGCACCGGCGGTGGAGGACGCCATAGTCGCCAGCGTGCAACGGGTGAGCCTCCATCCGCAGGTGTTAGCGGCGGCCGCGCAATTGATCCGCCAGCGGCTAAATGACGACATCGCTCGGGTACGAGAGGAACTGAGCGGTGTTCAGGTCCGGGTGAAGAACTGGAAGTCTCAGGTGGCGCGGCTGCGCGAGCCTTCGGACGATCGCAAGGCCGAACTCACTGGCCAAATCCGCACCGGTGAGGCCCGGGCCATCGAACTCAAGCGGGAGATCTCACTTCGGGAACGTGAGCGCATGGATGGCGACCTGCGCAAGACGATGGAGCCTTTCGAGGCGTTGTGGAAGGCGATGAATATGCGGGAGCAGGGGCTCCTGCTGCGGCAAATGATCGAGAAGGTCGGTTACGAGGGCCGCACAGGCAAGGTTACGGTCAGCTTCAAGTCGGCCAGCATCAAACAACTATGCGAGGAGTAAGGAACGATGAGCACAGTAGACGTTCAGGTCACCCTCAAACTACGGGGTAGGGCGAAGCTGCCTATGGAGGCCGCCGCGCCTCGCCTGCCGCGGATCACCCGATTGATGGCACTCGCGATTAAGTTTCAGGAGATGGTGGATCGGGGGGAGGTTCGCGACTACGCCTACCTCGCGCGGCTCGGCTATGTGACGCGCGCCCGGATCACGCAGATCATGAACCTCCTTAATCTGGCGGCGGATATACAGGAGGCGATCCTCCTGCAGCATGGGATATCAGCCAGAATTGCGGAAAGACAGGTGCGCGCCGTGACCTCCGAAGTATCCTGGCATCAACAGCGGCGAATCTGGCAGAAGGTGCGACCGGGCCAATAGCGGCCCGTCACGGTGATTCGCCGTTCAGGCCGTCAGTCATCACAACATAATCCTGCCTTCCGGCGAATACCCGTGGGGCTGAACCTCAATCCCGGCGATGGTGGGCAGCAATTCGCGCCGAAAGTAGCACATCGGTCGGGGGCCAGTTTGCAGCCATTTCCCCTTGCGACGTTCCAGCCAGCCGGACGCGAATGCCTCGCCAGCCTCAAACCGGATATCAGGTCCCGTGCATGGCTCGATGAACTTCTCGGCATCGCTGCAGGGTTGCAGCGCAACCTTAAAGACCAGTTCGCCGAAGCTCGCGTCCCCGACACTCGCAATGGCTGGCATATCCGCCAGGGTGAAGCGATAGACCGCCTTACCTCCCGTCCAACGGTTATCGTCGGCATCGAGGCCAAACAGGTTCTGGTCCAGCCCCGCATTTATTGCGGCGACCATCATGTTGCGCCAAGCCTGAAACCGAGGCTTGGGACCCAACGCCGCCTGCGGCACGTGGGTCGATGGAGTAGAACGATTGGATCCTTTTGCTCCGATGTTCAGATTGGCGTTTATTCCAGTTCGCGCAGTTCTGAAACCCAGATGAACCGCTGCCGCGATCAACATCCCGTTGCCAACATAGGGATCGTCGCTACCGTTGTCCCTGTGAAATTCTTCGGCCCGGTGCTTTAGGCCATAACTGGAAATCTTCCTGTTGATGGATTTGCGCTGTCCAAACTGCGAGAGGAACTCACGAGCCCTGACAAACTCGCCGATCGCACGGGGATTGAGCATTGCCTGGCGGTTGGACTGGAACTCAGCTTCGCGAACGGCGCGAGGTTTTGCAGGCTCGTCATGCACGCCGAAACCCCATTTGGCCAGGTTCGGTTCGCGTTCCATGACCCGCTGGATTGCCGCGCGCTCTTCTGCGAACTTATGGCGTGTGACCGCTTCACTGAGAACGCCACCGTCCACGCCGTGGAAGCCGTGGCTTCCCAGGTAGTCGGCAAACGCACCCTCGTCAACGGCCCGCTCCATATCGGCGAGCGCAAGTTCCGCCCGCAAGGCCGCGTTGGTGTTCCATCCGAGCCCGCGCGCCATGGCTTCGACGCGGTGCGAGGACTTGACATTGGGAAGCAGGTCAGCCAGTTCCCGTTTGATCGATTCAATTTCCGTGAGAGAAAAATGTGCCTTCATAAGGTTCCTTTCAATTTGGGGCTGCCGTTCGCCGATTACGCAGCGGCCCAAATAAAAGGGACCGTCGAAAGACATCAGATCCGAAAGTGACGTTTGACCCGGCGACAGGTCATGGGTGTCACCACCACAACAGCATTCTACAACAGATGAAGCTAAAAGCCGCCTTCCGAAGATCGGCACAGAAATGAAGTTCATCATCTCTTGCGCGGAGACACGTTGGAGGGCCTTGAAAATGGCACTTGATCCGCACTCCCGATAGAATGAAGGTCCAGCGTAGGACGTTATGGATCAGTCAGTTTTGCAGCATCTCATCCACGAGGTCGCGACCAGCAGCATCGCTGCCTTGTTCGATCCGCATCCAATCCGATGGACAGCCGCGCATGAGCGGGAAGTACCCCGTGTTCGTCGCGCCATCGGGACGGCCACAGACCAGGAGATCGCAAGGTTCAGGACACCTGTGAATCGGAACGGTTTCCTGCTCGGATGCCTGGACCTGACCGAACCCGAGCCCATCGAGCACCTGATTGTCGGCTACGGCGTCCGGTCCGCCAGCACCACCAAGATTCATTCGCTTCATCACGCCGTCGAGACCGAGCATCGGGTTCAATTCTCCGAAGCAATGGCATCGGAACTGACTCGTCACGCCGCTGCGGAGTCCCGCAGCGAGATCGTTATTTTCCACAACCACCCTCGCAATATCCTCAATCACCTCTTCGACAACATCCCATTGGCGTCCAATACTGACCGTAAGGCATTGGAAAATATGGCGCTCAACCTCGTCCAGATCTGCCGGCGCCTTTCAGGTGCCGGGCGAGTTCTTTTTTATCTCGGAGAAAACGGATTCGTTCGGGAGTTTCGCTGGCCGCAGCTCAATACGATTCTGGATATGGCGGAGAGCCTTTCCAAAGTGCTGAAACCAAGCACGATATAGCATTTGACTTATCACTTGCTATATCAGATGATTGTTTTATGGTGATCATCGATGGCAAGTGACATGCAATTCCCGGAACTCATCCGCGAACTCCGAAGCCGTCTCGGGCTCTCCCAAGAGAAGCTGGCCGCCCAGCTACGGGTGTCCTTCCCAACCGTAAACCGCTGGGAAAAAGGGAAGAACCGGCCCGACAACGCTGTCCGGCACTCGATCGGTCAGTATATTGAGTCTCTCGGTCCCGACTTCCAGGATCTCCACATACGCCTCATGGGCGCGGACGGAGTGGCAGAGTCTGCGACTGAAACTCCGGTGGTACCCATGCGGCGGGGTCGGCGGAAGAAGGCGGCGGATGACGATATCGCGCCGAACGGGAACAGTCAAGTCATGGACAATCGCTCCATGGAAGGCCTGCTCTGGAAGGCGGCATGTTCCATCCGTGGAGAGAAGGACGCCCCGAAGTTCAAGGACTATATCCTGCCGCTGATCTTCATCAAGCGGCTGTCCGACGTCTTCGAGGACGAGGTGACCCGCCTGACAGAGGAATTCGGCGACAAAGAGGTCGCGCAGACCGTCCTGGAAGCTGACCATTCACTCGTCCGCTTCTACATTCCCCCGGAGGCCACATGGCCAGTGGTCAGCCGGCGCCAGCCGTTCGAATGGCCGGAGGACCGCAAGCCCAAGACGCTCGGCGAGCAGTTGACCAACACGATCCGGGCGATCTCAAAGGCCAATCAGAGCCTGCAGGGCGTGATCGACATCGTCGATTACAACGAAACCCGAAACGGCGAGCGCGAGATCAGCGACGAGGCGCTGGCGAAGCTAATCGAGACCTTGAGTGACCCCCGCTACCGCCTGGGCCTGAAGGATGTCGAGCCAGACTTCCTCGGGCGGGCCTACGAATACTTGCTCCGGAAGTTCGCCGAGGGCCAAGGCCAGAGCGCCGGAGAATTCTTCACTCCCAAAGAAGTCGGTTGGCTGATGGCGTACTTGGTCCAACCTCAGCAAGGGGAGGAAGTTTACGATCCATGCTGCGGGTCAGGCGGCTTGCTGGTTAAGTGCCAGTTGGCGCTCAAGGAGCGCGAGGCGCAAATCGACCGGCCTCTGAAGTTGCATGGCCAGGAACTCACCGGTTCGTCATTCGCCATAGCTCGAATGAACATGGTGCTCCATGACATGACCGGCGAAGTCGTTCGGGGCAACACGATGACGAACCCGAAATTCCTGGACGACAGCCGCCTGAAGCAGTTCGACATTGTCGTAACCAACCCGATGTGGAACCAGGGCAACTTCGACTCGAAGATGTACGAGAACGACCCTTACGAGCGGTTCGAAGGCCGTGGGGGCTATGCTCCAGTTTCCAGCGCAGACTGGGCATGGTTGCAGCATGTAGCCGCTTCGCTCGATGAAAACGGGCGGGCTGCGGTAGTCATCGACACTGGAGCCGCCAGCCGCGGAAGCGGCAGCCAGGGCGACAACCGAGAAAAGACGATTAGGCGGTGGTTTGCCGAGCAGGACCTCATTGAGAGTGTAGTCTTACTCCCGGACAACCTGTTCTACAACACGACGGCCGCCGGGATGATCATAACTCTCAACCGGGCAAAATCCCGCCATGGGGAAGTACTGATGATCAACGCTAGTGCCGAGTTCCGCAAAGGGCGGCCGAAAAATGAGTTGACCCAGGAAGGCGTACAGAAAATCGTCAGGTGTTCCACAGAATGGGATACCCAGGAAGGATTCTCCCGCGCGGTCCAAAAAGAAGAGATCGCGGCAGCAGATTGGACCCTGACGCCAGTTCGGTATGTGAAGGCCGCTGCGGGTGCCGTTTCGACCGATCTTGCTGGGGCGATTACGGAGTATCGTCAAGTCGTCAGGGAACAATTGTCGATCGATGCCGAGCTTGAGCGTGTGCTCACTTCGATGGGATTCCCGGAAGGGGTCCAGAATGCTTGACTGGACAATCAAACGTCTCGACGAACTCTGTTCACTACGCAAAGAGCAGGTCGGCGCTGACCTAGTGCGGGACGATAAGTATGTAGCGCTGGAACACGTCGATAGCGCGCGGTCCTCATTAACTCGCTGGGATACAGCGCCGGATGTCCGCAGCACGAAGGCCAGATTTCGCAAAGGAGACATTCTCTACGGGAAGCTCCGTCCGTATCTCGACAAGGCCGCAATCGCCCCGTTTGATGGCGTTTGTTCAACGGAACTGCTTCCGCTGGTGCCGATTACCCGGGAAGTGAATCCCGAGTTCCTGGCGTTCCTGTTGCATGCGCCGGCCTTTCTGGCTCATGCCGAGGCGACTACTTCTGGTGTCAACCACCCGCGAACATCATGGTCGGCCATTGCTTCATTTGAATGGCCGATCCCTCCGATCGAGGAACAATCTGCCATTGGATCGGCGCTGAAGGTTGCTGAGATGGCGATAAGGACCCAGGAAAGACTAGCGGGCACGCTGAGTCGACTCAAAGCAATCACCATGTCGACGGTATTCCGCGATGGTCTCAGAGGAGAACGCCTCAAGGAATCCGATGCAGGCTTCATCCCCGAAACCTGGGATGTTGTCCGGCTTGGAGACATCGCGAAGATCGGAAATGGATCAACGCCGAACAGGTCGAACGCGGAGTACTGGCGTCACGGTGTTTTTCCTTGGATTACCAGCACGAAGGTGCACGACGTCTTCATCCGGAGCGGAAGCGAATTGGTCTCTGAGGTCGCACTTAGGGAATGCCACTTGCCTGTCGTCCCGAAAGGCAGCCTTGTGGTTGCAATCACCGGGCAGGGCAAGACCTTGGGAAACGCGGCCCTGCTGGAGATCGATACGACTATAAATCAACACTTGGCCTACATTCAGGTCCAAAGTGAGAAAGCAGTTCCTGAGTTCCTTTTGTTCTGGCTTCAAAACCAATACGACTACTTCCGCCAAGTGAGCTCAGGCGGTGGCAGCACGAAAGGAGCACTAACTTGCGGGTTGATTTCCAATCTCCTCGTTACACTACCGAGTCGAGAAGAACAGGAAGACGTCGCTGAATTACTGCTCGCATTGACCAGACGACATCAGGTCGCCACCAAGAAGACGAACTCTCTCTGTGCCCTTTCGGCAGCGATGCTTCGTGAGCTTACGTCGGGAACCGTATTAGCAACGGCTCTTGAAAGTGCGGAGGTGTTGAATGCCTAGCATTGGTAGCGAACGGGCAACCGTCCAGAATCCGCTGGTCGGCTACGCGACGGAGATCGGCTGGGCCTATCTTTCGCCAGACCAGACGCTGACCCTCCGTCGCGGCGAGAGTGGGACGTTGCTGTACCAGACTCTCCGCGACAAATTGATCAGCCTGAACCCCGGCGTAGTCACAATCAACAACGTAGACGAGGTGGTCGCAAAGATCGAAAGCGCCCGCAACAACATCGAGGGCAATGCAGAGGTTTTGGCCTGGCTCCGCGGTGAGCGATCGATCTACGTCCAGTCAGAGAAGCGGCAGCGGAACGTCATGCTGATCGACTTCTCACATCCGACCGAGAACATCTTCCAAGTGACCGACGAGTGGCAGTACACGAACGGCAAGTACACCAACCGGGCGGATGTAATGTTTGTCATCAACGGCGTTCCAGTGGCGATCGTGGAAACCAAAAGCGCCGCAAAGAAGGACGGTATCGACGAAGGGATCACGCAGATCCGTCGCTACCACCGGGAAACGCCGGAATTGATGACGTCACCACAGGTTTTCGACGTCACGCACATTCTCGACTTCTACTACGGCGTCACCTGGAATTTGGATCGAAAGGGGCTTTTCAACTGGAAGGACGAGGAGAAGGGCAACTTCGAGAAGAAGGTCAAGCGTTTCTTCTCGAGAGAGCGCTTCCTGAAGTTCCTGGAGTCGTGGATCGTCTTCTACAAGAAGGATGACGAACTGCGGAAGATAGTCCTGCGCCAGCACCAGACGCGAGCGGTCGAGAAGGTGGTGGAGCGCGCACTTGATCCGGAGAAGAAGAGCGGGCTGATCTGGCATACGCAGGGTTCGGGCAAGACATTCACGATGATCAAAGCGGCCGACCTCATTCTTCGGAATCCAGCTTTCGAGAAGCCGACTGTGATCATGCTGGTCGACCGGAACGAACTGGAGAGCCAGCTCTTCGCGAACCTTGCGGCCTACGGGCTGGCGCCCGAGATCGCCCGCAGCAAGCAGCATTTGCGGGAGTTGCTCCGTTCGGATTACCGGGGCCTGATCGTTTCCATGATCCACAAGTTCGACAGGGCCGACGCAGACATGTGCACGCGGGAGAATGTCTTCCTGCTCGTCGATGAGGCGCACCGCACGACCAGCGGCGACCTTGGCAACTACCTGGTGGCGGCTATCCCGAATGCCACCATGCTGGGCTTCACCGGCACGCCGATCGACAAGATTGCGTATGGCAAGGGCACGTTCAAGGTTTTCGGAAAGGACGACGACAAGGGCTACCTCGATAAGTATTCGATCTCGGAATCGATTGAGGACGGCACAACGCTACCTCTGAACTACACGCTGGCGCCAAACGACATCCGCGTCCCCCGTGAGCAGCTGGAGAAAGAGTTCCTCGACTTGGCGGAGGCGCAGGGCGTCAGCGATATCGAGGAGCTGAACAAGATACTCGATCGCGCGGTGAATCTGCAGACGTTCCTGAAGGCAACTGATCGGGTTGAGAAGGTGGCCCAATTCGTCGCCCAGCATTTCCGGGAGAACGTCGAGCCGCTCGGCTACAAGGCTTTCCTAGTCGGCGTTGACCGGGAGGCCTGCGCGCTCTACAAGAAGGCGCTGGACAAATATCTGCCGCCGGACTATTCAGCGGTCGTGTACACGTCCGTCCACAACGATAGCGAACTGCTGGCCGAGTTCAGAATCGGCGAGGACGAAGAAAAGCGCATTCGGCGCGCGTTCATCAAGCGCGGCACCCAGCCGAAGATTCTCATCGTGACCGAGAAGCTGCTCACCGGATTCGATGCGCCGATCCTCTACTGCATGTACCTGGACAAGCCGATGCGGGATCACACCCTGCTCCAGGCGATCGCCCGGGTAAACCGGCCTTACGAGGACGAGGAAGGCGTCAAGAAGCCGGTTGGCTACGTCCTCGACTTCGTCGGCATCTTCGAGAGGCTGGAAAAGGCACTGTCCTTCGATTCCGATGTGGTCGGCAACGCCATTCAGAACATCGATGTTCTGAAGCATCGATTTGCGACGCTGATGGACGAGCAGGCGCCGGTGTATCTGGATCTATGCTCGGGGCCAGTCGACGACAAGACTGTCGAAAAAGCGATTGAGACTTTCGAGGACAAGGATCGCCGGGAGACCTTCTACAAGCTCTTCAAAGAATTGGAGATGCTCTACGAGATCATCTCTCCCGACGCATTCCTGCGCCCACATGTCGAGAATTATGGCAAGCTCGCCCTGCTGTATCAGATCGTGAAGAACGCCTTCGCCAAGAAGGTGATGATGATCAGGGATCTGATGAACAAGACGGAGGATCTGGTGAAACGGACCGTCGCCAGCACAGGTCTGGATACGGTCATGAAGGTGGTCCGGATCGACGAGAACACCGTCAATGCGCTCAAGACTTCGAAGGAGGGCGAGCCGCCCAAGATCATCAATCTGGGTAAGAGCCTGTTGACAGCGATCAGCGAGGAGGCGAACCAGCAACCGTACCTGATTCCGATTGGCGAGCGGACCGAGGCAATTCTCGAAGGGTACGACGACCGGCAAATCACAACACAGGCGGCGCTGGAGCAACTGGCGCGCCTGATGGAGGAATACCTCCAGGCGAAGCGTGAGCGGGAAGGGACTGGGTTCGACATCAATACCTTTACGTTGTTCTGGGTACTGAAGCAGTCCGGTGCCGGCGATGCGGACAAACTCGCGCCAAAGGCGGAGGCCGCATTCCAGAAGTATCCGAACTACCGGGATAACGTCGCCGAGGAACGGCAGTTGAAGGCCGAGATGTACAAACTTGTGCTGCCGGCCGTAGGCAAAGAGGCTATGGTCGCTGTCGTGAAGCGCATGCTGGAGCTGCAGCGATCGTGAGCAATGACATGGAGAAGAAGAAAGAGCGCATGCGCGATGAGATCCGGCACTGGGCGACGAAGATCGGTGCCCACCCGAAGCGAGTTCAGATCCAACGCATGACCACGAAGTGGGCCTCGTGCTCCAGCACCGGGCGCGTCTGTTTCAGCACGGAACTGCTGGATGAACCCGCCGCGTTCCGCGAGGTTGTGATCGTCCATGAGCTTTTGCACCTTCAGGTTCCCAACCACGGAAAGCTCTTCAAAAGTTTGATGAATTCCTACCTGCCAGGTTGGGAACGCCATATCGCTGGCCGGGTCGATGGAGTATGCGGGCAGGAGCGGAACTGATCTCGGGACGGCAAAGGACAAAGATTGGAGTAAGCAATGGCTTTCGAAGTAGATTTCATGGCAGTTGGAGATGGTGAAAAGAGCGGCGACGCAATCGCAATTCGCTTTGGCAATCTAGCGCAAAATCAGCAGACCGTCATCGTGATTGATGGCGGGACGCAGGATTCCGGAGATGCCTTGGTGAAACACGTCCGGACGCACTACAACACATCGCGAGTGGACTTCGCGATACTCACGCATCCGGACGGTGATCACGCGTCGGGACTTCGCAACGTCCTTGATGAACTTGAGGTTGGTCATCTCGTGATGCATCGCCCGTGGCAACACGCGTCAGACATCCTCGATATGTTCAAAAGTGGGCGATTGACGACCACGGGCCTCAAAGATCGCCTTCGAGAGGAACTACAGTTAGCGTGGGACCTCGAACAAATTGCGCTGAAAAAGAAGATACAAATAACCGAACCTTTTGCTGGTGTTGGCACGAACAATGGGAGCATTCTGTTTCTCGGACCCAGTGAAGAGTACTACCGGAGCCTGCTGCCCGGTTTTCGGTCAACACCCGAACCGAAAGACGATCTTAGCGCACTGATCAAGTTTGCAATGGCCAGCTTGAAGGAAGGAGCAGGCGTCGTTTTTGAGAGCCTGGGCATCGAGACATTGGATGACACGGGTGAGACCTCGGCGGAAAATAATTCTAGCGCAATTCTCCTGCTAACCATCGAAGGTCACCGCCTTCTATTCACTGGCGATGCAGGGATTCCGGCCTTAACGAAGGCAGCCGATTTCGCCGACAAGCAAGGCATCGACTTGACAAAGTTGCGTTTCCTTCAGGTGCCGCACCACGGAAGCAGACGCAACGTCGGCCCATCTATCTTGAACCGGATCAAAGGCACGACCGCTTATGTTTCCGCCGCGCCGCAGGGACATCCGAAGCATCCGGCCAAGAAGGTAACGAACGCGCTGATTCGCCGCGGGGCTTCCGTTTACTCGACCCAAGGAAGGGCACTGTGTCACTTCGACGGGACAATTTCTCGATTAGGATGGGGCGCGGTTGATCCGGTACCGTTTTTCAGTCAGGTGGAAGAGTGAACATCCTTGACAGCTACGTAATTCGGGCGCGACTTTGGCCAGCTCTCTTGGCGGCCCTGCCGGCAGCATTGGCCTTGGTTGTCCTGTTTCCATTGGATTGGAAAGACTGGCAGACAGTCGGGGGAATCGCCGTCTTCTTCGGCTTGATGGCCGTTCTTGAACACCTTGGGCGTGAGCGTGGTTTTAGACTGCAGCCTCAACTTTTCCTCATTTGGGATGGAGCTCCGACGACCCGATTTCTTCGCCACCGGGATTCGACACTGAATCCCCTGACCAAGAAACGCTACCTGGAAGCATTGGCAGCGGCTGTCCCGATGGAAATGCCGACCGCCGACGCAGAGGTCTCAGATCCACAGAGCGCCGATGCACGGTACGAATCTTGCGGCCAATTCCTGCGCGCCAGAACGCGCAAGAAGGACGATTTCCCGCTCGTTATTGCCAAGAACGTTGAGTACGGGTTTCGAAGAAACTGTCTCGGTCTGCGGACACCTGCAATTTGGTTAGGGGCGGGCAGCATGGCAGTGGTAACCCTCAAGTCCGTTCTGGGGACCGCGATCACGCCTTCCTCTGTAGCGATCGCATTTGTTGCGGGCATGTTCAGTTGCCTGCTGCTGGTTTGGTGGACCAAAACTGTTCAACCGGACTGGGTTCGGTCTTCTGCAGATGCGTACGCCGAGGCGTTGCTCGCGACCTGCGACCAGTTGGGAAAGCCATAGAGGCACACTTGTTGAGATTCCGAGTGGGCTATAACTCGATGTGGGCTGTCTCTTCACCGCATTGCCTCGCGCAATTTTCGGCGAGTTCAGAAATCGTTGATGTCCGTGGAATCAGGAACTCGTCGCGCAACGAACAGGCCGTAGATCTTGATACCTGGGAAACGCGCACTCAGGAGACTCTTGGCCGCTTTAAAGTGCGCGCCTGTAGTGAGGACGTCATCCACGAGTCCAATGACGCGCGGCGGAGGATCCACGAGTGCTTCGTCGACCGTGTAGTTTTCCAGCAATTCGTAAATGCGGGGGCGCAGTTCGGTTGTGTGCGCCGCGTCCGTGCTCTCCCGCTGCACGAGCAATTCCCGAACATCAACCGTGATGCCGGTTCCGAGAACCTGAAGCATCTGGATCAGGCGATCGTCATACATCGGATCCGTCTTGACCTTGGACGGAGGCATCGGGACCAGAGTGGCAATCGACAACCATTTTTCGTTCAGTGAATCGAGAGCCTGCCGCATTTCCCGGCCCGCCGATTCGATGGCCCGTCGCTTGTAGGGCCAGCCGGGCTGCCCGCGGCGGTCCATCGGCTTCTTCAGGTTGAAGATTAAGTTATTCGTGGCGCTGAACTGATAACCCTTGCGTGCGTTGTACTCGCCCAAATAGAGACACTCGTCATCGGTCTCGATGAAGGTGTGGTCTGAGCGGGTAAGGTCATCAATTCTGGAGAGACGCAGCGCCAAGATGTTTCTGAATGTCCTCGTAATCCCGCACGCGAATTGCTCCCAGCTGCTCGAAGCGGTGAGGCCACGTGAGGGCGGGATTGTGGAAGTTGCTCTCGAGTATGAACAGCTTTTTTTTCTGCTTCAGCGCGTGGCGGGCCTGAATCAGGGTTCCTGAAGTTTCGCCAGCCTCCACTATGATGGTTGCTTCTGTCAGCGCCGACATCGTGATATTGCGCTCGGGGAAAAATATCCGGTTCGCCGTTGGGTTCGGTCGTTCGTACCGGACGACGGGGACCTGACTGATCACCAGGAAGTCCTGTGCCAGCTTGTCCTGGAGTTCTGTGTTCTCCCTCGGGTATCGGACGCTGAGCGGCGTGCCGATAACGGCGATCGTTCGCCCGCCGGCTTCCATGGTTGTGAGGTGGGCAATCGTGTCGATTCCCTTTGCAAGACCGGAAACGACCGTGAATTTGTCATCCACCAGGCAACGGACGAGCTTTCTGGTCCTGGCGATGGATTGTTCCGATGGCTGCCGCGTTCCCACGACCGCGACGCCTCTGCTCTCGACGAGATCCCACCAGCCTTGGAAATACAGTAGCTCAACAGGGTGGTCCGCTATGCGCAGTTTCATCGGGTATTCACCCGCACCGTGGACCCGAATTCCGAAATGGGCTACACCTGCGGCCGTCAGGGTGTCCACCGTCTTCCTTGCAAACTCGACGGCGATTTCCTCCGGCACGAAATCAGATGGAACGGCGCCGGGATGCTCGCGGAATTTGTCGGCCACCCATTTGAAGCTGGCCTTGAACTCAGACCACAGCGCCTCGTATGCGCCCATCTCACGAAAAGGCGAGACAGAGCGCATCAACGTGCCGGGCATCTCGAGTGCGTAGTCGGTCGGCATTGCGTTGACCATCGCCAGTGTTCCCTGAGCCGTCATTCCCCGATCCTCTTCGCTACGGGCCCGTTCGACTCTGATATACAGCGTACCGAATGGGCGGAACTCCGATTGTATACGCTTCGGGTCCGTCCCTGGGTATCTGACGAAACGAGAAACACGATCGGTAGCGGGCGCAGTTGGGCGGCGGGCGGCACGCTTCCAGTATAGCGAATAAAAGGCGAACACGCGAGGCCGCGTTCTCGTCAGAAATCCACAGGGCTCCATCTGTCAAGGATTCGATGTGGCTGCGTCTTCACCGGGTTGGCTTGTGCAAATATTGTTCGCCTTATATTCGCCGTGGTAGCCTGAATTTTAAATCTGTTCCGGCAAGCCCGCGCCTCCTGATTCTCGGCTCCCGCCTGTCCCCCTCAGACTTTGTATCTCATAGAGGTGTATCAAGATGGCGCTGAAACTGAAGAGTTTTTCCCAACCGGATCTGTTGAAGACAATCCACCCAAGGAATCTCATCCCGTTGCTCGAGCCTTTTCGCCTGTTTCTCGAAGCGAAGGGGTTCTCGTTTCCAGAGAGCGACGAGGACGTCGACGTTGCCGCGCTCGGCGGTATTCTGGCCCAGCCCGACGAAGAGATGCCGGGGGACATGGTCGAAATGCTGCACGTGATCGACTGCCTCGGCGCAGACCACCGGTTTGATGAATTGCTGGAATTGGCGGCGGCGAACCAGATTGAAGTTGACGGCGAAGCCACGGCGCTGGATCTGGCCACGATCATTTGGCTCAAGAATCCCGAGGCGCTCGAAAGAAAGCAACACGAGGAGTTCTTCCAGAAACGAAAGACCTTCGAGAGCTTCATCGCCGCCGACCCGAGTACCGTCATCGCCATCGACGACCTGGCGACAGACTTGTCTAAGCTGGAGGCAGCCCTGGACATCTACTTCGCGGCGAAGAAGCGAGGCATCGGGTGTCGCGTGATGCGGGCCGACTCCGCGGGCGAGGTTCGGTTCCTCGTCGAACATGGGCAGCAATGCACAAGAAAGCAGAGCCGGGTTGGCCCCAGATCGACAGGCACCTTTTACCGGCCGGAAAAAACCGATCTGGTCATCTACGACGTTGTCCACAACGAACTCCGGATCAACGCTTCCACATTCACCGACGTGAAAGAGTACCTGGTACAGTTTGGGCGCCACGTCTTCGGCGGAGATGCCACTTTCGTGTTCGCGGAAAAGTACACCCTCGAACCGCTCAAGCGGGACGGCCGCGCCGCAATGAACTGCCGCGACATCGCGGGACTGGATTCGGTAAACCTGCGGGAGGTCGAGTATTGGTGGCCCGGCACCTTCGAACACGTCGAGATCCATCGCGCCGAGGGCCTGTTTCATGCCCTGGCGATGATTCAGAGGAACATCGAAACCGAACCGCAGATCCGGAAAGCAGTTTTCAAGTTCAGGCTCGACGGCGAGAAGAAACCCCGGAGCGTCACGATCAAGGCCGGCAACAAGTCCGGATACAATCGCGGCGAAGAAGCATCGGTGATCGAGGACTGGCTGCGCGCCAGAGGGTTTGTTCTGACGGCGGAGGCCCAAAATGCGAAAGCTGAGTCGGCTATGGCTGGGAGTTGAGAGTGTCCCGGGCCTCGTCGCGATACCGGCCTATTGGGACCACTTCTGCGGCCCTGACCTCGCGCTCATCCGTCGGCACCTGCGGCCGACGGACGATATCGGCGCTGCTTACCCGTGCCCGCGTCCCCGCGACTACGACTGTCCCCGACGCGTGATCGATTACTGCGACGGAACGTTCGCCGCGATCTGCCGTCACCCTCACAAACTATGCGACACGGTGCCGCTGGCCCCCGGGGACGCGCTTGTCTACTCGCTCGATCTGCCAGGTGTGTTGCTCGGGATGACGGACCTGCTCGGCGTGCGAGCCGGCGGCAAGTGTGCCACCCGGCCCGACGGAGTCCTGGAACTGGGCCTCTCAACGAGTCGGGCTACCCGCAATCAACCGGTCTTCCTGCTCGCGTTCGCGCACCACGCGGCTTTCGAATCCGCACTCCGCAACCTGCTTTTCTCGTGCCCAACACCGTTCGTGGCCATCGCCCCGACTGGCAATCACCTCACCGTTGAGTTGCGGGAGAACCTCGCACGGCGCCAAAGCGAGTTTATTGCGTTGGAAGATCGGGTTGGGCTGTCCGGTGACGGGCGCTTCGCGGTTCTTGAGATGGCCGACGATCGCGAGTTCGAGCCGACTCCGGTCGAACAGCGACACGCGGTAGTTGAGAAGTACAAGACCGACTTCTCCTGCACCGATCAGATTATTTTCGAAGACTCCGGAGTCCACAAAGCGGATTTCTATAAATGGATCAAGGGTACGCTGGCCGATAAGTCCAGTAAATCCAAACGTATAGAAGAGACGCTCCGTTCGAGGCCCAAAGCGAGAACCCGAGGGTAGGCGAAATCGCCTACCTTTTTCGCCTACCTCGCCCACCTTGATTCGCCTACCAAACTCCATCGGATCATCGGCCTGTACCAACCACGCACAAAGCGTGAGGGACAGGCGAAATGACCGACAAACCCTTAGAAAAACTACTCGAAGAGAAGGAACTGGCGGAGACGCTTCAGGTCTCTCTCGGCACGCTCCGAACCTGGCGAACTGAAGGCACAGGGCCGCGCTTTCACCGGATCGGCGGCATGATCCGGTACGCTCCGTCCGAAGTGAAGGCGTGGCTGCTGAGCCGCCAGGGTGGCGGCGAAGCCATGGCGGTGGCGCAATGACCCGCCCCGTTTCCACGCGCGACCTTCGCGCCACCGAACGCACATTCGTCGCGGCAATGACGAACCTCGGCTTCGGCCGCTTCGAGTATCTCCGCATCGAACGCGGCGAACTCGTTCTCGATCCCTGGCCCAGCGTCGTGCGTGACGTAAAGTTCGGTTCCCAGGACCCCGGCACCGCAAGGACGATCCCTGCGGGCTTCGACCTGAAGCCACAGGTTGCCGAACTCTTCGAGTACATCCGCGACGTTGACGCCGGCGAGATTCGGTGCCTGGAAGTAAAGAGCGGGCTGCCGTTCTCTATGGAGATCGAGATGGCCGGGAGGCACCGCAATGGTTGAGGCGACCTTCGAACAGGCCTATCCAATCGCGGTGCGCGCCGCAAAAGTTCGCGCCACGGCGGCGGTGGTGAGCGGCGCGATCCCCGTCGCGGATCGGGAGGACTTCGAGCAGGAGGGACTGACCGCGTGCTGGCGCGCCCTCCCTCAATTCGACCCGGGACGCGCATCGCTCCGCACCTTCATTGAGCGGGTCATCGCCAGCCGGATTTCCACTTTGGTGCGGACAGCCCGTCGATCACCAGTTCACCTGCCGCTTGATGAAGCCGGGCCGCGGCTGGTCGATTCCGAGGCTCGCGCTCGCGAGTTCGAGATCGACATGGACAGGGTCGGGTTGGCGCATAAGTTTCGGGACGAGTATTTGCTGTTCCTGCTGCTGCAGGGATACTCGCGCCTGGAGGCGGGACAAAAGATGGGTCTTCCTCCCTCCACCGTTCAGGGGCGGATCCTCCGGTTGCGCCGAATCCTCAGCGACGCCGGATTCGGGCCGAACGGAGAGGCGAATGCGAGCCCCCACGCTTTCGAAGGAGGTGGCCGATGAGCACTCCCCGGATGACCTCGACCTACAGCATGCTGTCGTTGTTCCGGAATTGCCGAAAGGCTGCCGAGTACCGCTACATCATCGGGCTGACACCGAACGGCAAGGACCCGAATCTGTACTTCGGTGCCCTGATCCATGACTGCCTGCAGCTGTGGCACCAGCACCGTGATTTCTCTGCGGTCATCGCCCTCATCGACCGTGCCTGCGCCGCCAGGGCCGCCGACGAAAGCGTACAGCGCGACTGGCATCTGGCTCGCGCCATGATGACCGGCTACGCCGCGCGCTATCCCCGAGAAGAATTCGAGATCGTCGCGCTGGAGAAGACGTTCGAAGGTCCCATCGTCAATCCTGCCACCGGCGCGTCGTCCCGCAGTTTCACCCTGGCCGGAAAGGTCGATGGCATCGTTCGAATCGGCGACGCCCATTACATCCTCGAACACAAGACGGCCGCAACCATCGATGGCGATTACCTCGAACGGCTCTGGACGGATTTTCAGATCACCATCTATTCGCACTACGTCGAGCAGGCGCTGGGCATCCCCATCACCGGCGTCATCTACAACGTTCTCGGAAAGGCGCGGCTCCAGCAGAGCAAGGGCGAAACCGAGGAGGAGTATCTCGAACGCCGTGCCGAACTGATCGAGAAGTCAAAAACCGGGAAGAGCACGGCAAAGCGAAAGATGCCGGAGGCCGACGAGGAGTTCCAGGCACGCCTCGCCGAGAAATACGCGAACCCTGAGATGTTCCACCGGGAAAAGCTCTATCTCTCCCGGGACCGATTTGATGTTCTACGGGCCGAACTCTGGGAACTGAGCAAGGCGTTTCTCGACGCCCGCACTCGACGCGCCGCTGGACCGCTACCAGGACGAGACGGACGCACTGAAGCGCCAAATCGCCGTTCTGACCGAGAACGGGAAGAAGACGCTGAGTTATGGACAAGCCGTCATGGTCGCGGCGAAACAGATCGAGTATTTCAACAAGCTGACCGACGAGACTGTCGCCATCCTGCTGCGCTCGAACAAGGCGAAGGACGGGGTCGCGGCGTTCTTCTTAGACATGCAGAAGCAGGCTAAGACGACGGCCTCGATCATGTACGAGGCGCTGCATTCGGCCTTCAACAAGCTTTCGGACAACCTGACGGAACTGATCACCGGCGGCAAGACCAACTTCGCGGCCATGTTCCAGGACATCGGCAAGCAAATCCTCAATTCGAGCATCCGGCAGGGACTCCAGAAGGGGCTCGGCGCACTGGGGGCGAAGCTCGGCATCGGGCTGCCGAAGGTCCAGCGGCTCGATGGGCAGACCGAGGCGGGTGCGCTGTGGGTTCGCCTGGCAGCGCAAAGCGGTGGGGGAACAGATCCGGCGAAAGCAGCCGAAGCCATCGCACCAGCGCTCAATACCGACCCGCAAGCCGGAAAGCAGCAGTCGAACGGCATTGGTGGCTCGATCATTGGCATTCTCGGAAGCTTACTCGGGTCCCTTGTCGGCCTGAAAACAGGCGGCGGAACAGGCACCACGGAGAGCGTGACGAGTTCGATCAGTTACGGCGGCGCGCGGGCGACTGGCGGGCCTGTCACGCCGGACAAGGCGTACCTCGTCAATGAACGCGGCACCGAGATCCTGATGGGTGCCTCGGGGACCGTCCTCAGCAACTCGCAGTCCCGCCGCATGCTGGAAGGCATGAGCGGCGGCAACCATTACTACTCCATCGACGCACGCGGGACCGATCCGGCACTGACCGAGCAGCGCACCCGCGCCGCAATCATCAGCGCCCACAATTCGGCTGTCGGGACTTCCGTAGCCGTGACGTCGGAGAATCTGAAACGCAGTCCGCAGAGGTCGTAAAGGTCGAACACCTGCATACAGAATTCCGGCGAACTACTGACAGTCTCGCTGTGACCTGTCAACGTGTCTTCGAAGATTGATATCGCTTACCACAGTTCATTGATCAGCCTGAGAGTCGTGTTCGAAATTCATCAGGGCCATGAAGT
Source organism: uncultured Acidobacteriia bacterium (assembly GCA_903828455.1). GTDB lineage: Bacteria > Acidobacteriota > Terriglobia > Bryobacterales > Bryobacteraceae > BOG-234. The sequence goes on along the minus strand of CAIKMJ010000025.1, from coordinate 127,632 downwards.
CAAAGAAGAAGCTCGGGCTCCCTATGACGCTTAGCGGTCCACCACCAACGTCGCCGATAACCGGTCCATCGCCACCATTTGCGTGTAGCATTTCCCAGTAAAGTCGCTCGAAAACGGCTTCCTGCATCAGGCCAAAATACGAAACGTGGTCAATCACGACAGGAACGCTCTGCGTCAGAAAGTGTTTCAACGACGGTGCGCCCATGGTGAAGCTACAGAATAGGTTCAAGTGTGTCTTGATCTCGTCCAGAAAAACGTTCGAACGGTTCCTGCTTGCATGTGCCATCTCTTGCACCGATAGGAATTTCTGGTCGGCGCGCTTACGCATCTCGCGCGCTTCCAAGGCACGATTGGAGCCGTCGAGATAATCCGCGATCTGATGGAGAACGTCGGGCGTTTCCCGCTCTTCCATCGAGGCAAAATCGAGATCGAGCCAATCCCAGACGTCTTCCTTTACATGCTTGCGCATTTCAAGCGGACCACCGCGTTCGTGATCATCGCGGACGATTGCGAGTTGGCGTGCTTTGAGCGCGGCCGAAACTGGATTCTGTATAGCAACGGCATAGACGTAAGGATAGGGAAACTTCTCGCCAGCGCAAGACTCCCCGTATAGGACAGAGCCGGAGAAGCCAAGGCGGGCCGCAGTGGAACCTATAAACTCCATGAGCGTTCTGGGGTCAGACGGTTCCTCGCTCAGTTCGAATGTGATCGTGTCGAAGCAAGGCCACGCGAATTGCGCCAGCGCAGTCGGTTCATCGACGGCTTCGAGAAGGGACAGCAGTTGTAGGGAGATGCCAGAGATGACACCGACGGCATTCTTGGTCACACTGCAACTCATCGGCAAAACGGCTCGCTGCTGCCAAATCGCTTGATTCGCGAATGCTGCACGAACTGTTGTTCGCCATTCAGTGCAAATAGGCATCCATATCTGGTCTGCGGAGGTCAGATTCCAGAAGCGTTGATGCAGGCCATGAGAGTAGGCGCTCAACTCGGTAACCGCTTCTCGTTCTGTCTGCATGAGTTGCTTAACTTCGATCAAGAACAGTCGACTGTCCTCGGCGCATCGCGCAAGAATGTCGGCACTCGGCTGGAACCCTCCCTTGCCGGTGTTCAGAAGTTCGAACTCGGTATCGATGAGTTCGAGTGAATGCAGCGATTCAAGTCCTCTAAGGTTCCTCTTCGTCAATATTCTTCGGATGAGGTCGGTGGCCGTAGGACCGCCATCGGTGGCACTCAAAGTCTTGAAGCGAGTGTCTTCCGATTTCAAGTCCGCTCGAATCGCCGACAAGTTCTCAATTAGGTCGGGCAGGATTTCCAGTTCATTGGCTAGGAAATCGCGTATGAGCGCTTCCTCGCTGTTCGTCTTGGCCATACCTGATTGTCTGACGTTCAGCGGCAGCCGTCCACGCTGGCCGAGACCCGCCGCTAAGGCGGTCTATACCAAGTGTTGTCTGGGCCTTGTGCTCTCAAATGATGTGTCTCGCAAAAACCAAGAATCATGGCAATGTTTAACGGCTGGACAATCGTTACCCTGCCTTCCGATCCGCCCGCACCGGCGTCCATTGACTTCACCCTGCAGGATCTGGTTGCCAGCGTCGACAACCCATTCACCGGCCAGCAGCAGTTCCTGGACTGGCAGGCTTCTTACATCGAATGGTCCGTCTCGATGCCGCCGCTCACGAAGACGCAGGCGCCCGCATGGATTGCCTTTCTCATGAGCACCCGCGGGAGCCTGAATGTCTTCCAGATCGGCGACCCTCTTGGGAAGACACCACGGGGCAGCGTCTCCGGCACGCCACTCGTGAACGGCGGTTCCCAGACCGGGTATTCGCTGGCCACCAAAGGCTGGACGGCATTTGCCAACGGAGTCCTGCTGCCGGGCGACTGGCTTCAGATCGGATATCGGCTCTACCGGAATCTCGCAATTGCCAACGCGGACGGCAGCGGACACGCCACGCTCAGCATTTGGCCGCCGCTTCGAGAATCCCCAAACGACGGTGACACGATCATCACCACCAACACCAAAGGTCTATTCCGGCTCAAAGGCAATCAGCGGAAGTTCTCCATGCTGGGCAACCGGACCTACGGTCTGCAATTCGATATCCGCGAGGCACTGTAAATGAGCCGCCAGATGACAGCCGGGATGCTGGGCGCGATTGAAGCGAGCCAGCTTCTGCCCGCCATCTTCGTCCAAGCCACAATGGCCTCCGGCACGGTCTATCTGTGGTCCGGGCTGGGCAACATCGCGTGGAACGGGCAGACCTGGCAGGGGGTCGGCTCGCTATTGAATATCTCAACCGTCGAGGAGAAGGCCGAGGTCCGCGCCACCGGCATCTCGATCACCCTGAGCGGCATCGATTCCACCCTCCTGACCGACGTACTCGGGGAATTCCAGCTTTGCGGTCCAGTGACCGTATTCCTCGGGGCCTTTTCCGCGCCGGGCACTCTCATCGCCAACCCGATTACCGTCTGGTCTGGGTTGCTCGACCAGCCCACCATCGACGTCTCTGCCGACACCGCTTCGATCTCGATAAATTGCGAAAGCCGCCTCATCGAGATGAACGTCGCGGTGGACCGCCGTTATACCGATCAGGAACAGCAACTCGACCATCCCGGCGACGTTGGGTTCTCCTTCGTCAATTCGATTCAGGATCAGCCCATCTACTGGGGCCGCACTCCGACCGTCAATATCTGAGCCCAACGCGTGCCGCGGCGTCCGGACTGGCAGAGTGCCTTTGATGACTTCCTCATCGCGAACCAGGCCAGGCCTTTCGTCTGGGGACAGTGGGACTGTTGCCTGTTCGTGGCAGATGGCATTTGGACGATCACTGGCACGGATACGGCCAGCTGCCTGCGGGCGCGATATTCGTCGCTGCGCGAGGCGCGATGGCTGCTGAGAGCCCGGTACGGCTCTGCCTCGATTGAACGGTCCGTGGCGAAGCTGTTCTCCGTCGCGGGATTCCCCGAAGTCTCCCCGCGGTTCGCTCACCGCGGCGATCCCGTAATCGCCCGCGGCGGCGGCGACTTTCAAATCGGTGTGGTGAGCCTCAACGGCTCCATCGTGATCAATTCCGAGACCAATGGTTTGATCGAAATTCCGCGAACGCTCGCAGTTCGTGCCTGGCATATCTGAATGGCAAACAAGCTCTCTAGATGGATCGAAGTCGCGGTTGGTGCCGCACTCGTCTCGGGAACCATCTTCACCGGAGGCGCGCTTTCGCCCGCGCTTGCCAGCTTTCTGATCTCCGCAGGTTCCGGTGTCGCGCTCTCCGGCATCGGGTCGCTGATCGCAGGCCTCGGCGCAGTCCGGGGCACCGGCACGATGACCCGGAACCCGGTCAAGCCCTGGGATGTCGTCTACGGCCGCTGCAGGGTTCCAGGCACGACCGTCTACCTGAACGAATGGGGCGACAACAATAAGTACCTCGACATCGTTGCCGTCCTCGCCTGCCACCCCTGCAAGGACGTGTACGCGGTCCTCTTCAATGGGCGTATGGTCCAGATCGACACGTCGGCCGTCCCGTCGGGCGTCGCTGCCAGCACGTGGCCCGCGATCAACGGTGGCACCAGTTTCAGCCCGCTACAGGAGACGCAGAATATTTCGAGCATCGTTCGCTCGAACAATGTCGTCACTGTGCAAACGAAGAACTTTCCGCTTCTGATCGCAGGCGAGTACGTAATCATCAGCGGCGTCACCACAGACCCGACGATGAACGGCACGTGGCCGGTGGCGCAAATCATCAGCCAGATTCCAAGCCCCAGCCCAGGGAGCCTGACCTTCACCTACATCTGCGGCGGCGCGAACATGAGCATCGGCTCTCAGGGCACAGTGAAAAGCACCTGGGTCGATTACGGGCGGCATGTCTACGTCGAAACTATGCTGGGCAACCAGACGCTGGGCACCACGTTCGTGGGCATGACTGCCGGAACTCCGAATCAAGGCAACACCGGCGACCTTCAGAAACCCTCGAGCAATCCGTGGAACAGCAACTGTTCGTTGGTCGGCCGAACCGCCGTCTTCATCCGGCTGCACTACGACGACAAAGTATTCGCCAGCGGGGTGCCGGAGATCTCATTCCTCGTCCACGGCAAGAACGATGTATACGACCCGCGAACCAACACGCACGGCTACAGCGAGAATCCGGCACTGATCATCGCGGACTACATGACCAACGCCGACTACGGCTACCGCTGTCAGTACGGTACCGAGATCAACACGACCGACCTGATCACCGACGCGAACGTCTGCGATGAGCCGGTTGCGCTCGCCGCTGGCGGCGGCGAGCCGCGCTACACCTGCAATGGAGCCTTTCAACTCTCCATGCTGCGAGGCGAAATCCTGCAGCACCTGCTCTCCTCGTGCGGCGGCAGGCTCACGCATTCGGCTGGCAGGTTCCGGTGCAATCCCGCGGCCTGGCCCGGTATCGGTTTCATTCTCGGCGGCGCAGGTACAACCGGCTGGACGGCACGCGAGACCGCAATCAACGCCAACGGCCTCCTGACCTATGACGCCCTCGCGCCGGTCAACGGTTCGTTCCCCTATTTCGCGACCACCGCATGGACGAGTACCTGCAATGTCATCAACTGGGCAGGTTTGGTTGCGCTGAGAGCGGCGACCGGCCAGACCCCGGCCTTCGTGCAGGGTGCAGGCAACGGCTCGGCATCCGGCGTTGGTGCTTTCCACACCTGGACGATTTCGTTCCCGTCTGATAACACAGCGGGAAACTGTCTCATCGTCGATGTTGCATTCAACACCGGGTACCCACTCGCCGGCGCGTCTGTCACAGACAGCCTAGGGAACACCTACAAGGCGGTCCTTGGTGGCCATGTACCCGGCGCGGCAGCCTTCCTGATGTCCTTTGTGGCGCCGAACTGCGCGGCTGGCCCCAACACGCTGACGATCACCCAGACCGGGAATTCCGGTTTCGATTTCCAGGGCATCTCGGTTGCGATCCACGAGTACTCGGGTCTCGATCCCACACTTCCGTCCGGCACGCCCCCGGTCAACTTCGGCTATTCCTACACCGACCCAACCGGCGTTTGCGACGCAGTCGGTTACGCTGCCGGACCCGCCGTGAACACGATCACTACCAGCGTGACGGTGCGGCAGGAAAACGACCTTCTGCACCTGATGGCCGCGACGCTGTCTTACTGCCCGGGTGTCGTTGCGCTCGGGGGCGCAATGCCGGTGTCGCCGCTGGTGAATGCCGGCGGGCCCTTCCGCTGGAAGTCGAAGGTTTCAGTTCACGACCTCTTCAATGCTGTGAAGGGGACCTACATCTCCCCCGCCAGCAACTGGCAGCCGACCGACTTCCCGCCCTACATGCAGGACACCCTCCATGGGTATTCGAGCGACGCCAACCTGGCTGCAGACAACAACGAACGCCGATATCTGGATATCCAACTCCCGTTCACGATCAGCGTGTCCACGGCGCAGCGGCTGGCGAAGATCGAACTTCTGCGTCGCCGGAGTCAGGGGACAGGGACCTTCCAGTTCAACCTGTACGGCCTGCAGATTGCCGTGCTCGACGTTCTCGCGATGAATCTGGCGTACCTCGGCTGGACGAACAAACTGCTCGAGGTGCTGGCATTCCGGTTCACGCTGAACGCGAAGCAGGATGGCGACCAGCGGGTGATCGCGTTGGGTACCGAGATCGACGTGCAGGAGACGTCCCCGGCGATCTATGAATGGAACACGGCCGAGGAACTAACGCCGCAGGGCTACCAGCAGGGGAGCATCCCGAATCCGCAGAACATCGCGGCTGCAACGGGGTTGACGTTGCTCAGTAACGCCACCACGTCAATCGTGGGCGCCGACGGCGTAGCCCGCAGCCGTATTCGGGTGAACTGGACTGCGCCGGCGGACGGCTATGCCACCGAGATTCAGATTCAGTTTCAGGTGGTCGCCAGCCCGCAAAGTTCCGTTTGGACCGCCGGGCCCAACGTCCCGGTCAGCGTGACCGTCGCTTACCTCGACAGCGTCGTTGACGGGACCAGCTATTACGTTCAGATCCGTAGTGTCAACGCAGCCGGCGTAGCCTCCGCGTGGTCACAGGCCGGCCCGGTGACGGTTGGTGGAGTGGCCTCCCAGTTATTCACGGTGAACGGATCGTAACTGATGGCCGGAATCATCAATCTCAACAACACGACTCCCGCGCCACCGTCTGGCAATACCAACGTCGAGTGGCAGGGCGATTCCGCCACTCCGCGCAACGTGTCGGCATATCTGCCGAATATGGTGGGCGACAGTGGTTCGGGTGGCACCGCGGGAGCCGTTCCAGGCCCGGCGGCTGGCGCCGCCGCTGCGGGGAAATTCCTGAAAGCGGATGGCACCTGGGCTGTACCGCCGAGCGGCGGGCTCGCCGGAGCCTCCGTAAAGACCGCCAGCTACACGGCAGTCGCGGCGGATTCCAACACGCTGCTGGCCATGAACAGCGCCAGTGCCCAAACGATCTCGCTGCCCGCCGCGCCGCCTTCCGCCACCTGGTGCGTCTTCATTCAGAACATCGGTGCCGGGGTGCTTACGGTCAACCGGAACGGGCTCACCATAGATGCAGCAGCTTCGAACCTAACCGTTTATACCGGGGAAGGCCTCGTGGTCTTCACCGACGGCACGAATTACTTCACCGAGCGGGGAAAAGGCTTCGCGCAGACGCTGGCTGCGGCCACACATAAGTTCCTCACCTCGTACTCGGCTGCTACAGGCCTGTTCACCCAGGCACAGCCTGCGGATGCCGACCTCGCGATTTCCGACGTCACGACCAACAATGTCTCCACCAGTGCTCATGGCTTCGCACCCAAGGCTCCGAACGACGCCACCAAGTTCCTCGACGGCACTGGCAACTACTCCGCACCGATCATTCCTGCTGCCCTGGGTGGGGCGATCTCGAAAACGGCCAGCTATTCGGCGGTCGCCGGTGATAACGGGAAGATCCTAAGTTTCAATTCGGCTAGCCCGGTCACCTTGACTCTGCCGTCGCCGCCGCCGTCCGCGACGTGGAATGTCGAGGTCCAGAACGTTGGCGCGGGTGTGCTGACCGTCTCGCCCAATGGGCTCAGTCTCGACGGCGGGTCGTCCAGTCTTACGCTCGCCCAGACGCAAGGTTTGTACATCTCGACGGACGGGACGAACTACTTCACCGAGCGGGGCCTAGGCACGGTTTCACCGCTGACCACGCAGGGAGACATCCTCGCTTTCTCAACCGTGCCTGCCCGGCAGGGCGTTGGCGCCAACGGAACATGCCTTCAGGCGGACAGCACCCAAGGCACCGGCATCAAGTGGGCGCTCCAGCCGTATGACATCACGTTCTCGTATCCCGGCGCGCCACCGAATGCCACGGTCCTGCAGTTGATCTGCTTCAGCCGGCCCGTCGCGATGCAGGCCAACTTCGCCGGATCAACCGGGCATTGCGGCGGAAACCCAACCTCGACGGCGGTCTACACCGTTTACAAGAACGGCGTGCAGGTTGGGACGGTCACGATCGCGACCAGCGGCGGCTTTACTTTCGCCACCACGGGCGGTTCAGCCCAGAGCTTCGTGGCTGGCGACACCCTCTCGATTTTGACCCCGGCCACAGACGCCACGCTTTCCAGCGTCACGATGACGTTCGCCGGAACCAGATAGGAGCATTTCATCATGTCGATTCAGTACGCAGGCGGGACCAACGTCAACGCCGTCTTCACCGGAAACGTGAAGAATGACATTCTGACCAACGTCTACACCCAACTCGTCACCGCGGGCTGGTCCGTTGTCACCGGCAACGTCCCGTCGACCGTCACCATGACGATCGCGACGCCAGGGGTCGTCTCGTGGACAGCCCATGGGCTCACTGCGGGAACTCAGGTCCGTTTCCAGACGACCGGTGCGCTTCCGACCGGGGTTACGGCAAACACGACGTACTACGTCATCGCGACCGGCCTGACTGCGAACTCGTTCCAGTTCTCGGCTTCATTCGGCGGAGCCGCAGTCAACACCTCCGGTACCCAGTCCGGCGTGCATACGGCAGTTCCGGAAGTGCTGCTGCAAAGCGCCTCCACTCCGTGGAGTGTCTCGATGCGTATCCGATTTCGCGACAACGGCACTGGTTCTGCATGCGTGACGTTTTCCATCGAGAACTCTACGAGCACGCTCGCCGGCGGCAACGGCACCAGCAACGGACAGTATCTGCTCCCCGCGACGGGAAAGACGTTCCGGATCGTCGCCAACAAGTATCAGGCATGGATCTTTCAGCCAGCCGCATCGGGCAACAGATCGTTTATCGCCTTCGGGACGCCCTACCTGCCGACTTTCCTGCAAGGCGTCATCACAGAGTGCAGTTGGCTGATCGGGAGCGCGCTTAACGATTCCAACACCGGAATCTACCCGAGCTTCCGCACGGGGTTCTGCCATACGACGTCGAGCAATCAGAGTGACGCCAATACCCAGACCATCGTGAACACGAACCTGCTGGATGTCGCAGGTTTATCCAATCTGGTCTCGACACCTCAGCTCATCATTGCGGCGGCCCAGCTTCCTCGCGGGGTCCCAGGTGGACAGACCGGAATGCACTGGCACGACGGGTCCGCGCTGATGCTGGAACCGCTGATTGCGTGGCCGACTTCGAGCACCGGCGGTGAACCGCTGATCCGAGGGCAGCTTTGGGATGCCGCCCTCATCCACGACACTTTCGCCGGCGACACAACCACCACGTTCGACTCCCACAACTGGATTGGAATCACGGACACGGACAGCGGCGACCGCGCGACTCTATTCATCGTGACGCCGTAAGACCATGGCGACGATCATTGTCGAGAATGCAATCGCGGCTCCTACCGGTTCGCTCACACAGTACGGGGCCACGATCGGGTCGCTGACGAAGATCAGTGGCGTCCAGCATACGACGCCGGGCCGATACCTGAGCAGGACGGCAAATGGCGCTGGGGGCGGAGTACCGGTGGCGGGGTTTCAGCGACTCGTCATCTTCAGCCCCGCGGCGGCATTCTTTTCCTCGTACTCGGAGCTTCAGTACAACCCGCCGTCTCCTCCAACTGCGCCCGTCGGCGCGACCACCGAGTACTCCGCAACGATCGGGGCCTTGAGCAAGATCAGCGGTGTTCAGCACACCACGCTCGGATATTTTCCGCACGCGTTCCGGGGCACACTGGCCCCACTGCTTCTGGGCCGTTTCACCAAACCGCTCAATGGCACTTGGCTGATCTCGACGCCAGGCTCCATCCCCGCCATCCAGCTTCCCGCCGGCATGATCGTCTCGGTCAGTTGCTGAGTTTCGAAATTCCAAACCAATGAGGTGCCAAATGAATGATCACGATCACCGATTGAATGAAGTCGCGCGCATCGCAGCCGCGCTCGAAAAGCAGACCGGCTGCCCGGCCCGATTGATGATTGCGCAGTGGGCACTCGAATCCGAATGGGGCGCAAAGCCCGTCGGCCACGCCAACTACTTCGGGATCAAGAAGGCCGACCGGCACACCCAATGCTGCACGGTAACCACGCACGAGTTCGTGAATGGTAAATCCGTTGTCGAGAATCTCGAATTCGCCGACTATGATTCGCTCGCGGACTCCTGCCGCGATTACGCCTGGCTCATTACAAACGGCGCGCCCTATAGAGCAGCGTGGGCGAAGTTTCAGCAGGGTCGCAACCTCGGCGCTCTGATTGCCTCAGTCGCACGCGTTTACGCAACCGATCCCGAATATGCGCGCCTTGTCGAAGCTATCGCGAATCAGGCGAATGTGATGGAGGCGATTGCCCACCTTCGTCAACAGGCCTTGGGCTACATAACCGCTTAAAGACCTGTCTTACAAGCTGCATCGCGCCAACGGGTCGCCAATCACCGCACCGGCGAAGGCTTAGCGACGTCGCCGCCCTCCGGAACATAAACAATACTCCCGTCCGGTAACTGATATGCGACCCCCAGTCGCAGCCCCGGCCCACCCTTCTTTTCAGGCGTCATCTTCTTAACCTTGATGTCGCGGTGGTCCTTCTCGATTACCTCCACCTGACCAGTTCGAGCGTCCTTCTTCATGATGGTGAACTGAGAATTCGGGTCCAGGAACTGCGCCAGGCTGAAAGCCTGTACCAAGGCAACCATCAAACCGACCGCGAAGACGATCGAGGCGTCGAACAGGTTGGCCACACCCGAGAGAGGGTCTTCCCTGTGCACCGATGCGAGCGAATCCAATCCGCGCCTACGCCGTACGAAGGCTCTCATAGGTCTCCTCTTCAGCGGCGCGGCCACTGGAACGAAGCGAACGCAGGGTCAATTCGCATAGGTTCTCCATCTCTTTCAACTCCACACGGGTCCAGCGCTCCCGGACGAGGGTGATGAAGTACGAAACCCCAGACATCACCAGACCGCAGACCACTGCGCCAAAGCCGACCACCAGATGACTCACCATGCCCGCCATGTCCCCTCCCAGCAGCGACTGCAGCGCTGGTCCCAGCGGAATGATGGTCCCGGCAAGCCCGAGCATTGGCCCGATCCGGATGAAAAGGCGGGTACGATCCAGTCGCCCCGCCACGTCGAGTTCTTCCTGTTGCAGCACTTCCTCCAGCCACAGATCGACGTTGGTCCCCGAGCCGGTTTCTCTCAACCGCGACTCCACCTTTGTCCAGAATCGTCGAAGCGATGGTGAGAGGATCACGTCATCGAGCGCGCCTTGTATGGTCTCGTTTTGCTCCAGTGCCCGGGCAATTGCCGGCAAGTCTGAGCGAGCTTCGCGCCTCTTCCGCCAGAACGTGAAGAAGAGCCCGCCCAGATCGGCCAGCGTGACCGTCAGCAGCGCTAACAGAGCTACTGCAACAGGCCAGAAAAAGGCATTCGCCAACTGGTAAAAAAGCGAGACAGTCCATTGATAGAGATTCGTCATGAAATACCCTTTGTTCCGGTCCGGATTGCTTCCAGCAGAAATCCCGCGCCGATCATCATCACGATGAGTGCGAGAGGCAGGAATGACACCGGCAGCGGGCCCGGAGGCCGAGCGCTTGTATGCAGTAGTTGTTCCGACATGCGATAGCCGGTCACAAACGGAAGCGGAGATGAAACAGAACGGTTCGCCGGACTGTCGCGCGGCGGTGTCCGCGACCGGCTGACCTGCGAGCCCTGTTGAATGCCCGACCGAAGAGCCGCCGGAGCATTGGCGAATTCTGCCGCATTCCAGCCAGTGGCCCTCGCCATAGTGCGTCCGAAAGCGCTAAGTTCCGCAGACCCAAGCCCGGGCACTAAGGCGGCCTGCGCAGCGATGTACTGATGGAGCTTCAGATTCCCACAGGTATTCGCTGAACAGGTTGCACCGACCTTCGCGACGGTCTGGACGTACTTTCGGACCAGTTCATTCCTGTTTTCTGTCGAAAACTTGTATGATCCCTGTCGGTCCACTTCGAGCATGCGTGCCATCATCGCCTGCTGCGCGTGTGGATTCGCTTTCTCGAAGAACTTATCCATCTCCAGACCGTTCTTGTCGGCGACGTATACGTCATAACTGTTCTGCCAGAAAACGCCATCCATACGTTCAGCAGACGTCGCCTGCCAACCGTAGAGGTTCTCCATCGTGTCGGCGATCTCGCGCGCCCCTGCATAGCCCGCCTTCTGTGCAGCCTGAATCCACTTCGGATTCCAGTACCTCGCGTTCAATTCCGTGGCAATGAAGTTCTGGATCCCGGTAACCTTTTCTTTGCCCCGGGTCTTCATGTCGTTCACGTAGAACGCCGGCGCATTGCCACCGTTGGCAGTCTTGGTAGCGGCGTTTAATCCACCCGCGAACTCATAGAAGTCGTCATTGTCGAGGACACCATAGACGTTGGTGGCGCGGCTGTGGATGATCGCCTGGTTGCCTTCCAGATGTTTGGAGAGCGCATTGGGCACGGCCTCTCCCCAGAGTTCGGAGGAATACGCGTGGTTCATGTAGTTCGCGTAGACATCGGCCAAACCCTGAAGATTCCCGGCGTCTTTGCTCTGCTTCACCATGTTCGAAATACCGGCACCGTAGTCGCCTGGCGCTGCGGCAAACGAACGCGCGCTGGCTGCCTTGGCCGCGAGGTCAGGAGCAACGCCTGCCTTCCTTAGTGCCTCTGCTACCTGTCGGGTATGCCGAATGATCGCGTTGTCGCCATCCGCTGCGGCCAGTTTAGAAGCACGATCCAGCAACAGGACTTTATCGGGGAAGCCATCGCGGTAAATGCCGCCGAGGGTCAGTACGACATCGACACGTGGCCGACCGAGTTCCTGAAGAGGGATAAGCCGAAGACCGTCCACAGAGCCGCGTGCATTCCACTTCGGCTCGACTCCCATGAGATACATGGCCTCGGATTCCATGGCGCCTTGGTGCCGGATGGTCTCTCCGTACCACAGAACCATGCTGATCTTCTCGGGTACATTGTGCTCTTCCTGTTCGAACTTCGCGAGAGCCGCGCGAGCCATCTTTTTGCCGAGTTCCCAGGCTTCCTTGGTCGGCAACAGATTCGGATCGAAGTCGTGTATGTTTCTTCCGGTCGGGAGGCCCGCCGGTGTTCGGAGCGGATCGCCGGACATGCCGCTGGGCTCGAACCGGCCACTGAGTATGGTGACCAGACTCTCCAGTTCGCGGGCAGGAGACTGCCTCAGATTGCGCAGCCAAACGGCCCCCGCAGCAAATGCACTCTGCAGTTTGTCTTTCAGGAGCGGCGGGAGACTGGCTGGCAGAGAGGGCTGACGCTCTTCGCACAGAGCCTCTGCCCAGGTTGCGAGCTGAACCTTGTACTGCCGCAGTTCGGCATCCGACAGGCTCAGTTTGAGGAGTTCGCCAAGTGCCTCTTTCTGAGTCGCGGGGTCTGGCAATTTGCCGACCGTGTGAAGACCCAGCGGGATCGGTCCGGCTTCTGTGGCATCGAGAAAAGCCTCGACTTTCTCCTGCGTTACTTTCCAGTCGACCGCCTCCAGACGCAGCTGCAACTGTGTGTCCAGCCTGAGGCGACGAATCTCGGCAATCGCAGACTTTCGGTACTGCTCTTCCAGCGCCGGGGAAACGTCCTCTGTCTTTTGAAGATTTTCGAAGGTATTCCGCAGAGCAGCAAACTGGTCCTGCTCGCCGCCAGCCACGACCAGCGGAGTCAGGTGGCTGATCATCACTGCGGCGCTCCGCCGTCGGGCCGTTGTCGATTCCCCTCCGCCATCCATGATGTAGTAATACGCGTGCGGCAAGTCGCCGAGAATCGCCTCGGAACTGTCCCAGCCAGCCTGACCCACGTTCTTCCCCGGAAGGAACTCGAGGTTTCCGTGGCGGCCAAAGTGAACGACCGCATCGGCCTTGAATTCATTGCGGTACCAGAGGTAGGTCGCGATGTATGAATGAGGTGGTGGGATGTTGATGTTGTGGGCTACCTCCATACTGCGCTCAAACGTGGTGCGCAGCGGTTGCGGCCCGAGGAACACATTGCCGATACGAATACCGGGCACGACGAAGAACTTCTCTCCGTCGCGTGCAGTGTAAGTCATCAGGTGCGACTTCTCCGGCGGTCCCCAGCCGGCATTGACGAAATCCTGAAACTGCTTCGGAAGCGACTGAAACCATGACCGGTACTTCTTCATGGAAACCAGCACGACATGGCCCTTCTCCACGAGAGCTTCCAGTTCGCCGGGAGCCCACACTTCGATGTTTCGGCCGCTGATTTCGAGCAGGGCTTCCAGTTCCTTTTCGGAAGGCAATGCTTCGCCGGTCTGATAACCGCTTTCCCGAAGCTTTGTCAGCACCTCCACGAGAGTCGGGAAGACGTTCAGGTAGCTGGCCCCGATGTTCCCTTTACCGGGCGGGTTGTTGAAGTAAAGCAGGCCAATGTGTTTTTCCGCGTTTGGCTTGTCCCGCAGCGCCAGCCACCGCGCACCGCGGTTTACCGCCATTTCGATTCGTTCGTGCACGGGTTTGGTAGACGAGCCAACCCCGCCCGCGATCTTCTCCGTCGTGCCGACCACGATGGGCTCGGTTGCGCCCGCGATCTCCGGAAGCGCCACCTGGGTGGAAAGGCGCTCAGGTGTGATGCCGAAGGCGGACCGGCTCCACACCTCGTAGGAATCGCGCGAAGTCATGAGGTCGATAACGTGCAGGCCATAGCGTTCCAGGGTTTCGCTGTCGGAGGCCTGCGCAAAACCCAAATTGAAGGAGTAGAGCAGGCGCAACGGAGAGTTGCCCGGTTCGCCCAGGAATGGGGCAAGAGCAGGGACCGGCCAGCCGAAAACCGGCACGGCGCCTACGCCGCGCTTCTCGAGCGTCGTGATCAGAGCGTCGATGTGCGCCAGATCGTTCAGTTTGTAGTTCGTTTGATAAAAGAGGATTCCGGCAAGCGGCGCTCTTTCCGGGACGAGGTGTTGCGCGCGGTACCACGCGAGATAGTCCGGCAGCGACTCAAAAGGTCTCGGGGCCTTTGGATGATAAATGCCCTGGACTACATGGCGAACGGGCGCTGGTATCGAGATGTGTCGCTCGCCGCCGCCTAGTTTGTAACAGTAAGCAAGAAACGCGGCGAGATTGTCCACCCCTCCGTTGTCCCAGTATTCGTAGGCGGCCCCGCTGGCTTTGACGTCGGGCTTCACCTGCCAGCGGTGCTCTGCGAGGTCTGGCGGCTGCGCGATCACAACGGCTCCGGCAGCTGCGGCCTTCCGCGCTGCCGGGGCGAACTGCGCGTACAAGCTCGCGCTCATGACGTACGAATAGATAACGCGGGCTCCGGCAACTCTTTCCGGAGGGGTGTCGGCATCCATCACCACAAGATCGACGAGTCCCGGACCGTTGGCGCGCTCAAACTCACGCAGGGCGTCGGGGAGTAGCTGAGGATTGCTGGTGTAGACGGCGACGCGGACGGGATCAGCCGCGTGCATAGCCCAAGGGGCCATCAACGCCAACAGAGCAAGTTGTGCACAAAGCTTCATACGCGGTATCGGAAGCCGACGACAAGGCCTCGAATCTATTATCTCTCGTGCTACCAAATTTATGTTCGTGCGAAAACTGCCAGCCCAGCGAATCCTTCAATCAGGACTACGCTCCGGTTGAGGATTCGGATGTCGTTAGCCGGGGAAAGGGTGCGGTGATTTGCCGCGCAGCAACGCCGGCGCGTCCTCGAGTGATATACAATCGTGGTTTGAGACGTCTTCTGTCCATCTTTTTGCTGGTGATCCTCAGCTCCTCGCTGCTGGCGCCCGCGTTTGGCTCAGATTCCGACGACTCAAATCTGCCCGCCTGTTGCCGGCGTAACGGCAAGCATCATTGCTCGATGTCCCACGGTTCGTCAGAATCGGGACCCGGTTTCCGAGCGAATGCAAAGTGCCCCCTCTTCCCTCAGACCATAGCCGCGCCCGCAGTCTTTCATGCCGCAGTAGACGGGCATCCGGCGTCAGGCTCTTTTTCGAATGAATGTTCCGTCCTCCGGGTAACGGCCGATCAACCAGTTCTCCAAACTCCCCGTGGGCACTCGCATCAAAAGCGTGGCCCTCCCTCATCTGGCCGCTTCGAGTAGGAATCACTCTTTTCCCATCTTTTCGGGCGTTCAGGGTTAAAATCAATCCCGGACTCCCGCAATTGCCTGCGCATTTACTCGCGTGCCGGGAGATCTGAGCGTCTGATTCGTAATCTCGAAGCACACCCAACCACCCTAAGCGGCGCTCCTCCAAGGCCAACCTCTCACGCGAAATCCAGATGGACGGGCGTCGGGAAGGCCGTTTTCAACCAGGTCGCGTGCCACATCTGAGCAGTCGTGGAGGCACGTATTACTCAATCGGACCCATATGAAGAGACCCGACGAAAATCACATCATTAGAGCTTTACGATTCATTGCGATATCCCTCGCCTTATCTTTTATCCTCATTGCTCAGTCATCCGGATTGTCCGACGTTATTACGGGCACCGTGACCGATCCTGCCGGAGCACCCGTCGAAGGCGCGACCGTGAAGGTAACCAGTACTGGAGCAAATTGGACCGCCACCGCCAGGACCAATGAAAGCGGGGCTTTTAGCTTCGAATCAGTCCCGCCCGGAGCTTTTAAGGTCACGATCCTGCAGAAGGGCTTCGACGCTGAAGAGCGGCAGATTGAAGCCACGAGTCGCAGCGCTCCGGTAAACATCCAATTGAAGGTTGCCGGCCTGAATTCTTCCGTCGTCGTAACCGGCGGGCGCGATGCGGTGGAGATCGACAAGTCCGTAGTCGCCGTCAACGCCGTCAATCGAGAAAACATCGACGTCCGAAACGTGCGGCTCATCGACCAGTCGCTCAGCTATGAGGAAGGCGTCAACGTGTATCGCCAGAAGGGTGCGGCGGACACAAGCACGGCCGTCGGAATGCGGGGTTTTGCCGCAAACTCGCCCCGCGTCCTCGTGCTTCTGGATGGCCAACCCATCAACGATGCCTACTCAGGCAAAGCTCCCTGGGCGCTCCTTCCCGTAGCCGAAATGGAGAGCGTTGAGGTTGCCCGCGGCCCGGGCTCTGTTCTCTATGGCGGTAACGCGATGGCGGGGGTCATTCAGATGTTTACCCGGCCCGTCACGGAACGAAGTGTCGAGTTGAGCGGCCAGTATGGAGCCTACGGAACCGAAATGCTCGCCGCCCGCTACAGTGACCGGTTCTGGAAGAAGTTGGGCTTCACGGGAAGCTATTCCAAGCTGCAGTTGCATGGGTATCCCACCGGTCCCGGCGTATATGCCAGTGCCTCTAATGCAACTACAGCATCGTCGCCAATACTGCCGACGCCACCGATCGTTCTCAGTAATACGGGCGCTGTTCGCTACCAGATCGGGACGCAGGGCAACAATGGATTCTTTCAGGATGCCATCCGAACCAGATTCGACTACACACTGTCCGAGAAGACGACGTTCTCGTTCCAATACATGCAACTGCGGCAACAGTATGGCTACAACGCCTCAGTGCCTACCGTTCGTGACAGTTCAGGCAACCCGATCACGAGCGGTTCTTTCTTCTTCAACTATGGTGGCTTGAAGCAGATTGCCATCACCCCCTCCCTCTTCGTGGCCGGGCCTGGAGGCGAGACTATCGAGTACTTGATCGGATCGCTTTACCACACGTTCAGCGCCCGGAGTTGGCTGCGGATCGGCGCGGGCACAACCGATGCTGTCGACAACTGGTTCTCCTTGCCAGCCGGCGGGTCGACGTTCTCCGGCGGTCCGGGAACTACAACGCAGTATCCGAATCGCTCCAATCACGCAGATATTCAATGGAATCTCACACCATCCGGCCGCCAAAAATACATCTTCGGGGCGGAGGTCCGCCAGGACATCACGCGCAATGCGAACTACAATCTGTCCAACTTCGCGATTCGCGACAGCAAGATTCTGTTCACCAAAGGGGCCGAAGGACTGGTCATTGCACCGGCGGCATTTGCTCAGGCTGATTACGCCCTTACGAAACATGTTTCTCTGCAACTCGGTGGGCGACTTGAGGAATGGCGCACCTATAGTGGACGTTCTCAGGCGTCGCCCACTGCGGCGTTGCTTGTCCTTCCTTCCCGGTCCCAGAATGCGATTACCGGACGCGCGGGTCTCTCCTGGCAGCTTCCGAAGGATTTCACTCTTCGCTTCGTCGCCGCGAACGCGTTCCGCGGCCCAGCCGTCAACAATCTTTACGCCGCCTCAAGTTATCCACCCGGCACCGTCACGCTCGCCAATCCCGCGCTTAAGCCGGAAAGCGTTCGCAGCTTCGAGGTGGGCATCCGCAAACGGTTCGGAAGCCGCTTCAGCGCGGACACTACATTCTTTCAGAACTACGTACAAAACCTGATCTACACCTCAACTGATCTCGTTGACGATCCTACCGGGAATACTCGCATCAGCATTAACGCCGGGCGTTCTTACGCTCAGGGTATCGAAGCAGGTTTCCGGGAGCAGGTTCTTCCCTGGCTTCGCGTCTCCGAGACTTACACGCTCAACGTCTCCCGGATCACGGACAACGCCGCAGTACCCGCTTCGGTTGGCAGATACGTGCCCGGCGTTCCCAAGACAGCGGCTACCTTTTCGATCCTCGCGGACCATCACCGGTGGACCGGATCTCTTTCGGGTCGGTACATTTCGGGGTTCTTCTCGACCGATGCGAATACGGACAAAGTCCGGGGTGTCCCCGGTAGCTACTCTCCGTACTTCGTCGCCGAGGCAACCGGCGGCTATCAGCTTCCGCACGGCGTCACTTTGTTCGCCACTCTCGACAACATACTCGACAGGCGCTACTACCAGTTCTATCTTGAGCCGGGCCGCAGCGCCTATGTCGGAATGAGAATTCGCCTTGGCGGGGCGCACTAACGCAGGAAGAGGAGATCCAAGACCATGAACATCGTCCAGCGCATCGTCCAGAAGCCCCGCTCGATTGCCGCGCGGGAATGGCTTTTCCAAATCCACCTCTACACCGGCCTGATTGCCGGGCTCTACGCAGTTCTCATTAGCGTTACCGGAAGTGCGCTTGTTTTTCAGCCGCAGTTCCGTGACTGGCAGGATCGAGAGTTCACGGAGGTCGCCGGCTCAGGCCCACATATCTCGGTCGGACAGGCTTTGGCCGCTGTTCAAAAAGCCCATCCTGACTTCCACATCATGAGTATCCGCCCGCCCGCGACCATGAACAGCCCGTTCCGCATCTCAGCGCAGCATATGGGTGGCAACGAATTCTTCATCAACCCCTTCACCGGCGTCATCATTGGTCAGGGTCACACGCGGAAGGACTTCGTCAGTTGGCTTCAGCAACTTCATTTCAACCTGCTTTCCGGGAAAACGGGTCGCCTCGTGAACGGCGTGGGAGGCCTGATGCTGGTGCTGTTGAGCGCCACCGGCCTTGTCATCTGGTGGCCTGGCGTGGCGGGCTTCTGGCGGGCGATGAACATCAACTGGCGGGCGCGCTGGGAGCGCGTGAACTATGACATCCACAGCTCGATCGGTTTCTTCACGCTGGCATTCACGCTGGTGATCTCGCTCACCGGCGCCTACTATGCCTGGCCTGAGCAGACCAAAGACCTGGTGAGCCGTTTCTCGCCAATGCGGCAGCGTGCTGTTGCGCCTCGGCTTCCCGCCCGTCCCAAAGGTCGCGACGTTCCGGTGGACTTGCTCGTCGAAAACGCCCGCAAGGCTGTACCCGGAGCCTGGGTCAGCATGATCATGCTGTCCCACGGGGCTGGGCAGCCCGTGAAAGTCACACTCATGAACGGTGGCGCCCGCGAGTATCAGAACTCAAATTACGTGTATCTCGATCCGTGGACCGGAGATGTCGTTCGCGTCGACGCGGTGAGCACGCGGTCGGCGGGTGATGCCATCGTCGCGTGGATTGGTCCCCTTCATTTCGGGACGTTCGGCGGTGGCACGCCGCTCTACGTCCTCTGGATGCTGCTGGGACTCAGCCCGGCTGTTCTGGGCGTGAGCGGAATCCTGATGTGGTGGAATCGCGTCGCAGTGAAGCAGCTCAGGAAGTTTCGCGCAGCCAAACCAGTTCTCACAACTCATTCGGTGGGGGAACTGGAGCAAGTACCGCGGTAAGCACTTTCTCATACCGAGTTCACAGGAGAAAACAATGAATGTGACAAGGCGCGATCTGGGAATAACACTGGCCGCTGGTTCACTTGCCGGGATCGGATTGGCCAGCGCCGCGCAGGAACTCGCGCCGCCCCCAGGCTACCACGTAATGGACATGGGTGGCCTCAAACATCTGAAGCCAGACAAACCGGAACGAATCGCTAGGGTCATTTATCCGGGCATGACGCCGCTCGATTTGGTCGGTCCGCAGCAGGCGTTTGGTTATACGCAGGGTTGCAAGGTTGACCTCGTAGCCGAGTCGATGGACCCGGTCGTGACGGATATCGGCCTCAAGATCTTGCCTACAATGACCTTCGACAAGATGACCGGACCGGTTGACCTATTGTTCGTCCCCGGGGGCGGCAAGGGCACCATCGCCCAGATGAGCAACCCCGTCGTGCTCGACTTCCTGAACGCGAAGGGACAATCGGCGCGCTGGGTCACGAGTGTCTGTTCGGGTTCGCTGGTTCTGGGCGCGGCGGGTCTGCTTCGCGGATACAAGGCGACGAGTCATTGGGCCGTCCGAGAAGCCCTGCCGTTGCTGGGCGCCACTGTCGCTACCGGAAGAGTGGTGGAAGACCGTAATCGCATTACTGCTGGCGGAGTGACCGCCGGCATCGATTTCGGACTGACACTGGTGGCGAAACTCCGGGGAGAAGATTACGCGCGTGCCGTCGAACTGATGCTCGAATACGATCCCCATCCTCCATTCAACTCCGGCACTCCCACGGAAGCAAGAGAAGATACGAGCCGCTTCGCAACCCGCTTTTATGAGCCCTTGCTGAAGTCTGCACGCGCGGCGGCGGAAACAGCACGCACGAATGGCCGAAGGGGTGAACATCTTCATGCGGTTTGATCAGGTGGTCCTCGCCGGGATTCTCTTGTTTACGTCCGCCTGCGCCAGGAAGGAAACTCCGCTACGGCAATATCCGTTCCGGGGCACCATCGTCCGCCTCAGTAAGGACACGAACCTCGCATCGATTCGCGGTGAGAAGGTCGATGGCTGGATGGAGGCGATGACGATGGAGTACCCGATCGAGAATCCTGCCGAATTCCGCTCTCTCCGAAAAGGAGAAAAAATCGTCGCCACCGTGAACGTCAACAGCGAAGGATATTGGTTGACCAACGTCAAAGAAAGATCAGGTGATTGAGCGAGGCACAATTCGGCTGTTTCGCGTCCTCGCGGTCATCCTCGTAGGCCTGTGTCTGCTTGCGCCCTACGTACAGGGCTTCGCAACGCGAGTTGAGGACTCGTGCAACTGCTGTCCGAAAGGCAGGAGTTGTTGCCGCCGGAAACCGCAACAGAGCGGCCGCCCGGGAATCGCCTCAACGACCTGCCCGGAGACTTGCGCACAGTCTCCGGCCCGAAGCCCAATTCCTTCCGTGCTCGCCACTCCTGGTCAATCGGATGACCGCCATTTCACGACAGAGAAGATGTTTGCGGTCTGCGCCGACAAGACTGCGCACCGGTTTGAATTCACACTTTTTCAGCGCCCTCCGCCCTCCTGCTGAACGTCTCCGCGGCCCTCTCCCCTTCGCAGCAAAGAATTCAGTTCCAAAGGAGATCTATGTTTTTCCATCGTCACAGACTTTCGGTATTCCCGCCCTTCATCGCCGTTCTGCTGATCTGCCTCGAGGCTCCTGCCCAGACAGCCCCCGCCACGCAATCGGCCGCGATTCACTTCAAGGCAGTGGTCGGCAAGGAGGACTTCGCCTGCGGGCGATCCTACAGTGGCATCGGAACGACGAAGTCCACGATTCAGCCAAAGGACTTCCGTCTCTACATCCACAACGTCCGACTGCTGGATGAAACGGGGAAAGAGGTTCCGCTACAACTCGACCAGGATGGCACGTGGCAGCTTGACGACCTCGCGCTGATCGATTTCGAGGACGCCAGAGGCGCCTGCGGAAACGGTACGCCGGAGATCAATACTGTCGCCGTTGGTGTCGTTCCTTCAGAACATCAGTATCACGGGCTCAAGTTCACCGTGGGCGTGCCTTTCGAGAAGAATCATACGGACCTGACCAAAATGCCCTCGCCACTGAACCTCACATCGATGGCCTGGGTGTGGAACGCAGGTCGAAAGTTCATCCGCATCGAGTTCGCGAGCACGGGACGGCCCCGGGGCAACGTTCTTCATCTGGGCAGCACAGGCTGCACGCCGAACACAACGAAGACCACCGTTCCGACGTCGTGTGTCAACCCAAACCGCCCGGAGATCTCGCTGCCGGACTTCGATCCCGCAAAAGATCAGGTGGTGTTGGATTTGGCGGCACTGCTTCAGGATTCAGATGTGGATAATACGCCCAAAGAGTTCGCGTCTGGCTGCATGTCGAGCGTGAACAATCCGGATTGCGAGCCTCTGTTCTCGAACCTCGGTCTCGCACTAAAAGGGGGCGACCCGCATGCCCAGACGGTCTTCCGGTCGAAGCCGGCGGACCTGACTGCTGCACTCCCTCTCGGCACGTCTCGTCAGGAGGCATCAAAGCCGTGAAATCACATCGCTTGCTCCTGATCTTGCTGGTCGTAAGAGCGGCGATGGCTCACGACGCTCATGGACGCTCCAACGCTCCCCTGGAAGCGCGCCGGTTGAAGAATCCTCTCGCTGCGGAATCAACCGCGGGACATTTGGACGCGGGGCAGAAGACATACCGGGCTGAGTGCGCCGGTTGCCACGGAGAAGACGGCAAGGCCCGAACGCGTCTTGCCGGGACCTTGCCCACTCGCCCGACCGACTTATCGGAGTACCTGATGGAGTCGATGCGCGATGGCGAGATCTATTGGGTCGTCACGCATGGCATTCTTCACAACGACAAACAGCAGATGCCGGCTTTCGACACCAGACTGACCGAAACGCAGCGCTGGGAACTCGTCCTCTGGGTGAGGGAACTCCGCAAGAAACAAAAAGCAGTGGAGATCGCCACTCTTGGTCCGTACGAATGGAATCTCCCCGCCGGGTTCCCGTTTCCCAATGTGCCGAAGGACAATCCGATGACGAAAGAGAAGGTGGAGCTCGGGCGCTATCTCTTCTACGACACCCGTCTTTCGCTCAACCAAACGCAATCCTGCGCAACGTGCCACCGGCAGGAAAAGGCATTTACGGACGGGCGCGCCCGCGGTTTGGGATCCACCGGTCAGTTGCACCCTCGGGGTCCCATGAGCCTGGCAAATGTGGCCTACAGCCCGGCGCTGACATGGGCCAACCCGAACATGAGGCAGTTGGAGAGTCAGGCACTGGTGCCCATGTTCGGTGAGACCCCCGTGGAGTTAGGTGTATCCGGGAAAGAAGATCTTCTGCTCAACCGGCTACGCGGCGTCGCCATCTACCGGAAACTCTTCGCGGCTGCATTCCCGGGCGACGCGCAGCCTTTCAGCATCGCCAACGTCACGAAGGCAATCGCCTCGTTCGAGCGGACTTTACTTTCCGGCGATTCCCCGTACGACGATTACCAGCGCGGAGACAATGTCAACGCGATTTCTGAGTCGGCAAAACGCGGCGAGGCACTGTTCTTCAGCGAACGCACCGAATGCTTCCATTGTCACGGCGGGTTTACCTTCACGGGTGCGCTCGATTACCTCGGCAAGGGGATTACGGAAGTCGAGTTCCACAACACCGGACTCTACAACCGTACCGGCGAGTTCTCTTATCCCAAGAACAACCTCGGCCTCTACGAGTTCACACAACAAAAGGACGATGTCGGGAAGTTCAAAGCACCCACGCTCCGAAATATCGCGGTTACGGGTCCGTACATGCATGACGGCAGCATTGCCACTCTCGAAGACGTTATTTCTCACTACAAATCAGGCGGCCGGACGATCCGATCGGGGCCATTGGCTGGCGACGGCAGTCAGAACCCCGCGAAAAGCGAGTTCGTGAAGGCCTTCGATCTGAATGATCAGGAAAAGGCCGACATGCTCGCATTCCTCCGCAGTCTCACCGACAAGAGTTTCCTGACCAATCCGCGCTTCGCGAATCCGTGGCAGCCGGCTCCCGCCATAACGAAGAAAGAGTCTCCCTACGTGCTGCACGGCGAGATCGCCGCGGTTTATGTAGAGGACGGGTCCGCGTCGCTCTATCACGCCGAGGTGCCCGGCTTTCTGGCCGCCATGCCGCGCCCAACGGCGATGGAGTTCCAGGTGGCCGACAGGCAACAGCTTCGCCTTCTCAAACCGGGTATGAAGGTCGTGGCCGGGGTCCGGAGACAAGGGTCGGACTACGTGCTCGAAAACATTCGTCCCGACAAATCCGGGAGGCGGCAATGAAAGCGGGCCTTCGAATTGTGGCGTTGGTCCTGTTGTCCCTGACGCTTTGCTCCGCGGCGGATTCTGCAGCGACGGACGTCTCGCACCTTCAGGCGAGGTTCATCGCTCCGTGTTGCTGGCACGAGAACCTCGCCGTCCACAACTCTCCGATCGCCGAGCAGATGCGGGCAGAAATTCAACGATTGGTGATGCAGGGAAAAACCGAAGATCAAATCGTTGACCTCTACGTTGCCCGGTACGGCGAGAAGATCCTCGGGGAACCGCGCGGACGGACCTTCTGGATACTGACTATCGTCCCGCTGATTGCGCTTGCCGTCGCAACCATGGCCTTGGGCGAAATCATACGGCGAATGGCCGCGCATCGGCAAACGCCTTCGGTGGCAGTGACAGGCCCCCTTCCCGATGTAGACCTGGAGTGACCTCTTTGTTGCGGCGATCTTTCTGTCTCGCATTTTTCGGGGTTTCGGCGCTGTTCTCCGGTTGCGCGATCTCCCACCGGCTTCCGGATTACGGCCGAATCCCGAACTTCGATCTCATCTCGCAGACCGGACGCAGGGTCACGCTGGAAGACCTGAGGAACAAGGTTTGGATCGCGGACACCTTCTTTACCACCTGCACCGGGCCGTGTCCGATGATGAGTGCGCGCATGCGCAGACTGGCACTGGATCTTGGAGCGGAGGCAAACGTTCGCCTGGTATCGCTCACCGTTGACCCGGAACACGATTCCCAGGCGGCGCTACTGGAGTACTCGTCCCGCTTTCACGCGCGGGCTGAACAGTGGCTCTTTCTGACGGGACCGCAGGAATCCGTGAATCGCGTGACCATGGATGGGCTCCATCTGAGTCGCGTGGATGGATCGCTTGAGCACAGCACGAAGTTCGCGCTTATCGACGGACACGCCAGAATTCGTGGATACTACTTGTCCTTCGACCAGAGCCAAATGAAACAGCTTATCTCCGATGCACGCACGCTGGCGGTGTCGCAATGAGGCGGTTGCGGCTCAGGTTGGTGCTGCTGTTCCTGTGTGAAGTGGGGCTTCTGACCGCCAAGACACGACTGTCCGCACAACAATATACCCGAGCGGATGACATTTACCGGAAGGTCCTCGCCCAGTGCTGTCTGCGGAAGTCGGGCGCTTTGAAGATCCACGCAGAGATCGAACAACGAATTGCGGCAGGCGAGACCGACGAAACAATTCTTGTTGATTTGAGCCGTCGGCTCGGTGGAGGCCCCGTTCAGACGGATGAACCCATTTCCCCGCTTGGGCCGACTCTGGCAATTGCGGGGATAGCCGGTTTGGTCCTCGCAAGCCGGTTCCTGATGCGACTGAGCGCCGGCACTGGCATCACTGGGGCAAGGTCACCACGCCGGTAACACCGGCGAGAGCCCCCGGCACAAGCTCTGTTGCCATGACGAATTGGTCTTCGAAGCCGTTTGCGTTGGCAATTCCGAACAGCACTGACGAAGCAAACCCAAACCTGTGATAGTACGCGGGATCTCCAAGTACAATCACTCCCTTGTAGTTCAACTCTCTCGCGCGTTCAAAAGCGGCCTCAATCAGCCGGGATCCGATCCCCTGACGGCGCCGCTCCCGCGCAACGGAGACAATCGCCAGCAACAGCAGTTCTCTGTCCGGGGCACCAACAATGCTGATCCTCGTCAGCATGATCTGGCCAACAGCTTGCTCGCCGGCCACAGCGACTAGACTTAGCAGCGGGATGTATCCGGGACCGGCCCGTTGGCGGTCGATAAAATCCTGTTCGTCGCCTTCGGCATGTGGTTCGCCCGAAAACGCGGCGCGAACTAACTCATAGATCGCGGAGAAATCGCTCGGGTTTTCGGTGCGAATGAGCATCAGTTGGACCCCAAATATAAGTTTAAAGGTACCCCGGGGTTTCTGCCTTTCACTGACGCAACGAAGCGAATATTTCCAAATCGGCGCCTTCTCAGAATCAGGCCTCAACCATTGCTGCGATCTCTGGGGCACACCTTTGCGGCGACGCGCCTCGGCTGCGATACAATGTCGTGTAAACCATACAGTTCCAAACCTGCCGTTCCTCCATGACACGACTCACTTTTCAATGTGTTCTTGCTTTCATCGAGGCTTCCGTCGAGCTTACCGCGCAGAACGGGTACTTCAATCCGCCCAATCACTTTTAGTAGGGAGGTTCTCCATCATGCGAAAGATGCTGTCTCACGTTGTTGTCTGTGTCCTCAGCGGCTTCATTCCGCTTCTCGCGCAGGATTTGGCCTCGATGCCCAGACAGAGCGTCCCAGTTGAGGAAGAAGACGGCACCAAAGTCACCTATGAGGGCGTCCTTTTGCGCGATGTGCTGAGCCGGGCAGGGGCCGCCACGGGCAATAAACTGCGCGGCAAGGCACTTGCCAGCTACATCGTGGCAAGCGCGCACGACGGATACAAAGTCGTCTTCACTCTGGGCGAGATCGATCCCTCTTTCGGTAATGCGCCGATTCTCGTTGCAGACAAGCGGGACGGCAAAGCGCTCTTCGGATACCAGGGGCCATTGCGCCTGGTGTGTGCGAACGACAAAGCCGGCGCCCGTTCGGTCCGCATGCTTGAAACTCTGGAACTGGTGTCACTGGCGAAGTGATCCAGCCATGACGACGCGTTCCCTCTCGCTGATCGCTGCTCTCGTTCTGCTGGCAGGGCACGCGCTGAACTCCGCCGAGCCACCGGCTTCTGACTGGGAATGGAACCTGCCGAAGGGCTTCCCCGCGCCTTACGTCCCTCCCGACAATCCCATGACCATGGCCAAGGTTACCCTCGGTCGATATCTGTTCTATGACACACGCCTTTCCGTCAACGGGAAGCAGTCCTGTGCCTCCTGCCACAAGCAGGAGCTTGCGTTCACGGACGGTCGGGCAGTCGGCCTCGGAGCAACAGGCGAATCGCACACGCGCGGCGCGATGAGTCTCGTCAATGTTGGGTGGGCAGGCACGCTCACATGGAACAACCCGAAGATGAAGCGTCTTGAAGATCAGGCGCTCGTGCCCATGTTTGGGGAGCATCCGGTCGAGCTCGGCCTCCGCGAGGGCGACAAATTTCTGCCCACTATTCGGGCCGACCGCACTTACCAGGGGCTCTTCAAGTCGGCATTTCCGCCCGACGCCGATCCGTTCACAATTCCGAACGTAACCAAAGCTATCGCAAGCTTCGAGCGCAGCATCGTCTCAGCGCGCTCGCCCTACGACCGCTATCATTACGACGGCGACGACAGCGCTGTTTCTGCGGCAGCCAAACGCGGAGAGGTCCTGTACTTCAGCCAGCACATCTCCTGTTTTCGCTGCCACGGCGGTTTTGCTTTCACTGATTCGACCGTGACCGCCCGCGCTCCCGACCGAGAAGTGGAATTCCACAACACAGGCGCCTCGGCTGGCGAAGGCGCCTTCAAGGCGCCCACGCTGCGCAATATCGCGGTCACCGGGCCCTATATGCACGATGGGAGCATGCCCACACTTGAGTCAGTCCTCGAACACTATGCTTCGGGTGGCCGATTCCACAACAGCCCCGGCAAGGACCCGCTGATCGGTGGCTTCCAGCTCTCTCCGCAGGAGCGATTCGACATGGTGGAGTTTCTGAAGACGCTGACGGACGAGCCGCTGCTGCACGATCCGCGATTCGCCAACCCGTGGTAGGAGAGGAGATATATGGGAATCTCTGCTCGCAATCAACTTCCCGGCACCGGGCAGACAAACAACAACACAGCGTTCATCAACGCGATCCAACTTGCACCCAATTCGTCGTCAGCGACTGGTCAGGCGCCGGATCGCCACTACAGCAATCGACACGAGAACTAACGCTGGCACAACTTCGTCGGACTGCATCGGGGAAAGAGCCCGCGGATAGAACATGGCAAACAGCGCTCCGACAATTGCGAAGACAAGAAGCCGGATTAATCGGCGAACCAGGTTATCTCTCCCGCCCCGAGTGGATAACCGAAGACTGCCGCAATGCGCGACACCGCCGCGCGCGAGTGGCCGCCTGCCGTGATCGAAAAGCTTTAGTGAGACGGGTTTTCTCCGAGGTACTTCTTATAGGCCCCGATCCAGTCAACAGCAATGTCACGCTGCGCGGTTTGAAGGTCCAACTGGTGCCCACAGACCAGTTCGTGAAGCCGCTGTTCCAGCTTGTCCTTCACATGAGCATTCCAGCGCACCGAATAGGGCTGCGGCCAAAGGTTCCGGATGGATTCTGTCCCCCCGAGATCGGGCGTAATCAGGTAGTCCACCTCGAACTGATCGGCTTGCGCAGGTTTGATCCCGTATGCGGCAAAAACCTTCTGGCGCATGTCGTTCGGAATGTCGCGGGAGACGACTTCGGCCCGCTGATAAAAGCAGACTTCCTCAACCGTGATAGGCCGAGTTTCGCCGGGCGTAATGCCCAACCGTGGTTTCGGTCCTTCCGCGCTGACTGTAGACTGGAAGACCGTCAAGACAACCAGGACGATTCCAACGAAGGCCACTCCCGCCGCCAGTTGTCCGACTCGCGCCGCGGGGAATGGGAATTGCCAAAAGGACGAGCCTGGAGTCGCAGCGGCCGCCTCGGACAATCGCGCGCGCAGCAATGCGCGCGGTCCCGCCGCCGGAGGGAGCTGCCGGTTCAACTCCGCATTCCGCGCCCGAACGAACTCGGCGATGGTCGTTTCAATCACTCGCATGCGTTCCCGGCAGGACCAGCAGGCCTCCAGGTGCGCGTTGACTTTGGCCCGCCGACGAACGGAAAGCTCTCCGTCGGCCGCCAGGATCAGTTCCTTTTCAGACAAATGGACGGGTTCACGTTGCACGGCATCCCACCTCAGGTTTGCTCTGCCCGCATGAGACGGGACAGCGACTTTTCCAATGAAGCCGCGACAGAACCGAGGGATATGTCAAGCACCTCGGAAATCTCGCGGTAACGAAGGCCCTCCGCGCGGAGGGCCAGACAAAACTGATCTTGTTCGGGCAGCGCCCGAACTACGGAAAGAAGGCGCTGCTGCCACTGGCTGATCGCCAGTGTTTCCTCCGGACCGGGGGCTGGATCTGCCGCCGCCATCGACAAAACAGGCTCGTACACGAAGCGGTCGGAATGCCGGCGCAATTGCAGTCGGCATTTGAGCGCCGAGTTATGCGCCACGCGGAAGATCCAGCCCTGCAGATTCGCCCTGGATTTGCCCCGCCGCAAATGCTCAAACAGAGACAGGAAAACCTCCTGCGCCAGTTCCTCCGCATCGGCGATCGGGAGTCCAAATGCGAGCATGTAGCGAATTACCGGCGCGCGAAACTCTTCAAAAAGGGCTACCACCTCATCTTCAATCGGCGAACGGATGGGCAAAGCAGTGTCTGATTCCGCTAAGCGAAACCGAGTTAGCCATTCTGAAGCGTCATTCCTCATCGTCAATGATCAGTTCTTGTTTCTTTGTCGGCTCCACAGTGCCATGGCTCGATTACGCCGTCATGACCGCAGCAAATTCGAGAGCGGGCAGCTCATGACGGACGAGATCCTCGCGGACGCTGCTCTGCACTGAATATTCCTTTCGTGGCGTTTCTGTTCAGCTTTTTTGATCACGATTGCTCCTGAAACCCGCATCGCGAATTACCGCAAAGAAAACCTGAACAAATCGGAGCCTCTCGGAATATACATAATATGGATCTCATCCGCCCTGTGCGGGGCGCTGGCTTCGCCGCCCTCGCCCTGATCTCCTTTTCGACGTTGGTTTGTGCACAGCCGACCACCGGGGAAATCCGCCTTGAGGTGAAAGATCCTTCGGGGGCCGCCTTGCAAGCATCGGGCAAATTGCGGAATGCGGCGGCCGGAACGGAACAGATATTCCAGACCGATCCGCAGGGCAAATGCGCACTCCTGAAAGTGGCCTCCGGCCATTACCGGCTGGAGGTTTCGCGGGCCGGTTTCGCCACTCAGGTTTCAGATGTTGACGTCCAGGCTGGGAAGCCGGTCTCCAGGACGATCACCCTGGAGCTACGGTCGCAGGCTTCCTCAATCGACGTCGTCGCGGTCACGCCGTTGGCCGGGACCGATCTTTCCCGCGATCAGGTCGCCGGAAACGTCCAGACCGCCAGTGCCCGCGACATTGAGCAAAGCGGCGCGCTCAGCTTCGACGACTTCCTGAACAAGAAGTTCAGCAGCGTCTATATCACTGAAAACCAGGGAAACCCGTTTCAGCCGGATCTGAATTACCGCGGCTACACAGCATCCCCACTGCTTGGCACGCCGGAAGGCATATCCGTTTACGTGGACGGCGTCCGCCAAAACCAACCACTCGGGGACGTGGTGGGCTGGGATCTCATCCCGAAGATCGCAATTTCGGAAGCCGCCCTCATGCCGGGTTCGAATCCCGTTTTCGGCCTGAACACTCTGGGCGGCGCTGTGTCGCTGCAGACGAAGGACGGCCTGAGCGCTCCTGGCGGGTCGCTACAATTGAGCGGCGGAAGTTTCGGGCGCGTGACGGGTTCGGCGGAATATGGTGGCTCGACTAAGCGCGGCTTCAACTACTACGCCGCCGGGACCCTGTTCACCGAGGACGGCTGGCGGAAATATTCGCCTTCCAAGGTCCGACAAGGCTTCGTCAAGCTCGGCCAGCGCTGGGACAGGGGCTATGTGAGTCTTGGTTTCTCCTATGCCGATAATTACCTCGCCGGCAACGGCGTCCAGGACGGGCGCTGGCTGGCACGGGATTACACCAGTGTCTACACGGTCACGGATGCAAACTGGAACCGCTCGCCGGCACTGACGCTGAATGCCGCGCACCAGGTGAACCGCAGTTTGACTCTTTCCGGCAATGCCTACTTCCGCTATGTGCGTACCGATTCGATCAATCCTAACCTCAACGGTAATTCGTTCGACGAATCGGTCTACCAACCGAGTGCTGCGGACATCGCCGCCCTGAAGGCGGCTGGTTACACCGGATATCCGACCAGTGGCGCCAACGCCTCGAACACCCCGTTTCCCTTCTGGCGCTGCATCGGCGAGGCTCTGATCCAGAGCGAGCCCATCGAGAAATGCGACGCCACCGTCACGCGAGGGTGGACTCATGAACACAACTACGGACTCGCGGGCCAGGCACTTTGGAAGACGAGAAGCAACAGCTTCATTCTGGGCGCGTCCTGGGACGGCAGCGGCGTAACCTTCCAGCAATCCACCCAGTACGGCTACCTGAATCCCGACCGTATCAGCATCACGACTGTGCCGGCGTTTGAGGATGGCAAAAACAACTCCAACGATATCCCCGTCGATTCCCGCGTCAATCTGCACGGTACGGTGAACACGCCGAGCTTCTATGTTTCGGACACGATGTCGGTTGGAAGATGGACGCTGACGGCTTCGGGCCGCTATAACCACGAGCGACTGCACAATTTCGACCGCATACCGGGCTCGATTCCGGGAGCAAGCGGCAGCGATGGCGGCCGCGGTTCCCTCAATGGGGATTACACCTTCCAGCGATTCAACCCGTCCGCCGGCGTGACTTTCAATACGGGAAAACTCGCAACTCTCTACTTCAACTATTCGGAAGCCAACCGGGCGCCTACCACCATCGAACTCGGTTGCGCCGATCCGAACTATCCCTGCAATCTGCCTAATGCCCTGGTCAGCGATCCGCCTCTGAAGCAGGTGGTGACCCGCACTTTTGAGGGCGGCGCACGCAGCACGACGGAAGGAAAGCTCCGCTGGAATGCGGACTATTTCTTCTCGCAAAACTACGACGATCTACTATTTGTCTCTTCCGCGACAACCGGCCTCGGTTACTTTACGAATTTCGGCAGGACCCGCCGCGACGGCCTGGAATTCAGCCTTTCGGAAAGCTTTTCCCGGTGGGACGTCGGAGGCAACTACACCTTCCAGAACGTCACATACCAGAGTCCGCAGACGATTTCCGGCGACGCCAACAGTTCCGCCGATGGCGGACCCGGATTGGGCGGCAATATCTCCATCCGCCCGGGAAATTTCATTCCTCAAAGCCCGCGCAATATCGGCAAGGCCTTTGTCACTCTCCGGCCGAACGCAAAGGCCTTCATCGGGCTGAGCCTGCTCGGCGTCGGACGATCCTACGCCCGGGGAAATGAAAACAATCAGCATCAGATGCTCGCCCCCTACTATCTCGGCCCGGGCTTCTCCGCCGGATATGTGGTGGCGAACCTGTCGGCCCGTTACAAGTTGCGCAGGCACCTGGAGGCCTTCATTCAGGTCAATAATCTCCTGAATCACCGCTACTACACGGGAGCGCAGCTTGGGACCACTCCCTTCGACAACGGCTACAACTTCATTGCGCGGCCATTTCCCGCCGTGAATGGCAACTATCCGTTGCGAAGTTCTACTTTCTTCGCTCCCGGCGCTCCCATCGGTGCCTTCGGCGGTCTGAAGTTCACCTACTGACGGAAAGCGCAAGATGTAGCCGCACATCATATGGGGCGGCCTTCGGGACCGCCCCTTCCTGCGTGGGGGAGCGGCACGTGAGGGGTCGCCGGATTCATTGTGTCGTAGACTTGGGGGTAACTTGACAACGAATCTGATATCAAACTTCGTCGCTGCCGTTGTATTGCTCTGTCAGGCGCTCCAGGGGCAGTCCAACCCAACTCCGAAGCCCGATTTCTCGGGCACATGGAAACAGAGCAATGAACAATCCTCACCGAAACGCAGTGGGGATGTAACGCTGACGATTCGCCATCGCGATCCTGAACTGGTGGTGGAAACCACATCTCGAAGTATCGTCACAAGGCACGCATCGCAGCGCTACACCACCGATGGAGTGGAGTCTGCGTCGACGGGGGCAGACGGTGACGAGTTCCATTCGCGTGTGGTCTGGATGGGCGACGCCCTGTACTTTGAAATCGTCGAGATTGAGGGTTCCAAGCGCCTGAAGTCAACCGAATCGTGGCGCTTACTGAACGGCGGTACTGTCCTTGAGCGGGTGCGGCGAACTGAAAAATCGGGCGAGCAGAAGCTAATCTATCTCCAGAAGAAATAGGCGGCTGCCGCCCACACCGCTCAAAAAGCGATCTTCAGCGACAGTTGCAACTCGCGCGGCGTTCCGCGTCCGGTCGCGTAGTTGCTGATCGTCGTCGTAATCACGCCGAAGTTCGAGGCGGAGATGTTGGCGTTTGGCGCTCCGTACTGCGGGCGGTTGGTGACGTTAAACAGGTCGCCGCGGAACCGGATGCTCACGCCTTCTTTCACCAACAGAAATTTCGAGACGCCGAGATCGATCTGCGTGATTCCCGGGGCGCGGAAGGCGTTGTGTC
Source organism: uncultured Acidobacteriia bacterium (assembly GCA_903828455.1). GTDB lineage: Bacteria > Acidobacteriota > Terriglobia > Bryobacterales > Bryobacteraceae > BOG-234. Next base: position 94,590 of record CAIKMJ010000025.1, on the reverse strand, counting down.
CCAGATTGCCGAACGTGCCGTTCGCCGGCGTCGAGAACGCGGCCGCGTTGATCCAATGGCCCGGAGTCGAACCGCCGTCTGGCGTCAACGACGCTCCCGCCACGTAGTTCGGGCGCATCGAGCCGCTGATGGCGAACAGGCCGGGCACGGAGGCATTCGCGCGGTCGATCGTGATGTTGACCGGAAGGCCCGTCTGCGTAGTCGAGATAGTCGACACTTCCCAATTCCCGAGCAGCGTGCGCGCGACGCCCGGCGCATTCAGCCAGCGCTTGCCCACACCTAAGGGCAGCGAATAGACCGCCGAGAGATTGAACGTCTGCCGGACATCGAAATCGCTCGAGCCCTTGTCGCAGGCGCGGCAGAAGGAGTTCTGGGGAGTATCGGAATCGCCGCCGCCGATCGAGCCGTCGTTGATCGAATGCGACCACATGTAGTTCGAAGACAAGAGCAGTCCGTTATGGAAGGCGCGGCGCAGGTTGAACTGCAGCGCTTCGAAGGTGCTGTTGCCGACGTCCCCGCGCCAGGAGACCGCGCCGAACGCCGGGTAAGGAACCACATTCGAAGGCGGCTGCGCGAGGTTCGTGTAGGTGGTGGTCAGAACATCGGTGCCCTTGTTGCCGAGGTAGGTCAAGGTCGCCTGGAATCGCGCCGGCAAGGACTGCTGCACGGCCAGCGTCCATGCGGCCACGTAGTCGTCCTTGCGATTGCGGTCGAGCGCGCGCGGCGACACCACGCCCAGACCACCGTTCCGCGCATAAGTCAGGAACGGGTCGAGCGGGTAGCTCAGGTTCGGGAAGGCCACGTTGTTGAACGAATACTGGCTGATAGTGTTTGAGATAGGCAGGTTCTGGTCGTCCGTCTGCCCGTCGGTGTGATAAATGCCAGCGCCGATGCGCACCACAGTGGTCTTGTGCGACCACGCGATGCCGATGCGTGGATCCACGTCGTTGTATCGCGGGTTGAAGTAGGAGTAGGTGTTCGGACAGAAGCCGCCGCAGGTGGGGAAGTCGAACGGCACGGCCTGGTTGTTCAGCGCATGCAGGGCATTGAAGATGTTGTAGCGCACGCCCATGTTAATGGTGAGGTGCGGAGTGGCCTTCCATTCGTCTTCCGCGTAAAGCCAGTACTCATTCTTGCGTTGGCGAACGAGGGGGAGTGTCGACTTATAGGAGGCAGTTCCAACAAGGTCGTTAAGGAAGTTCGCCGCCGACGTGTAGGTGATCGTCCCACTGTTCGAGCCGCCCTGATTCAGGAAGATCCGCTTCAGTTCGAAGCCGAACTTGAGTGTATGGCTGCCCTTCGACCACGAGATGTCGTCAATGAAACTGATGGTCTTCGAGGGATTGTCCGACGTCGTGTTGCCTCCGAACGAACTGAAGCCCGAGACGCTGAAGGTGTAGGGCTGGGGAGACACTGTCCCCGAATGATAGAAGGTCGAATTGATGCCGAATTTGAACTCGTTGACCACAGTCGGCGTGAAGACGTGCAGCACTTCAAACACGCCGTTATTCATCTTCGTGTCGTACTGCGTCCGCGCGATCAACTGTCCGACCGGCAACGTCTGCACCGCTTCATCGGAGTTGAAGCGAAGGAACGAAGTGGTCTTGCCCGACAGATGATAGTCGAGCCGGATCATGCCCGAATCCTCGTTGTCGATGTTGCGTCCGAGAGCGTTGTAGTTCCAGACGTTCGCGTTTGAGGTAGGCGACGTGCCTGACGGATATGCGTTTACGATCGCCGCGAGCGCGGGCGATGTTGTTGCGACCTGCCCCCGGAACGCCGGACTCGGCACCAGGCCGATCTGCGTGCCGTCGAGCCGCTGCCGCAGTCCCTCATAAGCCGCGTAGAAGAAGAGCTTATTCCGCCGAATCGGTCCGCCCATCGCGCCCCCGAACTGGTTCAGCAGGAAAGGATTCGGCGACGCGCCCGAAAAGGGCGTGCGCGCTTCGATCGCATCGTTGCGGAAGTAGTCGAACACGCTGCCATGGAAGGAATTCGTGCCTGAAGGCGAGACCACGGAGACCTGCGCGCCAGCAGTGCCGCCTTCCACATCCGCACCGAAGGTCTGGTCCTTCACGTCGAACTGGTCAATCGAATCGAGCGGGATCGTGAGGCGCACATACTCGCGCTGCATCTGGTTGAAAACTGCAGTCGCGTCGACACCGTCGAGCGTCAGGTTATTGTCGTCGAGTCCATGACCGGCGAAGCGAATGGTGCGCTGATCGCCCGCGCCGGTATCGATCGCTCCGGGAATGAGCGCCGTCAAAGTCGACCAGTTGCGCCCGTTGATGGGCAACTCGTCCACCTGCTTCTGTTCGATTGGCGCTCCGACGGTCGCATCGACGCGATCGAGTTGGAACTCGGCTTCGGTGACGCTCATCTGTTCGGTGCGTCCGGCAATGTCTAGCCGGGCGTCGATGGTCCGCGGATGCCCGACTTCGAGACGCAAGGTCTTCAGCCGGAACGGTGCAAAGCCGTCCTTCAAAATCTCAAACCGAAATGCCCCGGTCTCAAGATCGGGCAGCACGTACGTTCCTTGCGCGCTGGTCTGCGTATGGCGCTGCAGTCCCGTGGCGAGGTTCGTGACCTGCACCGCGGCGGCGGGGATTCGCTTCCCCTGCTCATCGACGACTGTGCCGTTGATCGAAGTGCGCGACACCTGGGCGGACAGGCCTGATCCGAGAAGGGATGACAAGAGTAGTAAGCGCAGTATTTTCATGATGTTGCTACAAGCTGGGCCCACCAGAGTATCTCGTCGATGGTAAAAGATTAGTGACAATGACGTTGCTATCTAAAAACCCTCTCGTTTTTGGTGGTATTCGATCTCGGTGGTATTCGATCGCAGTGGGATGGTACATGGCAGACGGGTCTTGTCGGGCAGAAATTCCACCTGAGCTGCCGTTCGCATCTCCCCCTCGATCGCGATACCGGCGAACCAGCAAAGCCATGGCGTGAATCGATGTCCTTGTTTGCAGCTTCTAGGGCGGCGCAATAGGCATTCCACCTGATGAGCATCGTCGCCGCAACGGCCTTGAGCGTTGGTTGGCCGGCCGACTGGGCACCATTTCGCGCACTCTCGCAGAGACCTATCGTGTTAACCGGGAGAGAGCCGAATTAACCGGGAGAGAGCCGAAAACCGCCGCCGAGAGGTCATTTTGCTGGAAGTGACTGAAGACAAGGGGTTTGCCCAAGTCTCTTGGTTGCCAAGTAAGGCCTTTTTCTTTCGCGTCGCACTAGCGGAGCCAAATTGTTTCTATACGAAAATTCAGCGCCCGCTGGTTAACACGAGCGTCGCCGCTTCTTCCATCGCAGTATCCCCAACAAAGCAAACCATTTCGGCGTCTCGCCGTTCTCCTCGACCACGACCGGAGAAAATCTCGGTGAGTCCCGGTGTGCCCCTTTTCTCTCTCCAAAGCCTGAATTCCCCCGGTGCCGGAGAGCGTCAAATCGGGTTAACAGGTCCGTCCGATTCGTCGGGGACTTTCGAATTTTGCCTCCCCGTTTCATCTCCGCATCTGACTCGCAGGGGTCCCGGATGCGGGCCCGCGCCACGTCAGGATGCGTCGTTGTTGGGGCTGGGTGCGCGCAGGAGGTTCTGGCCTCTGGCTGCGGCGGAGACCCAAAGCGGCAGTCCCGACGCGAATACGCTGGCGCTCTGCCTGACGGTGATCTCGCCGGCAACTATCCGTCGCTGTTCGCAGTTGCCGTCACCTGGTACTGCCCCGGGTTGGCTCTCCCCCGGGTTGGCTCTCCCCCGGGTTGGCTCTCCCGGGGTACTTGCTTCAATTACGATTGCGGCGTCGGACGATGTCTGTAAGGAAATTGCCGCTCCGAGCCAGTGCCTAGAAACTATTTTCGGCGTCGGCCTGCGTGGCGAAGATAGGCAGAGCCTTGTCTGTATTGGTGATCTCAAAGATAATTCGCACTCGGGCTGAAATACCAACCAGCGCAAACTTCTTACCTGCACGTTGAGCATGTGCGAACTGGCCAAGCAGGACTCCGAGGCCAGCCGAGTCCAGGTAGGGGACGTCGGTAAGATCGACAATGGCTCCGTTCACGCCCGCGTTGCGAAGACTGTCCTGAAAGGCAAACATCGTCGACAGAGTAAACGGCCCTTTCAGCCGGAAGACGGTGACGTCGGAAATTCTCGAAGGCGCCTGCTCGATTTCCATCTTATCCATTGGAGGAATGATACAAAAAAATGCCGTGGCGGCGCGTGAATATTCTGTTACCGGCGCCTCGGGGCGCGGAACGGAAGCGCGCGCCGGGACTCGAACCGCGAGCCTCCCGCAGGTGACGAGTAACCGCATCCTGCTTCATTTCCATGGGCACACCGTAATTGCATGACTTTACGCGCCAAAGCCAACCTTTTCCGCTACGGATGGGCGCAACGGCGATGTCCGCGCCGACTTGCAAACGATGAAGACATCCGCCCGGCGTTGGCGGGAATCGCGACACGCTTTGCGCTCTCTCCGTGGACCGACGCCTGCCGGATCTGCCCGGCGAAAATGCTATGAGGAAACCGGGAGTCCGCTGTCCGAATCACTCCGGCCCTGGCTTCGGTACTCTAGGGTGATGGGACCTCGTGGACCGCAGCTGAATCGCGCCGAACTTTCCATTCGTACGCCCGCCGGAAAAACAGAAGTCATCGCGCTGACGCGGGACTCTTACGAACTTGGGCGGGCGGAATCGGCCGATCTTTGTTACGACGTCCCGGGTGTCTCGCGCAAGCACCTCACCATTCGGCGAGAGGGCGCGGACTGGGTAGTCCAGGACCTTGCGAGCACCAACGGAACTTTCGTCAACGGCTCACGAATCGCTGCGTCTCAGGTTCTTCGCCCCGCAGACCGGATCACTGCCGGAGATTTGACCATTACCGTGTTGGCGGCGGCAGCACCGCCAGCTCAAACCGTAATGTTTGTCGAAAAGCCAACCTCGCCGATGATCACCGCCAGCCTCGATGCCCTGCTTACGGAGGAAGCCGATACCACTGAAAGCGGGCATACGCAGGCGCTGATCCGGGCCGGCCGGGAGTTGGCCGGGCACATGCCTCTGGATAAACTGTTCGATCTGATTCTGAGCCTTTCTGTGGACGCCGTGGGGGCTTCACGCGGGGCACTGATGACGCTCGAAGAGGGCGAACTCAGTATCCGTGCGTCGAAAGGATCGAGCATCCGGATCAGTTCGCACGTACGCGATCTGGTGATCGGAGAGAAGCGTTCTCTGCTGGTACATGATGCCCTGATGGATGAAGCGCTCGCGGCGCGGCGGAGCATCGTGCAGGATCAGATCCGCAGTATGATCGCGATCCCGCTGCAGACCAGGGACCGCGTCATTGGGCTGATCTATCTGGATTCTCCCTTTCTGGTCCGCGCGTTCACCAAACAGGATCTGAGCCTTCTGACGGTAATGGGCAACATCGCCGCCATCCGCATCGAGCATGCGAGGCTGACCGAAATCGAGCAGGCCGAAAAACTCCGCGCACAGGAATTGCAGCATGCGGCCATGATTCAGCGCTCCATTCTGCCGCGGATCTTTCCGCCCTTTCCGGACCGGCGCGAGTTTGAGCTCCATGCGGCCATGACACCGGCCAAAGGCGTTGGCGGCGATCTGTTTGATTTCTTCCTCCTCGACCCTGAGCATCTTGCCTTTGCCGTTGGCGACGTGAGCGGAAAGGGCTTCCCCGCGGCGCTGTTCATGGCAGTCGCCTGCACCCTGCTCCGCGGGATCGCACAGCAGCAAACATCCCCCGCCGCATGTATGGATTATTTGAACAGGACACTCGCGGAGCAAAACGAATCGGGAATGTATCTGACCCTGTTTTACGCCGTTCTCGATACGCGAACGGGCGAGATGGTGTACGCCAATGCGGGCCACAGTCTTCCGTACGTTTTTTCGGCCGATGGCGCGATGCGGGAACTGGAGAGCACGAAGGGCCGGATGCTGGGGCTGTTCCCGGGCTTCACGTTCAACCAGGCCACGACGAGGCTGAACGCGGGAGAAACCATTTTGGTTTACACGGACGGCGTAACGGAGGCCCGAAATCCAGCCGGGGAGTTCTTTGAAGAAGAGCGCCTGAAAGACTATGTACAATCCCACGCGGCTGAATCGCACGATCAATTCGTCGGCGGCCTGCTCGCACAGCTGCAAAAATTCGCGGCCGGCGCCCCCCAGGCCGACGACATCACCGCGTTGACCCTGCGCTATAACGGCTGAGAACCGGCGATTGAGAACCGGCGAACCCGGTACACCCGGGCCGCCGGTGAGTAGCGGCGATCAGTTCGACGTGAAGCTCCAGTTGGAGATTACCGTCCGCTCGTCGTCAGCGCCAGTGCCGGCCGTGAAGCCGACGTATGCGGTGCCGCCCGCATCGAGCGAGAGAAGGGTACTCAGATTCAGAGCAGCAGTCGTCGACAGGACCGCGTTCGTGTCGAGGAACACCGTCATCGTTGTGCCGTCATAGGTAATCTTCACCGTATGCGAATTGCCGTCGCTGAGTCTCGATGCGACGTTCGGAGCTAAGGCGATCTTCGCGCCTTTCGTGTGGTCCGAAGAGTTGACGCCGGTCCCGTTGCTCTGGATGGCGACGTGATTGTTGTCCGGATCCCAGCCGTTCTGATAGGTATCGAATTCGATCGCCAGGCTGTTCGGAATCCCCTCGTAGCCCATAAGGCCGCCGCCGCCGCCGATAGCAGTGAGGCTGCTGTTCTGGAGCACGAAAGCGAAACCGTCCGCGAAGGTGCCGGTGTTGGAGTTGTTGATCTGGAACTGGAACTCTGTGGTGAAGCCGTTACCGACGCCCTGCTTCGTCGGAACCCAGGCCGATGAAACCTGGCTGGTGGCCGAGGTCGTCATCGCGATTTGGGTCGGGGTCGCCGGGTCTACGACCGGCGCGCCGCCGCTTCCGTTTATCTGTGCTCCCGTGAAACTGAAATTGGTGAATCCGGCCGAGGCGATGCTGAACGACTGGGTTACGCTGGCCGCGGGCTGGAAGTCGAGGCTGCCCGCCTGCGAGGCCGTGATGGCACACGAACCGGCGCCGGTCAGGTGGACGGTAGCCACGTTCACGGTACAGTTCCCGGAGGCTGCGAAGGCTACCGTCAGGCCCGAATTCGACGTTGCGCTCAGCACGAAATCCGCGGCCCCGTACTGCAGGTTCGGGAGCGCGGCGAACGCGATGGTCTGCGACGCGGGCGTGATGGTGAAGGTCGCCGTGTTGTAGGCGATGTTGTAGTTGGTCAGCAAAGCGCCGGCCACACTCGTGCTGAGCGTCGCCGAAATCGTATAGACGCCCACCTCCGAACCCGCCGTACGACCGAAACTGGCCGTGATGCCGTCTGCCGGAACAAAGCCCGACAGGCCTCCGGTGAGCGGCGGATCCACGGTTCCATAGACCTTACCGCTGGCCGCGGGACTAACAGCGGCGGGCGCCGGATTGATGCTGCCGCCCGCGGTGTTCGTGGTGACAGCGTAGTTCTTTCCGCTATTGCCGTCGTTCACCGTGTAAGAAGAAACGCTCAGCGTACGTGTCCCGGCATTCTTCGAATCGAAGGTTTCGGCGAGGTAAGTCACCGTTTGGTTGCCGAACACGAGGCCGCTGTAAGTCGGTACCGCCGTCGATGCCGCGGTGCCGTCATAAGTCTTGACCGATGCGGCCGCGGCGATTGTCAGGGGCGCGGGGCTGATGGTGAATGTGCCGGACATATAAGTCACGCCGGCGGCCGGGGACTGGCCTCCGCAGTTGATCGGGTAAGCGCCCGCATTGCTGGTTTGGATTGCCGTGGTGCCGCAGGACGGCGTACCGGACAGACCCGGGTCAAGGCCGCTCGTCGTAAAGGCGAACGTTGCCGGGATCGCGCTGCCGTAAATCTGCGGCGGACCGTTCGGACCGGGCACGTTATTCGCCGTGATGAAAAGATGTTTCACTATCCCGCTCGCGTTGTTCGAAGGGCTGCTGGTCGTGCCATTGACATCGGCCGACGCGACGAAATACGTGTAGTTTGTGTTGTAGAGCGTGGTGGTGCTGTTCACCGTATCGGTCCACGTATTTGTGGCGGCCACTGGCGGACCGACATTGACGGTTCCAACCAGCGTGGGCGCTGTGTGCAGCGGGTCGGAGCGATAGATGAGGTACTGGCGGATCTGGCCGACGCTCGGTGTGCCCCAGCTGAGAGTGATTCCGGTGAGTGAACTTGCGGCGGTCAGGGGCTGGCTCGGAGACGTCGCATCGAGAGTGGAGATCACGGTGTCGTAGTCGACGTCGCCGAGGTCCGTTTGGCCCAGATCGGTCTGTCCAAGGTCGGTTTGACCTAAATCAGTCTGGCCCAGATCAGTCTGGCCCAGATCAGTCTGGCCAAGATCTGTTTGACCCAGGTCAGTCTGCCCGAGGTCCGTCTGGCCAAGATCGGTCTGGCCGACGTCAACGGACAATCCGCCGACATCCAGCCGCGCGCCAATCTGCTGCAGGTTCAGGCTGGCCCAGTCGTTCGTGTCGACCAGCCAGCGCTTGCCGCCACTTCCGGCGGTCAGGGTGGGGTTGACCGAATCTTTGATCGCATCGCCGATGACGCCGTTAAAATCCACATCGAGGGCAAGGCTGCCCGCGTCCTGTTTGCCGTTGTTGTTCCAGTCGATGAAGGAACCGATCGGGGCTTCAAGACGAACGCCCAGGTCTCCGTTCAACGGCGTACCGTCGCAGTGGGCCCTCGCGATGCCGAGATTGTTCGGACCCGGAGGCCCGTAGAAACGGACGCGATAGAGCGTGGTCGGCAACCCCGTTTCGGGCAGCGCGCCTTCGTTCAGATCGGGCAGGAGGCCGTTGGAGTAGTCAATGTGACTATTCCCGGCGGCGTCGGTTAGCCCGCGGGTCTGGTACAGATAATTCATCACGCTGGGGTAGTTGGGCTCGCAGTTGGGAGCGCGGTAGAGCCCGGCGTGCGACAGACCCAGGTTGTGGCCGAGTTCATGCATCAGCGTACCCGCCTGGATAAGGGAACTGCCGGTCTGGTCTTCTCCGGCGACGTCGGAACGCCACAGGCCCAGCGTAACCATCAGGTCGCCGCCCGGGCGGTCGGCTACACCGGAAACGCTCGCCGGAACGCCTTTTGTGGGACCGGGCGCGGCCAGGGCGTGGGCAAACAGGACGTAATGGAAAATGTCCTTGCGATCGTGATCAAAGTGCGCCGGTATTCCGAGGGCCGGGAAGCCGTCTTTGACGGCCTTAAATCCGATCTTCCAGCCCTGCACCGCGTAGCCCAGGTTCGGGTAAGCGCAAACGTTCGTGTGAGCGTTGGGGCAAGTAAGCGTCGACTCTTCGATGACATCGCCGCCACGGCCGAGTTGCGCCGGAACGATGTACGGCGATCCGGACCCGCTATAGGCTGAGCCGACATCGAAATGCACCTGGATGCCGTGAGTGGCAAACGTTGCGCCGATGGCGTTCAGTGCGTCGAGCTTGGGGACGTGCACATGGTCGCCGAGAACGCGCTCCCAGTCGATTTCGACAAAGATGTCCTTCTTGTTCGGGTTGGCTCCCATGGCGGGCAGATTCACGCAGGGATAGGCGGTGTCATTCGGGAACTGAGCACAGGTGCCGAAAGTGGCCGGCGTGGTCGCGCTTCCGGGATTCAGATGCAGACCCGAGGTTTCCCACACGTCCAAAAGGCCGTCCTGGTCCGTGTCGGTCACGACGGTGCTGGCCACAATGGCACTCCACGTCAGACAGGTCTGATTGTCGGAGGAAGTGACCGCCGTCGAGAACGAAGCAGCGTTCGCAGCAAGACTGATGTTGAAATTCGGGTTGTCCCAGCGTACCCCCTGTGCGCCGATGAAAGGTTCCGTACCGGAAGGAGCGCCATTCACCGTCACGTTGGCTCCGTTGACCTGAACAACGGCGTCAAATCCTGGCTGGCCGTTCGAAACAATCTGCGTCATTCTCGCAGCGGCATTAGGAGCGGCCTGATAAAAACCACCGATGGTCTGGGTCATGGGGGTCCCGTGCTTGGCCATCGTGTACGCCCCGTCGTAAATCACCACGGACCGAAGAGCGGCCGACGGTGTCAGCAGACGGTAGACCACCACCAGGCTGGCGCCGTTGGTGAACGGGGCATTCCCGTTCCCGTTGCCGCCGCTGTCGGGCAGCTTCACGATATGCGGACCGTTCGCCAGGCGGACGCTGTTGACCTTGTCAACCGGCAGATACCGGAGAACGTCGGCGCGGTAAACGCGTCCCGATGAGCCCGAAGGGCCTGTTGTCCCTCCCGAACTCCAGCACACCGGATTCGAAGGATTGCCGCGCACGGCGCCTACAATCGCTCTCCCATCGAAGAAGCCGTTCGCCAAAGACGGGGCCGGAGTAGTTTCCACCGTTTGCCAATAAAGAAAAGCGGCTACAATGTCGGCACCTGCCGGAACGCCACTCACCATAATGGTTCCGGTCGCAAGTCCATTCACGCCCGTACCGCGCAGCCCCACCCCCGCAACGACGTAATCGCCCGTCACGAAGTAATTCTTGGTATAGCTGAGAGCGTCGGCGGCCTGACCTGCCTGCGTCAGCGTCAGAAGCGCGGCGCAAAGCGCGATACTCCTGAACCAATTGGTAATGGAACGTATTGACGGGCGGGGCTCGATACCTTGCATTCTTTCACTTCCTCCGATTGGATCCGACGGGCCAGCGGCGCAGTGGACCGGTGCGGCTCAACCTGACGTCGAACGATCATCTTAGCGGTAATTTCATTACTGATCAATCACGGAGGCTGAAACAAGCGATTATTGGTACTATGCCAACCGGCAGTCCGTAAGGCCCCGGCTACTTCCCCGCGCGCCGGCGTACCTCAGCAAGCAAAGGATCTTCTTTCGCCTCATCGCGAATACTCAGGTACTTCTTATAAGACTCGGCAAAGCCTGTGCTTTTCATGCCTTCCCGAGCGCGGCCCTGATAGTAATAGACTTGGGGCAGGTAAGAGTAGGTCGGGACCTCGTCAAGGAAAAGGGCCAGGGTTTCGCCCCTGCGCTTCAGACAGCGGTCGAATTCCGAGTCCGCCTCGGTAAAGGCGCCGGTTTCGAGGTAGGCCCGGCCGAGATCCAGACGGCCCATCCATGTATCCAGAAGGCTGTTTGCCGCGGTGAAGAGTTGTACGGCCAGCTTCGGGTCGCCGCCCTTCAAAGCAATTTCGCCCTCGATCAGTTTGGCGTAAGCCTGGGGTTCCACCTGCGGTTCGGCGGCCAGTCCCGTGGCAAGGTCGTGCGCTTTGGACGCCTCGCCCAGCGCGGCGTAAATCCGGGCTGCCTGAAATCTGGTTTTCGCGGCTTTGCTCAAATCGAGGGCGTTACGCGCAGCCTCGAGCGCGGCATCTTTTTTCTGGAGCTCCAGCTGTGTGTAGGCCAGCAGGGCGAACTTGTCGGCAGCGGCATCCGGGCGGCGGGCGGCCGTGTCGGCGGCTATGCCCTTGTTCAGCAGCGAGGTGGCGTCGGTAAACCGGCCCTCGTAGGCGGCAAGGTCGGCGAAACCGATAGCGGCATCCGACGGGCTGAGCTTTTCCAGTTTTTGGTACGCCTTCCCGGCATCCCCCGTCTGTTCATGCCCCAGGCCGGCGAAGGCCAAAGCCTGGAAGCCGGAAGCGTACGCCGGATTCAGTTCGAGGACTGCGGCGGCTTCCTTGCTTGCGGTCTCGAAGTCGCCCGCATACGACGAATACAACGAGAGATTCACGTGATAGGTGGCCCGTTTGGGCAGGATCGCCACTGCCCGGCGCACTTCCTTCAGCGCTTCCGGGAAGTTGCGCAGGTGCGTCAGGCACACGGCAACGTTGTTGGCTGCACCGGTGTCGGAGGGATACCGCGAGAGCAGCGTCCCGTATTCGTCAACGCACTTCTGCTGGTTGCCACCCAGCAGATAGAGGAACGCGCGCGTGCGGTAGCGTTCGCGCTCGGTCATGTGGTCGATGTGGGTAATGGCTTCCTTGATGAACTTTTCGGCGTCCTGCTGGCGGCCCACGTTATGCGAAGCGCTTGCCATGCCGGCGTAGGCGAGGCCGAAGTTGGCGTCCAGATCCACTGCCTTGGAAAAGCGCTGGAACGCTTCGTCGTTCCGGCCGCTCGAGAGAGCATCGAGCGCGAGTGCGTATTCATGAACCGCCTCAAGCGATGCGGCTGTGAGGGTCTCCATGGAAAAACGCTGCGCCGAATCGGAAGTTGCGTCACCCAACGCCTTACGCACGTTGCCGGCGAGCGTGGTGACGGCAAACAGAACCTGATCCTTTCCGGGCGCCGTCTCATCGGCGTTGGTAACCACTTTCCCGGTAACTGCCTGGATCGCCCGCAACGATAACTGGTAGCCGTTCCCCCGATGTTCGAGCGAGCCCGAAACCACCACGTTGAGACCCTGCGCCACGGCGATCTTCATGGCGGCGGATTCGTCGAGCGGGCCGTTGAGCGCCTTCAGGCCGAGATCGCGCATGCGGGTGCGATCGTAAGCGTTGATGAAGGTTGCGCCTTCCATCGCCAGCTTCAGTGCGGATTCGAGCGTACCGTCGAAAACGGGATCGCCGGTATGGTTGCTGAAATCCGCAATCATAACCGTCATCGGAGCCACCGGCGCGGGCGGCCTGCTCATGTAACGCCGAACCCCAAAGGCTGCCACCGCAAGGATGAGGACTGCGGCGGCAATCATCGCCACCAGCCGGCTCCGCCCGCCGGATTTGGTTTGCGCTGCACCCGGGTTGACGGCGGCCTGATCCGTCACGGTCTGGTAGACCGTGGTCCCGTCGAGCATGGTTCGGCCAATGATCGTCTGTCCATCGGGCGTTCGAATGAGCGTGGCCCCGTCGGGCAGAGCGTGGCTGATTACCGTCTGGCTGCCGTTCGGCGGCAGGGGAAGAGCCTGCGCCTGCGGAGGAGGAGGCGGCGGAAGCGCCGCGGGCCGGAAGGTCGCGGGATCCTCCGTCCACGCGTCAAGATCGCGAATCACCTCGCCGGCGGTCTGGTACCGTTGATCCCGTTCCACCGCGAGGCATTTGAGTACCACATCGCTCAGCGCCTGCGGAATCTTGTTGTTGACTTCAATCGGAGGCCGGGGCCGTTCCTGCACCCGCTTCAGCAGCAGCCCGAGCATCGACTCGGATTCGTACGGCGGCTTGCCCGTGAGCAGTTCGTAAAAAATGACGCCCAGCGAGAACAGGTCCGACCTGGTGTCGATCTTTTCACCCTTCGCCTGTTCCGGCGACATATACGCCGGCGTGCCCATCAGCGTACCGGTGGAAGTGAGCCCGGAATCCTGCATGGACCGCGCAATGCCGAAATCCATCACCACGGTCCGGCCGCCGGTCTCGATCATGATGTTGTGCGGCTTCAGATCGCGGTGCACGACACCCTCGGCGTGGGCCGCCTCCAGCGCGCGGCAGGTATCTTTGATCGTCCGGACGTTGTCCGCGATGGTGAACGGGTGCCCGGTCGTCATCATGGTGTGCAGGTCCTGGCCCTGCACGAATTCCATCGTGATGTAGCGGATGCCTTCGGCCTGCCCGAGGTCGAAAATGCGGACCACGTTCTTGTGCGTAATCTGGCGTGCCAGAATGAGTTCCTGTTTGAAGCGATTCAGGATCTCTGTCTGGTTTGCATACTCCGGGCGGATCACTTTCAGCGCGACCACACGGTCCAGTTCCAGATCGCGGGCCTCGTAGACGGCGCCCATGCCGCCTTCGCCCAACATTCTTACAATTGAGTAACGTCCACCGAGGGACCTCCCCGGCGTGAGCGTTCCCGGCGCGGCGTCCGGTGTCGGTGCCGGAGTAACCAGCGTCCTGTCCGATTCCGGCGCTGCGTGCCTGACGATCGTTGCGTTGTCCGCGGCCGCAACATGCACCGGCGTGGCGTCGGGGTTCAAAGCCGCATTACAATTTCGGCAGCGCCAAACTCCGGCCGGATTTTCGAATTGGCATGTCGGGCACCGCATCTGATTCATTTGATTGATGTTGACGCAGCGCGCCGACACGACTTTTCTTACAACTGCATTTATGATTATAATCCGAGCCGAAAGAATAGGTGTCTGGATCCGAATCGACGGGAAGGAAAAAGGTTCGCGCCAGCGACCCGACGGGCACCCTTTTTCAAGCCGCCTGGTCACAGGAATTGAGCCACCGCCGCAGCTTCCACATCGAATCTGCCCGCGCGCCTGGTGAGGCCGGGATAGCCATGATAAGTGCGTTGCCCACCGCACCGGCGAGTTCAAACTCGCATGGAGCACAGCCGCAAGTGATTGATAATAAGTTGAATTGAGATATTACTCGCCCACGCCAGACCAGCCGGATTTCCTTCGCGCGGCGCCGGCCGAGCCACACCAACCCCGGTCCCGGAACGGTCGCGAAATGGCCGAAACACTTGACTAGTGCCGGTGCGGATGCTCTTTCAGATCTTCCGGAAACACCGCGTGCCCCTCCGGCGGCGGGAACAAATGCTTCAGCGCCTCGAGCCGCTTCCGCAGGTACCGGCTCGGCAACTGACGCGGGCCGGTCTCCACGTCGATGTCGCAGCAGAGCCCGTGCAGATAGAGCGTCATGGTGTCCTCGAAGCTCTGTCGCGAGTAATCGCGGAACGGCTTGCCGTCCTTGCGCGCCTTCATCGGCCGCCGCAACAGCGCCTGTTTGAGATGCCAGCCGCGTTCATCCACCTCGCCGTGTACTTCGCTGCTCAGCTCCTCGCGCAGCAGCCCGTGCCATACGTCCTGGATCCTGTCGGGCAGGCGCGTGGAAAGCAGCGCCGACAACTCGTCGTAAAGGTAGTAATGGTAGTCGGAAACCTGCTCGTCCTTCACCGTAAAGAACAGCGTCGCAAATTCCTCCGCTTCCACTCGCGCCGACAGCGCCAGCTTCGCCTCGGCCGGCTTGTCGTACAGCACCGCCGCGCTGGACCGCGCCGTGCCCCGCTCCAGAAACGGCGCCAGCACGATGCCGATCTTCGGCAGCAGGTCGCAGGCCGCTTTCGGCATGGCCGCAACCGGCTCCTGCGCGTAGGCCCGCAAATCTTCCTCCGCGATCTGCAGCATCGGGAAGTACCCAAACTGTGTGTTGATCGGAATCATCTCCGTCCGCAGGCGGCGCGCGAGTTCGTCAACCGTGGTACGGACCAGACCGTTTTGGGATGCCATGTTGTTGATTGGATTTCGTCCGATTGTAACAACGCCCGCCAACTGGCCGGAACGATAATAGAAGAAACGATAATAGGAACTTGCCCCGCATCCTCATCTCGGCCGGCGAAGCTTCGGGCGACTATTACGCCGCTCAGCTCGCGCGCGAACTGGCCCGCCGCCATCCCGATCTCACGTTCTTTGGCTGCGCCGGCACGCACCTGCGGGAAGCCGGCGTCGATCCCGTCATCCGCACCGAAGACCTGGCGGTGGTGGGCCTCGTCGAGGTCCTTCACCACATCCCCCGCATCTGGCTGCGTTTTCGGAAGCTGATTGCTGCCGCCGCCGAACGCCGCCCCGATCTCGCCATCCTCACCGATTCGCCCGACTTCAACCTCCGCGTGGCCGCCAAACTGAAGCGGCTCGGCGTTCCGGTCCTTTACCTCGTCGCGCCGCAGGTCTGGGCCTGGCGACAGGGCCGCGTCCGCGTCATGCGCCGCGTCATCGACCGCCTGCTCTGCATCTTCCCTTTCGAAGAAGCCTTCTTCAGCCGGCACGGCGTGCCCGTCACGTTCATCGGGCACCCGCTGACCACGCGCGTCCGCCCGGCCCTGTCCCGCGAGGCCTTTTTTGCGAAACACAACTTGCCCGCCGACCGTCCTCTGGTAACGGTGCTCCCCGGCAGCCGACGTTCCGAAGCTCTGCGGCATCTGCCCGACCTGATCGGCGCGGCCCGCCTGCTCTCGCAGGACCGCCCGCTCACGTTTCTGCTGCCGGCCTCGCCCACCTGCGGCGCGGCCTTCTTCGAGCCGCACCTCGCCGGCACGCCCATTCGCGCCATTGAAGGCGAAGCGTGGGACGCCATGGCCCACTGCGACGTCGCGCTCGCCGCCAGCGGCACGGTCACCGTGGAAGCCATGCTGCTCAACACCCCGATGGTCACTTACTACCGCGTCACGCCGCTCACCTGGACGATCGGCAAGCCGCTCGTCAAAGTGCCGTTCTACTCGATGGTGAATCTGATCGCGGAAAAGCCGGTAGTGGCGGAACTGATTCAGCACGACATGACGCCCGAACGGCTCGCGGCCGCCGCCGCACGGCTGCTCGACAATTCCGGCGAACGAGAGACAATGAAAGCAGATCTGGCCCGCATCGCCCAACGTCTTGCCGGACCCGGCGATGCCATGGCCCGCGCCGCCGACGAAGTGGACCGAATGCTGAACGCCGCCAAAACCATGCCGGAGACCCTGCAGTGAAGACCCTCGCCTGCCTCGCGCTCAGCGCCTTCGCCCTCGCCTGCAACCTGTTTGCGCAGGACGACCGCCGCCCGCGCATCGACGTACAGAGCTACACCATCGATGCCCGCATCAACCCGGAGACCCAGACGCTGACCGCGACAGCCGCGATGAAGTTCACCCCGCTCGATGACATCACCGCCGTCGTGGTGGAACTCAACAACGCGCTCAACATTTCGCGCATCACCGACGGCGCGGGCGCGTCCCTGCAATCCACGCGCAACCAGACCGATCATTCGGTCCGCGTCACTCTCGCCAGCCCCGCGCCGAAGGGGCAGCCCGCGACCCTGACCTTCACCTACGACGGCCGCCTCACCGGCGCCGAGGAATCGCCGATCTACGGCATTACGTTCGCGGCCATCCAGCCCGACTTTTCGTTCCTCCTATATCCCGCCCGCTGGTTCCCGGTCAGCGGCTACAGCGCCAACCGCTTCACCTCCGCGATCAGCGTCACGGTGCCGGATGGTTACTCCGTGCTCGGCAGCGGCCTCGACTCCTCCAGGCCCGCGGCCACCGCCGGCAACACCACGTTTACTTTTCAGTTCGCCCGCCCCTCCTTCCCCGGCGACATCGCCGTGGTGAAAGGCAGCGCGACCCGGAACTCGACCAACGGCATCACCTCCAGCGTCTGGTTCCGCGGCGCCGAAACCGGCATGGCGAACGCGTATGGCGCAGCCACCGCCGAAATGGTCACTTACTTCACCGACCAGTTCGGGCTGCCTCCATACGCCAATCTCACAGTGGTCGAAATGGTGGATGGAGCGCCGAACGGTTACGCCGCGCCCGGCATGATCTTCATTTCGCCGCGCGCCATCGGCAAAGAGATCAACACCAACGTGCTGGCCAACCAGGTGGCGCGCCAGTGGTGGGAAATTCTGGTGTCGCCGGTCAACCGCAATCACCTGTGGCTGGAAAACGGCATGGCCTACTATGCCGAAGCGCTCTGGGCCGAGCATGAGAAAGGCGCGGCCGCCATGGAGCAGCGCATGAAGGACACAGCCGTCACCGCACTCACCGTGGATAACGTGCCGCTCATCCAGACCGCGCGGCTCGAAGACTACTCGCCCGAGTTCTGGGCGCTCAGCGCCGATAAAGGCGCCACCGTTGTCCAGATGCTGCGCAGCACCCTCGGCGACGAAAAATTCTTCGCCGCGGTAAAGGAGTTCCTGAAACAGAAGGCGTGGTCCGCCGCCACCACTGAAGACTTCCGCAAGGCCTGCGAAGCCGCCATGGGCGAGGATCTCCGGTACTTCTTCATCCAGTGGGTGGAATCGAACGGCGCGCCCGAGTTCAAGCTCGAATACACGATTTTCCGCACCTCGAAAGGCTTCCGCGTGCAGGGCCGGATTTCGCAGGATCTGGACACGTTCCGCATGCCGGTCGATCTGCGCATCGAAACCGAAGGCAATCCGGAAGAGCGGCGCATCGAAGTGATGGGAACGTCGTCGGAGTTTTCCATCGACACCTTCGGCAAGCCGAAGAAGGTGACGATCGACCCCGCGGGCAAGGTGCTGCGCCTCAGCCCGGACATGCGCGTGCTCGTCGCCATCCGCAAGGGCGAGCAGTTTGCCGAGATCAGCGAGTTTGCCGACGCGCTGCGGGAATACCAGCGCGCGCTCGACACGCACAAGAACAGTTCGATGGCGCACTACCGCGTGGCCGAAATCTTCTTTCTGCAGCACAACTACCAGTCGGCCGCCAATGAGTTCCGCGAGGCGCTGAATGGCGATCTGGAGCCGAAGTGGGTCGAAGTCTGGGCCCACATCTACCTCGGCAAGATTTTCGACATCACCGGCCAGCGCGAGCGGGCGGTCAACGAATACACGCAGGCGCAGCGCACGCGGGACAACACGCAGGGCGCGCAGGACGAAGCCGCGAAGTACCTGCGCGAACCCTTCAAAATGGCCAGCAAGGAAGCGGTCTAGGCTCGTCGCGGCGCGCGGGCTCGTCGCGGCAACAGCACGCACAAAGGCCCGACGATCTTCATCCCATCGGCGCATGCAGTTGCCGCCGTCCGACCCGAAGGCGATCTCGCACGGCGGCCGGGGAAGGCTGCTGTTTTCGTTCACCATCCGCCCAAAACATTTTCGCCGTGGTTTGTGTTAACCTGATTCTCCAGGCAAACAAAAGGCGAATATGTCGACAGCCGCACCCACACCCGAATCGCTCTCGCTGGCGTTCCCCGAAATCCCTGTTGCGCCGCGCCGGGGCGACCCCGCCACGGTGCTGGCCAAATTCGAACGCATGGCGCTGGAGCCAGAGAGCCCGATCCGCGCCATCCGCCGCACGCCCGCCCGCGCCGCCGAGCATGCCGATTACCCGGCCGCGCTCAATCCGCGTCTCCGCGAAGTGTTGACCCGGCGCGGCATCGCGCGCCCGTACACCCACCAGGCCGAGGCCTTCGCGCACGTCGCCGCCGGACTCAACACCGTGATCGTCACGCCCACCGCCAGCGGCAAGACGCTCTGCTACAACCTGCCGGTACTGAACGAACTCACCGCCAATCCTTCAGCCCGCGCGCTTTATCTGTTCCCCACCAAGGCGCTTTCCGAAGATCAGCTCGATGAACTCCACACGCTCATCGAAGACATGGGGTCCGACCTCTGCGCCTTTACTTACGACGGCGACACCCCGCAGGATGCGCGCCGCGCGATTCGCCAGCGCGCCTCCATTGTGCTGACCAATCCGGACATGCTGCACACCGGCATCCTGCCGCACCACACAAAGTGGGCGAGGCTGTTCGAAAACCTGAAGTACATTGTCATCGACGAACTGCACTACTATCGCGGCGTCTACGGCTCGCACTTCGCCAACATCCTGCGGCGCCTCAGGCGCCTCTGCGCTTTCTACGGTTCGAAGCCGCAGTTCATCGCCTGCTCGGCGACCATCGCGAATCCCAAAGAGCTGGCCGAAACCCTGACCGAAGCGCCCTTCGAACTGATCGACCGCAACGGCGCGCCGGCCGGCGAGAAGGTCTTTGTCTGCTACAACCCGCCGGTGGTGAATCGCCAACTGGGCATCCGCCGCAGCTATATCGGCGAAACGCGGCGCATTGCGCTCGAGCTGCTCGACTGTAACCAGCAGACGCTGGTCTTCGCCAATAACCGGCTCGCCACCGAACTGCTGGTCACGTATTTAAAAGACGCCTGCGATAAGGGCCGCATCCCGACCGAATCGGTGCGCGGCTACCGCGGCGGTTATCTGCCGCGCGAACGGCGCGAAATCGAAAAGCGTCTGCGGTCGGGCGATATCCGCGCCGTGGTGGCGACGAACGCGCTCGAACTCGGCATCGACGTCGGCTCGCTGGATGCCGTGGTGCTCGCCGGTTATCCCGGCACGATTGCCTCCACATGGCAGCGCGCCGGACGCGCCGGGCGGCGGAATTCGGCCTCCATGGCGATCATGGTGGCGTCGAGCGCGCCCGTGGATCAGTATGTGGTGGAGCATCCCGAATATCTGCTGGATCGCTCGCCGGAACATGCGTACGTGAATCCGGATAACCTCGAAATTCTGCTCAACCACCTCAAGTGCGCGGTATTCGAGCTGCCGCTGCGGCACGGCGAAATGTTCGGTCCGCACGACACCTCCGACCTCTGCGCGTTCCTCGCCGAAACAGGTATGCTGCACCGCTCGGGCGACTCGTGGCACTGGACCAGCGATTCGTATCCGGCCGACGCCGTCTCGCTCCGCTCGGTCTCCTCGGATAACTTCGTGGTGGTGGACATCACGGGGGAGGCGAAGATCATCGGCGAAGTCGCCTTCACCGCCGCCCTGACCACGCTGCACGAAAAAGCCATCTACCTGCACGAGGCCAAACAGTTCCATGTAGAGCGCTTCGACTACAAGGAACGCAAAGCCTACGTCAAGCGCGTGGACTGCGACTACTACACCGACGCCATCGACTACACGCAGGTCAAGCCGCTGCGCGAGTTCGAGACCGAGCCGCTTTCGAATGCCGCGCCGCTGCCGGAGGCCACGCCCGCGCGCGTGCACGGCGACGTGCGCGTGAACCGCCAGATTGTGGGCTTCAAAAAGATCCGCTTCTACACAAACGAGAACGTGGGGGCGGGCAACCTCAACATGCCGGAGCAGGAGATGCACACCACAGCCTGGTGGCTGCACTTCCCGGCCGGGTTCCTCGCCGGATACGCGCACTTCACGCCGGCCGAGCGGCAGGCAGGGCTTTCGGGGCTCGGCAATGCCTTCCGCACGGTGGCTTCGCTGCTGCTGATGTGCGATCCGCGCGATCTGGGGGTGGCGCTGACCGAGGACATCGCCGGGTCGCTGGTGGCGTGGGAGCCGAATCTTTACCTGTACGACAACTACCCGGGCGGGGTCGGGCTCAGCGCCCCGCTTTGGCGGATGACGGACCGGCTGCTCGGCCAGACGCGGGAACTGATTGCTTCCTGCGGCTGCGAATCGGGCTGCCCGGCCTGCGTAGGGCCGAGCGGCGAAGTCGGCGAGCGCGGCAAGCAGGTGGCGCTGGAGCTTCTGGCGGGCCTGAGCGGTGCAGTGCCGTCAACCGGCTGTGCCGCGCAGATCGCCGGCGCAAATTGCCAGAATGGGACTTCACTACCAGTACCAGGATACTAATTGAGGACCAATTGCCATTGGTACTAACGGTGTTTGATTTATGCCGGAAAGTGAACTAAAGTAAAGGTGCCTTGGAACAACGACGCACTCAGCGATACAAACTGCAGTTGCCCCTGCATATTCTTCAGGTGGGCGAGAATCGCGTAGATCGCGCTGAAAAAACGCGGGATATCAGCTCAGGCGGCGTTTGCTTCCTGTCGCCCGACTCGGTCGAGGTCGGCGGCCGCATCGAATACCTGATCACGCTTTCCGGCAGCACGCCGCCGGTGCGCATCCGTTGCCTCGGCAAGGTCCTGCGCAGCCGCTCTCCGCAGCCGACGAAGGCCGACATGTTCGAAGTCGCCATGACCATGGAACGGTACTCGTTCGTTCGCCCCGAAGACATGGCCGCTGTTATCTAAGGCGCCTCACCCGGTTCCGTCAACTGCTTCAGGCTTCGTTCTGCATCCGGTAGTCCCTGCCCTCCGTTGCGCCGTTGAATTCATACGGGCCGCAATGAACGGCCGTTGATTCATTCGGCCCGCACCATTCCAGACTGGTCGATTCCCACACATTCCCCGCTGCCCGCTCGCCTCGGCAAATGCTCCACACCAGGTTCCACAGGAACACCAGCTGTGAAGCAGCCAGAAAGTATGCGGCGTGCGTAATCCACTTCTGCAGCGGCAGGACGGGCTGCAGGAAGTCGAACGTGGTGAAGTCGGCGTAGCGACGCGGGTTGCCGGCAAAGCCGGCGAAGTGCATCGGCCCGAATGTGGCGTAGGCGCCGATAAATGTCAGGTAAAAGTGGACCTTCCCCAGCCGCTCGTTCAGCAGGCGGCCGAACAGAATCGGGAACCAGTAGAAGGTAGCGGCGAAGATGCCGAACAGCGCGGCGATCCCCATGATCAGGTGGAAGTGCGCCACCACGAAGTAGGTGTCGTGGAAATAGGCGTCGATCTCCGGCTGGCCGAGGAACAGGCCGGAAAGCCCGCCGGTGACGAAGATGGAAACGAAGCCGAGGGCGAACAGCATGGCGGTCGTGAGGCGCAGACGGCCATTCCATGCGGTGGCGATCCAGTTGAAGGTCTTGACCGCCGAGGGCGCGCCGATCGCCATCGTCAGCAGCGAGAAAGCAATCGCCGAATAGGGGCTGAGACCGCTGATGAACATGTGGTGGCCCCAGACCAGCATCCCGAGAAACGAGATGGCGAATGAGGCGCTCACCATGGCGCGATAGCCGAAAACCGGTTTGCGCGCGAACGTGGCGAGAATGTGCGAGACGATGCCCATGCCCGGCAGAATCGCGATGTAAACCTCGGGATGGCCGAAGAACCAGAACAGGTGCTGCCAGAGCAGCGGCGAGCCGCCGGCGTGAGCCATCTTCTCGTCGCCAATGAGCATTCCGGCGGGCAGGAAGAAGCTGGTGCCACCCAGGCGGTCGAGCAGAATCAGCATCCCGGCGGCCAGCAGCACAGGGAACGAGAGCAGGCTCAGCACGGCCGTGGCGAACCAGTTCCAGCACGTGAGCGGCATCCGCATGAGCGTCATGCCGGGGCCGCGGCAATCGAGCACGGTGGAAATCACATTGATTGACGTCAGCATGGCTCCGGCGCAGAACAGGCCAATGCTGACGAACCACAGCGTCTGGCCCGCACCTTCACCGGGTCCGGCTATGGCGCCCACGGCGCTGAGCGGCGGATAGGCCGTCCAGCCGGAGAGCGGTCCGCCGCCCGCTACCGCGCAGGAGGCGAGCAGCACGAGGAAAGAGGCAAAGGTGATCCAGAACGACAGTGCGTTCAGCTTCGGAAACGCCATGGAGCGCGCGCCCAGCTGTTCCGGCAGCACCAAATTACCGAAGGCGCTGAGCGGAGCCAGCGTCAGGACGAAGAACACCATGATGGTGCCGTGCAGCGTGAGCAGCGACAGGTAGAGTTCGGGCGTCATGACGCCGCCCGACGCCCCGACCGGCCACAGCGCGGCGAACCAGCCAACCTGGGCATCGGGACGCACCAGATGAAAGCGCATGACGAGCGACAACGCCATACCCAGCAGCACGGCGCCGAGCGACAGAAAGAAGTAGAGCCGCGCAATCGCCCGGTGATCGGTGGTGAACAGCCGCGAGAGTGACCATTTGGCTTCCATCGCGCTATTGCCGGGGCTCCTGTTTCCAGCGCTCCTGTTTCCAGCGCTCGTACTCGGCGTCGGGCAGCACGATCAGCAGGCTGCGCATCTGCGAGTGGCCGAGTCCGCACAGCTCGGCGCAGGCGATTTCGTAGGTGCCGGGCTTGTCGACATGCAGTTCCAGCGGGATCTCCATGCCGGGGACGATGTCCTGCTTGGTGCGGAGTTCGCGGACGAAAAAGTCGTGGATCACATCGCGCGAGTGCAGACGCAGCAACACGTCGCGGCCGGCCGGGATGCGGAGGTTTGCGGCGGTGATGTCGTCGCGGGCGGCCGGGTCGGCCGGGTCGAGACCGGCGGGGTTACCGCCCGAGTCGTTGATGAATTCGGTGGCGGTGTGCCCGAAAATGCCGTCCGGGCCGGCGTAGCGGAAGGTCCAGGCGAACTGGTGGGCGTAAACGTCGATCACTTCCTTGCCGGCGAGGCCGGTGGAACCGCGGGCCCAGCCGCGCGATCCGGCCACGGCGAGCGAAAGAAAGAGCAGAGCCGTGACGCTGATCCAGCCGGCTTCAAGGCCGCGATGGCCGTGCGATCCGGCACCGGCGCCGCGGCGCGAGCGGCCGCGCAATACAGTCCAGCAGATCAGCAACTGGGCGCAGACAAAGATCGCACCGCAGATCCAGAGGGTGCGCCTGAACTGGCCGTCCCAGGCAAGAGCTTCGGCAGTGATCGAAGGAGGAAACCAGACGGGAGGAAAGGCGAAAAGCAGACAACCGGCCAGCGTCAGGAGGAGCAGAATGAGGCCGAAGAGCATGGATGCGGAGCGGGCGCTTTCATTATACGCGCCCGTCCGCGGGTATCAGGAACGGTCAGGCGGCTTCCGGAAACGCGAACCCGCACTTGGCGAGCGACTTTTCCAGCAGCGCGATGGCCTCGGCGTCGCGGATCCCGCGCGCCAGCGAGACTTCCGAGATCAGCATGGTGCGGGTGCGCTCCAGCATTTTCTTTTCCCGGAAGGATAGCGGCTTTTCGGCCTGCAGCCGGACGAGCTGCTTGAAGACTTCGGCGATCTGCAGAAGGCTGCCGGTGAGCATCTTCTCGCTGTTGATTTTGAAGCGGAGTTTCCAGTCGCTGAGGTTATCGACGGCGGGGCTGGCGAGGTAAAGCAGAACCTTGTTGACGTCTGCGGTTTTAGAAAGTTTGCGCAGGCCGATGGTCTGGGCGTTGGAGAACGGCACCATCACGGTCATGCTGGAACAGAACAGGCGAAGCAGGTAAAACTTCTCCGGCCTCTGCTCAAAAAATCGGGTACTGATATTCTCGATCGTCCCAACCCCCTGGTTGGGATATACAACTTTTTCACCGACTGCGAAGGTCATCGTCCTGGCTGCCTCCCACCCGTTCACCGGTGTCTGAATTATGAGAATTTCGCTACAAGAGCAACCCATGATAGGATTGCGCCGCGGGTTTGTCAAGAGGCGCCAGATCCCCATGAATTCATTGGCCGAAAAAGCATCGGATAAGTGCGTATCGGGGTCCGGAGCCATAGTTCTCCGCAGTTCCGGAACGGCGCATGGTCTGGCGAATACTGACGTTCGATGGCTATCGGCAACGGCCCGGGGTTGTCTGCGCGCGATCGGCTAGCCGGCCGATTTCCGCAGAACTTTGTCGAGCGTGCGCTCTTCGAGCAGCAGGCGGCGCAGACTGCGCAGGTCGTTCAGGATGCGGCGGCTGGCGGTCATGTGAGAAGAGAGTTTGGTGAGTTTGAAAGCGACCAGCTGGAGAGCTTCGAGGCGGCGTTCGGCGCGGTCCGCCCCTGCCAGCACGGCTTCGGCTTCCACCTCCGCCAGGGCGATTTCAATGGCGTCGGCCAGCAGGCTGACGTACTCGTGGGAGTTTTCGATGTTGTCGAAAGGGGTCTCCGAACGGTGACTCATGCGGGCGCCTCCCCACCCGCCGGGTCACGGGCGACCCTCGCGGATTGGTTTATCTTCGCATGAATCGGAGGCGCCTGACCCGCAAAGTTGTAAAGCCGCGGTGATCGACCGCCTGCGGCGCTTACTTCCGTCTTGCCCGCAGGCCATCGAGCAGCTTTGCGACGGCCGGGTCGGGGCGGATGCGCTGCGCGGTCTGCAGTTCCGCGATGGCTTCGCCGGGCCGGTCGAGTCCCCAGTACAGGCCGCCAAGGCCGAGGTGAGCCGCGGCATCCGCGGGATTGCGGCGCACGGCGTCCTGCAATCCCGCCGCCTCGGCCGGTGACCCGCCCGGGAGCTTTGCGAGACCGACGCCGCGGTAAAAGCGGAGCGTCTGGTATCCGGGTTGCAGACGAATGGCGGCGTCCAGATGCGGCGCCGCGGCCGCGTAGTTGCCGAGGCTGAACAACGCGATACCCAGATCGCCCTCCGCCTCCGGGTAATCGGGCCGGATGCGAACGGCGGCGTCGAGATACGGAACAGCGTCGGCGTATTCTCCGTGGGTGGCGAGCAGGCGTCCGAAATTGTACTGCGCTTCGGCATAGCCGGGGTTCGACCGTACGGCGGCCTCGAACTGAACAACGGCGCCGGCAAAATCGCCGCGGCTGGAGAGCAGCAAACCGAGGTTGTTGTGCGCCTGGGCGTAATTCGGACGGACCCGGATCGCCGTTTCGAAGTGAGCGATCGCGGCGGCGCTGTCGCCGGCCAGCATCCGCGCGATGCCCAGATTGTAGTTCGCCTCGGCATGGTCGGGCCGGATGCGCAAAGCGGCTTCCAGCTGGGGAATCGCCTCCACATAGCCGCCGCGGCTGATCATCGCCGCCCCGAGGTTGTTGTGCGCCACGGCGTTGCGCTGCGTCACGGCGAGCGCGCGGCGGAACAACGTCTCGCTGTCGTGCCACCAGGCGGTTTCGGCCCGCGCCAGAGCGGCGCAGGCAAAGCAGGCCATAACTCCGGCAAGGACCAAGGGGCGCTGCATCGCCGGCCACCGCAGCGCAACCTCCTGCGCGCTCCAGGCAAGTACGATCGAAAGGCCGATCATCGGGATGTACATGTAGCGGTCGGCATGCGCCTGCTCGCCGGCCTGGATGAATCCAATCACGGGAACCAGTGTCCCCAGATACCAGAACCAGCCGATGGTCACCCACGGGCGAGTACGCCACGCACCAGCCGCCACGCCTGAGAACAGCAGGACCAACGCGAGCGCGGCTGCGGCCTCTGCGGCGCGAATCGACTGCGGATAAGGGTACATGACCGCGAGCCGCACCGGCCAGAAAGTCTGGCCGAGGTAAATAGCATAGGACAACACGGCATTCTCCGCGCGCATCAGCAGCCCGGTGGACTGGACAGCGCCGCCGGAAAGCTGCGCGAAGTACGTCACCGCCGACGCCGCGGCCGAGAGAGCCACCAGCGGCAACTTCTCCACAATGGCGCCGGGCCATCGCAGGCGGCGCAGCGGCCAGAGATCCAGCAGCAGCAGCGTGAAGGGGAAGGTCACGAGCATCGGCTTCGACATGAGGCCGAGCGAGAAGAACGCCGCCATCGCCAGGTAGCGGCCGGCGGATGGTCGCTCGGCGTACCGGACGTAACAGTACAACGCCAGAAACCAGAAGCACGCGCTGAGAACGTCCTTCCGCTCGGCGACCCACGCCACCGAACTCACATGCAGCGGGTGCAGGGCAAACACGAAGGCAACGAACGCGCTCGGGCCGCGCTCGCCGGTGGCGCGCCGCAGGCAACCGAACAGCAGCACGGCGGCCAGCGCATGGAGCAGCACATTTACCAGATGGTGCATGCCGCTGCGCATCCCGAACAACTGCACGTCGAGCATGTGCGAGAGCAGCGTAACCGGCATCCAGTTCCCGGCCACCACACCGGTGAAGGCCCACTTCGCGCCTTCGGGAGTGAGGCCGGCGGTGACGTGCGCGTTCTGTGTGACGTACAACTCGTCGTCGAAATTCAGGAACCCGAAGCCGGACACCCGGGCATACACGGCGAAGGTGGAGAGCGCCAGCGCCGCGCCGATCGCCACATCGGGAACTTTCAGCTTCACCGCATCCCCGGGTCGGCTGGATTGGCCGCACCAGCCGCCGCCAGTGAAGTTGTCGCCGTGAAGTTCATCCGGACCATGGGTTGTGACATATTCGGCCAGCGGGCACTCGGGCAGCGGGCACTCGGCCAGCGGGCACTCGGGCACCAGGCACGCGGGCACCAGGCACTCGGGCACCAGACGAGGCTCGCGCGTTCCAACAAATTATAGCGGGCGCGCGAAAAGCCCCGTATCGGCGCGGGTTTGCTGAATTGGGCAACGTTCGCGCGCGGGCTTCTCGCGCAGGTTGTTGGCTTCACGATGCAGGGCATGTTACATTGGGAATCGTCCCGCAAGCGGGGACGTAGCTCAGTTGGTTAGAGCGCCGGCCTGTCACGTCGGAGGTCGCGGGTTCGAGCCCCGTCGTCCCCGCCATTTCTCTTTCAGTTATTCCCCACAGTGAAAGTCCGCTTCGTGCGGAGCTTTCCCTGAAGGGTAACACCTTTCCAGACAACTCAGTACCCGATCAACCCTCATCTGACGCAGCAGGTCCCGCCGCGAATTTTCGCAGCACGGCAAGGCGCGAGGCTCAGATGGAGTTATGCGACAGGAATGCCCGGCCGGTACAAACGAATCAGGAACAGTCCTTAGCTGATCAAGATCACTTCCGGCGGGGAGTGGAACAAAGGTGGAACTGGTCAGACGCCTGCGGTCTGGTTGGCGGCGCGACGCGCATCCGGTCCCAGTTCGCGGCTTTGCTTGCGGCGATCCGGCGCGCGGAACGTGGTTCCGCAACGACGGCAGGTGTACTTCCGGAGCGTGATGAAGAGCAGCACGATGAACTCGAGGCCCGTAGCCTGCCGGATCTTCAGATCGTTCGACGAACACCTGGGACAACCCATATGCCACCAGCCTAGGACGCCGCATGGCGAAGGTAAATGCCGCGAAAAGTTAACAGCGTAGTTTGCTATCCCTCCGCGCATTGATTCTATTGGGCTTCCATTGAGCACTGGCAAATAGTTAGCAGTACAAGTCTGGCTCGCCCGAGCGCCGCATCATCCGCGCCCGACGAACGGCATGGCTGTCGCCATCACGGTCATGAACAGAACATTGGCATCGAGCGGCAGGTTCGCCATGTAGAGAACGGCGTCGGCCACGTGCTGCACGTCCATGCGGGCTTCGGCGCGGCGCGAGCCGTCGGCCTGGCGGACGCCGCGGGTCATGGGGCCGGTCATGTCGGTGGCGGCGTTGCCGACGTCGATCTGGCCGCAGGTTATGCCGTCGTTGCGGTAATCGAGCGCAATGCTTTTCGTCAGGCCCGTGATGGCGTGTTTGGTCGCGGTGTAGGGCGCCGAAAAGACGCGCGGCGTATGGGCCGAAATCGAGCCGTTGTTGATGATGCGCCCGCCGCGCGGCTGCTGGGCCTTCATCATGCGGATGGCCTCCTGCGCGCACAGGAACGGCCCGTGGAGGTTAACTCCCACGACCGCGCTCCACTGCTCCCACGTGAGATCTTCCATGGGGATGCCGGGCGCGCCGATGCCGGCGTTGTTGAACAGCACGTCGAGGCGGCCGAAGACTTCGGCGGTTTTGGCGAAGAGCGCGCGGACGGCGTCGGGCTGGCTGACGTCGGTGGGAACCATCAGCATTTTGCCGCCTTCGGGCGCGGCGGCGGCGGCGGTCTTCTCCAGTTCTTCCATGCGGCGGCCGGCGAGAACGACCGAGTAGCCTGCCTTTTGCAGCGTCAGGCTGGCGGCGCGGCCGATGCCGCTGCCGGCGCCCGTGACGAGAGCGATTCTGTTTTCGTTTGCCATGCGGAAATATCGACTATATCGCGCGTGTACTACCGGGCAACTGCGGGAATACAGGGGTGCGTCGCAATTTCTGCTAGGCTTTTTCCACCATGCCAGCGGCCCGGGCACCTGCACTGACGGAGAATGCGCGGAGCGAACTGCATGCCGCAATCGAAAACTTCGTTCGCCGCGCCGCGCAACCGGTAGCGATCGACGGAGGCGAACAGCCGCTGCGCCTCGTAGACGGCCAGTGGAGCCTTTCCGACTGGAACGGCCGGATGCTGTTCGAAGCCTGGGACGAGCAGCGCAACCTGGCACGCCGCATCACGGGCGTGAAGGAGCAGCGGCGGGAGCGGCTCGTTCTTTCAACAGAGCGATTTCCGAAAGCGGCGGGCGAGTTGCGTATTGAGGATCTGGCGGCCGAGCGCGGCCGGGAAACGGCGCGGCGCTCGGGGCGGCTGGCCTTTCGGGAGCGCTTCCGGTTGATGCTGGCGCGGGAATTTCCCGAGTGGCGCCAGGTGGATCTCACGGTGGAGACGAATCTGGAGGCCAGCCTGTCGCCGGTCTATGCGCGGGCGCTGCTGCGGTATGGCTCGGGCGGAATCGCCGTAATGGCAGCGCCGCCGGAGTGCGCGGAAGGGGCGGGCATCGTGACGGCCGGCCTGATCTGGCTCGACTATCTGCGTCGCCGCGAGAAGGCGCTGGCGATCCGCCGGCTGTTGCTGTTTCTGCCGCTGGGCGGGCACAGGGAGGCGGCGTGGCGGGCGCGCTGGATTCATCCGGAGGCCGTGGAATGCGCTGTATTTGGATACGACGAGCGGGATGTGGCCGGCCGCATCGATTTCGCCGACGCCGGGAACATGGAGTCTTCCCTGCCCGCCCGTCTGCGGCGCGACTCGCCGAATGCCGCGCAGAGTCTGCTGGCCGGGGTCGATGACGTCTCGCGCGTGGAGCAGAGCGATGGCGCGGTGAGCCTGCGGATTCGCGGCCTGGAGTTCGCGCGGATGTCCGCCGGACGCCTGACCTGCGGCATTGGCCGCCAGACACGGGCCACGCCGGAAACGGCAGCGGCCATGGGGCGCGAGATTGCGCGCGTGCGGCGCGCGGACGCCGAAGACCGGCAGCATCCGCTGTATACGGCGAATCCGGAGGGCTGGCTGGAGGCGGAGGTGCGCGCGAACCCCTGCGCGATCGATGCGTCGCTGCTGCCGGCGCCGCTCTACGGCCAGGTGCCGGTGTTTCAGGCGGCCGATCGCGGGGTGATCGATCTGCTGGGCATCGATGTATACGGCAGGCTCGCGGTGATCGAACTGAAGGCCACCGCCGAGCCGGACCTGCCTCTGCAGGCGCTCGATTACTGGATGCGCGTGCGCCGGCATCTGGCGGCCGGCGATTTCGAGCGGCGCGGCTATTTCGCCGGGCGCACCATCAGCCGGGAAGAGCCGCGGATCCTGCTGGTGGCGCCGGCGCTGGAGTTCCACTCAACTTCAGAGGCGATCATTGGCGCGCTGCGGCCGGAGATCAGCGTCACGCGGATCGGCCTCGCGTCGAACTGGCGCGAGCAGCTTCGCGTGATGTTCTGCCTGCGGGGCGCCGAGAAGCCGTGACTAAAGTTCGAAACTGCCGTCGCGGGCAACGATGAGCTTCCGCCCGCGCCACGTGATGGTGCTGCCGAAGAAGCCGAGCACCCACGTGATGAAACTGGCGATCTCTTCGACCGGCAGCAGCCACCAGAGCCGGCCCGTGAGCGGGTCGTCCAGCACCCAGATGCCCATCGCGGCGTCGAAACAAATGCGAAACAGCCAGCCCACGATGGCGAAGCCGAGCCCGCCGCGCGCGACGAGGGCGAGGATCAGCGAAATAGCCGTCGTCTTGGTGAAGAGTTCGCCGATATAGCCCTGCGGCCGCGAACGGCGCGTGCTGCGGGCCCAGCGCAGGCGGTGACGCCAGCTGGGGAGAAAGCCGTTGCCGCCGATGTGATGGTCGATGATGCAGCGCGAAAGGATCACGGTGCGCCCGCGCTTGTGCGTGAGGTTGCCCATCATGAAATCTTCGGCGAGGTAGCGCTGCAGGTGTTCGAGGCCGCCGATAGCGGCGAGGTCGGCCTTGCGGGTCGCCACGGTGCAGCCAATGGCGAAATCGACGCCGCCGAGCAGGCGCGCCGTCAGCAGCCCGCCGAGGAATTCGGTATTGAGACCGAGCGCTTCGAGGCGCGACCAGAAGCTGTGGCCCGGCACCGCGCGATACGGGCATGTGACCAGCGCCACATTGCTCTGCGCCAGTTCGGCCATCATGATGCCGAAGCCGCCAGGCGGGATGAAGATGTCGCTGTCGCTCATGATCAGCGTTTCATGGCGCGCGGCGGGGAGGAGCGCGCGCAGGCTCCAGACCTTGGCGTTGGGCTCGGGCGAAGGGCCGGCAACGAGGAGCCGCGAGGGCACGGCCGGGAATTCCAGCATGACGCGGCGCGCCACGGCGGCGGCGGGGTCGGCCGAATCATGCACCGCGAGCAGGATTTCGAATTCGGGATACGCCTGCGTGAAGAGGCTGCGCAGATTGGCTTCCGTGTTGTCCTCCGCGCCGGCCAGCGGCCGCAGCACCGAAACCGGCGGAGGCGAAGCCAGGTGCGGCGCCCGCGTCATCATGTACCGCGCCGCCCCGATAATCGCAAGGACGCAGTAAACCACCGAACCGATGAGAAGCGCCACCAGCGGCGCAATATAGAGCAGCGTCATCGGTCTCTCAGCGGCAAACCGGCGGCGAGATAAACCGGCCGCGATATTAGGATGAAGACGCGCATGAGAAACATTATCGTCGGTACCGCCGGTCACATCGATCACGGCAAGACCGCGCTGGTCAAAGCGCTGACCGGAACCGACGCCGACCGCCTGGCCGAAGAGAAGCGGCGCGGCATTACAATCGACCTCGGCTTCGCGCATCTGGCCGTCGCGCCGGACCTGCGGCTGGGGTTTATCGACGTGCCGGGCCACGAGCGTTTCGTGCGCAATATGCTGGCCGGAGCGGCGGGCATCGATCTCGCGCTGTTCGTCATTGCGGCCAGCGAAGGCGTGCGGCCGCAGACGCGGGAGCATTTCGAAATCTGCCGGCTGCTGGGCGTGCAGGCCGGCGTAATCGCCTTGACAAAAGCCGACCTGGCGGACGAGGAGATGCTCGACCGGGTGAACCGCGAAGTGAGCGAACTGGCGGCGGGTTCGTTTCTCGAAAGCGCTCCGCGCGTGGCCGTGAGCGCGGCGACCGGGGCTGGCATCGATGAACTGCGCGCGGTGCTCGAAGCGGCGGCGCGGCGCGTCCGCGAGAAGGAAGCATCCGGATGGTTCCGGCTGCCCATCGACCGCGCCTTCACTATGAAAGGCTTCGGCACCGTGGTGACAGGCACGCTGATTGCCGGCACGCTGGAGCGGAATCGCGACGTGGAGCTTTATCCAACGGGGCACCGCCTGCGCGTGCGGGGCCTGCAGGTGTATGGCGAAGACGCGGCGCGGGCGCGGGCCGGCGAGCGAACCGCGGTGAATCTGTCGGGCATCGAGGCGGCGGAGGTTTCGCGCGGGATGGTGCTGAGCGAAGCGGGCCACTTCGGCGCGGTGAAGGCGTTCGACGCGCGGCTCGAGCTTCTGGCGTCCGCCAAACCGCTCAAGCATCGGTCGCCGGTGCATCTGCATGCGGGGACGGCGGAGATCGAAGCCGAAGTTCGCTTTCTCGATCCACGGGCGAGAGATGCACGGGCGAAACTCGAACCCGGCGCGTCCGCATGGGTCCGGATTGCGTTGCGCGAACCCGCGCTGCTGCTGCCGGGCGACCGCTTCATCATCCGCATGTTCTCACCGGTGGTGACGATCGGCGGCGGCGTGGTGTGCGATATCAGCGGGCACCGCTATCGGCGCGGCGAAGATGCGGCGGCGCGGCTCGCCGCGCTCACGCCGGAAGCGCTGGTGCTTGAAGCACCATTCGGCGTTCGGCGCGACCAGCTGATCGCATGGACGGGAATCGCCGACACCCCGCTGTCAGAGCGCATCGCCACCGCCGGGCCGTGGCTCATCGCAGCCGCACGCCTCACGGAATTCCGCCGGCAAATGACGGCGGCGTGCGAGGCCTTCCATCGCCGGCACTCGCTGCTGGCGGGAATGCAGAAGCAGGATCTGAAGTCGGCGGTGATGCCGGAAGCCGCGCCAGAGCTGTTCGAACACGCGCTGCTTGGCGCGAACGAACTGCTGCAGGAGGGCGAAGTGGTGCGTTTGCGCTCGCACCAGGTCGTCCTGCGTCAGGAGGAAGAGCAAACGCGCGGTGCGATTGAAGCCGCATTCGCGCGCGCCGGGCTGGCTGCGCCGGCGGTGGCCGACGTGCTGCAGGCCTGCGGCGTGGAAATGGCGCGGGCCCGCACGATCCTCGACATGCTCCTGCGCGAACGGCGGCTGGTGCGGGTTTCGGCGGACCTGATCCTTCACGCCTCGGCCGTGGCGCAACTGCGAACGATGCTCGTCGCCAAAAAAGGCGCGCGCTTCACCGTGCCGCAGTTCAAAGAGTGGACCGGCATCTCGCGCAGGTACGCGATCCCGCTGCTCGAATTCCTCGACCGGGAACGCGTGACGCGCCGCGAAGGCGACCTGCGGCTGATTCTGTAGTTACCCGAGCGGCATTATTCCAGCGGGAGCCCCGAATCCTTCAGCGCCCGCCAGCCGCCATCGAGAGAGACCGCATTCTCGTAGCCCATCTGCCGCAGATTGTCGGCCACCAGCACGCTCCGGAAGCCGCCGCCGCAATAGAGCACCAGCGTTTCCGACTTATCGGGATGGCAGCTTTCGATATCGCGCTCGATGATGCCTTTGCCGAGGTGTTCGGCGCCCTTCACGTGACCGGCGGCGAATTCGCTGTCTTCGCGCACATCGATGAGCGCATGCTTCTCGCCACCCGCCAGCATCTGCTTGTAGCCTTCGATATCGGTTTCGCGAACGCGCGCGCGGGCGTCGTTCACCAGCTTCAGAAATCCAGGATTATGTTGCATAACTCTCTCGCTCTCCCGCCACGCGCTTAGCGCGGCTTGACGTCGTAAGAGAACGCGACGGCGCCCTGCTGATGCTCCGGCGAAACATCCTTCGGCATCCAGGACCAAAGGTAATCCACCTTCGCGTTTTGCGGACTCACGCTCACCCGAAGATGGCCGGACGCCGGCAGCATGTCGCCTGACTTGTAGGAACTGCGGAAGTCGGAAGGCTCCTGACCGTTATTCGGATTTGCCGGATTGGGCACCTCCTGGTACACGATGCCGTCCTTGCCCTGCTTGACGAAAATGTGATCGTGGCCCTGGAAGAAGACGGAGACGCCGTACTTCACCATCAGCTGATGGACAGGCAGCTCCCAGCCCGGGCGCTTCTTATCGAACTCCCACTCGCCCTTGTTATTCCGCCCGCCCCATTCATACAGATCGGCCATCTCCACGGCGCCGCGGCCGGTGCCGAGGACGTGGTGCGAAAAGATGAACTTGTACTTCGCCTTGCTCTGCTGCAGGGTCTGGCGGAGCCATTCGTACTGCGCGTCGCCGAGCGTAATCTGCCACTGGTCCTTCGGGCCGCCGTCGTTGGCGCCATCGGCCGCGGCGCCGTCAGCGGCCCCCTTGCCGCCGCCTTTTCCGCCGGCCTTGCCGCCCGCTTTGCCGGCGCCCTTGCTGGTATCGGCGGCGGCTTCGCCGTTGGTGTGCCACGTGTCGGCAAGGAACGTGGTGCCGACCGCGACTTTGGAGTGCCAGTAGGGATCGATGGTCACGAACAGCGCATCGCCCCACGTCCAGGCATAGTAATCGCGAATGAGGCCGACGAACTCCACCGGCTCCTTGTCGCCCGTGTAGAAGCCATCCGGCGCGGGCTGCGAGAAGTAGATATTGCGCGCGTTGCCGGCCCAGATGGCCGGATTGTTCGGTGTGCCGTCCAGCAGGTAGCGCCCGCCCTGTTCGTGGCTGCCGTTGACAAGGAAGATCGGGGTGGAGGCGCCGCTCATCCCCATGTACTGGCGCTGATTGATGTAAACCTGGCTGACCTTTTCCGCCGTGATGTTGCCGTTGATGCCGCGGTCGATGCTGAAATCGTCACCGAGCGAGATGAAGAAATCGGCGCGATCTTTTTTCACGTTCGCCATCGTGCGGGCGTACAGTTCGGGCATGAACATGCGATTGATGCGCTCGGGGTGGGAATCGGCCTGCACGTCGAAAATGAAGCTGCTGCCGGCCGGGCGCTGCGTGTGGAAACTGTACTCATCGGCGGCGAGGTAGGTGGCGCTGCCCGGTTCGCGATGCCGCAGCCGGTAGTAGTAGAGCGTGTTCGGATTCAGCCTGGTGACTTCCAGCTGCAGCGGCGCCTTCGCCTTCGCGCGCGCCACTTCCGTCTTGCCGGTGTACTTGCCGGGCGCGGTGCCGTATTCGATGTACGCTTCCAGATCCGTTGGCGCGAGCACGTTGACGCCGACCGAACGGTCGGCCGGGCGGCTCAGCACCTGCGTCAGTTCCGTGACCGTGGTTCCGGCAGTGGCATCGCGCAGCTCCTGCGGGGCTCCGGACAAGGCAGCCCACAGACAAAGGCTCAGCACGGCAACGCCGGCGATCCTCCATTTAAACGCAACGATGATGGTACGGATCTTCTTCATGTGACTCCTCGCTCCCGTCAAGTATACAGCCGGTTCGGGCCGGAACCAGGCGGTTTGCGTCCGGTCCGGCGGCTGCCATGTTTATTCCGCGCGGCGGATTTTCGCGCCCACGCCGGCCAGCTTTTCTTCGATCGATTCGTAGCCGCGGTCAATGTGATAAACGCGGTCGATCACCGTCTCACCCTTCGCCACCAGCGCCGCCAGCACGAGCGACGCGCTCGCCCGCAGATCCGACGCAATGACGCCCGCGCCCGAGAGCGGACTGCGCCCGGCCACGATGGCCTGCCGCCCGTCCAGCCGGATCTTCGCGCCCATCCGCATCAGTTCCTGCGCGTGCATGAAGCGGTTCTCGAAGATGGTTTCGGTGATGATGGAAATGCCGTCCGCCTGCGTCATGAGCGCCATGTACTGCGCCTGCAGATCGGTGGCAAAGCCCGGATACTCCTGCGTCGTCATGTCGACGGCTTTGAGTGTGCCGCCCGGCTGAATCCGCACCGTGGTGTCGTCCACCTGCGTCATGCGGACGCCGGCTTCCAGCATCTTCGCCGTCATGGCGCCGAAGTGTTCCGGCACGCAGCCTGTGACGGTGAGATCGCCGTCCGTCATGGCGCCGGCAATCAGGAACGTTCCCGCCTCGATGCGGTCGGCGATGATGCGGTGCGTGGCGCCGTGCAGCTTCGTCACGCCCTGCACGCGGATCACGCTGGTGCCGTCGCCCTCGATCTTCGCACCCATCTTGCGGAGCAGACTGGCGAGGTCGACCACCTCCGGCTCGCGGGCGGCATTTTCGATCACGGTTTCGCCATGCGCCAGAACGGCGGCCATCAGGATATCTTCGGTGCCGGTGACTGTAATGCGGTCGAACGTAAAGCGCGTGCCTTTGAGTCCGTCCGGCGCAACGGCTTCCACGTAGCCGTGCTCCTGGGAAACGCGCGCGCCCAGTTTCACAAGGCCCGCCAGATGCATATCGATGGGACGCGCGCCAATCGCGCAGCCGCCCGGCAGCGAAACGCGCGCACGCCCGGCCCGCGCGGCCAGCGGCCCGAGCACGAGGCTCGACGCCCGCATCGTTTTCACCAGCTCGTAGGGCGCTTCCGGCGACACAATCTTTTCCGTGACGATAGTGGTGCGCTCGCCGTCTTCCTCCATGCGCGAGCCGATATCGACCAGCAGCCGCTGCATGGTGCGGATGTCGCGAACCTTCGGGATGCGTTCCAGCACCACCGGCTCATCGGTGAGCAGCGCCGCGGCCAGAGCCGGCAATGCGGAGTTCTTCGATCCGCTCGTGTGGATGGTGCCGTTGAGCGGCGTACCGCCCTGAATGACGAATTTGTCCATTGAGTTATTTTGTTTCCGACTTCCGATCTTCCCAGCCCGCAATCGCTGCCCGCACGTTGTCGCCCGCCGCGGCCAGCAGAAGCGCCGCTTCTTCCTGCGAAACGCCGGTGGCGGCGCCCACGATCCTCTCGGCGCGGTCGCGCAGCTTGGTGTTCTTCGGCTGCACATTGACCATGAGGTTGCGCCACACGTAGCCCATGCGGATGAAAGCGCCCGTGGTCAGCATGTTCAGCACGAGTTTGGTCGCGGTGCCGGCCTTCAGACGCGTGGAACCGGCAATCACTTCCGGCCCGCTGAGCGGCGTGATGGCGATCCGGACGCGGCGCGCCAGCAGCGAATCCGGCGTGCAGCTGATCCCGATGGTCACGGCCCCGAGCCTTGCCGCCTCATCGATGGCGCCAAGCACGTAAGGCGTCCGCCCGCTGGCCGCGATCCCGCACAGGACGTCGCCTGCCGTGAAACCGCGGGCCGCCAGATCGCGCACCCCGATCGCCGGGTCGTCCTCGGTGGTTTCGGTGGCGCGGGCCAGCGCGCCTTCTCCGCCCGCAATAATTCCCTGCACCAGATCCGGCGGCACGTTGAACGTGGGCGGGCATTCGGCGGCATCCAGCACGCCCAGCCGGCCGCTGGTTCCGGCGCCAATGTAAAACAGGCGTCCGCCGTTGCCGAACGCAGCGACAATGGCGTCCACGGCGCGCGCGATCTGCGGAATCTCGGCTGCCACGGCATCGGCAACTTTGCGGTCTTCGTCGCTGATGACGCGCAGCATCGCCGCCGTATCGAGCCGGTCGATCGACGCCGACGCCGGGTTCGCCTCTTCCGTGAGCAGCCCCTTCTCCATAGCGTTTATTGTAGGCGTATAGCTCATGATGCACTTCGCCGGCAGGCCCGTGGAAATCCGCTACCAAACCGGACTGCGCGACACCGCGGGCAACGAGGCGCATGCCGCCACGTTCATCCCGCGGCGCCGGATCCTGCTCGATGCCGCCCTGCGACGCCGCCCGGCCGAGCGCAACCGGATTCTGCTGCACGAGCTGTTTCACTTCGTCTGGGTGCGGCTGGGCAATCCGCGCCGGCGCGAGTGGGAAGAACTGCTGCGGCGCGAACGGGCGGAGAAGGCGCGCGGCGAGGCCGGCTGGTCGGCGGAGTGGCGCAAGCGCAAGCTTGCCGACGAGGATGTCGCGGGCCGCACGCGGCGCTGGCGCGAGTACTGCTGCGAGAGCTTCTGCGACACGGCGGCCGCCATCTTCGGCCAGGCCGGCCGGAGCGGGCCGGATCCGGAATGCACGCTGGGGCGCGCGCGTCTCGCCCGCCGCGCCGCGTGGTTCCGGGCACGCCTCGGCCATGGCCCGCTGCCGATATAATCGGGTCAGTGAAATCCCTGCGCCGTTCCGTATCGCAAACCGCACGTCACGCCGCCATTGCCGCCGTGGCGCTGCTGCTGGGCATCGTGGCCTGCGCGCCGCGCCAGACGGCCCGCGGCGGTGTCTCCGTGAAGCCGGAGGAGTCGCGCAAAAAAGCTCCCGAATTCACGCTGAAGGATGTTCACGGCAACGCGGTTCACCTTTCCGACTTCAAAGGCAAGGTGGTGCTGCTCGATTTCTGGGCCACCTGGTGCGGCCCCTGCGTCATCGAAATCCCCTGGTTCATGGAGTTCCAGCGCAAGTATAAGGACCGCGGTTTCGAAGTGCTGGGCGTGGCCATGGACGACGACGGCTGGAAGTCCGTCACGCCCTACGTCGAAAAGCGCAAGTTCAACTACCGGGTCGTGCTCGGCGACGACCTGACCGGCGATCAGTACGGCGGCATTGAAGCGCTGCCCTCCACCTACGTCATCGACCGCAACGGAAAAATCGCCGCCGTCCACATCGGACTGTCTAAAAAAGAGGAATTCGAAGATGCCATTCAGATTTTGCTCGACTCTCCCGTCCACGCCGCTGCGCAAAGCGCTCCCGGCGATAGCGCTGCTGGCCACGGCGCTGTTCGCGCAGGCGCCCACGCTGACCGTCGCCCCGGTTCCCACAGTTAGGACGCAGAAGGGCGCGGTGGCCGTGGTCACCCTGCATGCCTCGCTGCCCGCCGGCTACCACGCCAACAGCAATACGCCGTCGGACGCCTATCTGATCCCGCTGTCGCTGAAGTGGACCGGCGGACCGCTGGAGGTCGATTCAGTGACCTACCCGAAGGCGAGCCTCGAAAAATATTCGTTCTCCGACAAGCCGCTTTCCGTGGTGACCGGCGAATTCGTCCTGACCACGAAGTTCAAAGTCCCGGCCAGCGCCCTCAACGGGGCGGCGGCGCAGACCGGCACGCTGAAGTTCCAGGCCTGCAACGACCGGATGTGTTTCGCCCCGAAAACGGTCAACGTCAGCGTAGCCGTCGAGATCCAGTAACGCGCCTGGCGGGCCCCGGAACCGGCTTTCGGGGTGGCGCGTCTGCGTTACAATCAAGGTTGCCGATTTCCATGCCGGTCTCCAGGCCGATTTCCATGAAGGGGCGTTTCTAAAAGTATGAATGCCAAGGGTCTTTGGTTCGCGTCGGTCGGAGTCGCCGTGCTGGTTGCGGCGCTGCCTCTGATTTCCGCCGACGACGACACCAAAAAGAAGGCCGCCGCCACCCGCGAAACCGTTGCCAAACCGCTGACGGAAAAGCAGAAGAAGGCCAAGGAAGCCGCTCTGAAAAAGGAGCTGGAAACCCCGTGGAAGAAGTGGCTGGACGAAGACGTCGCCTACATCATCACCGATGAGGAACGGAAGGCCTTCAAGCGCTTCCAGACCGATGAGGAACGCGAATCGTTCGTCGAGCAGTTCTGGCTGCGCCGCGACCCCACACCCGACACCATCGAGAACGAGTACAAGGAAGAGCACTACCGCCGCATCGCCTACGCCAACGAGCACTACGCGTCGGGCATCCCCGGCTGGAAGTCGGACCGCGGCCGTATCTACATCACCTTCGGACCGCCCGATGAAATCGATTCGCATCCCTCCGGCGGCACCTATGATCGCCCCTCCGAACAGGGCGGCGGCCAGACTTCGACCTTCCCCTTCGAAGACTGGCGTTACCGCTACCTCGAAGGCATCGGCAGCGACATCACCATTGAATTCGTCGACCCCACCATGAGCGGCGAATATCACATGACGATGGACTACAGCGAGAAGGACGCGCTCATGTACACTCCCGGCGCCGGCCTCACGCTCAGCGAGCAGATGGGCCTGTCGGACAAGAACAAGCGTTTCAGCGGAGCCAGCCCGTGGCACGATGCCGCGCCGCTCGGCGGCACGCCGGCCAGCTACAACGAGTTCAACCGCATCGAGCAGTTCGCCAAGCTGCAGCAGGCGCCGCCGATCAAGTTCAAGGATCTGGAAGCCGCCATCACAACGCGCATCACGTTCAACATTCTGCCGATGCTGGTCCGCGTGGACTACGTGCGTGTGACCGAAACTTCGGTGCTGACCAACATCACCGTGCAGTTTGAAAACAAGGATCTGCAGTTCCAGCTGAAGGACGGCGTGCAGAAGTCCGTGGTGAATCTGCTGGGGCGGATCAGCACCATGACGCGCCGCCCGGTGACCACGTTTGAAAAGCCGCTGGAAGTGGATGCGCCGCCCGACATGCTGCAGAAATATGCGCAGCAGCGGTCGATCTACCAGCAGTCGGTGCCGCTCGCGCCGGGCCGCTATCGCCTCAATATTGTGGCGAAGGATACGATTGCGGGCAATCTGAACAATTACGAAGTTGCTCTCGACGTGCCGCGTTTCGAAGACGAAAAGCTGGCGTCGAGCAGCCTGATCCTGGCCGATACCATCGAGAAGCTGCCGACCAAAAGCATCGGCGGATCGATGTTTGCCATCGGCGACACCAAAGTCCGTCCGCGCCTCGGCGACAAGTTTTCGCACGACGAGCGGATGGGCATCTACATGCAGATTTATAACTTCGGGGCCGACGAAAAGACGCAGAAGCCGTCGGGGTCGGTCGAGTATCAGATCATGAAGGCCGGCTCGACGGAGAAACTGCTGGATTTCACGGAAGACATCGCCAGCATTCCGAACTCTTCCGCCAGCCAGACGACGATCGAAAAATTGTTGCCGCTGCAGTCGCTTGCGCCGGGCACGTACACCCTGAAAGTGACGGCCGTCGACAAGAATCGCAATCAGACTGTGGTGCAGCAGACGAATTTCACAGTAAGCTAGAATTCACGGTAATCGAAGAAGCGAAAAGCAGTCGGCTCCGCCCCGGGCGGAGTGAGGAAGGGTAGCAGCAATGAAAGGCGCGCAGGGTTATCGCCCGTTCTGCTCGGCGCCCGTCGCGAGGCTATTGGCCGCGGCGCTGCTCTCCGTGTCGGCTGCCTGGACGGCCACCCCCATACAGTTCTCCGGCGAACTCGGCGGCGTTGTCAACAATGCTGCCGGCCAGCCCCAGCCGGGCGCCGTGGTGCTGCTCTTCAATAAGCAGGATCAACTGCTGCTGCGCTCCGCTACCGACGCGGCCGGCCGCTTTGCGTTTTCCGAACTCCTGCCCGATCTCTACAACCTCCAGGTTTCGCTCGCCAGCTACATTCCGGCGGCGAAGGACGCAATCCAGATCCGCGCCGGCATGCGCAGCCTGCTGGAAATCAACCTTTCGCGCGTCGTCAGTTCCATCCAGCTGGTGGCCACCATCCCCGCGCCCAACGGCCTGATGAGTGACGACTGGAAGTGGAGCCTGCGAACCGCAACCGCCTCCCGCCCGATCCTGCGGCTGCTTCCGGTGGCGCGGCGCGATCCGGACGTGGCTGCCGCCAACGCCACGGCGACGGCCGAATCCCGCCGGCCCGCCATCTTCACCGATTCGCGCGGCCTGATCCGGATCTCGGCTTCCGATGGCGCACCGGCGGCTACCGATGGCCAGGCCGATCTTGGCACGCAGTTCGCATTCGCCACCTCGGTTTATGGCGGCAACCATCTGGCCGTGGCGGGCGACGTGGGCAATTCCGCCTCGGGCAACCAGTCGACGGCATTCCGCACCACGTTCAGCCGGGAGATCGCCGGCGTCCGGCCGGAGCTGGCCGTCACGATGCGGCAGTTCTTCATTCCGATGCGGGTGGGCCAGAGCCTGATCGGCGGACCGGCCGGCGATTCGTCGGTCCCCACGCTCCGCACGCTGGGCGTCAGCTTCGGCGACCGGGCGCAGCTCAGCGAAGAACTGGTGGCCGAGTACGGCTTCGAACTTACGGACGTCTCGTTCGTCGACCGGATACATTACGTCAGCCCCTGGGCCCGGCTCAACCGTTCCCTGCCCCACGGCAAGCTCGACCTCACGTGGACCAGCGGCAATGCCCGACCCGAACTCGGCGTGGCTGCGACCGATGCCAATGCCGACCTGCAACGCGACCTCACCGCCCTCGCGCTCATGCCGCGCGTCAGCCTGATGGAAGGACGCGCCCGGGTGCAGCGGACGGATAACTACGAACTCGGCGTGACGCAGCGCTTCGGCACCCGCGAATACCGCGTTTCCGGATATTACGAGGATGTGGCCAATGCCGCCCTCACGCTGGTTTCGCCCGCCGGCGGACTGTTCCCCGGTAACCTGCTGCCGGACATGATTTCGAATGCCGCGGTCTTCGATTACGGCCGCCTGACGATGTTCGGCTACTCGGCCGCCGCCACGCAGAACTTCGGTGACTTTTACCGGATCACTTTGATCTACGGAGCGCCGGGCGCGCTCACCGCGCGGAGCGGTGAGGGCATTGGAAGCGCCGGCATTGGAAGCACCGGCATTGCCAGCACTGGCAGCGCAAGTGCCGACAACCTGCGCCACGAGTTGAAGCCCGTGCGGCGGGAGGCCCTCACCCTGCGCGCTTCAGGCACCGTGAAGTGTACCGGCCTGCGCTTCGTCGCCAGCTATCAGTGGACCAGCCGCGGCGACGCGATGCCGGGGCCGGCAGTCTCCACCGAGGCCTCGCGACCCGACCCCGGCTTCAACATTCTGCTTCGCCAGCCCATGCCATCCATCCCCGGCGTCAAGGGCCGGATCGAGGCGTCCGCCGAACTCCGCAACATACTGGCACAGGGATATCTGGCGATGACGACACCGGGCGGCGATCCCATGCTGCTGGTGAACAACCCGCGGAGCTTCCGCGGCGGCGTCGCCTACGTATTCTAGGTACTCGCCGGAACGGAATCGGCGAGATTCCGTATGGGCAAACAGGACTTTCCGCTTGAACAGACGCAAGGCTCTCTTCCTCCTCTTCTGCGCCTCGCAGCTTTGCGGCGCGGCGGCGGCACAGACCGTCACTTTCAACCAGCAGATTGCGCCGATCATCTATAAGAACTGCTCTTCCTGCCATCGGCCCGGCGAAGCGGCGCCGTTTCCGCTGCTCTCGTATCAGGATGTTTCGAAGCGCGGACGGCTCATCGCCGCAGTCACCGCCAGCCGCATCATGCCGCCGTGGAAGGCCGACACCGCGTCGTATCCGTACCGCGACGCACGCACACTCACGCCCGCCGAAATCGCGTTGATCCGGACGTGGGTCGACCACGGCATGCCGGAGGGCAGCGGCGCCGGCGCGCCCGCGCCGCCCAGGTTCAGCTCCGGCTGGATGCTCGGCGAACCGGACCTGGTGGTGGAAATGCCGGCCGCCTATCACGTCCCGGCCGACGGCCCCGACATCTACCGCAACATCGCCATCCCGCTGGGTCTGCGGGAAGACAAGTGGCTCACGGCGATCGATTTCAAACCGTCGGCGCGCGCCGTGGTGCACCACGTCCTTTACTTCGACGACCCCAAAGGCCAGGAGCATCTCAAGCCGCAGCAGGGCGCCGAACCCGGTTTCAGCGGCATGCGGGCGGGCGCCTCGATCGAGCCGCTCGGCGGCTGGGCCGTGGGCGCGCAGCCGCACTTCCAGCCGGACGGGCTTGCGCTGCCGGTGGCGAAGGGCTCGGACCTCGTGATCCAGTACCACTTCCATCCGACGGGCAAGCCGGAAGCCGAGCGGTCGCAGATCGGCCTGTACTTCGCCAGGCAGGCTCCGTCGCGGACGCTGGTGAGCATCCAGCTTCCGCCCGCCTTCTCGCTCTTCTCCGGCCTCGCCATTCCGGCGGGCGAGAAAGACTACGTGATCCGCGATGCCTTCACGCTGCCGGCGGCGCTCGACGGCGTTTCCATCGGCGCGCACGCACACTACCTCGGCAAGCGGCTGAAGATGACGGCCACGTTCCCCGACGGCACGGTGAAGACGCTGCTCAACATCACCGACTGGGACTTCGCCTGGCAGGACCGCTACTTCTTCGAAAGCCTCGTGCCGCTGCCGAAGGACACGAGGCTCGACGTGGAGATCCACTGGGACAACTCGGCGGCGAACCCGCGGAATCCTTCCAGCCCGCCGGTGCGCGTGACGTGGGGCGAGCAGTCCAGAGACGAGATGGGCTCGGTGACGCTCATCGGCGTGCCGCACGAGGAGAAAGACCTCGGCGCGCTGCAACGCGATTACCGGCTGCACCGGGCGGCCATGGCGGCGAAAGCGCTGACAGACGCGGCGACGCGCGACAAGATCCGGGAGTTGCTGGCGCAATGAAGTGGCTGCCGGCAATGGCGATCGGCACGGTGTTGCTGGCCGCTCCGGCGACGGTGCGCCGGGCGTTCGTCGCAAACCCATCCATCACCATCCGCGACATCGACGGCGTCAGGCGCCAGCCGCTGCTGGCTGCCCCGGGCCATGCCGCGGCGCTGTTCTTCGTGACCGAAGACTGCCCGGTCTCCAACTATTACTCGCACGAGATCCGGCGCATCTGCGAGGATTACGCGCACCGCGGCCTCGGCTGCTCGCTGGTCTACGCGGACCCGGCGACGACCGACGAAAGGGCGCGCAGGCATGCCGCCGAATACGGCCACGGCGATTATCCGAAAATCGTGGACCGCAACCAGGCGCTGATCGGCGCCACGCATGCCGCGATCACGCCGACCGCCGTGGTGATCCGCTCCGACGCGAGCATCGCGTACCGCGGGCGAATCGACAACTTTTACGCCGCCATCGGGCAGCCGCGCCGCATCGTGACCGAACACGATCTGCGTGACGCGCTCGACGCCGTCTTCAGCGGCAGGCCGGT
Organism: uncultured Acidobacteriia bacterium; assembly: GCA_903828455.1. GTDB lineage: Bacteria > Acidobacteriota > Terriglobia > Bryobacterales > Bryobacteraceae > BOG-234. The sequence continues at coordinate 49,613 of CAIKMJ010000025.1, read as the reverse complement.
GGCGAAGCCGGAGACGCCGGTGGTCGGCTGTTACATCGACGACCTGACGCGGGCACACGCGGGCAGGTAAGCGGCGGCGCCATTCAGCGGCGTCAGTCGGCGGCGGCGCGATAGGCTTCATCGAGCAGTTCGACGACGTGCGCGACGCGCTCGCCCTTGCCCCATTTGCGGACGCCGGCCTGCAGCTGCAGCATGCAGCCGGGGTTAGCGGTGGCAACGGTCGCGGCCTTCGTGAGCTTCACGTTGCCCATCTTCTTTTCGAGGATCTGCATCGCCAGCCCGGTGTGCAGAACGTTGTAAATTCCGGCGCTGCCGCAGCAGATATCGGCAAGCGGCATCTCGCGAAACTCGACGCCGGGGATGGCCTGCAGCAGGGCGCGCGGCGCGGCGCGTTCCTTCTGGCCGTGCGCGAGGTGGCAGGAGTCCTGATACGTGACGGTGGTCTCAAGCCGGCCCATCCGGCGATTCATTTCGCCGCGGCGGTCGAGCGTGGCGAGGAACTCGGTCACATCGCGCATCAGCGCTTTGAACTGCTTCGCCCGATCCGCGTAATCGGCATCGTGCTCCAGCAGTTCGTCGTACTCCTTCAGCGTGGACCCGCAGCCGGCAGCATTGGTGATGATGGCGTCGAAGCCGCACTCGCCGGTGCTGCCGAGAACGGCATCGATGTTGCGCCGCGCCAGCTTGCGGGCTTCATCACGAATTCCCGCATGGACGTGCAGCGCGCCGCAGCAGCTCTGGCGCGCGGGTATCACGACTTCGCAGCCGTTCTTCCGCAGCACGCGCACGGTGGCCTCGTTGAGGCGGGCGAAGGCTACGTTCGCCACGCAACCGGCCATGAAGGCCACGCGATAACGGCGCTCGCCTTCGGCGGGAAACGTCTTGCCGATTTCACCGAAGAAGAACGGGATCTGCGGTTCCGGCAGCAGCGCTTCCTTCCCGGCCAGGGGACCGAGCAGCGCGACGAGTCCGGTGGCGCGCAGCAGCTTCTGCAGGCCGCTCACCTCGTACATATAGAGGCACGCGCCGGCCATGGTCATGAGCGTCGGCGATTGCAGCAGCCGGCCGAAGATGAAGTCGCGCAGCTTCTGCGAGAGCCACGGGCGCCTGGTGACCGCTTCGATTTCGGCGCGCGCGGCTTCCACCAGGCGGCCGTATTGCACGCCCGAAGGGCAGGCGCTTTCGCAGCCGCGGCAGGCGAGGCAGAGATCGATGTGCTCGCGGTAAGCATCGCCGATGGGCGCGCCCGCGGCGACCTGCGCCATCTGGTAGATGCGGCCGCGGGGCGAATCCATCTCGACGCCGAGTTCGCGGTACGTGGGGCAGGCGTTCAGGCAGAGACCGCAGTGGACGCAGCGGTCGAGATCGGCCTGCCGCGGCCGGTCGGCTGCGAGCGCGCGGCCGGACGCGGATGGGGTTGCCACCGCGGAACCGGGCGCGGCATTGCCTGTGTCAGGGCCGCCGAGATCAGAACCGAGAGAAGAAGCGTCCACGATTCAACAGTCCTTCCGGATCAAACATGTGCTTGATCTGTTTCATGATGACAAAGTCGCCGCCCGGCTCCGGCCAGAGGGTCAGCGAGGACCGGGCGGCATCCGAAGCATACTCGATCACACCCTTCCAGCCGCGGCGGCCGCATTCGGCGAGCCACTCGGAGGCCTCGCCGGGACGACGGAACCAGGCCCGGACAACGCCGTTGCCCGCGTGGGCCAGCGCGGGAACCTTCGCGCCTGCCAGGGCGGGGCCGCAATCCGAAAGCACGGTCGAGATGCGAACCACGGCGCCTTCGCCGGAGTCTCCGAGGAACACGGGCGTCATGCCGTCGAGCGCCCGCCAGAAGCTGGCTTCCTGTTCCGGCGAGAGGGCGCGCAACGGACCGAGCCGCTCCGCCTCGCGCAGACAGCGTTCGATCACCGCCTCGTTGCCGGCAAACGAGAGCACCAGCACGTAGCCCCGCAACTGCAGCAGGGCGGAAAGGGGCGGATTCAGCAGGTCCACCGCTACCGGACTCCACTCGGAGCGGAGGGCGGCATCGCGCACCTCCGTCGCGGTCTTCACGTCCTCGCACTCGAACAGAACGGTGCGGGAGAAGGGCGGGCGCGGCGTCAGCTTGAAATTCACGGTGGCGATGGCGGCCAGCGTGCCGAACGAGCCGATGAGCAACTTCGCCATGTCGAGCCCGGCCACGTTCTTGACCACCATGCCGCCGGACTGCACCAGTTTGCCATCGAGCGTCGCGAACGTCATACCGATGACGTGATCGCGGGCGGTGCCGTAAAGCCGCCGGCGGGAGCCGCTGGTATTGGCCGCGATCATGCCGCCGACGGTGGCGTTGCTCTGCGAGGCGCCGTCGAGCGGAACCATCTGTCCGTTGCCGGCCAGCTGCGCGTTGAGTTCGGCGAAGGGCATCCCGGCTTCGACGCTGACGGTGAGATCGCGCGGCTCGTACTGCAGGATGCGGGTCATGGCGGATGTGCTGATCCGCACATCGGCGGGCTGAACGGGCCCGGCCATCAGATGCTTCGTGTTGGCGCCGAACAGTTCGACGGTGTGCTTCGCCGCGCCCGCCGAGGCGAGGGCGTCGCGCAGTTCTTCGGCCGTCGAAGGATACAGAATATCGGGCAAGCTTATACTGTAGCCCAATCCGGCGGCTGTTTTAGCCGGGGTCGACGGCGGCATCGAGGATCTCGAGGCGGCGGCGCGGAGTTTCGCCGTCAACTTCTTCCTTTTCAAAGGCTTCGAGGATATCGAGGCCATCCACAATGCGGCCGAAGGCGGAGAAGGCGCCGTCGAGATTTTCGGCCGGGCCGAGCATCATGAAAAACGATGTGGTGGCGGAGTTCGGATCGTCGCCATGGGCCATGGAAACGACGCCGCGGACGTGTTTGGCGCCGCTGGCGAGTTCGGCGGGAATGGGATGCACCCAGCGGTCCGCCGCATGAAGCTGGCTGCCGGAGCGCGTGCCGGCGGCGCCGCCCTGGGCGACGAAACCTTTCACGATGCGATGAAAGGCGGTGCCCTTGTACCAGCCCGAGGCGGTGAGCATGAGGAAGGCGCGTACGTTTTCCGGCGCCCAGTCCGGCTCCATTTCGATGCGGATGCTGCCGAGGGTGGTCTTGAGCGTGACAGTGCGGCGGAGTTCGTCTTTGGTGGCGTGGAGAAAGGGGGGCAGCTTTTTCGGCTCCACGGTGACTTTGAGGATGCGGATGGGGCGATCGACGAGGCCGTCGCCGGTGAAGGTGGCGTGGGAGATCTGCTGCACGACGTCGAGGCCTTCGGTGACGCGGCCGAAGACGGAGTATTGGCCGTCGAGCGAGGGCTGGGCGGCGACGCAGACGAAGAACTGGTTGCCGTCGCTGTTGGGCTTGCCGGGGAGGCGAACGGTGGAGACGGCGCCCTGTTCGTGTTTGAGGTCGGTGATTTCGGAGGGCAGGAGGTTGAGCGCGCCGGTGCCCCAGAGGTTTTTGGGAGTTTTGGGATTTTTGAGGAGCGGGTCGCCGCCCTGGATGATGCCATCGGGGAAGACGCGGTGGAAGGCGCTGCCGTCGTAGTAGCCTTCGCGGGCCAGTTTGAGAAAGTTTTCGACGTGCTTGGGGGCTTTGTCCGGGGCGAATTCGATGCGGAAGGTGCCGAGTTCGGTGGCGACGACGGCTTCTACTTCAGTAGCAGGAGGGGTTTGGGGGAAGAGCGGCGCGGCGAGCAGCAGGAGGCCGGACAGGAGTAACCCAGTACGAATGGGGCAATTTGAAAAAACGAACCCAAGGCCGTGACGAAGTGTGCGATCCGGTTGCATTCGAAAAGAGTATACCCCTTCCTGCAAGCGGGCGGTAGGTAAAGCCAATCAGTTCAACAAAAGCGAGCCGTGACTGGCGGCGGTGGCGGTGTGTTTGGCTGCAGACAGTCGAGTTGTGGCAAACCGTACGTAATGGAAGTACTATAACTTTGTTTAATATAAAGTCTTTACGTATAATTGAGCTTTGCTGGACTGCGGGGTTGCCTGCGGGGCTGTACCGCTGAGTTGGACCGCGGGGCTGAACTGCGGGGCTGAACTGCGGGGCTGAACTGCGGGGTTGAACTGCGGGGTTGGACTGCGGGGTTGGACCGCGGGGCTGCCTGCGGGGCTGGCCTGCGGGGTTGAACTGTTGAGCTGGACTGCGGGGTTGGGCTGTTGAGCTGGACTGCGGGCCGGAGGCAGCAACACGGGAAAGGCGTTCCCGGCGGGCTATCCGGATGGAAGATGTGAAGTTCGGCTGATCCTGAATTGAGCGTGGTCCACGAGAGACAGGCCAAATTCAGGGAAGCTATCGAGAGCTGCCGGCGCCATGGCGCGGGAGCAGACTACGGCATCTGCACTGGAGGGCAGGGCGTGGGAAAAAGACAGATTACAGGCCATAAGGCGGCACGCCGCGGCGGAGAGTCGCACCGGGCAGGCGACCTCGAGGCGCTGACGGCAGAGGCGGTTCGCTGTTTCCAGGCGGGAATGCTGGACGAGGCTGCGACGCGGTTTCTCGGGGTGATTGCACTTCGCCCGGGCGATCCGACTGCCCACAATAATCTGGGTGCGGTGATGATGGCGAAAAGCCAGACGCGGGAGGCGGCAAAGCGCTTCCGGCGGGCACTGGCGCTCGATCCGCGCCATGTGAGCGCGCACGCCAACCTGGCGGTGGTGCTGAGCCACGAGGGCGAGTTTGCCGAGGCGAGAGATCACTTTCAGCGCGCGCTGGAACTGGACCCGACAAACGCCGACGTGCGGATCGGGCTGGGGAAGGCGCTGGGGGCGTTGGGCGAAACGGAGCTGGCCGCGGCGCAGTTCGAGCGCGTGCTGGCGGCGCGGCCGGACCATGCGGAAGCGCTGCTCCGGATGGGAACGATCCGCAGAGATCAGGGAAGGTTCGAAGAGGCGAAGGGATATTACGAGCGCGTGATTGCGCTGGCTCCCGAGCATCCCGAGGCGCATTTCAGCCTGGCGATGATCCGCAAGCACCGGCCGGGGGATGCGGCGCTGGCGTCGCTCGAAGCGCTGGCGGCGAAGGACGGACTGCCGGCTCCCCAGGCGGCATTCGCGCATTTCGCGCTGGGCAAGGCGCTGGACGAGTGCGGCGAATACGAACGCGCCTTCCGGCACTTCCGGAAAGGCAACGAGTTCAGGCGCAGACAGACGAATTACGACGAAGCGGCGCAAGCGCGACTCTACCGGGGCATTGCGGAAGTATTCGACGCCGAACTGCTGGAGCGGGCGCGCGGCGAGGGGGATCCTTCGGACGCGCCGGTGTTTGTGGTCGGCATGCCGCGCGGGGGAAGTTCGCTGATTGAACAGATCCTGGCGAGCCATCCGCGGGTACACGGGGCGGGCGAACTGGCGACGCTGGAGAAGGTGGTGGAAGAGGTCAGCGGGGCGAATTCGTCGCGGCCGTTTCCACAATCGATGGGCGAGCTGAGCGGGGCGGCGCTGCGGCGAATCGGGCGCGATTACGTGAACGGCCTGACGGCGGTGGCGGGAGGGAAGATCCGGATTGTGGACAAGCAGCCGGGGAATTTCGCGCGCATCGGTCTGATCCACATGGCGCTGCCCAACGCGCGGATTATCCATACGGTGCGGGACGCGCGGGATACCTGCGTTTCGTGCTATGCGACGCTGTTCAGCAAAGTGGACTTCAGCTACGATCTGGCCGAGCTGGGACGTTACTACCGGATGTACAGCGACCTGATGGCGCACTGGCGCAGGGTGTTGCCGCCGGACGCGATTCTGGACGTGGCGTACGAAGACGTGGTGGAGGATCTGGAAGGCCAGGCGCGGCGGATGATCGAATACTGCGGGCTTGAATGGGATGCGCGCTGCCTCGACTTCCACCGGACCGAGCGGACGGTGCAGACAGCGAGCGCGGCGCAGGTGCGGCAGCCGTTGTTCCGCAGTTCGGTGCAGCGCTGGCGGCGGTATGAAGCGTCACTCGGGCCGCTGCTGCAGGAACTGGGGTTCGAACCGCAGCTGAAAACGGTGGCCCTGAAACCGGGACTTCAGCGGCGCGCAGAAACGCTGGCGGCGTAACGAAGGCGGCATTCCTTTACGGCGAACGCAGCCAGAAGGCAGGAAAGGCCGGTGCCGAGCAGCAGCGCGGACCCCGGTTCCGGAGTATCGGCCTGCTGCCGGGTGAGCACGGACTGATCGAAGACGGCCACGGGGGCACCGAGCGTGGCGGTGGTGCCGCCGGGTCCGACAGTGCCTTCAAACAGCGCGAAGGAGAGCACGGAGAGTCCCTGGCCGGAGGAGTAGAACGAGGCATCGGCGCCGATGGCGAAGGAGACGCCGAGTTCAAAAGTCTGGTAGGCCGCGGCATTCAGCCGGCATCCCTGATTGACGGCGCCATCGGCGTTGCCCCCGCCCCATCCCTGACAGGATTCAGCGCCGAGTTGCATGTAATTGGTCCCGTTGCCGGTGGCGATGCCGCTGACGCCGAACATTTCGAGAACTCCCATGCGGACGGGGCCCTGCGTCACACCGGTGGCAGAGACGATGGCGGAACCGGAACCGCTGCTGCCGGACGACTGCGCATAGACCGTGACGTCGTTGGCGTCAAAAGTGATGGACCCGTTTGCGGCGCCGCTGAGCGTGATGCTGGCAGCGGAAAGCACGGCTCCATTCAACAACAGCAAATGCACAATGAACAGCGGAAATAGTCTCCGCATAGATCCGCTCCCCCTTTCACGTGTCAGGGGATATACCCCTAACTATCGTTAGATCTCCGACTTAGCTGGATTGTATCAATTCAGAACAAAATCGCCAATACCCCCGGAAAAACCGTAGGAATTGGCGGGATATTGTGGCAGGAGAGACAGGAAACGCCGTCCCATTTTGGGACCGGATCGCGGAAATGGCAGGCCGCGGGGACTCGGAGGAATCCGGTGTAGTGGCGCGGCCATCCCGGCCGAGGCGGCTTATTCGGCCGAATCGGCGGGTGCGGGCCCGGCAGTTTCGGGCTCGGCCACCGGTTCGGTCTTGGTGGCGTTGTCGAACAGGAAGTTGAGCGTCTTCATCGTCTGAATGTGGTTGACGATGTTGTTCACCGTGCCGTCCTCGGTGAGCTTCTTGCGCACGGAAGCGAGCGGTTCGCGCGCCTGGCGGGCGATGCGCTCGATTTCCTTATCGACTTCCTCATTGGTGACGTGGATGGATTCGAGCTGCGCGACGCGGCCGATGAGGAGCGAAGCCTTGACTTCATGCAGGGCGGCATCGCGCTGCGCGACCTTGACCTTTTCCCAGTCGAGCTTGAAGCTGTTGGGATCGACGCCCTGCTCGGCGAGCGAGCGGAGACGCTGCTCGACGCGGTTCTGGATCTGGCGTTCGATGAAGACTTCGGGAACGGGGAAATCGGAGGCGGCGGCGAGTTTGTCGACCAGTTTGTTTTTGGCCTCGTCCTGGGCGGCGGCTTCGCGCTGGGCGTAGATGGACTGGCGGACGGCGGTCCTGAGTTCGTCGACGGTGCGATAGTCGCCGAGATCCTGGGCGAATTCGTCGTTCACGTCGGGCAGTTCGCGGCGGCGAATACCTTTGACGTTGACCTTGAAGCCAACGGTCTTGCCGGCGAGCTTTTCCTGGCCGAAATCTTCGGGATAGGTGACGTCGAGTTCCTTCTCTTCACCGGGGGAGACGCCGCGCAGGTTTTCGGTGAAGCCGGCGAGGGTTTCGGGGCCGGCGATGCGGACGACGACTTCATCGGACTGAATGGGCTCGTCGACGCCGGAGATGCTGGCGAGCGAGATGACGGCGTAGTCGTTATCCTGCAGGGGCCGCGGGTCTTCGTTGACGAAGGTGGCTTTGCTTTCGCGGAGCTCTTCGATGCGTTTGTCGACGTCTTCGTCGGACACTTCGGGCTGGCGGTAGGGGACTTCGAGACCGCGGTATTCAGCGGGCTGGAATTCGGGATAGACCTCGAACTGCGCCTTGAAATGTATGGCTTCGCCCTCGTGGAAGTGGAAGTCCGAGTAATTGGGCTGGCTGACGACGCGCAGATTTTCCTGCTCGGCCTTTTCCTGAAAATATTTCGGGACGAGGTTTTCGATAACCTTCTGACGGATGTCGCCGGCGAAGGTGCGCTGAATGACCGACGCCGGCGCCTTGCCGGGCCGGAAGCCAGGCAGCTTGGCGCGCGACTGGAATCCCTTCGTGACCTTACCGGTCTCTTCCGCGATCGCCTCTGCGGGGATCGTGATCTCAAGCTCGTGCTTACAACCTTCCAGCAATGCCAATTCGGATTTACCTCGGAAAAATAGAAGACGTGGTGAAACGTCCAGAATATCAGAAGTTGGTGCGCGGCTCCGGGAGCGAGACCGGCGGCTAGTGCGGAATGGCTTCGTCGATGGCGCGGGCGATGTCGTCGTAGACGATGGTTTCGACCAGCGAGGCGCTGCCGATGAAGACGGTTGGGGCGCGGGCGATGCCGCGGCCGCGGGCGCTCTGCAGGTCCTGATCGACGGCGGCGGTGAGCACAGGATCGGAGAGAGAGGCCACGATGGCTTTGCTGTCGAGGTGGTTGCGGACGGCGAATTCGGCCAGCCAGGGCTTCAGGCCGGCGAGCGTGATGTTGTTCTGTTCGGCGTAGAGTTCGCGCTGGTAGATGATGGCGAGGCCGGTGCTTTGCGTGGCGATCCAGCGGCCGGCGATGGCGGCGGGGCGGGCCCAGTCGTGGCGGCCGAGCGGGAAATCGCGGTGGACGAAGGCGACCCGGGCACCGTACTTCGGCAGCAGCTTTTCATCGAGAAGAGCGCGGAAGTTGCGGCAGTCGCCGCACTGCAGGTCTTCGTAAATGACAACCTTGACCGGGCTGGCGGGGTTGCCTTCCACGATCTCGGGGCGGGTGGCCGCGGTGAGAGTCATTGCGGTGGCCCAGAGGAGCGCCACGCGGGCCAGCCTCATATCTGCACGGGGCTCTGGAGGCGGAAGGTGAGGCGCGTTTCCGAGGGGATGCGCACCTTCTGGCCGGCCGTCATGACTTCGGCGCCGGTGCCGACCGCCGCGCCGGAACCGGCGCCGATGGCCGCGCCTTTGCCGCCGCCGGCAATCGCGCCGATGATGGCGCCGAGGGCCGCGGTGCCGCCGATCACGCCCGCGCTTTTGGCGCCGCGCGAGGCACTGGACTGCGAGACGTCCGTACTGGTGACGTCGACCGGGCGTCCGTTAATCGTGATGGTGGCGAGGGCAAGGGTGAGTTTGGCGCGGCCTTCGATTTTGCCGGACTGCTGATCTTCCACCAGTTTGGTGAGCACGTCGGAACCGCGCGGCACCACTTCCTGACCGTTGACGAAGATGGGCTCATCGAGGCTGGCGCGGAAGGTCTGGCCGAGGCGCGCGCGTTCGGAATCGACGGTATCGATCATGCGGATGGAGACGGTGGTATCGACCGGGATGATGATGCCGGACATGGCGGGCTGCGAAGAGGGGTAGGACGAAGGCGGGTAGGAAGACGGATAAGACGAGGCGGGCGCGGTGGATTCCGAGCCCGGCGCGCGGCGCAGGCGGGGCGCTCCGCCGGCCGAAGCAGACGAAGACGAAGATGACGAAGACGAAGCAGACGGCGGATAGTAGGGAGGCGGCGCCACGGCGGCCGCTCCGCCCTGATCGTTAAAGCTCAGCGAAACGATGTCGGTGATGTCGTAGGTGCGGGTCTCGCCGTTGAGATCCATGCGAACCTGGCGGGCGGTGCCGCCGATGAAGGTCCCCTGCACCACCTGGCCGTTGCGCAGGGTGAGCGAGTCGGCCGACAACAGGGCGGTGGCTCCGGTCATGAGAATGAACAGGCGAACAGCTGATGTGGACATAATCTCCTCGATCCGATTCTACCCTTTAAAACGGGTGATGCGGCGGGAAGGTTTCAGGGAACGAACCGCGCCGTCAGATCTTGCGGACGACGATGGGGGCGGCTTCACGGGCAAATTCCTTGCCGTGCCCGAGGCCGGCCTTGTAGGTGGCGCGCTTTTCGACGCGCGTCATTTGCACGCCGGTGCGGTTGACCTTTTCGAGGCCCATGCCGACCAGCCAGGTGCCGGCGTAGGCGATGGCGGCCTTGGGGATGAGCCCGCCGCCGAGGGGAATCTTGCCCACCAGTTCACGGGCGAGGGCGCGCCAGCCGAAGGCGCCGCCGGCGATGGCGGCGAGCTGCATCTTCTGCTCGCCGTAGCCCACGGGGCGGTCGTTGAGCGCGGCCATCATGAGCGCCATGCGGATCTGGTTCATGGTGAGGAACGCGGTATCGGTGGCGAATTCGCCGACCACCCAGGGGAGTTCGATAAAGCTCGGCAGCACGTTGGGCAGGGCGGTGACGAGGGCGAACAGGGCGTTTTCCCGCGCCACTCGCTGGGCGATGCGGCGGGCGACGGTTTCGCGGAAGTGGGGCAGCGTGCGGCCGAGCGCCAGTTCGATGCCGTGATGGGCGGCGGCGATCTCGCGGATGGTGCCGGAGGGGCTGGCGGGGTCGAGGCTGTGGCCGTGCGGCGGGAGGGCGAGGCCGGCTTCACAAAGGACGAAATCGAAATTCTCTTCGAGGCTGCCGTCGTTGCGGAGTTCACCGTTGACGGGGTGCAGACATTCGAGGACACGGGCGCGGCTCTCGGGATCGAGCGAGGGAGGGGCGAGGAACTCGACGAGCCGGAGGAAGCCGGCTTCGCTGGTGGCCATGAGCCCGATGGAGAGGTCCTTCAGCGCGGACGCACGAATATCGTCGGCGTTGAGCCCGGCATAGACTTTTCGAGCGTCCTTCAGGACATTGAGCGACATAGTTCTTCCACCACGATTCTATCGCCGATGCGGCGAGAGGGCGAGAGGAGCGGGCAAAGTGCATGTTGTCTTTGGTAGACGGGACGGGTTCCGGCGCGCGGCGGGCGGCCCGCCTATCCCCTTATCGGACCGGGAGGTATGGAGGTCAGGCGGAAGACGTGGTATCTCCAATTACATGAGAACCTGCCTGCTGGCTGTGCTCTCTCTCCCGTTGTTGCTGAACGCGGGAGATACCGGTGCCCGGGTCCGCTATGCGGGCGGGACCGTGGCGGGAATCGGCGCCAAATCGGAACTGCGGATCGGGATGGCGGATGCGGACAATCTGCGGATCGAGTGCAAAGCGGCGCCGATGCTGATTCCGTTCCGGGATGTGACGACGCTGGAATACGGGCTGCATGTATCGCGGCGCTACGTGGAAGCGGTACTGATTTCGCCGGTCTTTCTGCTGGCGAAGAAAAAGTCGCACTTCCTCACGATTGGCTACACGGACGGCGAGGGGAATCACCAGGCGATGGTGCTGGAGGTGGGGAGCGGGGACATCCGCGGGCTGCTGGTGTCGCTCGAGGCGCGTACGGGGCGGCGGGTGGAGTATCAGGACGAAGAGGCGCGCAAGGCGGGCAAGGGATGAAGCGGGCGGCGGTGGCGGCGGCGGTGGCGGCGGCGCTGCGGGCCCTGCTGCTGGTGCTGGCCGGGGGGGCGGCGCAGGCGATCGAGCACAGGGAAGAGCCGGATCCCGACGTTGAGCTGGCGCTGGTGCGGCGCGTGTTTGTGGAGCAACTGGGCGGCGGGGCGAGTTCGGACCAGATGCGCGACATGATCATTGCGGCGCTGCAGAATTCGGGCGTCTTCATCATCACGGAAAACAAAGAACGGGCCGATGCGGTGCTGAAGGGTTCGGCGGACGAGAAGACGTTCATTGAGACGCATTCGACGAACGAATCGCTGGGGCTGCATGCCAACAGCGCCAATTCGAGCGGAGTGCGGAACTCGATCGGGATCGGGTCGGATGAGAGCAGTTCGGGCGGAATCGGCTTTAGCGAGAGCGAATCGGCGCACATTCAGGAGAGGAAGCAGGAGGCCGGGGCGTCGATCCGGCTGGTGGATACGGAGGGGGACGTGATCTGGTCGACGACGCAGGAGAGCCCGGGGGGCAAGTTCCGCGGGGCGATGGCGGATGTGGCGGACCGGATCGCGCGGCAGCTGGTGGCTGATACAAAGAAAGCACGCGGCAAACTGGCGGCGAAAGCGGGCAAATGAAGCCCGGCGGGCGCGGCGGCGGGGGTTGTCGCATTTGGAGCGGCTACCTGCGACAATAAAAGATTCAATCGAGTCTTTAGTTTCCCGGGAGGCGCACCGCTCAATGGCAGTACCCGTATCGCAGATGTGGACAGTCGCCAGCTACGTGCTGAAGCAGCGCATGGCTGGAAGGCGGCGGTATCCGCTCGTGCTCATGCTCGAGCCTCTGTTTCGTTGCAACCTCGCCTGTGCGGGCTGCGGGAAGATCCAGTATCCGGCGCACGTCCTCAAAATGCATCTCAGCCCGGAGGAGTGTTTCCGCGCGGTGGAAGAGTGCGGCGCGCCCATGGTTTCGATTCCGGGCGGCGAACCGCTGCTGCATCCCGAGATCCGGCAGATTGTGGAAGGCCTGGTGGCGCGAAAGAAGTACATCTACCTTTGCACCAACGCGCTGCTGCTGCGGGAAAAGATCGACCTTTTCACGCCGAGCAAGTACCTGACGTTTTCGGTCCACGTGGATGGCGAAAAAGAGCACCACGATTTTTCGGTCTGCAAGGAAGGCGGCTTCGACCAGGCGATTGAAGGCGTGCGCGAGGCGGTGCGGCGCGGCTTCCGCGTCACCACGAACACGACGCTGTTCGACGGCGCCGATCCGAATTCGGTGCGCAGCTTCTTCGACCAGATGATGGAACTGGGCGTGGAGGGCATGATGCTCTCGCCCGGCTACTCCTACGACAAGGCGCCGGACCAGCAGCACTTTCTGGGGCGCGCGCGCACGCGGCGTCTGTTCCGCGCGATCCTTTCCAACCGCAAGCCGGAGTGGCGCTTCAACATGTCGCCGCTGTTTCTGGAATTCCTGATGGGCAAGCGGCACTACACGTGCACGCCGTGGGGCATGCCGACGTTCAATCTGTTCGGCTGGCAGAAGCCGTGCTATCTGCTGCAGGACGGCTATGCGGATACGTTCGCCGAGCTGATGGAAGCGACCGAGTGGGAGAAGTACGGGACCGAATCGGGCAATCCGAAGTGCGCCAACTGCATGGTCCACAGCGGCTACGAAGCTTCGGCGGTGCATGACAACTTCAACAGCTGGCGCGGATTTGTGGACACGGCGAAGGCGACGCTGTTCGGCAGATACGCGGATCCGGAAGCGCTCGAAATGCTGAAGGAGCCGGTGAAGCCGGTGCATGCGCGGGCGGGTCTGGTGCAGCTGCAGTTGGCCGGCGCTTCGCAGGGCGAGAAGCAGGAAGCCGAAGAGGTGCAGGCGTGAGCGAGGCGCAGCGGCAGGCGGCTGCGGCGCCCGATCCGGAATCGCTCGAAGTTGTACCCGGATTTCAGCACGACTTTCTGCAGGGCCGCGTGTGGGATGCGGCTTCGGAAGAAGAGCTGCGGGAGGGCCTCGAAAAGGCGTTCGATTATCGCGGCGATGTGACCATCACGCGGCGCGACGGCACGGCGGTGGAAGGCTACATCTTCGACCGGCGCACGGGGGCGACGCTGGCCGAATCGTGCGTGCGGATTATCCCGCAGGGGTCGGCGGCGCGCGTGGCGATTCCGTATTCCGAGATTGCCGGAATTGTGTTCAGCGGACGCGACGCCGCGGCGGGCAAGAGCTGGGAAGCCTGGGTCAAGAAGTACTGGGAAAAGAAGGCGGCCGGCGAGACCAATATCGAGCTGAAGCCGGAAAACCTGGACTAGCCGGCTACTTCCCCGCCCCGCCCGCGGATTTGACGCGATACAGGGCGTCCTGTTTTTTCGCCATAAACTCCAGCACGTTGCCGGTGCCGAAGAGGATCGACTCCTGGAGCACGATCTCGCAGGGCGGTCCCGGTCTGCCATCGAGCACCACGAATTGTTCGGCGCCGAGTTTGGCGCCATAGGCGAGGTGCGCGCCATCGGGGCTGAAAACGGGAGAGCCCACGCCGTCGAAGGCGGGGTCGGCTTTGCCGTCGAGCACAAGGAACTGCGTCTTCTCGCCGGCGGCTTCGAAAACGATGTGTTTGCCGTCGGGGCTGAAGGCGAGCGAGCCGTCGAGAATGCCGTCGTAGGCGGCGCCGGTCTTGCCATCCGCCACGACGACGAGTTTTTTACCCTGGCGCGCTTCGTAGGCAAGGCGCTTGCCGTCGCGGCTGAAGATCAGGGTGCCGTCGCCGATGCTGTCGAAGTCGGGGCCGGCCTGGCCGTCGACCACCGCGAGCTGCCGGCCGCCCTTCTTCGCGATGTAGGCGAGGCGTTTGCCGTCCGCGCTGAAGACGAGGCCGCCGGCGGCTTCGTACTCCGCGCCTGGCTTGCCATCGACGACGACGGTGGATTGTTTGCTGGTGCGGCCCGCGACCCAGGCGACGTGCCCGCCCTCGGGGCTGAAGACCAGGGCCGATACTTTGGCGTAGGACTCGGCCGATTCCTTGCCATCGAGCACGACGAGGCGGCTCGGCCCTTTCGCCGCCGCATAGGCCACGTGCTTGCTGTCGGCGCTGAAGATGAGGCCGCCGACGCCGTCATAGGCCGCGCCGGCCTTGCCGTCCACCACGGCGAAACTGCTGCTGCCGAGAGAAGCCTGATAGGCGAGGCGCCGGCTGTCCGGGCTGAACAGCAGCGAGCCATCGACGATGCCGTCATAACCGGTGCCTTCCTGACCGTCGACGACAACGAACTGGCGGCTGGATGTGCCGGCGCCGTAGGCCACGTGCCTGCCGTCCGGACTGAGGACCAGCGCGCCGACGCCGGGGTACTCGGCGCCGGGCTGGCCATCGACGACCACCAGCCACTTGCGGTTGTTGCGGGCCGCGTAGACGAGGCGCTTGCCGTCGCGGCTGAAGGCGAGCGTGCCGTCGCCGATTTCGTCGTATTCCGGGCCCGCGGCGCCATCGACAACGACCAGTTGTTTCCTGGCGGTTTTCGCCACAAAGGCGAGGCGCTTGCTGTCGGGGCTGAAGATCAGCGAGGTGTCGACGATGCCGTCGAATTCGGCGCCCGGCTTGCCGTCGGCAACGATGAGGCGCTTGTTGGCTTTTACGGCTTCGTAGGCGACGCGTTTGCTGTCGGGGCTGAAGGTGAGCGTTTCGTCGACCACTTCGTCGTAGAAGGCGCCGGGCTGGGCGTCGACGACGACGCAGAGCTTCGGGGAGGAGGCGCCTTCCGGGGTGCGGTGCGTGGCGTAGGCGAGATGGCGGCCGTCGCGGCTGAAGACCGGCCCGAGGAGTTCTTCATCGAGGTGGCCGAGGCGCGTTTCTTCGGTCTTGTAGGGCGTGGCGGCGGGCGCGGCGGCAGGAGACGGAACGGGCGACTGAGCGAGCGCGGCAAGCGCGGCGGCGAGGACAAACGCTCCGGCAACGGGGAAAGCAGCGCGCCGGGACAGCGAGGAGGGCATTGCCAACCTTTATACCGGATTCGGGAAGTGTTGTGGGGGGGGGAACGAACCGGCGCTGACTTAACCGGCGCTGATTTAACCGGCGATGGCAGCGGCTTCGACGCCGAGCGGCAGCGCAGCCAGGTCTTCCCAAACCGTGGGCGCGACGTTGCGAACGAAGGAAACGGAAGAGATTTCAAACGACCGGGGACCGCGCCATGCGGCCCACCGTTCGCGCGCGGTGGCGGCCATGACGACGGCCTCCTCGCCGGTGATGTGCTGGGCGATGGTGATGTGGGGGTGATACGGGAAACAGTCGGCGTGCTGGAGAGAGCCGCAGTTCAGCGAGCAGTAGAGGTTGCGAAGTTCCTCGCTGCCGGCCGTGATGTCCATGTAGACGACGTTCGATTCCGGGAAGATTTCGACCGCGCCGAGTTCAATACGAAACGGGGCGCAGGGGCGGCTTTCATCGGAAATTTCGCGGGAGAGGTGGCGGATGGCGTCATCGGCGCACTGGCAGAGCGGGCGGGGCGGGAGGACGGTGACGTGGGCGTGGGGGTTGCTGCCCGGGGTCAGTTCAAGGCGCAACGCATCGAGGAATTCAGCCAGCGGCCCGGTGATGTAGCTGACCAGGGCGTACTGGCCGATAAACTGCGCTTCGTCGTCCGTTTGTCGCATCGGTGACAATTTCATTGTACCAGGGTCGGGGCGGGAGTGCGAATTTCCGGGGTTGTAGTACTGAAATAGTACTAAAGCGGGATGCGGCGCGCCGGGGCGGGGCGGGCGCGGCCGGTAAATATCGCGGCGGGGCGGGTGCGGACGGCAAATGTCGCGGCGGCTTCCGGGCGGGCTGTGCTACACTTGGTTTTCCCGGCACATTTCGGTGCCGGACCTATACCCATGCCCAAACTGAAGACACATAAGGGTGCGTCCAAACGGTTCAAAAAGACCGGGACGGGAAAGGTTGTGCGGCAGCATGCATTTGCCCGTCACATCCTCACCTCCAAGGCGCGCAAGCGGAAGAACAAACTGCATACTTCCGTCGTGGCGGATGATGCCGACCAGGCGAAGCTGCAGCGGATGATTCCTTACTAGGAATCTGTTTCGGGATCCCCCTTGCGGGGATCAGTTACGGCCCCCTTCCCGCCAAAGGGAACGTCGGGGCCGGGCGCGCGACCGGGCCACATGCACGTGCCTGAATCGCCGCAGGTCTGAGGACCGGCTCTTCGTTAAAAAGAGCCGCCTCGCGAAGGAGAAAAAACGTGCCAAGAGTAAAACGCGGTACTAAACGCCGCGCGAGCCGTGCGAAAACGCTGGAACTCGCGTCGGGATATTTTCTTACTAAAAGCAAGCTTTATCGCTCAGCGCAGGAAGCGGTTGAACGCGGCCTGAAGTTTGCCTACACCGGCCGCAAGCGCAAGAAGCGCGACTTCCGGAAAATCTGGATCGTCCGCATCGGCGCCGCTGCCCGCGAAGCCGGCCTGTCCTACAGCAAGTTCATGCATGGCCTGAAGCTGGCCGGCATCGATCTGGACCGCAAGGTGCTGGCCGCCACGGCCAACGACGACGCGGCGCAGTTCACCCAGATCATCGGTCAGGTGAAGGCAGCGCTCGCCGCCGCACCTGCGCCCGCGGCGCAGTAAGCATCCACAGCGGAAGCTATGGCACTGCCCGATTCGGAAACCATTGTGGCGAAGGACGCCGAAGTCGACGCCCTCGCTCGTCTGGAAGAACGCATTCAGAAGGCCGTCGCGCTGGTGAACCGCCTGCGCGACGAGCGTGACGAAGCCGTTGCCGAACTCGCCGCCGCGCGAGTGGCTGCGGAAGAAGCTGGTGCCCGCGCCGCCCGGTTCTCCGACGAACTGGAAGCGCTGCGATCCGAACGCCACCAGGTGCGCGGACGGATTGAAAAGCTCCTCGGCCACATCGACCAGCTCGGCGCGGCATAGACAGATCCACGGCCGCGCATGGCCCGTCCGTGCGCGGCAAATCCTCACAGGCGGAATCGCACAGGTAGAATGGGGACAGCGTCAGCCTCTCATGCCCAGGCAGCCGGTTCGCGTTCACATTTTCAATCAGTCGTACTCGCTCGCCACCGAAGGGGATCCGGCGGAGCTGGAAGCCATTGCCCATCAGGTGGACGAGCTGATGACTTCCATCGCGGGCCGCTCGCTTTCGGGCGATTCGGTGCGCGTGGCCGTGATGGCGTGCCTGCATCTGGCCGATAAGCTGCGGGAAGCGGAAGCGAAGCTGGCCGGCTACGAACGCAAGTCCGAACAGATCACGGAACTGCTCGAAGCGGCGCTCGAGACCGCGCTGTAACCAATCGCAATCAGCCCAGCAGGAACACGGCCGTCTGTCCGAGCAGATTCGGGAAGCTGGTGATCCGCGTGGAACCCGCCAGGAAATAGCGCTTCTCGATCGGGAAGCCGTGCTCGCGGCACAGATCCTCGAAATCGTTGATGCTCAGGAAGTGGATGTTCGGCGAGTTGTACCAGTCGTAGGGAAACAGATCGGTCTTGGGCGCCTGGCCGTTGAACAGCATGGCCGCGCGGACGCGCCAGTGGCCGAAGTTGGGGAAAGAGACGATGGCCCGGCGCCCGACGCGCAGCATTTCCCGCAGCACCTGCAGCGGCGCGCGCGTCTCCTGCAGGGTCTGGCTGAGGATCACGTAGTCGAACGCCTTGTCGGGGTAATCGGCGAGGCCTTCGTCGATGTCGCCCTGGTAGGCCGAAACGCCCTTCGCGATGGCCTTGCGGACCTGCGCGCCGTTGATCTCGACGCCGCGCGCCAGCACGTTCTTGTGTTCGGCGAGCCAGGCGAGCAGTTCGCCTTCGCCGCAGCCGAGATCGAGCACACGGCTGCCGGGCGGGATGATTTCGCCGATGACGTAAAAGTCCGGCCGGCGCGTGAGCGTGACCGGATGGATGCCCTGATGGATGGGAGCCGGATCGGTCATCGTTAAGCCGCCACCGCGATTCGCGCCGTGCTGTCGAGGAAGCCGCGCACCAGTTCGGTCTGTTCACCCACGTCCACGAGGAACGCGTCGTGGCCGTAGTTGGACTGCAGGTCGCAGTACGCCACGTCGCCGTTGACGCGCCGCAGCACGCGCACGATCTCCTGCGACTGGTAGCTCGGATAGAGCCAGTCCGAGGTGAAGCTGATGACGAGGAAGCGCGTATCCACCGTGCGGAAGGCGTCGGCCAGCCGGCCCGTGCCGTTGGTGAGGTCGAAGTAATCTTCGGCCTTCGTAATGTACAGATACGAATTGGCGTCGAAGCGCTCCACGAACTGGCTGCCGCGGTAGCGCAGGTAGCTTTCGACCTCGAAATCGACGCCGAAGTCGAAACCGAACTTTTCCTTCTCGCGCAGCTTGCGGCCGAATTTTTCGCGCATCGATTCATCGCTCATGTAGGTAATGTGACCCACCATGCGTGCCACCGCGAGGCCGCGCGCCGGCGGCTTGTTGTTTTCGTAGTATTCGCCGCCGTTCCAGTCAGGGTCGGCCATGATCGACTGGCGGCCCACTTCGTTGAACGCGATCTGCTGCGCGCTGTGCCGCCAGGTGGTGGCGATCGGAATCACGCAGCGCACCGCTTCCGGATAGCTCGAAGCCCACTCGAGCGCCTGCATGCCGCCCATGGAGCCGCCGGCCACGCAGAGGAGTCTGGCGATGCCGAGCCGGTCGATCAGCATCTTCTGCAGCCGTACCATGTCGCGGATGGTAATCACGGGAAACGACATCCCGTAAGGCTTGCCCGTGGCCGGATTGAGCGAAGCCGGCCCGGTGGTGCCGCGGCAGCCGCCGAGCACGTTCGAGCAGATGACAAAATAACGGTCGGTGTCGAAAGCCTTGCCCGGACCGATCATGTTGTCCCACCAGCCCGGCTTGCCCGAGTCGTGGGCCACGCCCGCGGCGTGCGCGTCGCCGGTGAAGGCGTGTGTGATCAGAATGGCGTTGGAGCGCTCGTGGTTCAGCGCGCCGTAGGTTTCGTACGCCACTTCGACGGGCGTCAGCGTGGCGCCGCCTTCGAGGGCGATGCTGTCAAATTGCGCCGATTTGGTCTCAACGATCATCTGATGCACTCATGGTAACAAGATGAGAAAACCGTTACTGCTGTTGTGTTGGATGAGCGCGGCGCTTTCCGGGTTGCCGGCAACTGCGGCGGACTTCCACTATCGCGAGGCCAAAGCTGGCTATTCCTACCAGTTTCCGCGCGATCACTTCGAACATCCAGACTTTCGCACCGAATGGTGGTATTACACGGGCAACCTGACGGGCGCGAAGGGCGAACGGTACGGCTTCGAACTGGTCTTCTTCCGCCAGGGGGCGCGGCACGAGACGGAAAACCAGTCCGCGTGGACCGTGCAGGACGTTTATCTGGCCCACGCAGCCCTCACGGACGCGGCGGGCCGCAGGTTCCGTTTCGAGGAGCGGCTAAACCGCGCCGGGCCCGGTATTGCGGGTGCCAGCTTCGGGCAGCAGCGCATCTGGAACGGCAACTGGTCTGCTGTGTGGAGCGCGAATCAAAAGCAGACGCTGGATGCGGTGACGCCGGAGTTCGCCTTCCATCTGGAACTGACGCCGCTCAAGAACTTTGTGATTCACGGTGAGAACGGCGTGAGCCGCAAGGCGGAAGGCGAGGGCCGCGCGTCGCACTATGTGTCGTTCCCGCGCCTGCAGGTGAAGGGCACGGTCAGCAGCGCGGGCGCGCCGGGGCCGGTATCGGGGCTGGCGTGGATGGATCACGAATGGTTCACCGAACAGCTCGCCGCGGAACAGACGGGGTGGGACTGGTTCAGCATTCAGCTCGACAACAACACCGAGTTGATGCTGTTCGAACTGCGCCGCAGGGATGGCTCGGTCGATCCGTATTCGTCAGGCACGTTCATTGACGCCGCGGGCAGCGCGCATCATCTTCGTCGCAACGACTTCACGCTGGAACCGGTGGCGAAGTGGGGCAAGTATCCGGTGGAGTGGCGCGTGCGTATTCCGTCGCTGAAGATCGACATCGCGTCGAAGCCGATTTTGCGCGAGCAGGAGCTGAAGTCGAAAACCGGCCCGAGCTACTGGGAGGGCGCGGTCGATTATTCCGGCACGCAGCGCGGCTCGGGCTATCTGGAAATGACCGGCTACGACGGCGCCGTAAAGTTCTGACATAATCGAAGCCGGCGGGAGATTCGAGGGAGCCAGCATGAAGGGAACCATCATGAAATGTCATTACGCCGCGGCAGCACTTGCCGGAATCCTGCTGACCCTTACGGGATGCAGCGACGCACCAGACAATCGCGCGGCCGATGCCAAAGCGATCCGAGACATTGAGACGCAGTGGAAGTCCGAGTACGCGGCCAAAGAGCTCGACAAAGTTGGCGCACACTACGCCGACGACGCGGTGCTGATGACGCAGGGCAGTCCCGCCGCGTCCACCGCGGAGGCGCGGAAAGAGCTGCTGAAGGGGATGCTGGCGGATCCGGCATTCGCGCTCAGCTTTGAAGCCACGTCGGTGGAAGTTGCCAAATCCGGCGAACTGGCCGCGAGCCACGGGACGTACACGATGACGATGACCGACCCGGTAACGAAGAAGCCGGTCAACGATCACGGCAACTACGTCACGGTGTACAGGAAGCAGACCGGCACGTGGAAGGCGGTTTCCGACATCAACGTTTCCGATGTTCCCGCGCACCCGGCGGCCACGGCGAAGAAGGCTCCGGCGAAAAAGGCCGCCGCAAAGAAGAAGAAAAAATAGCGCCGGTCACTTCATCTGGCCGGACGCGGTGATGCGTTCGGCGTCGAGGTACGGGCGCAGCGCTTCGGGGATCACCACGCTGCCATCGGCCTGCTGGTAGTTCTCCACGATGGCGACCCACGTACGGCCCACCGCGAGGCCGGAGCCGTTCAGCGTGTGCACCAGTTCGGTCTTCTTCGCATTGCCGCCGCGGTAACGGATGTTGGCGCGGCGCGCCTGAAACGCTTCGAAGTTGGAGCAGGAAGAAATTTCCTTGAAGGCGCTCTGGCCGGGCAGCCAGACTTCAATGTCGTAGGTCTTGGCCGAGCTGAAGCCCATGTCGCCCGTGCAGAGCACCACGGTGCGGAAGGGCAGGCCGAGGCGGCGGAGAATATCTTCGGCATCGGAGGTGAGCTGCTCGTGATCGTCGTAGCTGCGCTCCGGGTGAGAGAACTTCACCAGTTCCACCTTCTGAAACTGATGCTGGCGGATGATGCCGCGCACGTCGCGCCCGTAGGAGCCGGCCTCGCTGCGGAAGCACGGCGTGTAGGAACAGAAGCTGACCGGAAGCCGCTCGGCATCGAGCGTTTCATCGCGATAGAGATTTGTGACCGGCACTTCGGCGGTGGGGATGAGCCAGTAGTCGGTCTTCTCCAGTTTGAAGAGATCCTCGGAGAACTTGGGCAGCTGGCCGGTGCCGTACATGCTGGCGGAGTTCACCATGAAGGGCGGCAGAATTTCCGTGTAGCCGTGGTGGCGCGTGTGCGTATCCAGCATGAAGTTGATGAGGGCGCGTTCCAGCTTCGCGCCCATGCCCCAGTACACGGCGAAACGCGCGCCTGTGATCTTGGCGGCGCGGTCGAAATCGAGGATGCCGAGATCGGGCCCGATGTCCCAGTGGGCTTTGGGCTCGAAGGTAAACTGCGCGGGCTCACCGAAGGTGCGTACGACAACGTTGTCGTCGGCCGATTTGCCGAGCGGCACCGATTCATGCGGCACGTTCGGAATGCCGGCGAGAATGTCGCGAAAGCCGGCATCGGCCTGTTCGACGCTGGCGGCGAGTTCGGAAACGCGGTCGCCGATGACCCGGGAGCGCGCCTGAAGTTCGCTGGCATCGCCGCCTTCCCTGCGAATGCGACCGACTTCCTTCGACATGGCGTTCTGCTCGGCGCGAAGCTGTTCGGCTTCAGTGATGGCGGCGCGGCGGGATTTATCGAGGTCTCGCAGTTCTTCGATGGGCAGCGTCAGGCCGCGCGCGGCGAGGCGGGCGGCAATGGCGTCGAGATTATTGCGAAAAGTCCCCAGATCATGCATATAAACGTATGCTAGCAGGGGCGCGAGCGGGCCAGAGAATTTAGCGGGCGGCTATTCTTCGTCGGACTCGGCGACGGCGGGTTCGAGGTCTTCGGCTTCGAAAATCTGGCGGCAGTCAAGGCATTCGACGTAATCGACGCCATCGCGGCGGGCAAGGACAACGGTTCTTTTGTGATCGCAGGGGAGCTGCATAAGACGAACTGGGGATACTGCCTATTCTAAAGATTCCAAACGCCATGTCAAGCGTTTCAGGCTTATATCCGGTGACATGGGGCGCCTCGGGAGGCCGTCGGCGCGTGGCGGGCGGCGTCTCGCGGAATGACGCGCGGCGATAGAATCGAGTCAAATGGCTTTTCCAGTTCAGCGCCCAAGGCGCCTGCGGTCCAGTGAATCGATGCGGCGCCTGGTGCGCGAAACGCGGCTCGATCCGGCGAATTTCATCCTGCCGCTTTTCATCTGCACGGGCGAGGGAGTGCGGCGGCCCATCAAATCGATGCCGCCACAGTGCCAGTTGTCGGTGGATACGGCGGTGGAAGAGTGCCGTGAGCTGGTGTCGCTCGGCATCAGCGGCGTGATGCTGTTCGGTATTCCGGACGTGAAGGATGAAGTGGCGTCGGGCGCGTACGACGATCAGGGCATCGTACAGGAAGCGGTGCGGGCGATTAAGCGCGAAGTGCCGGGACTGATCGTGATCACCGACGTGTGCAACTGCGAGTACACGAGCCACGGCCATTGCGGCAGGATTGTGGACGGCGATGTGGAGAACGACTCCACGCTGCAGTGGCTGGCGCGAACGGCGGTGTCGCACGCCAGGGCGGGTGCCGATATCGTGGCGCCAGCCGACATGATGGACGGACGCATCGCGGCGCTGCGCACGGCGCTCGACGGGGCGGGTTATGAGAAGACGCCGATTCTGTCGTATGCGGCGAAGTTCGCGTCAGTGTTCTATGGGCCGTTCCGCGAGGCGGCGGAATCGACGCCGCAGTTCGGCGACCGGCGCAGTTACCAGATGGATCCGGCGAACACGCGGGAGGCGATGAAAGAGATCGATCTCGACATCGAAGAAGGCGCGGACATGATCATCATGAAGCCGGCGCTGGCGTATCTGGACGTGATCCTGCAGGCGAAGCAAAGGTGCAATGTGCCGATCGGCGCGTATCAGGTGAGCGGCGAGTATTCGATGATCAAGGCGGCGGCGGCGAACGGGTGGATCGACGAAGAGCGGGCGATGATGGAGACGCTGACTTCGATCAAGCGCGCCGGGGCGGATTTTATTCTGACTTACTTTGCAAAACCGGCGGCGCAACTGCTGGGGTAACGGAATCTAACGGGCCGCCGCGGCCAGCCGGGGGTACTTCATTTTGAACGATTCCAGCGTGCGCACGATGACTTCGGCCACGGCGTGATTGCGGTACCAGCGGTGGTCGGCGGGGATCACGTGCCACGGCGCCCACTTCGTGCTGCATCCGGCGATGGCGTCCTGATAGGCGGCCTGATAGTCATCCCAGTGCTCGCGCTCACGGAAGTCGGCCGGCGATGACTTCCAGTTCTTGCGCGGATCGGATACGCGCGCGTCGAAACGCCGCCGCTGTTCCTCGCTGGAGATGTGCAGGAAGAATTTGAGGATATGAACGTTGTTCTCTGACAACATCTGTTCAAACTCATTGATCTGCCGGTAACGAGCCGACCACACCGGCTTCGGCACCATGTTGTGGACCCGCGCGACGAGCACGTCTTCGTAGTGCGAACGGTTGAAAATCCCGATGTCGCCCTTCGCCGGCACGGCGGCGTGAATGCGCCAGAGAAAGTCGTGATCGAGTTCGATGCGCGTTGGCTCTTTGAAGGACACAACGCTGCAGCCCTGCGGATTGACGCCCGACATCACGTGCTTGATGGTGCCGTCCTTGCCCGAGGCGTCCATGCCCTGCAGAACAATCAGCAGCGCGCGGCGGTGTTCGGCATAAAGCAGGTCGTGGAGGGCAGCGAGTTGTCCGACGTGGCGCGGCAGTTCGGTCGCGGCGCGGGATTTGGAAATGCCGCGGGTGTCGCCGGGATCGCGCGCGGCAAGGCGGAAACGCGAGCCGGGTTCGACGCGAAGATGCCCGATGTTCATGTGCCTTTATTCAGGATCTCAGAAATTCGTTCCAGACATTCGGCGGGGCTGCGCAGGGACGCATCGATGATGTGAATCGGGCCCGGTCCGCTCGGCGACCAGCGCTTGCGGAAGCGGCGGTTGGGCGCGCCGGCAAAGACGGTGATAAGCGGCGTGGCGGCCGCGGCCGCGGCGTGCTGGCCGGCCGAATCGTAGCCGACGTAGAGATCGGACTGCGCGATGACGGAAGCAAAGCCCGCCAGCGAACCTTCCCAGAAACGAACCTGCTCGGAACAGCCGGCGGCTCCCACGGCGGCCGTAACGCGCGCGGCCTCTTCCCCGCCCGCGCCGCGATCGACCCACACGGTGGCGAAGCGCGCGGCCAGCGTCTGGATGACGTGCGCTTCAAAATCGCCCGGGATGCGCTTGGATTCGTTCTCACCCACGCCGAAGTTGACGGCCGCGCGCGGGCCGGGCGTATCGTTCGGCACGCGCTCGGGCGCGATGAAGGCGCTGGCATCGGTCTCGAAAGTCTCCTGCACCCATTGCTCGGTGAGGCGAGTGAGGTTGGCTTCGTCGGTTGGTGTGCCGCCGCTGGTGCGGCTGGGGAAATGAAAATAGCGTTCGGGATCGCAGACCGGGATGAGGCCGAGCTGCGTCATGCGCGAATCGGGATCGACGACGATGCTGTGGCGAGCGCTGAGCTGCTCACGAAGCTGCTCGCCGAAGGCGATGCGCTCGCTGACGGGCCCGGAGCGCGGGTACTGCACGTTGAAATGTTCGATGCGCGCGTCGAGTGTGAAGAGCTCAGCAGACTTGCGGTTACCGACGAGGATCACATGCGCTTCGGGAAAGCGGCGTTTCATGGCATCGAGAACG
The DNA here is from genome assembly GCA_903828455.1 of uncultured Acidobacteriia bacterium. Lineage (GTDB taxonomy): Bacteria > Acidobacteriota > Terriglobia > Bryobacterales > Bryobacteraceae > BOG-234. Next base: position 24,249 of record CAIKMJ010000025.1, on the reverse strand, counting down.
ATGCTTGTGATCTTGATATCGGCGCCGAGAGTAACGCGGGAGAGAACGTACACGGTATCGACGCGCTTCGGAATCGCCGGCGGCACGCGATGAACGTGCGGGATCCAGAGCTGCATGAGCCGCTCGTAGGCGGCGGCATCGGCCGGATCGAAGGAATCGGCGAGCGGTTCCACGATCAGGCGGAAAAAATCGGCGTGCTGCTCCTCACCGAGCCGGCGCGCGGCCGCTTCCGGCAAGGACTCGCCGCGACGCAGAGCGGCGAGTAAATCGTTACACGAAATATTTGCCAACAATGGGCTCCAGCTTCTGAATCGTTTCCGCCGGGACGACCTTACGGTCCGTGATGAGCGCATGGGCGAGCGCCGCGCCGCACTTGCATTCGCGCTGGGCAGGCATGGACTTCACCGCCGCGGCGACGACCTTACAGGCGTTCTCCGCGTTCTGCGTGAGGACGCGGATGATGTCGGTGACGGTGACCGCGTCGTGGTCTTCGTGCCAGCAGTCGTAGTCGGTAACCATGGCGATGGTGGTGTAGCAGATCTCGGCTTCGCGGGCGAGCTTGGCCTCCTGCAGATTCGTCATGCCGATGACGTCCATGTTCCACGAGCGGTAGATGTTCGATTCGGCTTTGGTCGAAAAGGCCGGACCTTCCATGCAAAGGTAGGTTCCGCCTTGTTTGACGTTCACGCCGGACGCCTTGCAGGCCGAGGCGGCGACGGCGGCGAGCTGGCCGCAGACGGGATCGGCAAAGCTGACGTGCGCGACGAGGCCCTCGCCGAAGAAGGTGGAGATGCGGCCGCGCGTGCGGTCGAAGAACTGATCGGGCACCACGAAGTCGAGCGGGCGGTGCTCTTCTTTGAGCGAGCCGACGGCGCTCAATGAGATGATGCGCTCCACGCCGAGCTTCTTCATGCCGAAGATGTTAGCGCGGAAATTCAGCTCCGAAGGCGAGATGCGATGGCCGCGGCCATGGCGCGCGAGGAAGGCGACTTCGTGGCCTTCGAGCTGGCCGACCACGTAAGGATCGGAAGGTGCGCCGAACGGAGTGTCGACCGCGACTTCGCGCTGGTCGGTGAAGCCGGGCATGGAGTAGAGTCCGGAGCCGCCGATGATACCGATTTTAGGCAAGGAAATGAACCTTTCTGGCTGATTAATCCTGAATAAGTTCCCATAGTACGCCACCGGTGCCGGCCGGGTGGACGAACACATAGAGATGTCCGCCGGCGCCGCGCCGGGGCAGGCCGAGCAGGCGCGCGCCGGAGGCTTCGAGGCGGGCGATCACCGCGTGCAGGTCAGGCACACGCAGAGCAACGTGGTGAAGGCCGGGGCCGCGCGTTTCGAGGAACTTCGAGACGGGCGAATCGGCGGCGGTGGGTTCGAGCAGCTCGATGCGCGAGCCGCCGGCAGGAAGCATGGCGACGCTCACCTTCTCATGCGGGACAACTTCGCGGGAGAGCACAGGCAGGCCGAGGTCGCGCTCGTAGAACTGCAGGGCTTCGGCCAGCGAACGGACGGCGATGCCGAGGTGATCGATCGGGAAGCCATCGACGGGCGACGCCGGTTGTTCGGCGCGCGGCTTGTGGCGGGCCAGTTCGTCGCAGAGTTCGGCAATGCCGGTGCCGTCGAGGGCAACGGTGCGGAGGACCGGCGGGTTGGTTGCGCCGAGCGAGAGCATGGCTTCAATATCGCGCTGTGACTGATCGGCACCGGGGCGGTCGGCCTTGTTGATGACGAAGACGTCGGCGATTTCCATGATGCCGGCTTTGATGGCCTGCACGTCGTCGCCCATGCCGGGGACGAGGACGACGAGCGTGAGGTCGGCGAGCGAGGCGACGTCGATTTCATCCTGACCGGTGCCGACGGTTTCGATGAGGATGTAGTCGAAGCCGGCGCTGCGAAAGAGTCGCGCGAGGGCGCTGGTGGCGCGGGCGAGCCCGCCGGATGCGCCGCGAGTCGCGGTGGAGCGAATGAAGACGCCGGGGTCCGAATGATGGCGCTGCATGCGGACACGGTCTCCAAGGACAGCGCCGCCGGTGGAGCGACTGGAGGGATCGACGGCGATGATGGCAACGGTGTGGCCGCGGCGGCGGAGTTCCGCGGTGACGGCGTCGACGAGAGTGCTTTTACCGGCGCCGGGCGGGCCGGTGATGCCGGTGATGAGGCCGTGGCCGCGGGGCAGCGCGGCAAGGCGGGCGAAGGCGGCGGCGTCGCCGTTTTCGAGCGCGGTGGCAAGGCGGGAGAGTTCGCGGGGAGTCACGGGTGCCAGCAGTAGTTTCGCACGTTCCGGCGCGTTTTGCCGGGCCGCGCGCGGCGATCGGAAAGCCACGCCAGGTGACCCGGCCAATTTTTGTTATCATCGAAGGGTTCAAGTTCGACTCCTGAAAACAGAGGCGATGGGGTTCGCCTGAAACGCCTGCCGGGCTTCCTTCCAGCGGCTGATGACTCCTGATCCAGTGAAGGAGCATTGCGCGCAAACGTGATTTCCAAAGTTCGTTCCCTTCAGAGAATTCAGTTATCGACGTCACTCGCGAAAAATCTGAGCGAGCATTTCCGCATTGCGCGCCACGTCTTTCTGGTTGCCGCGCCGATCGGTGTCGTTGTCGGCGCGGCGATCGCCGCCTACGATTTCGTGGTCAATACGCTGCTTTGGGAGCACTTCTCCCGCTGGCTGACGCCGTGGCAGCTCTGCCTGATGCCGATCGCCGGCATGATCCTCACGGGCGTGATTCTGACGATCTTCAAAGTGCCGTCTTCGTCCATGGCAGATGAGGTGGTGCTCGCCTATCATCGTCCGGAAACCGGCATTGCCTTCGAATCGGCGCTGCCCAAGCTGGCCGCGTCCGTCACCACGATGGGCTTCGGGGCGAGCGCCGGAATGGAGGGCGCGAGCAAGTGGCTTGGCGGCACCATCAGTCTGCTGATCCAGCGGCAGATCAACCGCGTGGCCTTTCTGAAGCCGCTGCACGGGCGCGGCGAGACGACCATGCTGGCCGGCGCCGCCGCGGGCATCGGGGCAATCTTCCGCGCGCCGCTGACGGGCGCAATCATGGGGATCGAGTCGCCGTACAAACAGGATCTGGCGCACGAATCGCTGATCCACGCGCTGGTGGCGGCGGCGACGAGCTACGCGACTTTCGTGGTGTTCCGGCCTTCGACGCCATACTTCCCGATCCGCTTCGTTTATCATCTGAACCTTCGCGATCTGCTGATCTGCGTGCCGCTCGGCCTCGCGGGCGGCCTGGCATCACACTTATTCCTCGGGTGCCTCCGTCGCATCAAGCAGACGTGGGGACGCTCGACAGCGCCGCGCGTGCTGAAGCTGCTCAGCGGCGGCGTCATCGTGAGTGGAATTGCGCTGGCGATGATCTGGCTGACCGGCGCGCCCGTCACGCTGCAGGCCGGTCTGCCGGTGGCGAACAATCTGCTGAACGGCAAGTATCTGCTCACCGGATGCCTGATCATCTTCGCGGCGAAGCTTCTGGCGACCGCGTTCACCTTCGGCACCGGAGGAGTCGGCGGGCTGTTCGTACCTTCGGCGACCATCGGCGCGGCGCTCGGTGCAAGCTTCGACGCCGCGTTCCATCCCAGCCAGCCGGGCCTGTTCACGCTGATCGGCATCGCTGCATTCACGGGGGCGAGCTACAACAGTCTTCTGTTTGCCGCGGTCTTCGTGGCCGAAGCGACAGGCAGTCCGGCGCTTGTGGTGCCGTCGCTGATCGCCTCTTCAACGGCGTTCCTGCTGGCCTCGGGCATCTCCAATTCCGAATCCCAGAGGCCGCGACGCACCAGCGATGACGGACTGATGGGCACGATACCGAGCCGAAACTGGATGGCAACGAAGCTCGTGACGACCAGCCCGGAACAGACCCTGGCGGAATTTATGGATCGTCATCTGGTGGAGCATTCGTTGCAGGAACTCCCGGTCGTTGACGGCAGCGGGATCTTTCTGGGGATGGCCGCGCTGAAGTCGCTCAGCGCGGTGCCGCGCGAGCAGTGGGACGCGACGCCGGTTGACGCCGTGATGGATCGAAGCGCGCGCAGCATTTCCGGCTCGCACTCGATGGCCGTCGCGGAGCGCGAACTGGCGCTGGGGCATCATGACTATCTGCCGGTGGTGGACCCGGCGACCGGCCGGCTGGTCGGCATGCTTTCGTCGAGCGATGTCATGCGCGCGAGGCAGCAGGCGATGGAAGTGCTGGCGACAGGCGGGGCGAAATAGAATGCGAACCACGCGGCTTTCGGCGAAGGGACAGATCGTTCTTCCACGGAATATCCGCAATGCTCACTGCTGGGGAGCAGGCACGGAGTTCACGGTGGAGGACACTCCTGATGGAATTCTGCTTCGCCCGGTGGCCCAATCTCCGGAGTCGAGTTTGGATCAGGTCATCGGCCGCCTCAAGTGCACAGGCACACCGAAATCGATCACGCAGATGAACACGGCGGCCGGGCGCGAGGTTAGACGGCGTCATGACGGCGGTCGGTACTAACTTAGTTGTCCGGCTGCTGGCGGGCGCAGGTCCGCGGCAAACCGCTGCTCTCTGCCGGCTGGCAAGTTACTGCGGAGTCTTACTCTTTCAGTAACTGCCGCGCAATTACTAACCGCTGTATCTCGCTCGTACCTTCGCCGATGGTACACAGCTTCACGTCGCGATAAAACTTCTCCACCGGATAGTCCTTGATAAACCCGTAGCCGCCGTGAATCTGCACCGCTTCGCCGGCGATCCATACCGCCGACTCCGAGGCGAATAACTTCGCCATCGCCGATTCGCGAGTTACTCGCTTGCCGGCATCCAGCATCGTGGCGGCGCGATAAGTCAGCAGCCGCGAGGCGTCGATGCGCGTCGCCATATCGACTAACTTGTGCTGGATTGCCTGAAACTCCGAAATCGGGCGTCCGAATTGCTTGCGCAGCTTCGCGTACTTCAGCGCCGCGTCGTAAGCGCCCTGCGCCATCCCGATGGAGAGCGCCGCGATGGACACGCGTCCGCCATCGAGAATCCGCAGGCTGTCGACAAAGCCTTCGCCGCGTCTGCCGAGCATCTGCGATTCCGGCACGCGGCAATCGGAGAAGATGACTTCGCCCGTGTCACTGGCGCGGAGCCCGAGCTTATTTTCTTTCTTGCCGGCGCGAAATCCGGGCGTGCCTTTCGGGATGAGGAAAGCGGAAATGCCGTGCGCCGCCTGGCTGCGGTCGGTCATCGCCATGCCGACGCAGAGGTCGGCGTAGTGTGCGTTCGTGGTGAAGGTCTTCGCACCGTTGATGACCCAGTCGGAACCGTCCTGCACGGCAATCGAGCGTGTGCCGCCGGCATCGGAACCCGCTTCCGATTCCGTAAGCGACCAGCAGCCGATCCATTCGCCGCTGGTGAGTTTGGTCAGGTACTCTTCCTTCTGCTCCTTGGTGCCGGCCTTGTAAATGTGATTCGAGCAGAGCGACGTGTGGGCCGCTACGATGATGCCGACCGAGCCATCCACGCGCGAGAGTTCCTCAATGATGATGGCGTATTCGACGTAGCCGAGACCCGCGCCGCCGTACTCTTCCGGGAAGATCGCGCCCATGTAGCCGAGTTGGCCGAGCTTCTTGATGACGGCAAGCGGGAAGGTCTGCGCTTCGTCCCATTCCATGACGTGCGGCGCAATTTCGGCGGCGGCGAATTCGCGGACAGCGCGGCGGAGGGCGATCTGGTCGGGCGTGTATTCGAAGTCCATGGCTCGCGAGTGTGGTGCCTGACTTGATTATGCGGAAAAAACGAGTTCGCCGTCGAGGAAGACCTGGTGGATCGTGAGTGGATCGGCGGAGCTGAACACAACGAGATCCGCCGGGCAGCCGGGCGCGAGCGCGTGCGGAAGCCCGATAATGCGGGCCGGATTGGCGGTCGCGGCAGTGACAGCGTCGGCCAGCGAAGCGCGGGCGATGCGCGAGAAATTTGCAATCGCGTGATTCATGCGCAGCGCCGAGCCCGCGAGTTTACCAGTTCCGGTGAGCACCACTCGGTCGGCGTCCGGCGTCAGCGTCACGTCGAGTTCGCCGAGCCGGTAGCGGCCCGGTGTGGCTCCGGCGGGAGCGGCGGCGTCCGTAACGAGGATGGTGCGGACAGGGCCTTTGGCGCGCGCCGCGGCTCGAAGGAAGGCGTCGCTGAGATGAATGCCGTCGGCGATGAAGCTGGCGGAGAGGCGGTCGTCGGCGAGCTGTTCCCAATAGAGGTTGGGTTGTTTGGGGACGAGCGCCGGGCCGGCGTTGCCGAGGTGAGTGCAGAGGCTTGCGCCCGCATCCGCGGCGGCGCGAATCTGATCCGGCGTGGCGGACGTGTGGCCGATGGAGACCGCGACCCCATCGCGCACGAGAGCGGCAATGTAGCGAGGCGCATCGGGCCAGTGCGGCGATAAGGTGACGAGCCGGATGTGGTTGTCGGTCGCGTGCTGCCAGCGGCGAAATTCGTCCGGATCGGGCGGGCGCACGCATGCGGCGGGATGGGCGCCGCGGGGGCCGTCTTCCGCGCCGATATGCGGGCCTTCCACATGAAAGCCGGCGATGGCGCGGCCGCGGGGAAGTTCACGTTGCGCGCGACGGAGATTGGCGAGCGCGGCGAGCATGGCGTCGGGCGGGCCCGTGATGACGGTAGGCAGGAAACGGGTGACGCCGGTGGCGAGGATGGCGTCGATGGCGCGTGAGATTTCGGGAAGCGTTGCGACGGGCGAGTTGAAGTCGACACCGGCGAAGCCGTTGACCTGGAGATCGATGAAGCCGGGAGCGATGAGCAGTTGCGAAGGATTCGCCGCGTCAGTCACTTCTTCGATGGTCCGGCCGAAGCGAACGTCAATGGTTCGACCCGTGAACACCGACTGGCCCGAACAAATCATAAGCGCTCCGGTTTATGCACATAGTTTGCACAGCGCATGCACAGGACGCGTCTGCAAACCAATGATTCCGTGACGGAAAAAAGCTGTTGAAATACGCCGCGAACGCGCGATTTTGCTGGAATCGGCAACGTTCCCACGATACAACAGAGTACGGATTGGCTGGCGCGTGATTCCGGCGGCAGACTCGGGGGAGGTTGCCGGACGGGGTCGCGCGCGCAGTCGTCTGGCCTTTTCTCCTCGCTGCACATGCTTGGTGGCTCCAAACAAAAAACGCGCCGGCGCTGAACCGACGCGTTTTTGTTTGTGCGAGCAGCCAATGGCCAATCGGCCGGCCGCGGCTATTTCTTCTTCGCCGCGGCGCCGGTTGTCGGCTTGCCGGATTTGAGCTTGCCGTAGTAGACGCGGACCCAGCCTTCTTTCGCGTCGCCCCCGCTGGGCGCGCCCACCGCGATAGCGGGAGCGTTGTGCCCCTTCACGCCGCGCGCGGTGAAGAGACCGAAGCCGATGCCGCTGGCAACGCCGTCCGGCGAGATGAGGATGGGGTTGCCGCTGAATCCTTTGGGCCCGCCGAAGAAGACGTAGAGCCCCGCGCTGTCTTCAGCCGTGCCGACGGGAGCGCCGGTGATGAAGTCTGCAAAGCCGTCGCCGTTGAGATCGCCGACCGGTGCCACGCTGCGTCCCACTCCGCCCTTGCCCTTGCCAACCGCCGACCACACGCGGTCCTTCGATAAGCCGTTGGGACCGCCGAGGTAAACGTCGATGCGGCCGGCGTCGCGGCCCTCGCAGGAGAAGTCGCGCTCGCCGATCGCGACCTCCGGATAGCCGTCGCCATTCATGTCGCCGACCGCCGACATGCCTTCACCCAGATGGCCGCCGGTGCGAACGCCGGACACCTTGAAACCGGGCGTGGGCGAGATGCCTTTGGCGCTGCCATAGTAAACGTACATGAAGCCGGGCACTTTGGCGCCCGCGCCTTTGCCCGCGCCGGTGAGGCCCGTGGCGCCGGCGATCACGTCGGGAAAGCCATCCCCATTGACGTCGGCACCAGATACGGAGCGTCCAAATTCATCGTGCTCACCTTCGCCGATGGCGGTGAAAATGGGCGTCGGATCGAGACCCTGTTTGGTGCCCTTATAGACGTAGATTTTGCCCTGAGCCTGAATGTCGCCGCTGTAGCCGGACGCGCCGAGCAGCAGGTCCACAATGCCGTCGCCGTTCATATCGACAACGTCAAAGTCGCGGCCGTATTCATCGCCCTTGTGTTCGCCCACCATGGTCTGGGATGGCGTCGTGCTGAGCCCCTTCGGGCCGCCGAGGTACAGGTAGACCTTGCCCTGATGCGCTCCGAGGCCGGCGTTAAAACCGTGCGAGCCCACCAGCACGTCCGCGTAGCCATCGCCGTTGAAATCGCCAACCGTGAGCGTGCGGCCGAACTCGCCATTTTCCTGCTCGCCCGTGAGCACCCAGGCCGGGGTGGCGGAAACTCCCTTGGCGGAACCGCGGTAGACGTACACGGTGCCCTTGCTCTTGCCCGCGGGGACATCGCCTCGCGCTCCGACCACAAGGTCGGTGTAGCCGTCGCCGTCAATATCGCCGGATGCCACCGCGATGCCGAATGCATCGTTGGGTTTCATACCTTTCAGCAAGGTGTAGTTGGGATCGAAGACATCGCTGACAGGACGCGTGGCTGTCACCGGATTCACGCACGGCTCGTTCGAAAGCACAAGTGTTGGCAGCGCAGCTTTACCGGCCGCGGGCGCGCCTTCCTGCGCGTGACCTTCGAACCCGACAAACGCGAGAATGCCAATGGTGGCGGGAAGGATCAGGAGGAATGACTTTCGCCGTCGCGCGCGGGGCGAGGGCGAGTCGACGTTTCGTAGAAAAGGCATGTACTTTGTGCCTCCTTAGGGGAATGGTTCGGCGCGGCGCACCGCAATACCGACCACGCCAGTCTATTGAGAAAATGTTAGGAATGCGTGTGGGCCTGCCGCTCAGCCCAGTTTGCCGACGTGTCCTTCGAGAAGCGACCAGGCGCGACTCCCGATCGATTCACGCCAGCGCGGGTAGAAGCTTCCCAGCTTTGCCCGGAACGACGCCGTGTCGGCATCGTTGAAGATCATGCCGCGCGCCATGAGGCGCCTGCGCAGTTCACCGTTGAACGAATCCGTATCGTGGCGCTGCAGCCGGACGTATTTGACCGCGTTACGCTCGATCACCTTGCGGACATCGGCGGGGAGCGCGTCCCAGAGCTTGTTGCCAACCACGAGGTTGTAGCCGGACCAGGAGTGGTTGGTCATGCTCATGTACTTCTGGACTTCGTAAAGATGAAAGAGTTCCGCTACGTCGAGCGGATCTTCCTGCGCTTCCACCACGCCGGACTTCAGCGCATCGTGCATCTTATCGATCGTCATGCCGACCGGCAGCGCGCCGAGCGTCTTCCAGAATTCAAGGTAGATTGCAGTGCCGGGCACGCGGATCTTCAGGCCTTCCAGATCCGCGGCCGTGCGGATGGGGCGAGTGGCGCAGGTGATCTGGTGCATGCCGTTCTCAAAGCCGCCGCCCGGGAACAGGTACAGACCTTTGGCTTTCAGTTCTTCGCGAAGGTATGCCCCGAGGTCGCCATCGATGGCCGAATAGACCTGCGACATTTTGCGGAAGGCGAACGGCGTGGCCTGCACGTTGGCGGCGGGCACGAGCGAGGCCAGTCCGTTGCCGGCCTGCGTGAGAAATTCCGGCTCGCCGTGGATCAGGCGGTCGAGCAGCGCCGGATCGCTGTTGTCGGGAACAATCTGCGCCTCGATGCGGCCGCCCGTTTCCTGGCGGATGGCCTCCCACATCTGCGTGAGCCGCTTGTGCAGCGGGCTTTCGACGGGCTGATTGTGGTTCTGGCGGATGGTGAAGTCGGCTGCGGCGGCGCGGCGCGTGATGGCGAACAAGGCACCGGCTGCGGTTGCAGTGCGGGCGAATTGCCTGCGGGTGACGACGGGAGCGTTCATGAAAGGTTCTTCCGCGGCAAGCTCATGGCCGGCTCCTGCAAAGTTACCACGGGCCGCGAGGGACTGGCGCGCTGGCGTTACATCCCGTCATCCGGATGTCCGCTCGCCGCAGAGCCGGGCTTCGCAAATCCCCGCCGTTTCACGCCGCAACAAAGTGCGTTCACCGGCCGCTGCTTTTCATTGCCGCACGACAACTCGCTACGGAATCGGCTTCGTCGCCGGCTTGTTCTCGGCGGTGGAGAGGTTCACGTCGATGTTGTCGCCAGGCAGTATGAGCGCGCCGGGAAGCGTCGCCGGTTCGCCCGGATACTGGGCAAACACGATGATCTCCGCATAGGGATTCGCCGGATCTACCGAGACCGATGCGGCCATGAAGCGCGGCAGCGCATTGGCGGAATCCTTACTCCAGGTGCCGAAGCCGGTGATGGCGATCTGATCGTAGCTGCCGGTGGGCGCAGTCGACACTTTCGAATTGGTGCAGCTCACCGAGGCGAGGTGCGTCAGCGTAAAGGTGCCGCCCGAGGGGCCCGGGTTGTTGTTGGTATAGACGAACGAATTCGACAGGCCGGCCGGGTTGCACGGCATTTTGAAGTTATACGAAAACGTATCGCCCACCGCGGAGGTGAAGGTTCGGTTGTCGCTCAGCACGGCGGTGCCAGGGCTGGCCGGATCCGGCAGATGAGCCGCCTGCAGTTTCCCGAAAATATTCAGATTGCCCGCGGGGCCGGAAACCCAGCAGAGGCCGGGCAGCAGACTGGGCTGCGGGAAACAATACGTGGCGAACGTGCGGTGGTGAAACAGATTCGCGCGAAACATCGTCTGGCCGTTCACCGGCTCTTTTTCGAAGAAGGCGTAGTTCGGATCGCCCGGATCCTGGCTCGCCGCATTCGCAATCAGGAAGAACGGATCGCTCGAAATCCGGCCGTTGTTATCGCCGAACAGCGCTTCGAGTATCGACTGATCGATGTACATCGGGTACTCAAACTGCCCGATAATCTGTCCGCTGGCAAGGTCAATCATGCCTTGCGAGACGTTGAAAGGTTCATCGACAAAGTACACCTTGTGCTGGTTGTATTTGACGAGCGGGAACGAGAGAGTCTGGTTGGCGCCCATCAGGAAGCCGCGGAATCCGGGGCCGAGCAGCGGACTGTTCGGCGGATCGGCGAACAGGCCCTCGGGCGGAAGGATCGAAATCTTAAAAGGCTGCGTTCCGCCGGCCGGCGTGCCGAACTGGATTTCGAAGCGGCCCTGCAGTTCCGCGCGTCCCGGCGCACTGCCGCCCTGCTGCGGGATGTCGAGATCGAAATCGTCGCCGAAGGCGGTGTAGCGGGAATTCACGGTGAACACTTCCGTCTTGTTGACCGGAAGATCGGGGCAGTTCGGCGCGCACGGCGCATAGCCCAGCGATTCGGCCGTATTCAGATAGAGGTGCGGATGGAAACTGGTGCCGCGCGCCGGCACACTGGCGCAGATCCAGTCGGCGCTGCAGTAAGGAAGCGGGAAGCGAACCGGCGCGCTGTCGGTGCCGCTGCCCAGCGGAAGAAAAGTGCTGCCGCGAAAATAGAGATCGAGAAGTCCGTCGGCGCGCTGCGTGAACATGGCCCAGGCGTGGCCACGCGCCCCGGGAAAACTGACCGGAGCAGCCGGCAGCGCCGGGTTCAGATTGCCGATCGCGAGGATCGCCGTGTTGAGAAAATACGCGCTCCACTGAATGTTGGTGGCGTATCCGGTGGTCAGATCGAGATCGCCCGACGACAAGACCAGCGCGTCGGAAATCTGATTATTCTTCACCGCCATGTTGTAGCCGAGGGGCGCGGAGAGGACGCTGTCGTCGCCGCGCAACACGCCCTGTGTGACGACGAAATGTGCGGTCGTCGGGCTGGTCGGATAGAACTGGATGGTGATGCTGCCCGACAAGTGGCTGTCGGCGAGGACCATTCCGCCGAAGAGCTGGTTTCCGCAGATGCCGTAAGTCGCCTCGTCGGCGATGGTGTCGCCGGGGAAGGCGGGCGGCACGTAGGGCGCGCAGTCCACCGCGCGAATGGCGTCGCCGAAAAAGCTGCCGGTGTGATTGAGGGCCAGCGTTTCGACATTCCCCTTCGGAAGCACCAGCGGCTGCGGCAGCGCGTCGAAAAGCAGCAGCGGCACATCGGCGTGAAGCGGCGCGCCCGCAAAGCCCAGCAGGAATAATGCGGCTGCAAGACGGGTCATCAGGATGGAGGATTTCTCAGACATATTCACCTTCCGGAAAAAGCCGACAACGCGGACCCCGGCGATGCGGCGGTGTGGATTGCGCCTTGCGGCTTCTGGTAGACCACGACCGGATCTTTGGCGTAAACCGCCGGAATCGCCACCATCGGGAAGGACTGGTGATAGGTCGCATTCATGAACGTCAGAAAATCATTCGCGATCAGAGCGTTGCCCGTGGGGCCGGGATAAACGGCATCGAGCGAGTAAAAGCCGCCGAGGTAGTCGGCCGTGAGCGACCTGTCTCCGGCCGCCGCGCCGGCGATTTTGACCTTGTGCAAAAAGGCCGCGAGATCGTAAACCACCGCGCCGCTGGCCTTCGCGGCGGCGAGGATCTGCGTGTTGAGAGCGTTGACTCCCGCCGTCAGAGCGGCAGCCTGCGTGGCGGTGAGAATGGAGCCGGCAGGCAGCGGAGCGGTCGCGCCGCTGGTGAACTGATTCGCGATGGTCGTCAGCGCGTTTCGTGTCAGGTAGTCCTGCGAGCCGACGTTATAGCGGCCCGAAATGACGGACGGATCGGTCGCCGTGACGGACCCGGCAGCGGTGACGGAGCTGAAGTAGGCCGTGTCGAGCGGATTCGGGATCGTGGTGACGATCACCTGCGACTGCAGTCTGCGGAGTCCGGCGATGACGGTCGCGTAATTGGCGCCGAAACCGGCCGGATCGGGCAACTGCGCGGGATCCAGATTCACCGCGGCATTCATGGCTTCATAGAAGCCCAGTTCCACCAGCGTCACTGTCGGGAACATGGCTTTGGCGTATTCGAACTGGCTCCACAGCGGCACATTGAGGAACAGCTGCGGAAAGCCGAGAATCAGATTCACCACGGTCTGCTTCATGTTGCGCTGCGCAATCGGCAGCGCCGGCCGCAGCGAGATGCTGTCCGCCAGCGTCAGACCGGGCACCGACAGATTCTGAATAAAGATGGACGGCGATGCGATGGGCGAAGAAGCGCTCGTGAAGAACTGCCGCACCGCGCCCTGCGGGTAGGTCTGCAGACGGACTTCCTGACCCGGATAGCCGATGACGTCGCCGATGCCGGGCGGCTGAATCAGCGGCTGCGCCAGGGCCGTGTTCATCTGCGCCGCCGCCTGCGCGGGGAAGCTGTACTGCTGGTAGGCGCTGCTGAGCCCGAAGTTCGCCATGCCCGCGGTGAGGCCTTCCCCCATCACGATGAAGGTCGTCAGATCGAGCCCGGTTCTGGTCTGCGCCATCGCCGGCGCAACAGCGGCCAGGCTGAAGATCGCAATTGCTATTTGTGCAGGTCGAATCATGGAAGTTCTCTCAGTGCTTGATTCTGATGTTGTCGCCGGCATTCAGGCGCATCGAAAATCCGAACAGATGGGCAAAGTTGTGATAGTTGCCGTTGGTGTAAAGGTTGGCGTTGGCGGCGACGTTCGTCACGCGGTTTTCGAACTTCATCGCCTCGTAGAACAGGCTGAATTCCTTGTTCTGCCGCTTGCGGCTGGCACCGAACGTAAAACTGTTGCGGTTGGCATCGGGGAACAGCGGCCCCACGCTTTGGTCGGGCACGGGCGAGTAGTCGAAGATGTAGCCGATGCGCACGGTTGTATTGGCATTCACCGCTCTTTCGGCGCCCAGCGCCACGTTCACGGAATTGTGGAAGTTGAAATAGAGGCGCTCTTCGGCCGGCAGCGCGATGCTGGCGCTTTGCCCGGAGTTGATCGGGAAATTGATCGGCACGCTGGAGAACCGGTGGTAGTCCTGAAAGCGGACATCCGCCGCAAACGTGGTGTGCAAAAACTTCGAATTCGCGATGCCGATCCCGTAAGTCGCCGGAGTGGTGAATGAACCTTTGATGTTTTGATTGGGGAACGCGTTCAGCAGGAAGTTCGCCGGCAGATACGCTTCGATCGGAGTCGGCGCATCGAAGGCGAAAGAGCCCTTGCCGGAGAGGTGGTTGGTGACCGCGCTGCGGAACGTGAGGCCGATATTGGTCTTCGAACCCGGATGCTTATAGAGCAAACCGCCCGCAAATCCAAATTCGTTGGCCGTGCCCGCCACTCTCGTCCTGCCTTCCGGCAACAGACGGGCCAGGATAGCGGCGGCCTGACCCTGCGGCAGGCCGGGGAGAAACGTGCTGGCGGCCGAGTTGCCGAAAGTGAGCCCGTCGCCGGTCGGATCCAGAATGCTTTGCTCAATCATGAGGTGCGTGTGGACGAAGGCGGGGCCGAAGCCGAATGCCAGATTGGGCGTTATCTTGTAGGCGATGGTCGGCTGAAACCAGAACTCCTGCAAGGCCGCGCGGGTGCCGGCGAAGCGTCCGGGAAACTTGGTCAGGTTCGGATCGGAGTCGTTAAAGTTGGTGAAATTCGCCGCCAGCCCGAACGGTGTGAAGATGCCGAATCCGAGAGTGATCTTATCCGAATACTGCTGCGTAAAATACATGGACGGAACCGGGATGAAATGCGGCTTGATCGAACCCGAATATCCATTCGGCGGCACCACCTGTCCGGCAGGCACCGAGGACGGAGTGAAGCGAAACAAGCCAACCACCACCAGCGCATCCATCTCCATCTTCCGGCCCGGCTGAAACGCAATGCCGGCCGGATTGTAGAAGAGAGCAGAGCCGTCATCCGCCGTGGCAATGAACGCAGTGCCCATCCCGGCCGCCTTCGCTCCCAGTTCCGCAATGGAGAACGCCGACCCGAAACCGGAGACCGCGGTGACGGCCAACAACGCGGTGAGAACAAGTGCGCGGCGCGGCGCAAAGGCGCGTTTTGCTGCGCGGATCGAATGATTGAATTCCTGAGTCATGGAGCGTCCCCATAGCGGGCGATAAGAAAGCAAATGCCCAACAGCCCTGGTCTTTTTGCGGGCACCGGATATAGCGGCTCCGTCCGGCGAAGTCCTGCCCGCGTCGGTATTTCCCGTCCGCAGTGAATGTTCACGAGGCCGGCCGTCGCGTCGGTACCGGGCACCGAGGCCCGGCGCAGGAAGCAGAGAGCATCGATGCCGCCGATGGTGCCCCGGCGCGAGCTTTCCATCCGCCTGGGCCCGGAAGGCTGGCTAGAATTCCGCGTCGCGGTTGCATTTCCGCTTACCCTCCTCTTCAGCTACAGGCTGATCCTTCCCGAACGACAATCGAGAGGCACGCAGGCTGCCATTCTCCGCCGAAGACAACCGCAGCGATCGGAAGAGCAAGCTCCTGCTGACTTTATGAGGCTGATTTCACCGCGTGACGACACGGCGGGGTGGCGCGGGCCGCAATCGTGGCGAACAGGCAATCAGAAGGGCATGCAATAAGAAGGGCATGGTGAACGCAGCAGCCGGTCGGCGAGGTCGCTCGGCGGCGCAGCAACCGCTGCGCAGGGCGCGCCGCTACGCGCAGCAACCGGCGGGCATGTGAGTGAGGTCGCGCAGGGGGCCGTTTCAGGCAATATCGAACGGATGCCCGGCAGAGCAGGAGAGACGGCCTGGAATGCGCTGCCGCCGGAGCGAAGCCGGCGGCAGCAGGAGAAGGCGGGAAACTAATTCGTCAGATGAGCGCGGTCGCGCTCGTTTTCGTTGCAGTAGCTTTCGAGGATGTCCGAATCCGGGATCAGCGCCTGCGCAAAATGAACGGGAATGGGCTTGGAATAAAACTTCGGATCCACGAACGTCATCTCCACATCCATGTGGCCGAAATCCCGGCGCGTAAAGCGCTCGGTGACGCGCAACTCTTCGCTGTGCGAGTGGCCGGACATATCGAGCCAGGACTTATCGTTGAATCCGGCGGTTTCCACCACCAGCGTGTCGCCGTCCCAGTGCGCCGTCGAATAACCCATCCACGCCGGCGAAGGATCTTCCGGCAGTTTGCGGCCGTCCAGATAGATCTGGCGATAGGTGCCGTCCACTTCGTACATGATCATCAGGATGGTCGGCGACTGCACCATCTTGACCACCTCGGGGAACATGCTGTTCATGGGAATGCCCATGGGCAGGCAGAATACAGTGGGATCCATGCGCTTGTTGTCGGCCGTTCGCGCGATCCGCACCTTGGCGCCGGCGGGAAGTTCGGGATCTTCCTTCAGGTCGCGCAGAATGTTGTTTGCGTAGGAGCCGTTGCCAACCCCCGTCGTGTTGCCGGCGGTCACTGGCGGCGACAAAGTCCTCGCGGCCGCCGCCGCACCCGCGTTGGCGCCCGCGTTGGCGCCCGCGTTGGCGTTAGCACCGGCGTTGGCGTTGGCATTGGCAGTGGCAGCCCCGTACGCCGCACCGCCGCCACCGCGGTGCCAGGTGCCGGTGAGGTCAGGCTTGCCGTTCGGGCCGCGCGGCACAGGTGCCGTGAGGTTTACCGTACCATCCGCTTTCAGGGGAGTTCCCGGCGGAATATAGTTCAGCCATTGCGCATAGGCGGGAAGCGTGAGGCCCGCAAACAGGGCGCAAATCAGGACTTTTCGCATGAACCTATTCTACCCGCACGAGTCGATGACCCGCAGCCTCCGCGACTCCGCGTCGCGCGGCCCGGCGCTTGAATTGTCGCTGGATACGTTTGTAAACGGCCCTGCCGGAGAGTTGTAAATCATCGTAAGGTTCGCTCCGGCTCGTGAAAATCACAGGAAATTGAGCCGCCGCGGAGGCCTGGCCTGGCTCTCTCGCTAACATGACGTTGTGACAGACGAGGTTGCGACAAACGGCAGAGTGATCGAAGGCATCGCGGCGGCAACCGTTCATGGCCGCTATCTGGCGCTCCCGCCGGCGACGCCAGGTCCGGCACCCCTGCTGGTGGGCTTTCACGGATACGCCGAGGATGCCGAAGCGCAGCTCGAACGTCTCCAGTCGATTCCCGGCAGCGCGGACTGGCTGCTTGTCTCCATCCAGGGGCTTCACCGCTTCTACCAGCGGCGCATGGACCGCGTGGTGGCCAACTGGATGACGCGGCAGGATCGCGAGCGCGCGATCGCGGACAACATCGCCTTCGTCGCCACTTGTCTCGATGCCGTCGCGGCCGCCTGGCCGACCCTGCCGCAAGCGGTGTTCGCCGGATTCTCGCAGGGAGTCGCGATGGCGTTTCGCGCGGCGGTCCATTCGACCCGCGGCTGCGCGGGCGTGATCGCGGCAGGAGGCGATGTGCCGCCCGAGATCACCGCGGAACAGCTGCGCCGGATTCCCACGGTGCTGCTGGCGCGCGGAACGGCGGACGGGCTGTATCCGAAAGAGCAGTTCGGGAAGGATTCACTTCGGCTGCGCGACTGCGCCGTGCCGCATCGGGCACTGGAGTTCGAAGGCGGCCACGAATGGTCCGGCGAGGTCAGCGCGGCGGCGGCAGAGCTGCTTCGCCGGTCGCGTCCCTGATCCCGCCGGACGCCGCGGCCATCCGTGAAGCTGGCCGTTCGCGGCAATCTTTTGGAAGGATTTGAGCTGCTGCCTCGCGGATGTCGGCTCGGTTCATCGGCAGCGGCGCACTTCGATCATTGGATCGAAACGGTCGCGGTGTTCGACGTACTGCCGCCCACCGTCAGCGAGACGGGAATGGTTCCCTGCCCCGCCAGCGAACGCGGCAGCAGGACGACGAATTCATCGAGGCCGGCAAGGCCGCCCTGCGGACCCACGTAGTAGAGGGGCGTCGTGATTCCGTTCAGATTGGCGGTGCCCGACGTGGCGCTGCCGATGTTGCTGCCCAGCAGAATCAGGTAGACCGAATCGGTGGCCGGCCCGAGACTGATGGGCAGCGCGGAAACCACTCCGCCGGAACTGGTCTGCGCGAACTGCTCCACCGACTGCTGGCCGCCGCTGCCGATGCGGATCACGTAGCCCATCGCCAGACCCGCCGCGTTGCTTGTGTAGAGATTGGGCGAGGGCAGCGTGGCGAGCTGCGCCTGATTGAAGACCGTCCTGATATTCAGATCGGGCGTAGTGTTCCACGCCTTGACGTAGCCCTTCGGCGCCTGGACCGTGGTCCGCATGATGACGGTGTTGTCGAGGTTGAGATCGCCCGACCAGATGAAACTGGCGCCGGTGAAGGCCGAGGCGTTGTAGAAGCCGTCCGGCTTCACCTGATCGCTGGTGTAGACGGTCGCGTGGTCCCACGAGCTGTCGTCGAACTCCGGCGCATACCAGTTGGCGGGGATCGGCGTGTACTGCACGGTGGGGTTGGCGATGTTCGAGTTCAGCGGCCCCTTGAAGAACACCTTCGTCTTCCACGTGCCGTTGGAAACGGTGCCGTCGCCCATCCGGAGAATGAAGCCGGCATCGCCGATTTGTGTGCCGTATTCGAGGCCGTTGTTCGGGTTCGCGTTGTCCATGGCGAGCACGGCAATCGTCATCGGGTATTCGGGCAGAACGTTGACGGTGACCTGCGCGTGGGGGAGGAAGTCGATCGGACTGACAGCGACCAGCTTGCCGTTGATGAAGATCATCGACCAGTTGTCGTTATAGAAGGTAAGTGAGATGGTGTCGGCGGGAGTTGGCTTGAGGAGCGCGGGGCCCTGCGCGAAGAGCGTCGCGGCAGCGAGGAGGGTGAGAGCGATGGTTCTCATACCCATTGAGACTATCGCTTTTGCGTGTTGGTTGCGTGAATTGGTTGCGTGAATTGGTTGCGTAAGCCGGTTGCGCGAGCCGGTTGCGTAAGCTTGTTGCGTGAATTGGTTGCGTGTGGGGCTTCGTTCGCACATGCCGCCGGCGGTCTGGCCGAATTGCGGACCGGGATCCCGGCAGAATTACCGGGCCGAAGAAGCCCGGTTCAGGGCGAGCGACTCAGTCGCGACGGGTGGCATAACCTGCGTTGAATCCGGGCGCGGGTCGGTGATGCCGTGTTCGAGCGACGGGTGCAGATAGCCGATGCCGCGGCCGGCGCAGATCACGCCGAACCAAAGCAGAAGCGACAGCCCGCCCGCCAGTTTGGCCCGCCCGGGGATTTGCGGAGCGCTGTCGAGCGCCGCTGCGTTGGAGTAAACCGAACCGCGGAACACCCAGTGATGGATGACGAGCAGCACAAAGAAGACGAGCTTCAGACGGAACCACGGATTGAATCCGTATTCATCGGCCTTGCAGCCGAACAACAGAACACCGCAGGTGGTGACGAAGACGAAGCCGACGCGCTTGAGATTGCGGAGGCCATCGATGACATCGGAGATCGAGTACGTCCGCGCGCCCACGCCGAGCAGCCGCAGGTCGGTTACCAGAATCAGACCGCCGAAGACGGACATCGCCACCATGTGCAGCGACAGGATGACCGGGTAGGAGTAGAGCCAGTCGCGGAGTGTGGAGAAGAAATCCGTCCACTGCAGCCATCGGAGGAATGTAACGATCATCGGCGACGCTCCTTAAACTCAGGCTTCCGGGGCATAGGATTGCACGAAGGCGATGAAGATCCCGCCAAACAGGACCAGCACCCAGAGGAGCAGCGAAATCCAGGCCACCAGCCTGCTCGCTCCGGTCTGCACTGCTTTCGCGACCGCTTTGCGCACGGCCGTGTAATAGAACACGATCGCCGCGATCATCACGGCAATCTTCAGATCGAAAGCGGGGTTCAGGTAATACATGTCGGGATCGGAGGAGAACAGGCTGAGTCCCGAAAAGACGACCAGCGTGAGGCCGACGATCGTCCACAACAAAGTGGCGCGCCAGATTTCCGCCGGACTCCGGCGCGGCAGGATGAAGCCCAGCAGGCGGAAGTCCACCAGCGCAGCCGAGCCGACGGCGGAGATGAAGCCGACAATGTGGACGACTTCGAGGATCGGAAACGCGAGCGGCGATGAATTCAGCGGGTTGGCGATCACCACGGACCTCCGGAGCTAGAACGCGTCGCCAAGATAGGGCAGCATGCGGCCCATATACATGACGGCGAACCAGAACAGCAGCCCCATGGTAGCAATGATTTTCGCCCCCAGCGGCGCATCGTCGCCCGGCCCGAGCGCATCCACCCTGCGGAACATGCCCGTGGCGTAGAAGGTCAGAACGTTCAGACCAGCCAGCGCCACGAAGGCCATCTTCCACTGGAAGGCGGGGTTGTGAAGATATTGCAGCGGATCGCCGGCATAGAAGACGACGCCGGTGACGATGTTCAGGACGAAGCCGGCAATGCCGAACCTGACGAACTTATTGAGCGGACGCGCGGAGAGACCCTTGGCGACGCCGAGCATGCGGAGATCGAGAATGCCGACCATGCCGACCAGCATGACGAGGCCGACGAAGTGGAGGATCTGGCAGGTGGGCCAGACCCACTCGTAGTGTTTGGCGAAGTAGCCGATGGGGGAGGCGCCCAGCCAGGTCGAGATCTGCTCGAGAAATTGCATCATCTAGGCGCGCGTTCCTTTGCCGTAGTAGGCCAGCAGACGTCCGGTAACGATGGCGCCGAACCAGCAGATGAGCGAGAGCACCGCCAGCCAGCGCGGGGCGGGGCCGGCCTGCGCGCCGAACAGTTGCTTCTTCTCGCGGGTCATGAGCCACACCGCCACCGCGATAAACGCCATCTTGACGTAGAACAACGGATTGAGAAGCTTCGAAGGATCGGAGGCCATCAGCAGGATGGTGCCGGAAATGGCGTTGAGCCAGAAGCCGGTCCACATGATGGGGAAGAGGCTTTCGAGCGGGGCGGTGGGCAATTCGCCGCCGACACCCAGCATCCGGGCGTTGACGACGAGGCTCGAACCGACAAGCAGAGCGAGACCGGCGGTGTGCAGGAACAGCACCAGCGGAAATCCCCACACGGAGCCGGACTCGCGAAGAAAGACGCTGAGCGGCGTCTGCTGCATCCAAACAATAAAGTCAGCCATTTAGTTTGCCGGACGCAGGTTGTTCTTGCCGGAGAGTTCCTTGCAGCCGTAGAGCACGTGCGGTTCGGCGGAAAGCTTCATCACGTCGGTACCAGTGTATTCGGTCTTCCAGTATTTGGGGTCCTGCGCCTTATAGGTACGGGTCAGCGTCAGCGCTTTGGGATCGAAGGTGAAGCGCTCTTCGGCATGCATCTGATCGCTGAAGGGCGTGCCGGCGAGCGGGACCAGCGTTCCGCCGGTGGTGCCGATGGTATCGACGACGAGGGTATCGCCTTCCCACTTACCGATGGAGTCGCCGCCGACGGTCGGCTTGATGGTCTTCGGGTGCTGGGAGTTCAGACGGATGGTGCGGACGTAATCCATGTAGCCGTAGGTGAGAACGACTTCTTTGTCGGACTGGGTGATCATGTTGACGTGCTGGTCGTGAGTCCAGCCGAAGAAGATGTTGGAGATGTTGCATTTGATGGAGGGATCGTCGAAGCGCTGGTCGTATTTCTTCAGCTCGGCTTCGCCTTCCGGAGTGAGTTGCGGACCACCGGGGCCTCTGCCGCGGCCGGCGAGGAGCGCGCCCGGCGCGCCGGGGGGCGGACCGGACGGGGGCGTACCTGGCGTGGCTCCGGGTGCTGCGCCGGGTGCGCCTGGACCGCGGCCGGGAAGGGGGCCGAAGGCGCCGGGGCCGCTCGAGGAAAGCCAGTTGCCGGTGATGTTCGGCTGGCCGTTGGGCAGGCGCGCGGGCCGGTTGCCGGCGTCCGTGATGAACTGAGGCGCGCGGGTTCCTTCGGGCGTCAGGACGTCGCGGGTGGAGAATTCCTTGCCGTCGGCGCGAATGTAGGAAG
Source organism: uncultured Acidobacteriia bacterium (assembly GCA_903828455.1). Taxonomy (GTDB): domain Bacteria; phylum Acidobacteriota; class Terriglobia; order Bryobacterales; family Bryobacteraceae; genus BOG-234. Next base: position 2,589 of record CAIKMJ010000025.1, on the reverse strand, counting down.
ACATGACACAGACGTTGTCTTCGCGTCGGGCGGGCGATCCGGTGATGGTGATGACCATGCCGGGGGTGAAGGTTTCCTGCGTCCAGCCGTTGCGGGCGAGCGAGACGCGCGCGGCCATTTCACAGCGCCACGGGGTCTTTTTGCCGTCGGCGCCGGTCACGTCGAAGAAGACGTAGGCGTGCGGATTGACGAATTCGAACTTCGTCACCGTACCCTTTATGGTGATCTTCTTTTCCAGATCGTAGTGCGGCGCGCCGGAGTGATGGGCGCTGGCCGGAGGCACCACGCTGAACAGCAGCGCCGAGGCAAGGGCGATGGAAGCTGCGCGGAACGAACCGGAGTAGAACAATGGACGCATTTGGCTACCTTTCAGGGCCTGGCTGTAACTTTCGTGCCAGCCCAGCTTAACGGGCTTGCGTAAGATTCAAATTAAGCTTGGTTAAGGACTTGTGAAACGAGCCCTTTCGCCGGACCTATTCTACATTGCCGGACGGCCGTCATTGCTGGCATCCGGCGTTTCCGGAGAGGGCCGGCGAGGCCTCCGCGGCGTATTGCAAATTCTTGTAAATGGCGCCGCGTGCGCGCGTTTCGAACGACGCGACGGCAGCGCGGCGCAAAACAAAATCGCCGCGCGGGACAGAGCCCGGGCGGCGATTTCGATGTTGCTGCGAACGAGTTGCGTGGCTCAGGCTAGGCGGCGCATTCGCCGCGGCCGAGTTTGAGCGAGAAGGCTTCGGTATCGCCCCAATCCTTGTAGACTTCGCCGTCGGTGGTGTCGGGCTTGGCGAGATCGGAGAGCATTTCGCGGAAGAATTCGACCTTGAAGCGCATCACATAGTCGCGGAAGGTTTCGCCGTCGACGCGGTTGGCTTTGTAGTGATCGACGACGCGTTCCACGGCCTTTGTGGCCATGCGGGCGGGGATGCTCTGGACGGCGAGGCCGAAGCGCATGACGCCTTCCTGGTCGTAGCCGCCGCCGAGCAGCATCTGGTAGTAAGGCACTTCGCGCTTTTCGGTTTCGCCGGGGACGACGATCTTGCGGGCGTTGCCGTAGAAGCCGATTTCAGCGGTCCAGTGCTGGCCGCAGGAGTTGGGGCAGCCGCTGATGTTGATCTGCAGCTTGCGGACATGCGGATCTTCAAACTTCAGCGCCAGATCGTGCATGGCGTAGCCGAGGTTCATGGACTTGGTGAGCGCCAGGTTGCAGGAGTAAGCGCCGGGGCAGGTGACAACGTCCTGGATTTCTTTCGCGCCCGGTGTGGCGAGTTCAATGGCCTTGAGGGCCGCATGAACGCGCGGCAGGAAGGCGAGCTGGATGAAGCCGAGCACCAGGTTCTGTTCGACGGTGACGCGCATCTGGCCGTCGCCGGCGTCGCGGGCGATGCGGGCGAGGGCGCGCATCTGTTCGCTGGTGAGGTTGCCCTGATCGATGCGGACGGTGACCATGGCGTAGCCGGGCTGGGCCTGTTCTTCGACGTTGGATTCGAGCCAGCGGTCGAGTTCGGCATCGCCGGAAGCGGCCTTGTTGACGACGGGCAGGAGCGCGCCGGAGCCGAGCGGCTGGGGCTTCGATTCGTAGCCGCCGAAGCCTTCGGGGATGTCGGTGGGGGTGGGGATGCCGCCGTTCTGCAGGATGTCGGCGTATTCCTTGTCGATGGCTTCCTTGAGCCATTCGAAGCCGCGCTCGCGCATGACGAACTTGAGGCGCGCCATGTTGCGGTTCTTGCGGTTGCCGTACTGATTGAAGACGCGGATGACGGCTTCGGTGCGCTGCACGATCTTATCGACGGGCAGGAATTCATCGATCATGCGGGCTTCGACGGGCAGCGGGCCGAGACCGCCGGCGACGACGACGCGGAAGCCGCGGACGCCATCGCGGATGACGGCTTTGGCGCCGAGGTCATGGATGGCGGCGATGGTGCAGTCGGAATCGGTGCAGCCATCGAAGGCGATTTTGAACTTACGGGGCATGGAGTCCGTGAGGCTCTGGCGCAGGAAGGCGTAGGCGACCTGGCGGGCGTAGGGACGGACGTCGAAGACTTCGTGGCGGGTGAGGCCGGCGTAGGGGCAGGCGGTGACGTTGCGGACGGTGTTGAAGCAGGCTTCGCGGCTGGTCATGCCGACGTCCTGGAGCATGTGCATGGCGTCGGCGAATTTGGCGAGCGGCACGAAGTGGAACTGCATGTTCTGGCGGGTGGTGAGGTGGCCGCGGGAGCCGGCGCAGAAGTCGGCGATGTCGGCGAGGCGGTCCATCTGGGCGGCGGTGAGGGTGCCGCCGGGGACCTTGGTGCGCATCATCTGGACGTCGGCCTGGCGCTGGCCGTAGCAGCCGAAGCGGAGGCGGTAGCCGCGGAAATCATCCTCGCTGATGGTGCCGGCGAGATAGGCGTTGGCTTTGGCGCGGAACTCTTCAATTTCCGTGCGGACGACGTGATTGTGGCGCTCCTCGAAGGAGAGGGCGGAGGGGTCTCCGAGGGTGATTTCGGCTTGGCTCAAAAAGGATACTCCTTATTCTCTATAGAGAATAGCATATTAGTCAGATTACAGATAGAGATGCTTGAGTGCAGGATAAGCGATGCGGGGGGCTGG
>CAIKMJ010000024.1 GCA_903828455.1 uncultured Acidobacteriia bacterium | reverse complement strand
CTGAGCACTTCTGGTGTCCTCACCGGCACTCCGACCGCAGCCGGAACATCCTCGAACATCCAGGTCACAGTCACCGACACGATCACCACGCTGACGGCATCGAAGACGTACTCGATCACGATCTACAACCCACTCTCGATCACCACCGCCTCGCCGCTGCCAGTCGGCACCACGACCGTCGCCTACACCGCGACGACGCTCGCTGCGACGGGCGGATCGGGCACCGTGACGTGGGCCGCTACAGGTCTCCCGGCCGGCCTCTCGCTGAGCACCGCAGGCGTTCTCACCGGCATTCCGACCGCAGCCGGAACATCCTCGAACATCCAGGTCACCGTGACCGACTCCGTCACCACGCTTTCCGCGACAAAGACGTACTCGATCACCATCTACAACCCGCTCTCCATCACCACCGCCTCACCGCTGCCCGTCGGCACGACGACAGTCGCCTACACCGCCACGACGCTCGCCGCCACCGGCGGATCGGGCACAGTAACGTGGGCCGCCACTGGCCTGCCCGCAGGCCTCTCGCTGAGCACCGCCGGTGTTCTCACCGGTACCCCGACCGCAGCCGGAACATCATCCAACATTCAGGTCACAGTCACCGACACGATCACCACGCTGTCCGCATCGAAGACGTACTCGATCACCGTCTACAACCCGCTCTCGATCACTACGGCCTCACCGCTGCCAGTCGGCACCACGACCGTCGCCTACACCGCCACCACCCTCGCTGCGACGGGCGGATCGGGCACCGTGACGTGGGCCGCCACTGGCCTGCCCGCAGGCCTCTCGCTGAGCACCGCCGGTGTTCTCACCGGCACTCCGACCGCAGCCGGAACATCCTCGAACATCCAGGTCACAGTCACCGACTCCGTCACCACGCTGTCCGCATCGAAGACGTACTCGATCGCGGTCTACACCCCTCTCTCGATCACCACCAGTTCTCTGCCGGGCGGCACCACCAACTCAGCCTATACCCCGGTTGCGATGCAGGCCACGGGTGGTTCCGGCACTTACGCATGGAGCGCCACCGGATTGCCCGGCGGCCTCACCATCAGCAGCACCGGATCCATCTCCGGCACCCCAACCTTAACCGGTTCGTTCAGCGTTAATGTGACTGTTGCGGACACCACGGCCGCTCAGACCACATCGCAGACGTTCCAACTCAGCATTCAGGCGGCCGCCGTTCCCCTCTCGATCTCCGGCCCCGCGTCGCTGGGCGGAATCGCTCTTGGCGGTTCGGTCTCCGGCTCCTGGACCGCTGCCGGCGGCAAGTCTCCCTATACATGGGCCGCGCCCGGTCTTCCCGCCGGACTTACCGTCGGTTACACCACGGGTGCTGTTAGCGGCACTCCCGCCGCGCCGGGTAACTACAGCTTCCAGATCCAGGTCTTCGACTCCACCGGCGCTTCCAGGTCTCAGGCGGTTACCTTCAACGTGCTCGGCATCACCACCGGTTCCCTGCCATCCGGCAACGTCAACCAGTCCTACAGCGCGAGTGTTGGCGCCACCGGCGGTTCCGGTTCGTATACGTACTCCGGCGGCGGATTGCCTGCCGGTCTCTCGCTCTCCCCGTCCGGTCTCATTTCCGGCAAGCCCACCGCGTCCGGTAAATTCAGTGTCAGCGTCACTGCGACGGACTCCGCTGGCCTCTCCGCCTCCGCCTCGCTGGCACTGACGATCAATCCGTCCTCTCCGCTGACAATTACTTCTTCCTCGCTTCCCGACGGCACCGTCAGCCAGCCCTACTCGCAGAACCTCGGCGCCTCGGGCGGTGTCGGACCCTACACCTGGTCGCAAACCGGCGGCGCGCTTCCCGCGGGCCTGAACCTGAACTCAGCCGGAACCGTAGCGGGCGTTCCCACCGCCGGCGGACTCTCCAGCTTCACCGTCCAGGCCACCGACACCGCCGGCGCTACCGCGCTCGTGACGATCAGCATCAACATTGCGCCGCTGCCGCTTCAGATCAGTGCCTCTCTGCCCAACGGCGTCACTAATGTCGACTATCCGCCGCAGATTCTCTCCGCGGCCGGCGGCATTCAGCCTTACACTTACGCGATCCAGGGCTCTCTGCCGGATGGACTGACTCTTTCCAACGGCGTCATTGCCGGTAATCCCGGCGTCAGCGGAACGTTCCCGGTAACGCTTCTGGTCACCGACTCCACCGGAGTCACTGCCCACCTTGCAACTTCGGTCACCATCCGCGCGCAGAGCGCCGATCTGATTCTCTCCAGCAGCGCCGTCTCGTTTGCCATCAGCTCGGGCAGCACGGCGCTTCCGGCTCCCAACGCCGTTACCGTCCGCTCGAGCGACGTCACGAAGGTCATCGCGTACACAACGACCTTCAGCGCGGCCTCCTGGCTCAGCGTCACAGCGGGTTCGGCCACCCCGAGCGGTCTCTCCATTTCGCTGACCGCCGCCGCCCTTTCTCTTGCGGCTTCCACCACGCCCTATACCGCCACCATCACCTTGACCTGCGCCGCCGGCAGCCCTTGCGAAGGGAAGTCGCAGAGCGTTGCCGTTTCGCTCGTCGTGAACGCGCTTCCGCCGCAGCTCAGTCTGTCCACCAGTCTGCTTGCCTTCTCCGCCACTGGCGCAAGTCCCGGCTCGTCGTCTCAAAGCCTTGGAATTCAGAACACCGGCGGCGGCGTTCTCACCATCACTTCCGTCACGGCCGCCGACGGATGGGTCAAGGTCGGAGCCTATCCGACCTCCCTCGCCGGCAATGTATCGGCATCCGTCGCCATCACCGCCAATCCCGCCGGCCTTCCCCCCGGCTACTATCGCTCCACCGTTACCGTGGCAAGCTCCGCCGGCAACGCGTCCGTCGTCGTCACAATGCTGGTTTCTCCCAACGCCGTCATGACACTCGGCCCATCCGGCGCGCAGTATTCGATGTCTGCCGGCGGGGCGCTCGGCAACCCCAGCGGCTCGTTCCTTGTGGCCGTCTCCGGCTCCACGCCCATCTCCTGGACCGCCGCCGTGCTCCCCGGCTCACCCTGGCTCATCCTGAACAGCGGTTCCGGCAGCGCGACTTCAGCCGCTCCGTCCTCGGTCAGCTTCTCCATCGACCCGGCCGCTGCCGCGGCGCTCGCTCCCGGAGCCTACTACGGAACCATCGAAGTGAACGCTCCCGGCGTCTTCAACTCGACGCAGGACTTCCAGGTCGTGCTCAGCGTCAGCCTCGCTGCCGCTCCCGCGCAGCCAGATCCCGAGCCGGCCGGCCTCATCTTCCTCACCAGCGGCTCCACGCTGCCGCCGCAAACAGTCCGGCTCTACGCCAGTTCCACGGCCGCCGTGCCCTATCAGGCGTCCGCATCTACTACCGACGGCGCCAACTGGCTCTCGGTGAGCCCGGCCACCGGATCCACCCAGGCCGGCGCTCCCGCCGTTTCGTCGGTTTCCGTCAACGCCGGCGGACTGCAGCCCGGCGTCTACCGCGGCGGCGTCAGCTACGCCTTCTCTGCCTCCGCCGTTCGCACCGTGAACGTGACGCTCGTCGTTCAGTCCGCGTCCGGCGCCGCCACAACGTCCTCCACCGGCGCCCGTCCCGAAGCCGTCGCCGCCGGTTGTTCACCCACGGTGCTCGTGCCCACTCAGACCGGCCTCGTCAGCAACTTCTCGGCTCCGGCGTCGTGGCCCACCCCGCTCGCGATCAACCTCATCGATAACTGCGGCAACGCCATCCCCGCCGGTCAGATTGTCGCCACCTTCTCTAACGGCGATGCGCCGCAGGTACTGTCGCTCGTCAACGCCACCTCCGGCCTGTATTCCACCACCTGGACGCCGCGCAAAACCTCGGCGCAGGTCACCATTTCCGCCCGCGCCACCGCCACCGGATTCCCTGCCGCCACCGCGCAGATCAACGGCCAGGTGACGCCCAACACCGCCCCTGTGCTGAGTCCGCACTCCACGCTGCATATCTTCGATCCCCTCGTCGGCGGCGCCCTCGGGCCGGGCAACATCGTGCAGATCTACGGCACCGGCCTCGCATCCTCCGCCACCGCTCCCACCACGCTGCCCCTGCCGACCACCTTCGGCGGGACCAGCGTCCTCATCGGCGGCATCCCCGCTCCGCTCTACTACGTGAGCCCCGGCCAGATCAACGCCCAGGTTCCCTTTGAACTGGCGACCGGCAGCCAATACCAGGTGATCGTCAGCGCCAACGGAGCGCTCTCCACGCCGGACACCATTCAGGTCGCCCCGGTCTCGCCCGGTATCGCTGCATTTGCCACGGGCGAAATCATCGCCCAGCATTCCGATGGCAGCCTCATCACTGACGCCGCCCCCGCCGCGCCCGGCGAGTACATCGTGTTCTATCTCGCCGGACTTGGCCTGACTGATAATCCCGTCACCACCGGCGCCGGGTCGCCCTCCAGCCCGCTCGCGCGGCCGGTGGCGCCGCCCACGCTGACCATCGGCGGTGAACCGACCACCGTCCTGTTCGCCGGATTGACCCCCGGTCTCGTTGGCCTCTACCAGCTCAACGCCCAGGTTCCGCCCGACGCTCCCAACGGCGTGCTGCCGCTGATCGTTACGCAGAGCGGCACGGCGGCGAACTCAACGCTGCTTCCCGTGAAGCACTAACCGGGACAACCGCGGTCACATATAATGAACCATTAACGCGGCCTGAAACGGCCAGTAACTGAGACGGGAAACGGATCGAAGCCGACATGGCGACAGAAAAAGAACTGCTGGAACGCATCCGGCAACTGGAAGAACAGAACAGCGCGCTGCAGGACAAACTGGATCTCATCTGGTCCGTGCTGGCGTCCGATTATGACGATGCCGCGGACGGCGAAGCCGAAGAGCACGATGACGGCGCCGCACCCCTCGTCCAGATCACCGGCACGCGCAAGCCACAGTAACCAGGCCATAGTAACCAGGCCATAGTAACCAAGCCATAATCGTCAGGCCGCAACAGATGACTCTGGGCATTGTCACCATTTCCTTCAATCAGGCGCAATACCTGCAGGAAGCCATCGATTCTGTCCGGCTCGCCAACCCCGCCAGCCTCCGCTACGTGATCGTCGATCCCGGCAGCAAGGACGGCTCGCGTGACATCATCGAACGCAACCTCCAGCGTTTTTCGAAGACCATTCTCGAACCGGACAAAGGTCCTACCGACGGCCTGAACAAGGGCTTTGCCGCCTGCGACGCCGACATCCTGGGCTATCTGAATTCCGATGACCGCTTCGTCCCCGGCGCGCTCGACTGGGTCCACCGCTACTTCACCGAGCATCCCGAAGTCGATGTCCTCCTCGGCGCCATCCGCATCATCGACGAAAAGGGCCGGCCGCGGCTTCGCGGTCGCGCGCCGGATCCGCTCGACTTAACGAAGTTCGTTCACCGCGCCTGCTTCTTCTGGCAGCAGGGCACCTTCTTTCGCCGCTCGGCCTACCTGAAGACGAAGGGCTTCAATCCGGCCAGCAAAGTCTTCTGGGATGGAGAACTCGTACTCGACATGGTCCTTGCGGGCGCGCGGGTCGGCTACACGAACACGATCCTTGGCGACTTTCGCATCTACCCGGGTTCCATCACCGGCTCACTGAGCCAGCGCAAGCAGTGGGATGTGGAGTCCGCCTGGTTTCAGGAGCGCATCGCAAAGCACGGCCATCGGCTCTTGACGCCGGCAGAGGAACGGCGCGCGCGCCTGCTCTACAAGTTCAACCCCATTCGCCATCTGCGCTGCGCGTTCGGCATTCATCTGCCGCCGGCTGCCTGAATCAGTCGGTCCCCGCGTCACCGCGGCGCTTCCGCCAGAGCCACGCGAGCAATCCCGCTACCGCCACTACGATGCCGCCGATCAGCACGCCCCGGCTCAGCAGCGGCTCCAGATGGTTCCACTGGCTGCCCACGAAATACCCGATTGAAACGAAACTCAGCACCCAGGCGAGGCCGCCCGAATATGCGAACGCGGCGAACGTCGGATAGCGCAGCTCGCTGAGCCCCGCCGTCAGCGCCGTGAAGTGCCGCAGTCCCGCCACGAAATATCCGAAGGAAAGCGTCCACTTGCCGTAGCGCTCGAACCACCGGCGCGTCTGCGGCAGATGCCGATCCACCCAGCGGTGCAGCGGAGGAAAGCGTTCCAGCGCGTAGATCGCCCCGGAGCGCCCCAGCAAATAACTCACCGTGATGCCGCACACCGAGCCCGCGTAAGCCACCGCCAGCGTCGGCACGAACTCCAGTTGCCCCCGGTGTACCGCCACCCCGGCCAGCACCAGGATCGTGTCGTCGGGAATCAGCGGCCCTACAATGCCCAGCACCAGCAGGCCGAAAATGGCGAAGTAGCCGTAATGCGCGAGAAAGAGGTCGAGGTTATGCACGGGAGGCGGCGTGTTCTGCCAGTTCGGCGCGAATGGCTTCCATGGCGGCGCGCGGATCGGCGGCCCGCGATACCTGCCGTCCGATCACAAGGTAGTTCGCACCGTCGGCAATCGCCTCCGCCGGCGTTGCCACCCGCTTCTGATCGCCGGTTGCCGCGCCGCGCGAGCGCACGCCCGGCGTCACGATCGTCAGCTTTGGACCGGCCTGTTCGCGAATCGCCCGCGCTTCGAGCGGCGAAGCCACAATGCCGTCGATGCCGCACTGCGCCGCCAGGTCCACGCGCTGCCGCACCAGATCGGCCACCTCGCAGTCGTAGCCCTGCTCGCGCAGGTCGTTGCGGTCGAAACTCGTGAGCACCGTGATGGCAAGCAGCTTCATTGCCGAATCGCCGCGCCCTTCGATGGCCGCCCGCATGACTTGTCCGACGCCGTGTACGGTGAGAAACGCAGCGCCCGAGCGCGCGGCAACCGCCACCGCCCTCTTCACCGTTTCGCCGATATCGTAATACTTCATGTCGAGAAACACGCGGTTGCCGCGGTCGATCAGCCGCCGCACGTAATCCATGCCGGCCGCCGCGTAAAGTTCCATGCCGACTTTGTAAAAGCCGGCGCTGCCGCCGAGCGCGTTCACCAGCCGGTCGGCCTCCGTGGCGGAATCGAAATCCAGTGCAACGATGATGGGGTCGTGGGACATTCTCTTTTGTCTCAGATGATAGCGATGGGCTTGTTCCCGCGCGGCAGCACGCGGCCGATTCGCCGGGCGCCGGGAAGCGCTTCGAGCAGTCCTTCCGCGTCCGCTTCCGGCAGGGAGATCAAAAGTCCGCCCGAAGTCTGCGGATCGAAGAAGATCGTCAGCAGGTCGGGATCGATGCCGTCGCCCGCCGCCACCACACACTCGGCGAAATCGCGGTTATTGCGCAGCCCTTTGGAAATGGCCCCGCCGCGGATCGCGTCGAGCGCTCCGCGCAGCAGCGGCACGCGCGCCGCTTCGATCTCCAGCGTCACTCCGCTTCCCAGCGCCATCTCGCGGCCGTGCCCGATCAGCCCGAACCCGGTCACATCGGTGCAGCCGTGCACATCGAACCGCAGCATCGCCTCGCAGGCCGCGCGATTCAGCGTCTGCATCGACGCAATCGCCGCCTCCACCGATTCCGGCGTCGATATGCCCTTCTTCAGCGCCGTCGAAATCGCGCCCGTGCCGAGGGCTTTGGTAAACACCAGCGCATCGCCCGCCCGCGCGCCCGCATTCGGCTTCACACGGTCCGGATGGATGGTCCCCGTCACCGCGTAGCCGAACTTAATTTCTTTATCGGCGACGCTGTGACCGCCCAGAATCGCGCAGCCGGCCTCCCGCATCTTCTCGAGCCCGCCGCGCAGGATCGCTTCGAGCACCTCCGGCGCTCCATCGGCGGGAAACGCCACGATCGAAAGCGCCGAAACCGGCCGCCCTCCCATCGCGTAAATATCGCTCAGCGCATTCGCCGCCGCGATGGTCCCGAACGTAAACGGATCGTCCACCACCGGCGTGAAAAAATCCACCGTTTGCACCAGCGCCAGCTCGTCCGTCAGCCGGTACACTCCCGCGTCATCCGCCGTATCGAAGCCCACCAGCACGTCTGGGTTCGGCACCGGCGGCAATGCCCGCAGCACCCGGTCCAGCAATTTCGGACTTAACTTCGAAGCGCAGCCGCCCGCGCTGACCTGTGAAGTCAGCCGTGGCGCGGCTGGAATTGTCTCATCTGCCATTCGAATACAATCATAGAACCCAATACAATCGTAGGTGCATGAGGCCATCCCGACAACGCTGCGGTGACGCATGAAGATCGCACCAACCGCCATCGCGGGCGTTGACCTGATCGGCTCCGGCGAGGCGTCCTTCGCGAAATCCGTTGAGCAGTTGTACGGTCGCGCGCCGGATGCCATCCTGCTCCCCGCGCTGCCTTTTTCCGTCGTCGCCCGCAACCGGACGCCGCGCGCCATCGCCCTTCTCGGCGTGCGCTTCGACATGCTGAATCCGCAGGGCAAGCCGTACTCCGTTGTCCACTATGCCGATACGCTGCGGCATCCCGAAAAGGCCGCACTGCAGCCCGGAGCCTCGCGCTTTGTCTGCGCCGAGCCGCTCTACACGGACCTTGTTCTGCGGCGCGGCGCCGAAGTCAATGCACGCGGCCCGATGAACCTGCAGGCCCTGCGCAAGGCGCTGCAGATCCGCGCCTCCATCGACTGCGTTGCCTGGGACAATGGCGAATTCGCCGGCCCCGATTCGCTCGGCGCCTTCGCCCGGTTCGCCACCGAGCGCGACGCCGAACTCGCATTGGTTGCGGAAGTGCTGGCGGCGCGGGACGAGGCATCGGCCGTCATCGCCCGGGCCATCGATTCCGCTCCCGCCCTCACGCGCGACCGCGCCCTGCTCGCCCGCAGGTTTCTGGCGAAGCGATTGCATGAGGTTCTTGCGGAGGATGGCATCGCGGCGTTGCAGGAGGCTGCGCGGGCGCATCGTCCGCGGGTGGCATTATGGCGGAGTGCGCCGGAATGACCGCGCGCCGGACATGAAAACGACACCGGCATGAACAAAACAGCGGAGCGCCCGACCTTGCGGCAAACCCTCTGGGAGCGCCTGAAGACGCATCCCCTGACGCACGTCGGCCCCGGCCTCATCACCGGCGTTGCCGACGACGACCCCAGCGGCATCGCCACCTACTCGCAGGCCGGCGCGCAGTTCGGGCTCAACATGCTCTGGACCATGCCGCTCTGCTTCCCCCTGATGGCGGCCATCCAGTCCATGTGCGCGCTCACCGGCCGCGTGACGGGCCAGGGCCTCGCCGCCAATATCAAAGCGGCATTTCCACCCGCCGTCCTTCGGATTGTCGTGGTGCTGCTGCTGATCGCCAACACGCTGAACATCGCCGCCGACGTAGCCGCTATGGGCGAGGTTGCGGAACTGGTCAGCGGCTTCAATCGCCATCTGATGACGCTGCTCTTCGTGCTCGCCACGCTGCTCATGCAGATCTGCCTCCCCTATCACCGCTACGTCTATTTCCTGAAGTGGCTCACGCTTTCGCTGCTGGCCTATGCCGCCGTCCTGTTTACCGTTCACGTGCCGTGGGGCGAGGTGGCGCTGCGCACCGTGTGGCCAAAGCTGACACTGAGCTCCAACGCCGCCGCCACGGTAGTGGGCGTCTTCGGTACCACCATCAGTCCGTATCTTTTCTTCTGGCAGGCCTCCGAGGAAGTGGAAGACATGCTGGCGCATCCCGGCGCCGCACCGCTCCTGCGCGATGCTCCCGCCGCGCCGCGCGAACTCCGCCGCATCCGTTGGGACACGTGGAGCGGCATGCTTTATTCCGATCTTGCGGCGTGGTTCATCATCCTCGCCACCGCCGTCACCCTGCACGTCGCCGGCATCACCGAAATCAGCACCGCGGCGCAGGCCGCCAGCGCACTGCGGCCCCTCGCCGGCGATTTCGCTTATCTGCTCTTCGCCCTCGGCATCCTCGGCGTCGGCCTCATCGGTGTGCCCGTCCTTGCCGGTTCCGCCGCCTATGCGCTTTGCGAGGCCATGGACTGGCAGTGGGGCCTCGAACGCCGCGCCACCGATGCGCGCGGCTTTTACGGCGTCATTGCCATCAGCGTGCTGGCCGGGCTTGTCATTCAGTACTCGCCCATCAGTCCCATGAGAGCGCTGTTCTGGGCCGCTGTCATCAACGGCGTCGTCGCCGTGCCGCTGATGGTGGTGATCATCGTGCTGGTGTCCAAAAAGTCGGTGATGGGCAGATACACGGCGAGCCGCCCGCTCATCATTCTCGGCTGGATCGCCACGGCGGTGATGACCCTTGCGGCGGTCCGCATGTTCATGCCAGGCTAAGTCGCGGGCAATCGGGGCGAAAGAATGACGCATACATCGCTACAACACGGGCTCACCGGCGCTGAGGCCGCCGAGCGCCTGCTGCGTTTCGGCCCCAACGAACCTGCTCCGGTACGGACCCGCTCAGCCGCCGCCGAACTGCTGCTGCTGTTCATCAGCCCGCTGGCCGTGATCCTGCTGCTGGCCGCGATCGTTTCCGGCTTCCTCGGGCAGCCGGTGGACGCCGCCATCATCGTCACCGTCGTGGTGCTGGGCAACATCATCAACTTTGTCCAGACCCTGCGGTCGCGGAATGCCGCGCAGCGCCTGCGCGATCAGGTGGCGGCAACGGCCACCGTGATGCGGGACAACGCCTGGCTCGAAGTGCCGCAGCGCGAAGTCGTGCCGGACGATCTGATTCGCCTCTCCGCCGGCGATATGGTCCCGGCCGACGCCCTTCTGCTCGAAGCCAAAGATCTGCATGTCCAGCAGGCCGCACTCACCGGTGAATCGCTGCCGGTGGAAAAGCAGCCCGAACCCGCCGCATCGGACGACGCGGCCACCGCGCCTCCGGGCCAGCCCGATTCCCCGCATCTCGTCTTCCTCGGCACCTCCGTGGTCAGCGGCAGCGCTCTCGCCCGCGTGCTCTTCACCGGCCCGAAGACCGCCTTCGGGGACATCGCCGGCCGCCTCGCTGTCCGGCCCGAAGAGACCGAATTCGAACGCGGACTGCGCGGCTTCGGCGCCCTCATCATGCAGGCCGTCCTGTTCCTCGTGCTCTTCCTGTTGATCGTCAGCATCGCGCTGCATCACAATGCATTCGAATCTCTGCTCTTCGCCGTGGCGCTCGCGGTCGGCCTCACGCCCGAATTTCTGCCCATGATCACCTCGGTGACGCTCGCCAAAGGCGCCGTACAGATGGCGAAGCAGAAGGTGATCGTCAAACACCTCGCCTCCATCCAGAACTTCGGCAGTATCGATATCCTGTGCAGCGACAAAACCGGCACGCTGACCACCGGTTCCATGAAGCTGGACCGCGCCATGGACCCCGCCGGCGCCGAATCGCCGCGCACCCTGCTGCTCGCCTGGCTCAACAGCAAGTGGGAAACCGGCATCCGAAGTCCGCTCGATACCGCCATCCTCAATCACGGCTGCGAGGGCGGGGAGAGCTACACCAAACTCGACGAGATTCCGTTCGACTTTGAGCGCCGCATGGTCTCTGTCGTCGTACAGAATGCCGAGCATCGAATCCTGATCGTCAAAGGCGCTCCGGAGAGCATCCTCGCCCGCTGCGACAGCTGGGAGTCCGGCGGCGTCATGCGCGTCCTCGATGAAACCGCCCGCGCCGCCTGTCTGGCAAAGTTCGCCGAATTCAGCCGCGACGGCCTGCGTGTTCTGGCGGTTGCTTCCGACGTTGTCGAAGCAAAGCCCGCCTATACCGTGCAGGACGAGGCGGGCCTCTGCTTCGCCGGCTTTGTGACCTTTCTCGATCCTCCTTTTGACGACGCCGCCGAAATGCTCGCCTCGCTGCGCCGCGACGGCGTGCAGCTGAAGATCCTCACCGGCGACAACGAACTGGTGACCCGCTACATCTGCGAGAAGGTCGGTCTCGACAGCGCCACCATTGTGAAGGGCGAAGAGCTGGATTCCATGAGCGACCCCGCCCTGGGCTTCGTCGCCGAAAACACCACCGTCTTTGCCCGCGTCTCGCCCGCCCAGAAGAACCGCATCATTCTCGCGCTCAAGCACCGCAAACACGTCGTCGGCTACATGGGCGACGGCATCAACGATGCGCCGTCACTGCACGCGGCCGACGTCGGCATCTCCGCGGCGACCGCCGTCGATGTGGCGCGCGACGCGGCCGACATCATTCTCGTCCAGCCCGGCCTCGCCGTCATTCACGCCGGCATCCTCGAAGGCCGCAGGGCCTTCGGCAACGTCATGAAGTATCTGCTCATGGGCACCAGTTCCAACTTCGGGAACATGTTCAGCATGGCCGGGGCCTCGCTCTTCCTGCCGTTCCTGCCGATGCTGCCCACCCAGATTCTGCTCAACAACTTCCTCTACGACATCGCCCAGATCACCATCCCGACCGACAACGTCGACGCCGAATATCTGCGCGCCCCGCAGCGCTGGGACATCTCCCTCATCCGCAAATTCATGGTGTTCATCGGACCCATCAGTTCGATCTACGACTTCCTCACCTTCTACGTCATGCTCCGCTGCTTCCACGCCGGCGAGGCTTTGTTCCATACCGGCTGGTTCGTGGAATCCCTGGCAACCCAGACGCTCGTCCTGTTTGTCATCCGGACCATGGGCAATCCGCTGCGCAGCCGCCCCAGCCTGCCGCTGACCGCAACCGTGCTGATCATCGTCGCCGCCGGGCTCCTGCTGCCGTACCTGCCGCTCGGCGCCGCGCTGGGGTTTGTGCCGCTGCCGGCCGCCTATTTCGTCTTCCTTGCCGGCGCCACCGCCACTTATCTCGGGTTGGTGGAAATTGCCAAACGCCGCCTGTTCGGCACGCTGGTGAACGCCTAATCGTTCTCAAGGCTGCGCCAGAGATACCAGCACGCCGCCGTTGACCACGGCTTCCACGCCGCCGCGATCCTTTGCATCTCGGCAGGCTTCGGCAACTCGTCCAGTCCCCAGGCGTTCTTCATCGCCGTGCGGATCCCGAGATCGCCCACCGGCAGCACGTCGGGGCGCCGCAGCGCGAACATCAGGAACATCTGCGCCGTCCAGACGCCGATTCCCTTGACCCGGGTCAGATGCCCGATGACCTCGTCATCGCCCAGCCCCGGTAGCTCCTCGAACACAACCGAACCCTTCTTCGTGTGCTTCGCCAGTTCGCGGATGTACAGCGTCTTCTGCCCCGAAAGTCCCAGCCGCCGCATCCGCTCCGTCCGCAGCCGCAGGATGCCCGCCGGCGTCAGCGTTTCCTCGCCCACCGCCTCCTGCAGCCGCCCGAAGATCACGCTTGCCACGCGTCCGCTCAGCTGCTGGTAGACAATCGAGCGCACCAGTGTTTCGAACACCGGCTCGTCGTAATCCATCTTCAGCGGGCCCACCCTGCGGATGATCTCTCCCAGAACGGGGTCTTTTTTGAGATGCTGGATAGCGGATGGCATGATTGTTTTCAAACGGGCCGTTTCCTGAAACAGATCGCCGCCCGCAAACGTCGCCAACTACGACGGCTAACATCGAACAGGACGCCGGGCGAATGCGCCCTTCGATTATCTTATGAAAACCGCTTGCCTGATTGTTTTGACGCTCCTGATGGCGACGCCGGTCGCGATGCTGCTGCGCGCACAGCAGTCGCGAGCCGGTTCCGCGCAGGCGCCCGTTCAGTCCGTTGACGATGGCGATACCCTCAAAATCGACGTCGACCTCGTCAATCTTTACTGTTCGGTGCACGACAAGAAGAACGCGCTCATTCCCGGCCTTGCGCAGACGGATTTTACGCTCGCCGAGGACGGCAAACAGCAGACCATCAAATACTTCGCCCGCGAATCCGACCTGCCCCTCACCATCGGCCTTCTCGTCGACGTTTCCGGCAGCCAGCAGAATCTCATCGAAGCCGAGCGCCGCGCCGCCGCGCAGTTCTTCACCAGCGTGCTCCGCAAAAAGGACGCCGCCTTCCTGATTGCCTTCGGCGCCGATTCCGAACTTCTCCAGGACCTCACCGCCTCGCCCCGCCTCTTACAGGAGGGACTCAACCGCCTGAAGCTCAACGCCGGATACAGCGGCCCGAATTCCGGGCCCGTCCCGACCATGGCCGGCCTTCGCGGCACCGTTCTTTATGACGCCGTCTACGTCGCCGCCACAGACATGCTGGCGAAGGAGGTCGGACGCAAGGCCATGGTGCTCATCACCGATGGCGAGGATCAGGGCAGCCGCGAAACCGAAAAGGCGGCCATAGAAGCAGCGCAGAAGGCCGACGCCATCATCTACGGGGTTCTCTACGTGGATCGCGGGTTTTATGGCGGCGGAGGCGGCGTCTTCAGCCGCGGCTCGGTTCCGCCGCCCATGAACTACGGCGGCGAAGGCGTGCTGAAACATATGGCGGAGGAAACCGGCGGCCGCATGTTCCAGGTGGACGGCCGCAATTCGCTCGAGTCCATCTTCGATCAGATTCAGCAGGAGATGCGCACCCAGTACGCCATCGGCTACACGCCGACCAACTCGAACAAAGACGGCGGCTACCGCAGGATCGACCTGCGCACCACGAGCAAAGACCTCAAAGTGCAGGTGCGCAAAGGCTACTACGCGCTTCCGCCGAGCCGCTGACGTTCGGGTTCTCCGCAACCCCGCCAGCGTCCGGCCGGCTTAAATCAGCCACGATTTGCGGGCTTCGAGGTATTGCTCCACCGCTTCGGCCAGCGTCGGCATCGGGTCGATGCCGCACTCCCGCAGCCGCGCATTTTCCAGCGCCGAAAAGCGCGGACGCCGCGCCGCCGTACGGTACTCGCGCGCGTCGGTGGCGGTGAGGTCGGCGTCAATGCCGGCCTTTTCGAAGATCAGCCGCGCGAAGCCGAACCAGGAGATCGGCTCGCCGCCCCCGATGTGGAACACGCCGTCCAGTTCCCGTTCCGCCAGATCGATGGAACGCGCCGCCAGCGCCGGGGCGTAGGTCGGCGACGCCACATGATCTTCCACCACGCGGATCGGCTTGCCCTCGGCCGCGCGCCGCAGCATCAGTTCGGGAAAATTGCCGCGCGCCGTCCGCAGCCCGCCCGGACCGAAGACGCCCGACGTTCGCACAATCAGCGGCTTCTCCAGATAGGCCTGCGCGTAGAGTTCGCCCGCCAGCTTCGAAACCGCGTAAGCGCCCAGCGGATGCGTCGGGTCGGTTTCCACGTACGAACGGCCCAGCGTGCCGTCGAATACGTAATCGGTGGAAAACTGAATGAGCTTTGCGTCGTTCTGCCGGCACGCGATGGCGATGTTCATCACGCCCATCGCGTTGGCTTCGAATGCCGCCCGCGGCTCGCGTTCGGCAATATCCACCTGGTTGTACGCGGCGGCATTGAACACAGCCCACGGCTCCAGTTGCGCCAGTACCTTTTCCACGGCTTCGACGCTCGAAATATCCAGCGACGCGCGCGGAAATCCGCTCACCTGGTAGCCGCGGCGTTCCAGTTCCCTGGTCAGTTCGACGCCGAGTTGACCGGACGATCCAAATACAACGGTTGTTTTCGACATGCGGAGTTTGCGTTCTGCCGGTTTATGTCTTCCTGCCGGGCTTGCGCCAATTTTACCAGCGCATGCCGAACAACAGCGAGACCACCGCGGCCAGAAGGAGCACAAGAATCATTCCCGCCCACGCCAGCCACGAAGCCCGCTGTCCGAAGACGTCCAGCGCCGACCTGTCCCGCGCCGTGTCGCCCGCCGACAGTTCGCCGGGCTGCGACGCCTCCCGGCTGTCTTCGCTCGGTGCCCGCTCCCTGGCAAACGCCTGTGTCGTCGTTGCCTCGCCGGTCACGTTCCCCTGCGATAACGTTTCTGCCGAAAGCGCGATGTTGGCCAGCAGTTCGTCCAGCAGCGCCGCTTCCTCGGCGCTCATTGTCTGTTCCGCCTTGCGCGCCCGCGCTCCCGCTTTATTCTGGCGGTGCGCCAGCACTTTGGTGAGCTGCTCTTTCCCGGCCCGGTCGGCAATCACGATCGTGCCCGAATTCTGGCTCGCCGTCGTCAGAATCAGCTGTGTGCGCAGCGGTTCGGGAACTTCCTGCACGGAGCGGTAAACTCCGCCTTCCCGGCCCGCTGAAATCAGCACCGCGGAAGTCCGGATCACGCCGGAAATATTTCGCGCCAGCCGGACGCCGCACTCCGGGCAAACGCTCCGGGGGCCTTCGAATTCGGTATCGCAGCGCGGGCAGATCATATCAGCCATTGACCACGAGTCGCGCTTCATTCCCGCCGGCGCCATGCGACCCGAACTGCGCCAGCACCACTTCGATGAAGCCGATGGACGCCTTCGACAGCGCCTTGTCCTTCCGGTAAATCAGCCCCAGTTTGCGGATCATCGGCTCCGGCGCCAGCCGCAGCGCCTTGAGCGAGCCCTTCTCCACTTCTTCCTGACAGGTCGAAACGGACAGAAAGCTGATGCCGAGGCCGGCCAGCACGAAGTGCTTCATGGTCTCGGTCGAGTCCAGTTCCATGGAAACCTGAACCTCTTCGGAAACATTCTCGAACCACGCATTGATGCGGCTCCGCGTCATGCCGGTCTGCGGCAGCATCAGAGGATACGGGCAAACATCCTCACACGTCACGCTCTCCAGCTTCGCCAGCGGATGCCCTGCCGGCACCACCGCGCGGACCTCTTCGCGATGAATCTCCACCACCTGTACCCGTTTTTCCGGCACCGGCAGCTGCGTGAGACCGAAGTCGGCGACATTTTCCATCACCGCGTCCACCACGCGCGACCCGTAGGAGCGGTTCACCTGCAGCTGCACGCCGGGGAACGCCGTCTTGTACTGCGCGAACACCTTCGGGAGCACGTAGATGCACGTCGATTCGTTGGCCGCGATCACAAGTTCGCCGCGCGGCGAAGACTCCAGCTCGTTCAGCGCGTTCTGTGCCTGCCGGCGCATGTCCAGCATCTTCTCGGCGTATTCGGCGAACAGCTTGCCGGCCGTGGTGAGCGAGATGCGGCTGCCGAAACGTTCGAACAGCTCCGTCTTGACCTCGTGCTCCAGCTGCCGGATCTGCGCACTGATGGCCGGCTGCGTCCGGTAACACGTCTGCGCCGCCTTGGAGAAACTCTTCAGGCGGACGATTTCAAGAAACGTGTGGAGCTGATCGAAATCCATTAGGCAGCCGGATGGCGTTGCGAGCACCGGACGCGAAATCCGGCCAAACTCTTATCACCTTGAAGTTTAGCAAAAGAATACCGGTTTGCCGCCACGCGCCCGAGGCCACTACGATGAGAGTGGATCCGGATCCGGTTATGCCCCGACTCTCCTCCTCCATTCCGCGCCGCCCGCGCCGAATCCCGTCTCCCGGCCGTCGCCTGCTGCTCGCGGTGCTGGCGGCCGCCGCGACTCCTCTTTTCGCCCAGACGCCGGACCAGGTGCTGGTCGTCGTCAACCGGCAGTCGCCCGCGTCCCGCGAAATCGGCGAATACTATCTCCGCAAGCGGGGCGTGCCGCTGAAGAACCTCTGCGCCATCGACACCGCCCCGCTGGAGACCATCCAGCGCGGCATCTACGATCAGCAGATCGAAGCCCCCGTTGCCGCCTTTTTGCGCGCCAACGGTCTGATCGAGAAAATTCTCTACATCGCCACTACCAAAGGCGTCCCGCTCCGCATCGAATCGACCGGCGGTAAGGAACTGAATGACTCGGCCGCCTCGGTCGATTCCGAACTCACGCTTGTTTATCAGCACCTGCACGGCGTCACCACCACGCTGCGGGGATCGGTCCCCAACCCGTTCTTCCGCCTCCGCGACACGCCGTTCCGCCATCCGCTCATCCCCATGTACATGGTGACGCGTCTCGATGCCTACGACGTAGCGACAGTGAAGAGGATGATCGACCGTTCTCTGGCCGCCCGCAACGTCGGCCGCTTCGTGATCGACGGTAAGGCCGACGACTCCACCGAAGGCAACCAGTGGCTGCGCACCGCCGCGCTGCTGCTGCCGAAAGACCGGGTGATCCTCGACGATTCCGCCGCCGTCATGACCAACCAGAAGCAGGTCATCGCCTACGCCTCGTGGGGCTCCAACGACCGCAATCATACGCAGCGCTTCCTCCACAATGAATGGCTGCCGGGCGCCATCGCCACCGAGTTTGTCTCTACCGACGGCCGCACCATGAAGCGCCCGCCCGACACCTGGAAGATCACCACGTGGACCGATCGCGCCGGCTGGTTCGAAGGCGCCCCGCAGTCCATGGCCGGCGATTATCTGGAGGAAGGCGCCAGCGCCGCCTCCGGTCAGGCCTGGGAACCGTATCTCTACTTCTGCCCTCATCCCGATTTCGTGCTGCCCGCCTACAGCCAGGGCCGCACGCTGGCCGAAAGCTTTTATATGGGGCTCCCCGGGCTCAGCTGGATGAACGTCATCTTCGGCGACCCGCTCATGCGCCTTGCCGACTGAACGAACGCCGCCTACCCGCTCAGTTCGCAACCTGCGGCGCGCGCCCGTTACAATTGAACGACATGACAGCAGAGATCGAGGGAGTCACACTCCACCTCGCGCATCCCGATGAATTGCCCGTCCGCTGGGTCGGGCAGGAAGAGCTCATGCGGCAGCTGCTGGCCGCCTGGATGGTTGTGAGCGAGCAGGACATCCCCATGAGTCCGCGGCTGATCGGCAAGCCGGGCGTGGGCAAGACCACGCTTGCATACGCCGCGGCGAAGCGCATGGGACGCGACGTCTACATCATGCAGGCCACGCTCGATACGCGTCCGGAAGATCTGCTCGTCACGCCGGTCATCGAAGGTGCAGGGCGGCTCCGTTACGTGGCCTCGCCGCTGGTTTCGGCCATGATCACGGGCGGCATCATCATCCTCGATGAAGGGAACCGGATGAGCGAGAAGAGCTGGGCGAGCCTTGCCCCGCTGCTCGATAACCGCCGCTACGTGGAAAGCATCGTGGCCGGCGTGAAGATCCGCGCGCACGACAACTTCCGCCTCGTTACAACGATGAACGACGACGCTTCGACATTCGAACTGCCCGAGTACATTCATTCGCGCCTGCAGCCGCAGATTCTGATCGACTTCCCGGAGAAGGACGAAGAACTGCTGATCCTTCGCGAGAACCTGCCCTTCGCCGACGACAAGACACTCGAGTACGTCACGGACTTTCTGCAGATGGCGCATGCGGCCGACGAGCGTTACAGCGTGCGCGACGGCATCAACCTCGCGCGCTACGCTCTCAAGCTGCGCAGCCTTGCGACCAGCCAGGAACAGGAGCGCACCGCTATGCTGACGGCGCTGCGCGAAACACTCGGGGAGGAAGCGCTGCGCTATGTCCGGCGAGACCGGCCCGTCAATTCCTGACTTCAACAGTCTGACTCGCGGCCGGTTCACCTACCTGCCGGTGGTGCCAGGCCGGCTGGAGTTTGCCCTCGCAGTCCGGCGGCGCATCCTCGAAGTTCAGCCTGACATCGTTGCCGTGGAACTGCCGGAAACGCTGGAAGCGCCGTACCGCGATGCGCTGCAGCGCTTGCCGCAGCTCTCGGTCATCTTCTATCGCGACACGGAGAGCCGTGCGGATGAAGAGGACGAGGAGGCCGTCTATGTTCCCGTCGAGCCGAGCGATCCGTTTGTGGAGGCGATCCGCACGGCGCAGGAGATCGGCACCGAGGTCGTGTTTGCCGATCCCGACTCGACCGAGCGTCCCCACGTTCCCGACACTTATCCCGACACCGGCGCGCTGCGGTCCATCACTTACGAGCAGTATGTGGAGGCGTACCGGATCCATCCGCAGGAGCGCACTGAGGAGATCGAAAGCTTCGCCGCCGGAGTGGCGTGGAAGCTGCAGGGTGTCGATCCGTTCGCGCGCGTCCTGGTCGTGGTGTCGCTCAACCTGCTCGATCCGGTGCTGGATGCGATGGAAGTCCCGCAGGAGGAGCCGAAGCGGCGGCGCAGGGCGGAGTTGCAGCTGGTCAATCCGCATCCGGAGTGTCTGGGCGAGATTACCGTTGAGTATCCGTTTCTGATGGAACGTTACGAACGGTTCCGCGAGCAGATGACGGAGACGGCGCTGATCGATCGCCGCCATGCGCAGTTCGCGCTGTATCGCGAGGCGGGCGAGTCCTATTCGCTGAACACGGGCGAGACGCTGCATCGGTGGCAGTACCGCCTGCTGGCACGATACAGCCGGAATCTGGCGCGCACGCATCACGATCTGGCGGCGTCGCTGTTCGATCTGACGATTGCCGCGCGGTCGATCGTGGATGAGAACTACGCGTGGGACGTGTGGGAGACGGCGTCGCGCTATTCGTGGCAGCAGACGGAGAGCGATCTGGAGACCGTCAACATTGCGGGCGACGAGGTCTGGCTGAACACGAAGCGCATCCGGTTGCGGCGGCGTTTGCCGAGTACCAAGCGGCGGCTGGGAAACCTGGGACTCAAACGGCGGAAGAAGGAGAAGATTCCCGGCGAGTGGGCGAAGGAGCTGGACGGTACCAACATCTGTTCGTATCCGCCGGAAGATATCGTCATTGAAGACTTCGGCCGCTATCTGAAGAAGAAGGGCAAGAGCGTTCTTTCCGATGAGCACACCACGGTGGAGCCGTTCACCACGTCGCTGCTCGATGGCGTCGATATTCGCGAGACCATTCGCAACTGGCACGAAGGCACCATCTATGTGCGGAACTCGCGCAAGGTGCACGGCGAAGTGGGGTCGGTCATTGTGATCTTCGATGAAGACCGCGACGGGCGCTACGACTACATGACGACGTGGCTGGGCGAGCACCAGAACGAATCCGACATGGCGTACTACTCGACGCATCCGTTCGAGCACATGGTGGGGCCGGGCATCGGGCGGGCCGAGTATGGCGGGTTCCTGATGAGTCTGCCGGCGCGGCGCATGTACGATGTGTGGGCCGATCCGGATTACGACTTCGCGGAGACGAAAGCGGAACGGCTGCTGCTCGCGGGACTCGATTACTCGATCCAGAAGTACGTAGTGTATGTGGCGGCGAAACCGCCGCGGTCGGTGTTCCGCAACATTGCGGCGCGCTTCGGACGGACCATTGTGTACATTCCGATCGGGCAGCTTTCGCCGGTGACGATGAAGAAGATCCGCGTGGTGCACGTGCTGGACGGGCACGACAAGCGGGCGCAGGCGAAGGAATTCCTGTGGTGATGCTTCGCCTGGCGTTCGGCGTTCGCTAATCTGGACTGGTGGACCTCGAAAAGCATCTGTTGCGGAAAGTCGGCGAAGCGATTCACCGCTTCCGCATGGTTCGCGAAGGCGACCGCATCGCCGTCGGCGTATCGGGCGGGAAGGATTCGGTCACGCTGCTGGAGGCGCTGCTGCTGCTGCAGAAGCGCGCGCCGATCAACTTTTCGCTGTGCGCGTTCACGGTGGAGCAGGGCAAGTTCCTCAGTCCGATCGGCCCGATCGGCGAGTACATCAGGTCGCTCGGTGTTGAGTGGACGTATCACACGGACAACCCGTCGCTGCGTCTGATCGATGAACAGCCCGATCATGGATGCGACCTGTGCAGCCGGTTCCGGCGCCGCGCGGTTTACCAGATTGCTCGCGGGCTGGGCGCGAATGTGATTGCGTTCGGGCATACGGCGGATGACTTCTGCGAGTCGCTGTTCCGCAACATCCTGTATACGGGGCGCATGAGCGCGCTGCCGCCGGTGACGAACTCGCGCAAGGGCGACTTCCGCATCATCCGCCCGCTGGTGTATGTGACCGAAGAGGTCACGCGCGCGTGGGCGGAAAGCAAAGTCGCTCCGGTGATTCCGTGCGGGTGTTCGCAGAAGACGGGCACGGTGCGGCGCGGCATCCGCGAGACCATCGCCGAGTGGGAAGCCGAGCGGCCGCATCTGCGCGAGAACATTCTCAAGGCGATGGGCAACATCAAGCACGACCGCCTGCTGGATACGAGGTTCCTCGATCCGGATGCGGCGGGCGACGATGAAGAAGCCGACGGCGCCGCGACGGAGTTGGTTCAAGTTCTCTGAATGTCAGTCCTATTAACCTGCGACGCGATTGAGAAATCGTTTGGGTCGCGCACTGTTTTCTCCGGCATCTCGCTCAGTCTGCATGACGGCGACAGGCTTGGAATCATTGGTCCGAACGGGGCGGGGAAGTCGACGTTTCTCAGCATCCTGAGCGGCGAGATGAAGCCCGACGACGGCACTGTTTCGCTGCGCAAAGGCGTGCGAATGGCGACCGTGGTTCAGGATCCGAAGTTCGAGGCGGATGCGACGGTGCGGGAGATTGTGACCGCCGCGGCGCCGGATACCGACGATCGGGATACGGAAGTTTCGAAGATCCTGAGCCGGACCGGATTCAACGATCCCTCGGCGAAGGCGGGCACGCTTTCGGGCGGCTGGCGCAAGCGGCTGGCGATTGCGGCGGCGCTGGCGGTGCGGCCGGACGTGCTGCTGCTGGACGAGCCGACCAACCATCTCGACGTGGAAGGCATCCTGTGGCTGGAGAAGCTGGTGGCGGGCGCGCCGTTCGCATCGATCTTCGTGACGCACGACCGGTACTTCCTTGAGAACTGTTCGACGCGCGTGGCGGAGATCAACCGGGCGTATCCGGACGGGGTGTTCTCGGTGCCGGGCAATTACAGCCGGTTTCTGGAGAAGCGGGCCGAGTTCCTGCATGCGCAGTCGAAGGAGCAGCAGGCGCTGGCGAACCTGGTGACGCGCGAGATCGAGTGGCTGCGGCGCGGGGCGAAGGCGCGGACGCGGAAGTCGAAGGCGCGGATCGACGACGCGATGGACCTGCAGGCGCAGCTGGCGGATGTGACGGACCGCAACCGCAAGGGGACGACGTCGATCGACTTCACGGCCACGGGGCGGATGACGAAGCGGCTGGTGACGTGCGAGGAGATCTCGAAGAGCCTCGGCGGGCGGAAGCTGTTCGAAGGGCTGAAGTTTGTGCTGGGGCCGGGCACGAAGATGGGGGTGCTGGGTTCGAACGGCTGCGGCAAGTCGACGCTGCTGCGGATGCTGGCGGGCGAGCTGGATCCGGACACGGGCGAAGTGCGGCGGGCGGACGGGCTGCGGGTGGCATGGTTCGAGCAGAACCGCGACACGATCGATCCGGAGCTGCCGCTGCGGCAGGCGCTGGCGCCGGAGGGCGGCGACACGGTGATCTTCCGCGACCGGCCGATCCACGTGGCGGGCTGGGCGGCGCGGTTCCTTTTCACGGCGCAGCAGCTGGATCTGCCGGTGGGACGGCTGTCGGGCGGCGAGCGGGCGCGCGTCCACATTGCGCGGCTGATGCTGAAGCCGGCGGACATTCTGCTGCTGGACGAGCCGACCAACGACCTGGACATTCCGACGCTCGAAGTGCTGGAGAGCAATCTGGGCGACTTCCCGGGCGCGCTGGTGCTGGTGACGCACGACCGGTTCCTGCTGGATCGCATCTCCAACATGCTGCTGGCGATGGACGGGGCGGGCGGCGTGCAGTTCTACGCGGAGCTTGCGCAGTGGGAGCAGGACGTGCTTTCGAAGCCTTCCGCGAAGACGGGGAAGGCGAGCGCGTCGGCGAAGGACAACCGCGAGGCGACGCCTTCGAAGAAGAAGCTTTCGTACATGGAGGCGCGCGAGCTGGAGGGCATCGAAGAGGCGATTGCGAAGGCGGAGGCGCTGGTGGAGAATGCGCATCAGGAGCTGGAATCGCCGCACGTGGTGTCCGATCCGGCGCTGCTGATGAAGGCGGTGACGGCGATGGAAGAGGCGCAGGAAGAGGTCGACCGGCTGTATGCGCGCTGGGGCGAACTGGAAGCGAAGAAGAGTTAGCCGAGAGCTGTTGTGGCGATGAAGCTTTCCGATTTCGATTACGTATTGCCGGAAGAACTGATTGCGCAGGAGCCGGCGTCGGAGCGCGACGGGGCGCGGATGCTGGTGGTGGAGCGCGCGACGGGGACGTTTACCAACCGGATGTTTCGCGAGCTGCCGGAGTATCTGGGGCCGGGCGATTGCCTGGTGCTGAACGATTCGCGGGTGCTGCCGTCGCGGCTGTACGGGCACAGGGCGGGGCGCGAGGGCGCGGTGGAGGTGATGCTGATCGAGCCGATCGGTGGCAGCGCGACCGCTGACGCGCGGGAGTGGCGCGCGCTGGTGCGGCCGGGGAAGAAGCTGCCGGTGGGCGAGCGGGTGGAGTTCGGCGAGGGATTCGGCTGCGAAATCACGGGGCGCGGGGAGCGCGGGGAGCGGACGGTGCGGTTCGACGGCGCGGGGTCGGTGTACGAGGCGCTCGACAGGCTGGGGCACATGCCGCTGCCGCCGTACATCCGGCGAGGCGACCAGGCGGGCGACCGGGAACGCTATCAGACGGTGTATGCGCGGGAGCGGGGATCGGTGGCGGCGCCGACGGCGGGGCTGCATTTCACGGGCGAGGTGCTGGAGCGGTGCGCGGCGGCGGGGGCGAAGACGGCGCGGGTGACGCTGCATGTGGGGCTGGGGACGTTTCAGCCGATTGAGCGCGAGGACTTCGAGAATCATGCGCTGCATTTCGAACGGTACTCGGTGAGCGAAGAGGCGTGGCGCGAGATTGTCGGGGCGCGGCGCGTGGTGGCGGCGGGGACGACGAGCGTGCGGACGGTGGAATCGGCGGCGCGGCTGGGGAAGCTGGCGGGGAGCACGAACCTGTTCCTGTATCCGGGGTGCGAGTTCCGCAGGGTGGGGGCGATGCTGACGAATTTCCATCTGCCGCGGACGAGTCTGCTGCTGCTGGTGAGCGCGTTTGCGGGCACGGAGCTGGCGATGGCGGCGTATCGGCATGCGGTGGCGCAGAAGTATCGGTTCTTCTCGTATGGCGACTGCATGCTGATCGTGTGAAGACACGACGGGCGTGCCCGGTGGCGGCGGGGCTCGCGGCGAGGGCCGGGAGCTTGTAAAAAGGGCTACGCGACCATATTTTCGGGCGTTGCGGCGGGGGGTGCGGGGGGTGCCGCGGGCGGCGTTGGGGAGGTTTCGGGCAGCGGCGCGGCGTTGGCCGAGGGCGCGGAACAAACGGAGCCAATTTCGGGGGAAGCGGTTGGGAAATCAACCACTTTGGCGGGCTGGCGTTTTATCGCCGCGGCCTGTTTGGCGGCCTGGAGTTCGGCCTCGCGACGGGATTTCTGGATTTTGCGGAGCGTGTCGATGTCCTTGAGCAGGCCGCGCTGGATGCGGGCCATGTAGAGGCTCATGGAACTGAAGGTTTTTTCCCGGATGTGGAACTGCGAGGCGTGGGAGAGGAGTTCGTCGCGGCCGGGGTGGCCGGTGTCGAATGTGCGCGCGGCTTCGGCGTCGGCATCGGCGTCGGCAATTTCGTAGAGACCGCGTTCGAGGATGTGGGCGCGTTCGAGACGCCAGGTGTCGGCGACGATGCGGTTGGCGAGGGAGAGTTCGAGGGAGCCGGCGGGGGCGAGGTCGGACATCATGCCGGCCGAGTAGGCTTCGTAGGCGGCGTGCTCATGGGGAGTGCGGAGGACGAGCTGGCCGGTGAGGCCGTGCTTATAGGCGTTGAGGCGGGCGATGTGTTTGCCGGCTTCGGTGCGCGGGCCGGTGGACTTCCGGGCGTTGGCCGCGTTGGCGGCGCGCTGCTTGGGTGTTGCCATGGTGAAAGCTCCTGATTGATGATTCGAATGCAGGCAGTATGCCTGGCTCAGGTATAGCAGCGCGGGGGCGGGAAATCGGGCGGGGGTGGGGCGGGAAGTGGGGATTTATTGGGGTTTTGGGGCGGAAATATTTTTGTTGGGGTTGTGACTGGGAGGGGGAGAAAGTAGAACAGTAGCCGCACCATTTCGGTTGTGGTCTGCGTTGGGCAGATCGAATCGAAGCTTTATGTTTTATAGCAAAAAGGCTATACTCGGATTGGGTGCGGGTTCATGGAGCGTTGAGACATTGAACGAGGTCGTGGATGCCGAACTCGAAGATTTGCCGTTTGAAATGCTGGCGCGTTTTCGCCATATTTCGCTGCTGATAGAAGAGTTCGGTCTGGAGCGGGTCCGCGAGCCGCACGTGAAACATATTCGCGGCCCGTTATGGGAAATGCGGATGACGGGGCGAGACGGAGTTTCGCGTGCTCTGTATGTGACGGCGGTGGGGCGGAGGGTCGTGGTGGTGCGGGTGTTCATTAAGAAGACACAAAAGACGCCGGAGCGCGAGATCGAACTGGCGCTGAAGCGGGCAGAGGGGATTCGGTAAATGGCCAAAGTCAGTGAACTTCATCAGCAATGGCTGAAGAAGAAGGAATACCGCGAGGCGTATCAGGAACTGGAGCCAGAGTTTGCCCTGGCGCGCGCGGTGATTGAGGCGCGGGTGGCGGCGGGGTTGACGCAGGAGCAGTTGGCGCGGAAGATGAAGACGACGCAGTCGGTGATTGCGCGGCTGGAGGGCGGGAAGACGAGGCCGTCAACGCAGACGCTGGAGAGGCTGGCGACGGCGACGGGGACGAGGCTGCGGATCAGTTTTGAGCCGGCGGGGGCGTAGAGTGTCGGTGACAGGTGCAGGCTCCATGGCGAATCAGTCATCGCAATCTTCTCGGTCTGCGCGGCTGGTAAGCGTGATGTCGGACGAGATCAGGAACAGAGAGTTGACAGAGGCCGAGATGCGTGCGGTGCGGGAGATCGCACAGCGTCAGGCGACCGGGGTGGAGGAACCGCGCGGGACAGGCGATGTTCCGCCATTGAGTGATGAGCAGTTGGCGGCGATGGTGCGATTCCGTGAACGAGGATGATTGGTGGCGCAGCGGTTTCGCGGAAAGCAGCGCGCCGGATGCTCGACAAATAGTTCCTACTTATGCGCGATTGATTTTCGAAATGAGTCCCTCCATGGTGCGACAGCCGTTATTGCGGTGAATCATCCGATGGCAGTTTGCGCAAACGACCGCCAGGTCGGCCAGCCTCGTAGAAATTGGTCGGCTGCGTTCGCTTAACGGCGTAAGATGGTGGACTTCTGCAAAACCACTTCCCAGTTCGCCGTAGGTCGTTTCAAAGTCGAAGCCACAGCCCGGAACTTGGCAGAACAGGCGACCGTCATGATCGCGGCGGAAGGCGGCCAGTTTGGCGCGGCGGAGACTCATTTCACGCTGGCGGTGAAGGACAAGCTTTCGTTGTTGTTTTCCTTCGACGGCTGACTGGAGTGCGGTGAGGGCTGTGATGGGGCGAGTGCCGGTATCTTCCGCGCCGAACCAACCAAGGCTCCGAATGGCCGCGGCAAGGGATGAATGCATGATCCATCGGTAATGCGGAAAGCTTTCATCGGGTGGAACGAAGGAGGCAAGTATGCTGGACTGCTGCGCTTTATCTCCATCGCGAATCGGCTGGCGCAGAGCGCGACGAATTTTAGTGCCCAACTGGCCGTAGTGGAGATTTGTCGTGCGCCACGAGTTTTCGGCTGCTAACGCGATCTCTTCCGATGAGGCTGTGTGGTCGGGTGCGAGGTAGTGTGCTTCGAGCAGACGTAACTGGAGGGGTGTGATTTGGGCCTGTATCTGATTCAAAGCCTCTCGATATTGTGACGCAGGGGGTATTCGCACTGATCCAGAATAACCTCGTGCTGCGCGGCTGGAGGGCGGGAGGACGAGGCCGTCAACGCAGACGCTGGAGAGGCTGGCGACGGCGACGGGGACGAGGCTGCGGATCCGTTTTGAGCCGGCAGCGAAAGTGCTATGATGCGTCGTCGTGAGAGACAAAAAAGCGACTCCGAAAAAAGCGACCGCGAAAAAGGCAGCCCCCAAAAAGGCATCTCCCAAAAAAGCAGCGCCCAAAAAGGCCGCGAAACCACGAAAGGCTGATGGCCCGGTGAAGAAGGGGAGCAATAAGGCCACGGCGAAAAAGGCCGGCCGGGTCAGTAAGATGACCGCGGAACTGACGCCGGAGGAACTGAAGGAAATGGATGATTACTTCAGCGGATGGGCCGAGGCGTTCCGGGCGCATGTGACGGAGTACGAAGCCGGGCAGGCGAAGGCGGCGAAGAAAAAGAAGCCGCGAAAGTCGTAGCCGGGCAAGGTGAAGCCACTCGGCCGGCGTCCGGCATTTGGAGGGGACAGCGCGCGCGGGCGTGGCGATTCCGCCATTCCGCGACGTGCCGTTTGCGGCGATGGCGCGGCTGTGTGCGCGCGGCGGTTGAAGGAGCGGCAGACGGCGCATTACTTCTTCGCGTTAAATCTTTAGCGCGTTAAACTGAAAATTCACATCCAATATGACTCTCGACGAACTGGACCGCGAATACGCACCGCTCCGTGAACAGGCATCTGCCGTGCGGAGTTATCTTTGACGCGCCCCGGCGCAGAAAAGAGCTGGAACTAACCGAAAAGCAGATATCGGAGCCCGACTTCTGGTCGCAGCCGGAGAAGAGCCAGAAGGTCATGCAGGACCGGAAGCGGCTCGAAGAGGCGATCGAAAACGACGGGCGCGTGGCGGCGATGACGGACGACCTCGACACGCTGTTCGAGCTGGCGCGCGAGGGTGAGGCGGTGCAGGGCGACATTGAGCGCGAGCTGAAGAAGTTCGCCGAGGCGCTGGGGAAGCTGGAGACCGGGATGCTGCTCTCGGGCGAGAACGACCGGCGGGATGCGATCGTGACGATACATCCGGGCGCGGGCGGGACCGAGTCGCAGGACTGGGCCGAGATGCTGCTCCGCATGTATTTGCGGTGGGCCGAGCGGAACGACATGAAGACGGTGCTGACGGACCGGCTGGAGGGCGAGGGCGCGGGGATTAAGTCGGCGACGTTTGAAGTGAACGGGCCGAATGCGTTCGGGCTGCTGCAGTCGGAGATTGGCGTGCACCGGCTGGTGCGGATATCGCCGTTCGATTCGGCGGCGCGGCGGCATACGTCGTTTGCGTCGGTGTTTGTGTTTCCGCAGATCGACGATGAGATCAAGATCGATATTAAGGACAGCGATCTGCGGATCGATACGTTTCGCGCGGGCGGGGCGGGCGGGCAGCATGTGAACATGACGGATTCGGCGGTGCGGATTACGCACTTTCCGACGGGGATTGTGGTGCAGTGCCAGAACGAGCGGTCGCAGCATAAGAATCGCGATACGGCGATGAAGCAGCTGCGGGCGCGGCTGTATGAGTTCGAGCTGGAGAAGAAGCGCGAGGAGACGCGGAAGACCGAGGCGTCGAAGCTGGAGATCAACTTCGGGAGCCAGATTCGGAACTACGTGCTGGCGCCTTACCGGCTGGTGAAGGATCTGCGCACGAAGCTGGCGCTGGGCGACGTGGACAAGGTGCTGGACGGCGATCTGGAGCCGCTGCAACATGCGTGGCTGGTGTGGCGGAAGACGGGGAAGACGGCGGCGGACGACGCGGGCGAGCCGGAAGAGTAGGGCCGGGCCGGGTGACGGAAATTCAAAAAGCAGCGGAGTTGTTGCGCGCCGGGCGGCTGGTGGCGTTTCCGACCGAGACGGTTTACGGGCTGGGGGCGAACGCGCTGGACGAGGCGGCGGTGAGGCGCATATTTGCGGCGAAGGGGCGGCCGCTGACGAGTCCGCTGATTGTGCATGTGGCGTCGGTGGAGATGGCGCGGGGACTGGCGTCGGAATGGCCGGAGAAGGCGGAGCGGCTGGCGCGGGCGTTCTGGCCGGGGCCGCTGACGCTGGTGGTGCCGAAGGCCGGGTGCGTTCCGGATCTGGTGACGGCCGGGCTGGGGAGTGTGGGGCTGCGGATGCCGGCGCATCCGGTGGCTCTGGCGTTGCTGCGGGAGGCCGGGGTGCCGGTGGCGGCGCCGAGTGCGAACCGGTTCACGGAACTTTCGCCGACGACGGCGGAGCATGTGCGGCGGGCGTTCAGTGCGACGGAAGGCGGTCCGGAGATGATTCTGGACGGCGGCGAGTGCGCGGTGGGGATCGAAAGTACTGTGCTTTCGCTGAGCGGGGCGCGGCCGCGCCTGTTGCGGCCGGGGATGGTGACGCGGGCGGAGATCGAGAGTCTGATCGGGCCGGTGGAGTTGGGGGCGGCGGCTGAGGCGGCAGAGGGTGAGGCAACAGAATCGCCGGGGATGCATCCGAAGCATTACAGCCCGAGGACGCCGGTGTATCTGGGGGAGGCGCCGAAGGAAGGCAGAGGATTCCGACTAAGTCGGGATAAGATGCCGGGGGACGCGCGGGGGTACGCACGTGACTTATACAGAATTCTGCATAAGTTGGATAACGATAGTTATGAGTGGATCTGGATTGAGTTACCGCCGGATGAGGTGGAGTGGGCGGGAGTGAGGGACAGACTCTTGCGTGCGGCGAATCGTAATACGGGCAGTTAGTAACGGATGGAATGAACTAATCGACCCACAAACTGATGGCGGGTTCGTGGCCGAAGACGCTGGTTTCACGCTTATCGGACATAACAGAAGCCGTTGACGGGGCGGACTGCTTGCGCTCCATGGCATTCTCGATAGCTTTCATAAGCCGTTCCAGATCGCTGAGTTCGCGGCGGAGGAATTTGATTGCCTTGTCCATAACCTTTGCTCAGTTACTACCTTACCCCAAGATCGGGCGGAGGAGGAGTTGGCCGAAGTTAATATCGTACCCGGACTTTTGGGTGGTCCATCACTAAAGTCAAACGGAAGTACTCCGGTTAGTAAATCAGTTTACTGAAGTTAACAGGAGGGAAGAAAGGAACGAGCCGCTGCGGGAGCGGCTCGTTTTTTTTGCGGACGGTTGTTTATGGACGGTTGTTTCCGGTGGGGGGAACGTATGGAGGGTTAGGCAACGGCGGCGGGCGCCGGAGCCGGAACTGTTAAGACGAGACGTTTGCGGAGTTGGCGCAAACGGGCCCGGTCTGCGATCTTTTTCTTGCGGAGTCTGCCGTAGCGAGACTTATCACCGTGGAGTGCTGACATGCATCCAGTATCGTCTTTTGCAGGGGGGCGGCGGGGGATTGTTTTTTGGGGGGGCGGGCGGGGGCGATTAAAGTTGCAGCGCGCCGATGCCGATGGGACATTATGAACCCACTTCCGACAGTTGCGACCCACGACGGGACGCGCGGCGTCGGCGCGGCGCTGCCTATGTATATCGGCGAGGCGATTCGCCGCGCGACGGGGGAGGTGTTCTCCATGAGGCTGGGCGAGAGGGTGGAACCGGGCGAGATGACGGTACACAAAGCGGCGCAGCCG
>CAIKMJ010000023.1 GCA_903828455.1 uncultured Acidobacteriia bacterium | reverse complement strand
GCGGGCAGGGGCCACAGGGGGATCAGGCGGGCAGGGGCCACGGGGGGATCGGGCGGGCAGGGGCCACGGGGGATCGGGCGGGCAGGGGCCACGGGGGGATCCGGCGGGTAGGGGCCACGGGGGGATCAGGCGGGCAGGGGCCACGGGGGGATCCGGCCGGGCAGGGGCCACGGGGGGATCAGGCGGGCAGGCGCCAGGGGGGATAGCGGCGATTGGGGCCGGCGGTGAAGAGGCAGAGGGTGTTGCCGTCGGGGTCGCGGAGGGTGGCTTCGCGCCAGAGCCAGGGCTGGTCTTTGGGTTGGGTGTCGAAGACGATGCCGCGCGACTGGAGGGAGGCGACGGTGGCGGGGAGGTCGTGGACTTCGAAATAGATGACGATGCCGGAAGGAGGGCCGGAGGCGGCGGCGGAGGGGGCGGCGGAAGGAGAGGCGGAGGGCTTGAGTTCGACCGAGAAGGTGGAGTCGCCGGCGGGGCATTCGAAGCGGGCGTAGCGGGGGAGGGATTCGACGATGAGGGTGAGGCCGAGGAGGCGGTAGAAGCGGATGGAGCGGGCGACGTCGGAGGAGGGGACGGTGACCTGGTTGAGATTCATGGCGGCCCGGCTTTGTATGATTGTAGCGATTCAAAAAAAGAGACGGCGGGATGAAGTTCACACGAATGGCAGTGCTGGCGGTGTTGCTGGGAGCGGGCGCGGGCGTGGCGCCGGCGCACCATTCGTTCGCCATGTTCGACGGGACGCGGGTGGTTACGCTGACGGGTACAATTACGGAGTTCCGGTGGGTGAATCCGCATACGATGATCCGGATGACGGTGAAGGACGGGAAGACGGGGGAGCCGGTGGAGTGGCTGCTGGAGGGCGCGGGGCCGAACGTGCTGACGAAAAAGGGGTGGCGGCGGGATTCGATCCGGCCGGGCGATGCGGTGCGGGTGAAGATGAATCCGCTGCGCGACGGGATGCGGGGCGGGTCGTACCTGCAGGTGGAAGTGAACGGGGTGGTGCTGGGGGCGGGCGAGGGTTATTAGCGGGGGGCGGAAGAGGGTCGCCGGGAGCGGGAGATTCCGGTAGACTGGGTTTCCGGAGCGCGAATGACTGCAAAAAAGAAGGCAACGAGTATTGAAAAGACCGCCGCTGAAAAGATCGCCGCTGAAAAGACCGCCGCTGAAAAGACCGCCGTTGTACTAAGCGACGAAGAGGCGCGGCGGGCGAACGCGGGGGCGCTGCTGGCGGAGCGAAAGCTGGATGCGCTGCTGGTGAGCAGTCTGCACAACATTCGCTATCTGACGGGATTTACGGGGAGCAATGCGGCGTTGCTGCTGCAGGCGGACGGGCGGGCGACGCTGTTCACCGATCCGCGGTACACGGTGCAGGCGGGGCAGCAGGCGACGTGCCGGGTGAAGATCGCCAAGGGGCCGCTGACGAAGGCGGTGCTGGAGGAGATGGCGCGGGCGAAGGTGCGGCAGGTGGGGGTGGAGGCGGACCATCTGACGTTTGCGCAGTATGAGGCGCTGGCGAAGGGGGTGCCGGGGCGGACGGAGCTGAAGGGGCAAGCGCAGCTGATCGAGCGGCTGCGGATGGTGAAGGACGGCGGGGAGATTGCGAAGATCCGGGCGTCGGTGCAGTGCAATTCGGCGGCGCTGGAGGCGGCGCTGGGGCGGTTCCGGGCGGGGATGACGGAGGCGGCGCTGGCGGCGGAGATCGATCATCAGAGCCGGAAGCGGGGGGCGGAGGCTCCGGCGTTCGACACGATCGTGGCGGCGGGGGCGAGGGCGGCGCTGCCGCATGCGCATCCGGGGGCGACGAAGATCGGGCCGGGGATTTTGCTGATCGACATGGGGGCGTTTCGGGACGGGTATGCGTCGGACATGACGCGGACGCTGCATGTGGGGAAGGCGACGGCGAAGTTCCGGAGCGTGTACAAGGCGGTGCTGGAGGCGGAGATGGCGGCGATCGACGCGGTGCGGGCGGGGGTGACGGCGGCGTCGGTGGATGCGGCGGCGCGGAAGGTGCTGCGCGGGCACGGGCTGGAGAAGCAGTTCATACATTCGACGGGGCATGGGCTGGGGCTGGAGATCCACGAGCCGCCGCGGCTGGGGCGGAGGGACAAGACGCGGCTGGAGGCGGGGATGGCGATTACGGTGGAGCCGGGAGTTTACGTGGAAGGCTGGGGCGGGATCCGGATCGAGGATACGATTCTGGTGACGTATGCGGGCTGCGAAGTGCTGACGCCGACGCCGAAGGAACTGCGCGAACTTTGAGGGGCGAGGGCGGCTAAGGCACTGAAAGTAAAAGTTTGTGTGGGTGGGGGGCGACTAACCCAATCTTAATATTGGGTCTGCAAACTCAATTCAGTTCCCTCATGCTGCGAAAAACACTGTTCTGGATTCACCTGACGCTGGGTGTGTTGATTGGCCTGATCGTACTGTTCAAGTGCGTGACGGGCGTGGTGCTGGTCTTTGAAGACCAGGTCAACGCGTGGGCGGATTCGCGAAATTATCAGTACACGCCGCCGGCGGCGGGGGCGGTGCCGCTATCGCCGGAAGCGCTGCTGGCGAAGGTGAAAGAGCAGAAGCCGGAGGCGACGCTCGAAGGGTTCGTGATGCGTTCGGACCGCAGCCGGCCGGCCGAGGTGTGGCTGGGGCGGACGAGCACGGCGTTTGTGGATCCGTATACGGGCGCGGTGATCGGGCAGGGTTCGCCGACGGCAAAGGGGACGCGCGAGACGGGCACGCACGGCTTCTTCCGGACGATGGAGGACTGGCACCGGTGGCTGTCGCTGAACGGGCAATCGCACGAGACGAATGAGGCGATCGGGAGCGCGGCGAATGTGGCGTTCCTGTTCATTCTGATTACCGGTATTTTTATCTGGTTCCCGAAGAAGATGACGTGGCAGCATTTCCGGCCGTCGCTGCTGTTTAAGCGGGGGGCGAAGGGGAAGGCGAGGGACTGGAACTGGCATAACGTGATCGGGATCTGGTCGGTGGTGCCGCTGATGCTGGTGGTGCTGACGGGGGTGCAGCTGTCGTATCAGTGGGCGACGAATTTGTTGTACACGTCGACGGGGAGCCCGGTGCCGCGGCCGAAGGCGGACAAGAAGAAAAAGGGCGGGGGCGGGAAGAAGCAGGAGAAGAAGGGCGACCAGGGCGGTCAGGTGGTGGCGCAGCAGGCGGCTCCGGGGGCGACGGATGCGGCGGCGGGCAAGAAGGGCGAGCCGCAGTTGCAGGCGAAGGCGGAAGCGCCGCAGGGGGGCGCAGCGAAGTCGGCGAATGCGGGGGGCGGGGAGCGTCCACACGGGGACCAAGGGAAGGGCGATCAGGCGCGGGGCGATCACAAGAAGAAGAAAGACGATTCCGGGCAGCAGGCGGATGGGCAGCAGGCGGACGGGCAGGGGGCGCAGGGACAGGACAGGCCTCGGCGTCCGCGGAAGCAGGATGGCGAGACGCAGGAGGCCCGGGCGGACGGCAAGGGCGGGCCGGGCGCGGATGGGCAGGGGGCGCAGGGAGCGGGCGCGGAGGGTCACGATCGGCCGCGGCGTCCGCGAAAGGAAGATGGCGGCGAGCAGGCCGATGCCGGCCGGAAGCAGGGCGGGCATAAGCAGGACGGGCAGCAGAAGGACGGGCAGCAGAAGGAAGCGCGGAATCGTCCCGAAGGGAAGACCGTGGCGGCGGCCGGCGGTGGTGCAAACGGCGGTGGTGCAAACGGCGGTGGCGCGGCTGGCGGGCGCGGCGGGAATGGCGGACGTGGTGGCGGGGGCAGGGGCGGCGGCGGGGGCGGTCGAGGGGAAGAGGCCAGCGGTCCGCCGAGCTGGGAAGGACTGGATAAGGCCTGGGCAGTGGCGCAGGCGAAGGTGCCGGGCTGGAACCACATCATGGTGGAAGGCACGGCGAATCCGGTGATTGCGTTTGAGATTAACCGGCGGGCGAGCGGGCAGGCGCAGCGGTCGATTTTGCGGGTGCGGCGCACCGGTGAAGAGACCGGGTACACGGGGTACGAGACGGCGAATGCGGGCGAGAAGCTGCGGCTGCTTTCACGCGATGTGCATACGGGCGAACTGCTGGGCTTTCCGACCGAGTTGATTATGGGCGGCGCGGCGGCGGGCGGAAGCGTGCTGGTCTACACGGGGATCGCGCTGGCGCTGCGGCGGCTGTTTGCGTGGCGCAAGCGGCGCGCGCAGGCGGCGGCGAAGGCGAAGGAACAAGCGACGGCTGCGGCGTAGCAGGGTGGCGGCTGCGTTTGCGGCGGCTGCGTTGTTTGTGCTGCGTTGTTTGCGGTGCGATGTCGTAATGCGATGCGGCGAGGCGTTGTCGTAATGCGATGCGGTGAGGCGTCGTCGTAATGCGATGCTGCGAGGCGTTGTTGTAATGCGATGCGGCGAGGCGTTGTCGCCACGCGAT
This sequence comes from uncultured Acidobacteriia bacterium, assembly GCA_903828455.1. Lineage (GTDB taxonomy): Bacteria > Acidobacteriota > Terriglobia > Bryobacterales > Bryobacteraceae > BOG-234. The sequence continues at coordinate 1,466 of CAIKMJ010000023.1, read as the reverse complement.
GTTGCGAGGCGTTGTCGTAATGCGATGCGGCGAGGCGTTGTCGTAATGCGATGTTGCGAGGCGTTGTCGTAATGCGATGTTGCGAGGCGTCGTCGTGCTGCGATGTTGCGAGGCGTTGTCGCCACGCGATGTTGCGAGGCGTTGTCGTAATGCGATGCGCTGCGAGGCGTTGTCGTAATGCGATGCGCTGCGAGGTGGCCGGCGGGGCGCGGCGAACGTGATAACTTGCGGCTAATCGGCGATTCGGCAGTGCCCTCACTTTCGTTATAGCGGCCGGACTGCACCAGGGTTATGGGCGCAATCGGGCGGGCAGTGAAATCAATTATTTAAATCATGGGCGCGGCGCGCGGGGGAGGCGTGGCGCGCGGTGGCGGGCAGTACCCGGCAGTTTGATTCTCAAGGCGGCGCAGTGCAAGGTGGGACTGTAGACGCAAAGCGAGAGAGAAGGCAGAGACTTGACCACCATGAACCGAAATTCGTCCACCACGGCGTTTCTATACAGCGTTCTGATTGCCGGCGCGGCGGTATGCGCGGTGACGCTGAGCCATCTTGCGATTGCGGCGCCGGTGCGTTTCGCGTGTTTCTGCGTGGTTTCGCTGGTGGCGGGGCTGCTGAAGGTGGAGTTGCCGGGCGTGAGCGGCGCGCTGACGGTGAACTACGTGATGCTGCTGATTGGGCTGGCGGAACTGACCGGCCCCGAATGTCTGGCGGCGGTGCTGCTGGGCGCGGTGGCGCAGAGTTTCGCGGTGGCGGGCGGACGGCCGAAGGCGCTGAATGTGGCGATCCAGATGGCGAACATCGCGGTGGCGTTTGCGGTGAGCGCGGGTGTGTTCTCATCGGCATGGCTGGCGTCGCACGGGATCGGGCTGCTGATGCGGCTGACGGGCGCGGCCGGGGTGTACTTCCTGTTCCACACGGTGGTGACGACGGCGATTCTGTCGCTGGCCGATACGAGGCCGCTGCGGCTGATCTGGCGTGCGTCGTGCGCGTGGGTGTTTCCGTTTTTCTATGTGGGCGCGGGGATTGCGTGGGGCTTCCATCGCGTGTCGGCGGCGGTGGGCTGGCAGAGCGCGATGCTGGGGCTGCCGGCGATCTACATCCTCTACAACGTTTATCACTTTTACCTGGGGCGGCTGCAGAGCGAGAAGGTGCATGCGGAAGATATTTCGGCGCTGCATCTGCGGACGATTGAAGCGCTGGCGCTGGCGATCGATGCAAAGGACCAGACGACGCACGATCATTTGCAGCGGGTGAATGTATACGCGACGGCGATTGCGACCGAGCTGGGGCTGTCCGAGCGCGAGATGGAAGCGCTGCGGGCGGCGGCGATGCTGCACGACATCGGCAAGCTGGCGGTGCCGGAACACATTGTTTCGAAGCCGGGCAAGCTGACGCCGGAAGAGTTCGACAAGATGAAGATTCATCCGGTGGTGGGGGCGGAGATTCTGGAGCGGGTGCAGTTTCCG